>WRIJ01000005.1 GCA_009782785.1 Propionibacteriaceae bacterium | reverse complement strand
TGGTTGAGTGTGACCAATGGAGGTTCTTCCTGCTCGAAGGGCGATCTTGGGGAGCTGGGTGGTCTTGCCCGAACCAGTTTCGCCGGCGACCACGATGACTTGGTGGGTACGCAGGAGGTTCTCAATCTCATCGCTGTGGGCTGCGATGGGTAATGTCGGGTCGATCTCTAGGTTCACGAGCTACACCATGGAACTCTCAGATCTGGATTCCTGCCAAGTCGGGCAGCCTGTGCTGCGGAGCGCGCCAGCACGACTCGCAGCACCCTCCGCGGAATGACAGCGAGATGAGGCTGTACGGAAAGACAGCCAGGTGGGACTGTGCGGAATGACAGTGGGGTGGGGCTGTGCGGAAAGACAGAGGAGGCAGGGTTGCGCAGTCGCCCACACACGTCACCCTGCGGAGCGAAGCGACTCGCAGGGTCCAGACTACCCAGTTGTTCGTATATAGTATCTGGATTCTGCGAGTCGCTTCGCTCCGCAGAAAGACAAAGAGGTGGGTCTCCGCAGGACGACGATGACAAGAGCAGGTATTCCACGCAAAGTAATCTACCGTAGGCTTGGGTCATGACCTGTTCGTGTAAGACCACCAACTCGATTCTCCTGGAATTTCCTCTACGCGTTATGCCAGATTCTGATCTCCTTGCTGACTTCACAACTATCCGAACCGGTGGACAAGCCGACCAGCTCATCGTAGCGAAAGACACCACCGAGATGGTCGCGATCACTCGTCAAGCGGATGCCACCGACACCCCACTGCATATTCTCTCTGGCGGATCAAACACTCTCATCTCTGATGAGGGTTTTCGCGGTACGGTGATGGTCGTCGCCGCCCAAGGGGCTCGAGCCTGCCCCACCGATGGCGGTTTCATCCTCCATGCCAATGCTGGTGAAGTTCTTGACTCACTCATCGAGGAAACCGTGAAACGAAGGTGGTCCGGTCTCGAACTGCTCTCTGGGATCCCAGGACTTGTCGGTGCAGCCCCCATTCAAAACGTGGGTGCCTACGGAGCAGAAGTTTCCTCTGCGATTCTCAGTGTCACGGCCTATGACCGAAGTCAGCAGGAAGTGGTCACACTTGAGAATCAGCAGTGCCACTTTGGTTACCGTACCTCACTGTTCAAAGAGAACCCTGGGCGCTATGCAGTTCTGAGTGTCGATTTCTTCGTCAGTCATGACCCATTCAGCTCCCCCATCAACTACACCGATGTGGCCACACTGTTACACCTCGACATGGGCGAGAGGGTTCCCCTCGCTCAAGCCCGCGAAGCCGTGCTCGCCGTACGTGCCTCCAAGGGAACACTTCTCAACGTGAACGACCACGACACCTGGAGTGCAGGCAGCTTCTTCACTAACCCCCTGATCACCACCGAGATTTCCGATCAACTCCCCAAGGAAGCACCTCGCTTCCCTCAAGAAGATGGGACGATCAAAACCTCAGCTGCTTGGCTCATTGAACACGCTGGTTTCGAGAAAGGGTATGGAACCCAAGAAGCTACACTGTCCACAAAACATGTGCTTGCCGTCACCAATCGTGGAGGTGCAACCACAAGTGAAATCATTGCTCTTGGTCGAGAAATTCAACAGGGTGTACAGAAGAAATACGGCATTACTTTGACTCCTGAACCCACGCTGGTGGGGATGCCATGGTGAGCCCTGGCAGGCGAAAAGCGCGGGACCACACTTTGCGTCGCTGGGTTAGCTCGTAACACTCCATCCTCGGGTGAAGCCACGCTCCGCGACCTGGAGCAGTACGCGAGGAGATGATTACTCCATCATCACACACCAGGCGGTGCATGTGACTTTGTGGGCTACGCGCACGGCACCCCAGACAGGTACGAAGTGGAACCGACACCTCAGGCCTCGTCACTATCGTTGCGAGTATCATCACCAGCTTCAGCAGTGTCGGGACGAATATCGATCCTCCACCCGGTGAGTTTGGCAGCCAATCGAGCGTTTTGCCCGTCACGACCAATGGCGAGGCTCAACTGATAATCCGGGACGATCGCTAATGCCTTACGCGCCATAGGATCGGTCACACTCACTGAGGATACCCGTGCTGGGGAGAGAGCTTGTGCAACAAACTCTGCCGGGTCACTCGACCATTCAATGATATCGATCTTCTCGCCGGCTAGTTCATTCATCACCGCACGTACCCTTGATCCGTTCGGACCAATGAACGCACCTTTTGCTGAGACTTCACCTGAGCGAGACAAGACAGCGATCTTGGTACGATGCCCCGCTTCACGAGCGATCTCTCGAATCTCCACTATCCCATCACCGATTTCTGGAACCTCTAAGCGGAAGAGTTTTTCCACCAGGGCAGGGTGGGTACGCGAAAGCACTACTTGAGGCCCGCGCATTTCTTTCCGAACAGCCACCACATAGACCCGTAGTTTCACTCCGTGGGAATAGTCTTCACCCGGCACCTGCTCAGCTTGGGGCATGATCCCTTCCACCGATCCCAAGTCCACACGCACCGTACGGGAATCCTTGTCTTGTTGGATCGTTCCCATGACGATGTCTCCCTCTTTGGCGAGAAAGTGCCCGTACTTCTGCTCGTCTTCAGCTTCACGAATGTGGCTCATCATGATTTGGCGAGCTGTGGAGGCTGCTACTCGAGAGAAATCTTCGGGAGTTCCGTCGACTTCGCCAATCTTCTTCCCATCGTCACCTAGTTCTGGAACCCACACCGCAACCTTGCCTGTACGACGGTCCAAGGTCACGCGCCCACCTGGACTATGGTGAGCAGTTTTTTCGTACGCATGGAGTAGCGCCTCTTCCAAGGCAGAGATCATCACCTCCACCTTGATCCCGCGATCCTGCTCTAACTGTCTCAATACGGCCATATCGACATCCATGGCTACTCCTTTTCCTCACGATCCTGCGCTTTCATCTCCACCTGGATGAGTGCTTTTTTGATGTCCGCGTACGCCACTATCTGCCCATCAGTGAGGGTGACGCTATCCTGAGTTGCCTCAGATATCCTGCCTGTGATGACTTCATCGCCCAGGAGAGTGATTGTCACCAAGCGCGAAACGTTGCGCCTCCACTGTGCAGGTTTAGTCAGTGGGGATTCAACCCCGCGCGTACCAACCTCCAGGACGTATGCCTGTTCACCCATAACTTCGGATTCGTCGAGGGCCTGTGAAAGCTCACGCGACACTGCTGCGACCTCATCCAGGTTTAACCCCTGACCCGATACACCGTCACCATCAATCGTGATACGGACAAGACTCCGGGAACCTAACTTGGTTTGAGTAAGGTCTTCGAGGTCAAGGCCTTGGCGCATGAGGACCGACTCAACCTCTTCATGTAATGAACTCATCGGTGGTCTCCTTCTGCGATTGTCAGATTCACTTGTGGGCGACCCCCATTCTATCTGAGACACACTGCCTTTGGGCACTGCCTCGTGGAATCCTTGTGTACGATTTGCTCATGCGCAAGATTATTCTCCTCGGATTGATCCTCAGTGTTTTCTCTCTGACAGGTTGCGCATTTTCTGATCCTCGCATCACAGGTACCCCCGAGACGAGTGCCTTCGATGATGTTTTTAGCGCAAACGCTACCGCATCAGCCATTGAGCTCCAGAGTGCTTGGGCAGCAGTGGCTGGTTTGGCGAAACTCAATCCTGACCAAGAAAAATGGTCGACCATAGCAGACACCCTTCACGGTTTGTGGGTGGTGGTCACAGGCCCTGATCCGGTCAACCGCATCCCAGCAATGACCCAAGATATTGGTGAAGCTTCCACCTTTGTTGATGACAAGGCCGCCCTCACCGAAGTGGAAGCAGCCGTGACCTTGGCCTACGAGGCGCACCTAGTGAGAGCAAAAACCTCGCAAGGCCTGGAGGCACTCTTGTGGGGAAGCATTGCTGCCAGCTTGGCACAGATTAATCAGGGGCTCACTGGGGCCTATGGCGCACCCATCCTGGCCAATAGCGCCGTCACTGTGACCATCACCGATGAAGATAGTGCACTGAGTGATCTCATCGTCAGCTACGACGAGGCAGTCTTTGCTTTGAGAACCTCCCTAGGATTTTTGAGTTCGTCACGTGTGACACAGGTGGCAAAGATTGCAACAACCTGGGAACGGGAGATGGAAAGCCTGTTGGCTATTGCCGCTGAGCGTGAAGTGATCCCTGAAACGACGGCGATCTACAGTCTCCCTCCTGGACGAGATGACAAAGCAGGAATGGCCTTGCTTGCTAGCTCCCAACAATCCATTGTTGAAAGTGCAGCCACGTGGGTGGCTTGTGCGGAGGATCCTTCTGTTGGTGTTGACATCCTGGTCTCTGCAGCCACCATTACGTCTGCCCAAGGCATTGGCATAGCACAATGGCCGGGTTTTCCCGACGGATCCTAGGAGCGAACTTCGCGGGCAATCTCGTCGACAGCTTCGCTGAGTACGACTGTGCGACTCGTACCCGCACTGCGATCGCGTACCTCTACAACCCCATCAGCGAGTCCACGGCCAACAACCACGCAGGTGGGAAAACCAATGAGCTCAGAATCAGCGAATTTCACTCCTGGCGACACTGCTCGATCATCAAGAACAACATCAATACCGACCTCATCGAGTTCCTGTGCAAGCGTCTGGGCAGCCTGGGTGATGTCTTCGCCCTTACCGGCGACAATAATGACCACATCATAGGGAGCAAGATTGCGGGGCCATGCCAGTCCCTTGTCGTCACAGTTCATCTCAGCAACCATGGCGACCGCTCGAGTGACTCCAAACCCGTAGGAACCCATGGTCACTGTCACGAGTTTCCCGTTGTCGTCGAGCACCTGCAAGCCGAGAGCCTCCGCGTATTTCATCCCCAGCTGGAAGATGTGCCCCATTTCTACACCGCGAGCAATACTGAGCGGTCCTGAACCATCCCCAGCGAGGTCGCCTTCGCGGATCTCAGCGACATCAATGACGCCATCAGAAGAAAAGTCTCGTCCCATCACCAGATTCGTCACGTGGGCATCACTGGTATTCGCACCGCTCACCCAGGATGTCCCTACTGCAATCCTCGGATCGGTGAGATATTCCAGACCAGTTGAACCTCCCAGGATCTGCACCCCATCTGATATCGGCCCCACGTACCCTTTGACGAGTTGAGGGTAGGCTTCAAAATCGTCATCATTGAACGGCTCAGCATTATCGGGACTCAGTGCAGCCTCAAGGCGTTTGGCGTCAACTTCGCGATCACCGGGAAGCCCGATCACTAGTGGGGTCCTCTCCCCTTGTGGAGTAATGCGCATGTAGATGACGTTTTTCAAGGTATCCGCCCCATTCCAGGGGCGATCCTTGCCGGTGAGAGTCGAGTTCAGACAATCGACGAGAAGATTGATAGTGGATGCTCCCGGAGTGGCCACCTCCTGCACAGGGGGGGTTGCAGAGAAATCTTGTTGTTCACTGTGAGCAATGGATGCCGCCTCGACATTCGCGGCATAACCCCCTGGTGAGCGTACGAACTCATCCTCACCGTAGTCAGAAATCGCAAGGAACTCTTCTGACCTCGACCCTCCCATAGCACCAGAAGTCGCTTGAACGATAACGTATTCAAGGCCAAGACGATCCATAATCTTCTGGTAGCAGATTCGATGCTTCTCGTACGCGACGTGCAACCCAGCTTGGTCAATATCGAAACTGTACGAATCTTTCATCGTGAATTCACGTCCGCGAAGTATTCCTGCCCGGGGACGTGCTTCATCACGGTACTTAGTCTGTATCTGATAGAGAATAACAGGTAGATCTTTATAGGAGGAATAGAGATCCTTCACTGCCAGAGTGAACATTTCCTCATGGGTGGGGCCAAGCAACATGTCGGCACCTTTGCGATCTTTTAACCGGAAAAGGTTCGGCCCGTACTCACTCCAACGGTTCGTCAATTCATAGGGTTCTTTGGGTAGCAAGGCAGGAAAGTGAACCTGTTGGGCTCCGATGGCTTCAATCTCTTCGCGTACGATCGCCTCAATTTTTGCGAGTACTTTCAGCCCTAAGGGAAGCCAGGAATAAATCCCTGGTGCTGCTCGGCGGATATATCCTGCTCTTGTCAGCCAGCGGTGACTAGGCACTTCAGCGTCTGCAGGGTCTTCACGCAGAGTACGAACAAACAACTTCGACATGAGTGTGTACGACACGATTCAACTCCTGACATTGTGGCGATGGACAGTCTATCTCTCCTCGTGTGGGAGATTTCCCCTGCCCAAGTTCCTAAATAAGGACAAACAGTGGAGTCGTATGGTTACCCGCGTGGACCCCTTGCACAATGTAGACACCCACTCCATGCTCGTCAATATAGACAGCATTGTCTGGTGTGATGGTGGCCTGTTCTACCTTTTCGTCTAGTAGTTCCGGGGTCTGCTCGTATTCGAGGATCGCAAAAATGTAGCCAGACACTTCGTCTTTCGCATGTGCCATCGTCTTGTCCATGGACCAGCCATAGAGTGCGAGGATCTCCTCGGCAGTCAGTGTCTTGCCAGTACTCAAATCGATGTTGTAGGAGTTATAGGCTATTTCACTTGGCTCACTGGCTATCACTACACCAGTTTCACTCACGAGTAGGGAGAGAATGCCGTAAGACTCCGAGAAGGAGTAGTCGAGGAGCAGGAAGGATGAATCCCCGTATTCGTCTCTGGAAATACCTTGGACCCCCTGGTGGAATCTCTCTTCGAGAATGTTGTTGATCTCTGCAACCTCAGGGGAGTCCACATTGATCACAATATGGTTAATCGTGCCAGTGAAGTCCTTTTCACCAGTGCTCGATCCGTAATGGTTTACGATGTCATATTTATCGGTGGTAAACACAAAATCCTGGTCTTCGTACAGTTTCGTGACAGTGATGGGCCGTGGAGTGATTTCGGGCCGTTTCTCGGGATCATCGCTGCAACCTGCTACGCCAAGAAGTAGGGTCAGGGCTCCTAGCACTACGGGCACTCGTTTGGCTCGTCTGGTTATTAATTGCATATTTCCACCGCTTTCAAGAGTTGACCACTGTGATCAAAACCCCAGCATATCAAGTCCTCACGCCAGCGAAATCCACACCAAAGCACCATGGTGTCGTCGTTGTCCTATTTATCAAGGCATCGTTTTGCCAAATAACAACCCTATTGGGCGCGACCTGGTTCGCATTCTGGTCACGCTTTACTTGGATCGCAAGCCAGGTGGCTGCGCAATAGATTTCCCGCTCAACAGGTACTTGGCTGTCTCATTTTGTGGATTCAAAAAAGTAGGAGGCTGGCGTTGGCTTCTACTTTTTGTCGTAGCTTTCGCTAGAGCAGGGATGTTCTTCTGGCTTGCCTACCTACTGCTCAAGGCGTAATCCTTGGCCGCCACTAACATGAACCATCGGTGTTGCCCAAGCGTCTGGGTGTCAATCTGAATTAGGTTGCCGCAATCGATTCGATAGGGCTCATGTAGCATCAATACATGATGGTGGCGTACTCGCCCACTTGAACAAAACCAACGCCCAGATATGACTCGACGGCAGCAATATTGTGAGCGTTGACATAGAGACTGACGGTGGAGACTCGTTCCAAGCATTGAGCAACCACCGAGGCAATGAAAGGTTTGGCGAGACCCTGCCCGCGTAAATGTGGAGTGATCCAGACTCCTCCCAGTTGGCACACCGACCCAGAGATCGCCACCACATCGGCTTTAAAGATGACCTGATTGTTGTCTATCACTCCAAAGGCACGCTGATTCATCATCAAACGGGTGACATGGTCACGGTAGGAACCCTGTGGGTCTGTGGGTGCGACACCGATCTCCTCGGTGTACATCGCGAGTGATGCTTCATGGTACGGGTCAATATATCTGGTCGCTAAAGGTTCGACACCCAGATAGGGATGGATGAGTGGGTGACCAGTCATGGCCATCACTCTTTGCTGGTGGCGGACTTCACGGGGCGAAGCCCACTGGGTGAAACTCAACTCACTGAGTCTCCTCCATAATCCCATTGCTTCATTGCGTACCCCAAGAATAGTTTGACATGTACGCACCTCCAGGTGGTGAGCAAAAAAATCCAGTGCATCAATCGTGGCCCCAATCGGTTGCAAGGTGGAACCCTTGGAGAGGGCTGAAACCAAGTGCCCCGATTCGAAATATCCCACCAACTCCGCCCCTGAAGTTTTCTGATCCATGCCATGACTATCGAGGCGAGCCGAGACAACAATATTCTCAATGGGACGCAACTGAAGAAGCCTCCTCAATTGAGGCTCGTCAGCAGGGGTCAACACCCTCAGCTCTCCCACGGCTATCCCTGTTCCATTTCCTCAGCTAGCCGATAGGCATGGCTCACGAGGCGAGGAAGAATCTCAGCCTCAGGAACTGTTTCGATCACTTCCCCACGGACAAAAATCTGACCCTTCCCATTACCTGAGGCTACCCCAATGTCGGCCTCACGCGCCTCGCCAGGCCCATTAACAATACATCCCATGACAGCAACACGCAGAGGTGTGCGGAAGTCTTTGAGGGCCACTGTGACTTGCTCCGCTAGCGAATAGACGTCCACCTGGCATCGCCCACAGGTGGGGCAAGAAATGATTTCGAGACTACGAGGGCGCAAGTGTAAAGACTCCAAGAGCTTGGTTCCCACCTTGACCTCTTCTACTGGTGGAGCTGACAGGGAGACACGAATCGTATCGCCAATACCTTGTGAAAGAAGAACAGCGAATCCAGCACAGGATTTAACTGTTCCTTGAAGGAGAGGGCCTGCTTCCGTGACGCCCAAGTGGAGAGGATAGTCACACTTGTCGGACAACAACTGATAGGCCTGTACGGTCGTGACCACATCATGGTGCTTGACCGAAATCCCAAAGTTAAAGAACCCCACCTCTTCAAAAAGCTTGGCTTCGTTCAGAGCCGACTCGACCAATGCCTCAGGGGTTGCCCGGCCATGTTTTGCCATCACTCGGTCATCAAGAGAACCAGCGTTGATCCCAATGCGTAGTGCAGTACCATGGGCAGAGGCAGCCGCGGCTATTTCAGAGATCTGGTCATCAAAGGCCTTAATATTTCCCGGGTTGACCCTTACCCCTGCACAACCAGCCTCAATGGCAGCAAACACATAACGCGGTTGGAAATGAATATCCGCCACCACTGGGATGGGTGACTTCGACGCAATGACATGCAGTGCATCAGCATCCTCTTGACGAGGGCATGCCACGCGAACAATATCGCACCCTGCAGCAACAACCTCTGCGATCTGCCCCAACGTGGCATCAACATCATGGGTGGGTGTCGTGGTCATCGTCTGCACAGTAATAGGTGCATCACCACCGACAAACACCGACCCTAAGCTCACCTTGCGGGTTTTTCGTCGAGGTGCCAAAGCGGTGGTGTCGTCACTCATTGTCGTACTCCTTCGTACACAGTTCTAGAACAATGCCACGGGTGAAATAATGTCAGCAAGAATAAGAATGACACCGATGAGGACGAGCATCCCACCAACGACATAGGTCACTGGCAGCAACCTCGCAGTATCCGCAGGGCCAGGATCAGCCTTGCCGCGAAGTTTCATGATTCTGCGCCTGATCGATTCATAGACTCCTGCAGCCACTTGACCTCCGTCGAAGGGGGGAAGTGGTACGAGGTTGATCAACCCCACAAAGAGGTTCACTGAAGCCAACAATTGAACATAGAAGGCCACCCGCGCACCAGCCGGTGCTTCAGCAGAAGCAACCTCCCCAGCGATCACTGATGCCCCCAGAATGGAGATCGGACTATTAATGTCGCGAGGTTTGCCAGTGATCATGTCGGACAGCACTTTCACAGCAGTCACTGGGAGTTTCCCAATCGCCTTGACTGATTCTGTGGTGTAGAACCACATCTGTTTCAATGTTTCTATCGGGCCAGCGCGTTCGAACTTCGAGTCGGCACGAATCACTCCAAGTTTTCCTGCCTCAATAGTCTGTGTGGGGTCCGCAGGGTCAACAGTGGGCCCGACCATTCCTGGAACCTCGTGGAGTTCAGTACGTTTCCCATCACGGTTGACGACCAAGCGTACGGGTGCATCACCATTGGCGCGAATAGCTTGCGTCATGAGATCCCACGACGCATAGGGTTGCCCGTTAAACTCCACAAGGACATCGCCTGCTTGCAAACCCATGGCACTGGCAGGCGTGGGAACACATGGTTCCGGAGCGGGTTGCTGGCATTGCTGGACGTACTCTATTTCCATCGAGTTTTCTATGGGCTTGTTCATCCCAAAGGTCATGTTCACACCAAGGAAGAGTACGAAAGCGAGCAGGAGATTTGTGAAAACTCCTGAAAACATGATGATCATTCTCTGCCACAAAGGCTTCTGGAAAAACAACCGCCCACTGGCTACATCCGCCTGCGTGATGTTCTCCCATTCGGCTTCACGCGCAGAATCTGCGACTCTCTTCAGCCAGGTGTTTTTCCCCTCACGCTTGGGTGGGTACATCCCTTGCATGAGAACATATCCACCCAAAGGAATCATCTTGACTCCATATTCTGTTTCCCCACGCTTCGTCTTCCACAGGTTCTTTCCAAAGCCGAGAAAGAATTGAAGGACCTTGACTTTAAACAGTTTGCCAGGAATGAAATGGCCAAGCTCATGCAGGGTGACACTGAGCAGGATCAGGGCGAAAAAGATCAAAGCGCCAACGATCTTTATAATGGTGTCGGTCATGAGATCCTCTCGATTAGTTCTGTAGCCTGTGCTCTCGCCCAGGTGTCAGCCTGGCGAATGTCATCGAGTGTGGTGGGGGGTCGTTGATCGTTAGCGAGCTGGGGAAACTCACCCATGTAGTCCTCCACAACGCGAGACACCGTATCAACGATACCAACAAATGCCATCTTTCTGTCACAAAACCCGTCCACACAGACCTCATTGGCTCCATTAAAAACCGCGGGCAATGTCCCACCGATCTTCCCGACACGGCGTGCCAGTTCTACTGCTGGGAAGATTTCGTCATCAAGAGGTTCAAAGGTCCATGTTGCTGCATTCGACCAATCACAAGGATCAGCGACATCATCCAGGCGCTGAGGCCAACTCAGGCCTAACGCTATAGGGATGCGCATATCTGGTGGGGAGCATTGAGCAATTGTTGAACCGTCTTGAAATTCCACCATAGAGTGCACCACAGACTGTGGGTGGACAACAACTTTGATTCGATCCCAGTCCACGTTAAACAACAAGGCTGCTTCCATCAGTTCCAAACCTTTATTGATCAATGTCGAGGAATTAATGGTGACCACTCGACCCATGTCCCACGTGGGGTGGGCGAGAGCATCATCGATGCTGACCTGTTCAAGTTGGGCCCGAGTGAATCCACGGAAGGGTCCCCCAGAGGCGGTCAAAATAATGCGGGAAACTTCTTGGTCGGCTCCCGAACGAAGCGCTTGAGCTATAGCAGAGTGCTCAGAATCCACCGGTACGATCTGGCCGGGGACAGCCGCTGAGGTGACCAGCTCTCCACCAACAACCAAAGATTCTTTATTAGCCAGAGCGAGGGTGGAACCGGAGTTGAGGGTGGCTAGTGTCGGCTCCAAACCGGCGTACCCAGTGATGGCGTTGAGCACGACGTGAGCCCCCATTCCCGCCAATTCACTGGCAGCATGATCCCCCCACAGTATCGTTGGTAGGGGGATCCCCTGCTCTGTAAGGATGTCTTTGAGTCCGTCAGCAGTATCCTCGCGAGGTACGCTCACTTTCGCTGGTCGTACTGCACCAATATGGTTCGCCAAGCGATCAATGTCACTGCCCCCGGCGGCAAGCCCCACCACGCGGAAACGATCCTTGTGCCTCAAGACCACATCAATGGCTTGGGTACCAATAGAACCTGTGGAACCCAAAATCACAACATCTCTCATGGGACTATTGTCTCATCCTTGATCTGTCTTTCGCCTCAACGATGCCTAGGACATGGGAGTTCTCTCACCAACGAGCTGGAGTATTGCTCCTTGCATCCATGCACTCACTGGGGTCTTCGTGCAATACAATGGCAAACGATGACCACTCAAGAAACTCACCATTCCCGCACTTCCCCCATTCGCCTCATTGCCACCGACCTCGATGGGACATTCCTGTCGAGCTACTATGAGGCAAGCCCTGTTAATATCGAAGCAGTACGCCGCGCTGGCGACCTGGGGGTTCCTACTGTTTTCGCCACCGGGCGGCCATGGCGGTGGCTTGATCCGCTCAAGGGTATGGAAGGTGCACACCGGTATGTGATCACCTCCAATGGTGGTCTCATTGTTGATCTACCCAAGCAGGAGATTGTCCACGGTTTTCCCTTGGATCGCGACATGACCAATGAGGTCATTGCTGACGTACGCGAGCATGTACCAGGGGCAATGTTCGCAGTCGAAAATATCCATGGTTGGGCGCGTGAAGAACCGTACCCCCACTGGGAGGGTATCGCTCAAGCTGACTTGGTCGTACCACTAGGGGGAGATCTTCTCGTGGACGATACGACGATAAAACTCTTGATCCGCAACGGGCAATCCACGTCGGACTTGCTCAGGCAGGTTGAACCACTCATCAAGGATCGCCTCACTCTAACCGTGTCGCTGGATAGTGAGGATGGCTTTCTGGAACTATCCCAACCTGGAGTGAGTAAAGGGACAACTTTGAACTATCTTCTCGGTGAACTGGGTATTGATCCTGGTGAGGTGGCGGCTTTTGGCGACATGCCCAACGACCTCACGATGCTCGAACTGGTTGGGTACCCCTTTATTGTCGATAACGCAGCTGATGCCCTCAAATCCCAGGGTTTTCCCACTTGTGGGCGCTTCGATGAATCAGCTTTTGGGTTGACTGTGTCCAAGCTCCTGGGCCTTGGGTTATGACGGTTTTTGAGCAGGTACGACCAGGTCTCTTCTCAGGCAGACTTGAGGTGGAGGACACGTGCTTCACTGTCATTGTCGGTCAGGAGGGTGCCATGGTGGTGGACACCGGCTCCCACCCTCATGTTGGTACGAATCTTCGTCACGACATTTCTCAGACTTTCGAGGTACCACTGACTCATGTGGTTCTCACCCATGGCCATTGGGATCACAGTTTTGGCACGCCGGCATTCAGCGATCTCCAGTTTCTGGCTCACGAGAATTATCCTCTCGATGTGCAGTGCCTGGAGAATCAGGCCCAGGCGCAAGTACACAACCTCTCCCTGGATACACTACCCACACCGACAGCACTCATCTCCAGCATCAAGTTCGTTGACCTGGGGGACCAACCGGTAGAGATCGCCTATCTCGGCCAGGCTCATTCCCGCAGCGACCTGGTCCTTGGACTCCCCAAGCAGCAAGGGTTCATTGTCGGCGATCTCGTGGACTGTTCACCTCCACAATGTGATGAAACGAGCTCCCTGCACGGATGGGTGCAGGTTCTCGATGTGCTCTACACGTGGATGAAACCCGACACTCTCCTTCTTCCTGGGCATGGACGGATACTCGATGTGGGGGATCTCACACACTTCCGAAGTGGACTAGCTGCCTTGTGGGATCAAACACAGTGGGCCCACAACCAAGGTATCCCTGTCGGGGAGATCTATGACCACAGCGATCTCCAATGGCCGTGGGATCGTGAAACCGCAAAGAAAGCAATCACAGTTGCCTACCAGGAACTCACTGCCTCTTTGTTGTGAGGACTCATCGAGTGCGAAGTCCATCAGTGGTCGGGTCGAGGTAGTACGGCTCCTTATCATCGTATTGGTATCCCATCTGGTGATTAGGTACGTGTACGAGGCGAGGTTCCGAGGTGACATGTGCTTCTGTGTAGTCTGGATTGCAGGACGAAAATTCGTACTTCCTAGCCTCTGTGACACAATCCCATACTGCCCCCGCAGGAAAATAGTGAAAGGTCATTGTCTCGGCCATGGAGCTCTCTGGGCCAGCTGTTTCTATCGCCAAGAAAAAATATGGCCCTGAATAGGAGGAACCGTAACTGAACGTAGCCAAGGGAAACTCCAAGAAAACATCAGCCAGATCGATACACGCCTGCTTGGTAACTCTGCTACACCAGGTTCCATGCAGTTCCGATGGTAAACCCCTGTAGTCACGTGAAGGCCGTATGGACGTACTCTCTGTGGACATCACCTGGTCAGGTAGGGAGGGCTCCACTGAGCAGCTGCTCACACTCAATGTGCCCACCCCTAGGGCAAGGCATCCTAATATCGTCGCAATTCGAGAGTGCATGAAACCACCTTATCTATGAGATGCTTCACCATCGTATCGCTATGTTCGAGATTGCAGCGACTTGTGAGAGGCTTCAGCTGGATGATTGAGACTGGCTGATCGCCGTATTTGATGAGCGATCTCGACCACGATGGCCCCACACCCTCCAATGACTAGTGCCAACCAGATCTCGTTGGCTGGAATCGCTAGTTCAAAGAAACTTCGTGTCCAGGGGTGGACAATCGCTGCGACTGCCAGGCTAATCATGGCCATGATGGTCATGATCTTCCACCAGTTCCAGGGACGTGCGAGAACCCCCAGCAACCAGAAGTTCACGATAAACAACACCATTAAAGCCAAGGTGGAACGCTCGGCGTCAGAACCAACCCCAAGAACAAAGGCAATAAAGGTTGCCACCCCAGCGGCTATTCCTGCCGGTACGGACAGGAGCAAGACGCGAGTGAGGAACCCCGGAACGTACCTTCTCTTATTGGGCCCCAAGGCAAGGACAGCTGCAGGAATTCCGATCGTGAGGACTGACAGAAGCGTCATATGCCTGGGAAGGAAGGGGAAAGAGAATCCAATGATTGCTGTCATCACCACCAAAGCCGCGGCCATGACATTCTTGGTGACAAACAACGACGCCACACGCTCCACGTTGGCAATCAGTCGCCGACCCTCGGCTAGAACTTTTGGCATATGTGAGAATCGCGAATCAACCAGTACGATCTGTGCGACTGCTTTCGTCGCTGGTGCCCCATTCCCCATGGCGATCCCAATGTCTGCATCTTTGAGGGCTAAAACATCATTGACTCCATCACCGGTCATAGCAACAGTATGACCGCGCAACTGAAGAGCCTGGACCAGGAGTTGTTTCATCTCCGGAGTAACCCGCCCAAACACAGTAACGTCATCAACAATTTCAGCGAGTTCCTCGGCGGTTGTGGGAAGTTCGCGAGCATCCACAATACGCGATGTGCCCTGAGTTGGTTCGTCGAGTTCGATCCCCACTTTCCTAGCGACTGCCGCCACAGCAACAGGATTGTCACCAGAAATAATCTTGACACCCACCTGCTGAGCCATGAAGTACTCCAAGGTTTGGGCTGCATCGGGGCGTACCTCTTCGCGCAAAAGAACCAAACCGACCGGGGTGATGGCACCCCAGTGTTCAAGTGACTCCACTTGGGCAATGACAACCACTCTCATCCCTTGTGCAGCATAGGACTGCACCATGTCCATGAGGTCAGCCTCTTCACCAGCAACAACCTCAGGAGCACCCAAGACCCAGGACTCATCATTCTCCAAGGTGAGGGCAGAAAATTTTCGATCCGATGAAAATGGCACGAAATCAACCACATCATGACAGGGTGGAACCACGTGCCCAGCGATCGCCATCATTGTTGCATTAGGGGCCGGACACTGGGTGAACCCTCCCAAGGCTTCGAGCACCTCATCTTCATTGCGACCGCCGAGAGCGATGAGGCGATCGAAAACAATCTCTCCCTGGGTAAGTGTTCCAGTCTTATCCAGACAGATCACATCAACTCGAGCGAGTCCCTCCACGGCAGGCAGTTCTTGAACCAGAGCCTGATGGCGAGTCAGCTGCAGGGCAGCAAGGAGGAAAGCCAAGGTGGTGAGCAGAACCAAACCCTCAGGAACCATCGCAACAAGTCCACCTGTCGAGCGCAAGACGATGCTACGCCATTGAAGACGAACCTCAGCCCAGGAAGGATTCTCCAAAGCCCGATATTGTGCGAGCAAAGCAATCGGGAACATCACCACCAGAACCCAGGTGATCCACTTCAGCAGCCGATTCGTCGAGGCTTGGACTTCGGAATAGGCCCGGGTAAACACTTTTGCTTCACTCGCGAGCTTCTGAGCTGTCGCATCACTACCGACCACTGCTGCTCGAAACAACCCTGTTCCCGCAACAACAACAGTGCCAGAGAAGACTTGATCGTCGACACTTTTCGATATTGAATCCGATTCACCCGTGAGATTTGATTCATCGACTTCGAGGTTTTCACTAGCGATGACTGGCCCGTCAGCTGGAATCTGGTCACCTGGACTCAGACACACCAAATCATCGAGAACAACCTCACCCAAGTCAATCCTGTGCTGGCGTGAATCCCTAACAACGACAGCTTCAGGGGCATGGAGTACAGCTAAGGAATCCAGTTTTCGCTTGGCGTACCATTCCTGGCCGATACCCAACAGCGAGTTCAAGATCAAAGCAAGGCCAAAGAGGCCATCGATATAGGAACCTGTCAGGAGGACCAGCACAAAGAGCACACCAAGAAGGGCATTGAAGCGAGTGAAAACATTGTCGGCGATGATTTTCTTTAAAGAACGCGAAGTGACACTGACCACAGCATTGGTTTGCCCAGACTCTTGGCGCTGGGCTACTTCATCGCTCGTCAGCCCAGTAATGGAATAGTCAGTCCTCACCGAAGCGTCGCCTTCCATGGGCGCTGTTTGGTGGTCAGTTGTACGGCTTCAATATTGACCCCGAGAGCTGTCAGGAATATCGCCATGCGAATATTGAGCCCATTGTCAGTCTGATGGAAGATAGCCAAACCGGGAAGATCGTCCACATCTGAAGCCAGATCAAAGGAGTTGGGTCGCGAATCCCTCGGCAGTGGATGCATGATGATCGCGTCCAGATTGTCTGCTTCAGCGAGCATTGCCCAATTGAGGAGATCACCTTGAGTATTTGCTGTGGCCAGTTCCTCAGTCATGCGTTCACGCTGGACGCGGGTGGCATACACCGCATCGACACCACGGACAGCTTCGATGACACTATCGGCTACGCGCACCTCGTGCCCTCTCGTCTCGGCGTACTTCCTCACCTCGTCAGGTAACTCCATCGACATCGGTGCAAACAGCGAAAAATGAAGGTCCGAATAGAGACTCATGAGTTTGATGAGCGAATGGACCGTACGCCCGTACTTGAGGTCCCCAATGATAGCCACGTGGGATCCATCAATTCTCTTTGATCGGCTAGCAAGTTCCTTGTCGAGGGTGTAGACATCCAGAAGAGCTTGCGAAGGGTGCTCACCAGCGCCATCACCAGCATTAACCACAGGTACGGTGGAGGCTTCAGCGAACTGGGCCACCGATCCTTCATCGGGGTGGCGCACCACCAGAACATCAGAGTAGCCGCTGACGACTCGTGAGGTGTCGGCAATAGACTCCCCTTTTGCCATCGATGAGAAGGTGAAACCTGTCGTTGTGGTGACCTCACCACCGAGCCTCAGAAAAGCAGACTCAAAACTCAATCGGGTGCGCGTACTTGGTTCAAAAAACAGTGACCCCAACATGGCCCCATCCAACACAGTGCACACTGCTTGACGCTTGGCAATCGGGTCAACCGCGTCGGCAAGATCAAAGAGACTCTGGAGGTTCTTCGATGAGAATTGGGAGACTGACAACAGGTGACGGCCCTGCTCAAAGGGGGGATAGTCGTGTGCCATGTGTCCTCCTGTGTACGTACTGGCTCTAGCTTAGCCGCCTAGAGCATCGTCAATACCCGATTCATAGTCTCCGAGAATCGGTGTGCGCCTAGTGGTGACATCCATCAGCATTTTGACTGATGCTGGCACTTCGCGCAAGGAATATCTCACCCACTTGATACCATCATAGTTGGAGGCATAGGGATCTCCCACCCCGACAGCATCGACACCAACAAATCTGCATGTCGAAATCGCGCGAGGCAGATGATAGGACTGGGAGACGAGAATCGCGGAATCAACACCAAAGATTTTCTTCGCGCGTACGCAAGAAGAATACGTGTCTTCTCCTGCGTGATCGGTGACGATCTTGTCCGCCGGGATCCCCTGACCAACGAGCCAATTCTTCATGACCTCGGGTTCATTGTGGAACTCAGTCAAATTGTCGCCTGTCACGAGAATCACCTTCACCTTGCCAGCTCGATAGAGGTCTCGGGCAATAGTTAACCGTGCTTCAAGATATGGTGTGGGGCGATCTCCCCACAGTCCCGCACCGAAAACCATGGCAACATCGTGGGGTCCAACCTCGGCGATCGTGGAAGTGCGCCCTGCACTAGCGACCCAGGTTACGAAGGTGGGAATGAGCACCAGGACGATGGTGATCAGCAGCGCAATCACAGTATTTCTGAATATCTTCTTTCGAGGGTTGCGACGTGATGCCGCTTCTTCACTGACTGCAGGTTCCTCATCTAAGAGTGGCTCCTGGGGCAACTGTGGAGATTCATTTTCTTGCGCCATGCAACCACAATAGCACCCACTTTCTTCAGTCAAGGATTTCCCGCAGGATCATGTCGGCAACTAATCGGCCTCGAAGGCTGCAGATGAGACGTTCCCTCGTGTGGTGGAGATGCCCCGACATGATGAACCGTTCCGCTCTTTGCTTCTCTGCGGGTGACAATAATTCAAAGTCCACGCCTTCAGCAAGCCTGATACCCAACATGATGTGTTCCATGCGTTTCTGCTCGTCGGTCAACAATTCTCGTCCCATCACCGGTGAATCTCCGAGATTAAGTGTCGAAATGTATTTCATCGGGGACCGGGGAGCCCACCAACGAGACCGGCCATCAAAAGAGTGTGCCCCAACACCAATTCCACGCCACTGCCCAGATCTCCAATATTGCAGATTGTGTTGACATTCGAAACCTGGGGTGGCCCAATTGCTCACTTCGTACCATGGCATTCCCCCTTGGGACAGGATCTCATCAGCAAGTACGTATTTTTCTGCCATGTCATCCTGGTTCACGTCATCAAGATAACCCTCAGCAATACGTCGAGCCAATGGTGTGCCTTCTTCCACCGTGAGCGCATAAGCTGAGATATGATTCGCCCCTGCGTCGAGGGCTGCCCGCAGTGAAAACTCCCAATCTTCCATAGACTCCCCTGGCGTACCATAAATCAAATCTAAAGATAGATTGTGGAACCCAGCACTGCGCGCCCACTGGGCACAATCGAGAACCCGCGAAGGACTATGGATCCTTTCGAGAGTGTCGAGAACATGGAGGGCAGCAGACTGCATCCCCATGGACAAGCGGTTGATTCCTAGCTCCCGCAAACCCACAAGATAATCAAAACTGAGGGTCTCTGGGTTCGCCTCGGTTGTGATTTCTGCTGAAGGCCGAACAGTGAAATGCTCATGAACACTAGCGAGGATTTTTTCAAAATCCGAGATCCGAAGGAGGGTCGGTGTTCCACCACCAAAGTAGATCGATGACACTTCTGGTTCGTCTATTCCCACACGAGCTCGACCAATCTCCATGCATAGGGCGCTCACATAAGGCATAACCTTCTCGGCCCTGCATGATTCTTCCAACTCGAAGGTAGTGAAGTCACAATAACCGCACCGCGTACGGCACCACGGAATGTGAATGTATAAAGAGAGCGGAGTCGCCATGTCCGAGCTACTTCTTCTCTATTTCAGAGGTCGCGAGGGCTGCGACAAAAGCCTCTTGAGGAACCTCGACTCGCCCCACCATCTTCATTCTCTTCTTGCCTTCTTTCTGCTTCTCCAGCAGCTTGCGCTTACGAGTGATGTCACCACCATAACACTTTGCTAGGACATCTTTGCGCATGGCGCGGATAGTTTCGCGGGCAATGACGCGAGAACCTATAGCAGCTTGAATGGGGACCTCGAATTGTTGGCGCGGAATGAGTTTTCTCAAGCGTGTAGCCATATCTACCCCATAATCGTAGGCTTTGTCCTTGTGAACAATCGCCGAGAAAGCATCGACTGTTTCGGAGTTCAAGAGGATGTCCACCTTCACCAGATCGGCAACCTGCTCTCCAGCGTCTTCATAGTCCAGGGAGGCATATCCTTTGGTTCGTGACTTCAAATTGTCAAAGAAGTCATAGACGATCTCTGCAAGTGGAAGTTGATAGTGCAATTCCACTCGATCCGAGGAGAGATAATCCATTCCCGTTTGCGCGCCTCTGCGCTGCTGACAAAGCTCCATGAGGGTACCGACATACTCTGCTGGGGCAATGACTGAAGCTTTCACGACAGGTTCAAAAACTTCCCTGATTTTTCCTTCAGGGAATTCTGAAGGATTCATGACCATATGTTCAGTCTCATCCTCCATCACAACCCGGTAGACAACATTAGGTGCGGTTGAAATGATATCCAAGTCGTATTCACGGTCGAGCCGCTCACGAATGATCTCCATATGGAGCAAACCAAGGAATCCTACTCGGAACCCGAATCCGAGCGCCGCAGAGGTTTCTGGCTCAAAAACGAGAGCCGCATCATTGAGTTGAAGTTTCTCTAGGGCCTCACGCAGCAGTGGATAATCTGTTCCCTCAATGGGATAGATCCCCGCATAGACCATGGGTTTCGGGTGGCGGTACCCACTGAGGGCTTCCTTCGCTGGTTTCGCAGAAGTGGACACTGTATCGCCAACCCGAGATTGGCGTACATCCTTCACACCAGTGATGAGATAGCCCACCTCCCCCACACCGAGGGCACCGGCTTTGACCGGCTCAGGAGAGATCACACCCACTTCGAGAACC
Organism: Propionibacteriaceae bacterium; assembly: GCA_009782785.1. Classification (GTDB taxonomy): domain Bacteria; phylum Actinomycetota; class Actinomycetes; order Propionibacteriales; family Propionibacteriaceae; genus WQYJ01. Next base: position 116,625 of record WRIJ01000005.1, on the reverse strand, counting down.
TCATGGGTGGCTTTCGTACTCATCATGAGAATGCGCTCACGATGGTTGAGCTCACCGTCAACCACACGCACATAGGTCACCACCCCACGATAGGAGTCATAGATCGAGTCGAAGATGAGTGCGCGAGCCGGAGCTTGTGCTTCACCGACCGGAGCTGGAACCTGGCGGACGACCTCGCCCAACAGAAAATCGACCCCCTCTCCTGTCTTGGCTGAAACCCTCAAAACATCACTGGTATCGCAGCCAATAATGTGGGCGAGTTCCTCAGCGTATTTATCTGGGTACGCCCCTGGGAGATCGATCTTGTTCAAGACAGGAATAATCGTGAGATCCGCCTCGAGAGCGAGGTATAAGTTAGCGAGAGTCTGGGCTTCAATCCCCTGGGCAGCGTCCACGAGCAGAATAGCCCCCTCACAGGCGGCCAAAGATCGTGACACTTCGTAAGTAAAATCCACGTGCCCAGGAGTGTCAATCATATTGAGAATATAATCTTGCCCATTCACCTGCCAGGGTAGCCGTACTGCTTGAGATTTGATTGTGATCCCGCGTTCACGCTCGATATCCATCCGATCAAGATACTGTGAGCGCATGGTACGTTCGTCGACTACTCCAGTGAGTTGGAGCATTCGATCAGCAAGAGTGGATTTCCCGTGATCGATATGGGCAATGATCGAGAAGTTACGAATGACGCTGGGATCAGTACGGCCAGGTTGGTTGGTCACAAATCTCCTTGGGTGCGATGGAACATCGCTATTCTCTCATATGTCACTCACGCACAGGTGAAGACCACCACATGAGGCAGGACAAGGCCCCCAGGCCATCTCCTGGTGGGCACCAGTGATCATTTCTGGGTTGGGTGTGATTGAAAATCGCCAAGAATGAACGCAGTTGGTATAGTTTCACCCTGTGTTCAACACCTGGTCCGGGTGGCGGAATTGGTAGACGCGCTAGCTTGAGGTGCTAGTGGCCCTTATACGGTCGTGGAGGTTCAAGTCCTCTCTCGGACACGAGGCAACTCTCATGACAGGATGCGCCGAGCACCAGTAAAGATGGACATATCGATCCCAGTGACAACTATGCCAATTGCCTTGTTACGTGCATGGACGATTTTGCCATCGCCGATATACATAGCAACATGGCCGGGTCCTTTGTAATAGAACACGAGATCCCCGGGTTGAAGTTCGGAAATATCGACGGCTTTCCCGGCTTTGTATTGCGCGGTGGCACTGCGCGGAATATCAATCCCTACTGACTTGTATGCCATATAGGTCAATCCTGAACAGTCGAAACCATTGGGGCCTGTTCCGCCGTACTCGTAATATCCATCAAGCTTGCTGAGGGCATAGTCAACGACACGCTGGGCTGCAGGTGGCAGTGGCATCACTGGGTCGACGAGCGGTTTTTCTTTCGATATTTCTAGGGTGGCTTCGTACAGCACTTTAGCGTCGGGTGATACTCCACCGATCATTTGTTTGCGATTGCCTAGCAGTGTGCTGTGGTGGGAGTTTTGTTGATCAGATGTGACAGCTTCATGAATAGCTCGGGCTAAGCCAAAGGCATCTTGGGGTCCAGCCATGGGATCTGCGTACGCCTGTGGGACTCCCAGTGTTGATCCCAGTAGAGCAACCAAACTAAAGAGCACTGCCATACGGGTTTTGGATGCCTTGACCATCACTCCTCTTTCCACTCGCGATGTTCTGCGAGGTCCATCGGCTAAGAAACAGATAAGAATTCTATCAGTTCTCGTGATGCGAAACCAAGGTGCGAAGGTCACTAAGCGGTGACGAGTGTGGTTCCTTGGCCATCATAGTAGGCGGCGCGCACCCAAGTACGGAGAGGCGTCGACTCCAGTCATCTGAATCCCCAGTGCTTCATTTCGAGCATGGACAACCTTGCCGTTACCAACATAGATCCCCACATGGGTGGGCCCGGAATAATAGAACACCAAATCACCGGGTTGAAGATTATTCTTCGACACGGCTTTCCCATAGCTATATTGTGTACGAGCATTGTGCGGAAGGTTGATCCCCACCTGCGCATACGCCATCTTGGTCAAACCTGAGCAATCGTACCCCTTAGGCCCTTCTCCACCCCAGACGTAGGGGCCGCCGACTTTCGACATGGCAAAGTCAACAACTTTCTGAGCTTTGGATGCTGACGGAGGCGGAGGTTGTGCCGGTGGTTTCGCGGTGGTGTTTCCAGAGCTTCCAGAGTTGGATGTGGACCCGGTTGTTCCAGACGATGACCCAGAATTCGTGGTCTTGTTTTGTGAAGCTATCTGAGAGTTGATTCCTTTCAGTTCTGCTTCTTTCTTCGTCAAAGCATTCTGCCGACTTATCAGGGCTGAAGCGGCTGCTTGTTCTGCCGCGACCTGCTCATCCAGGGCTGCCAATAAGTGGGTGTGGGCTTTCTCAGCTTCATGGCGAGCATCGTCTGCGCTTTGACGGTGTTCATCAGCTATATTCTTCGCTTCTTCAGCAAGAGCTTGGGCTTCTTCACTTTGCAGGCGTGCCTCGTGAAGTTCTGCCTGTATGGCTTGCAGCTGATCAAGATCAATCTGGCGTGTGGCTAATATCGTGTCTGTCCATTGCACGCGATTAGCTAGTTCAGCAGTATTTGTTGCACTCATCAGCGCAGCAACGGAAACCATGGGCATATTGTCCTGATAGATAGCACGAGCGTAATCTGCGACCTGAGATCTCATGGCTTCCAGTTTGGCTTCCCCTGCAGCTTCCTGTGCTTGAGCTTGTGACAGTACACGCCCTGCCTCCTCCCACAGTGCAGTCTTTTCTTGGCTGACTTGCTGGGCCAAGGTGTATTTCTGCGCAGCGAGATCTAGTGCTTCCTGGGCTTTCTGGGCTTTCTGTGTTGCCGCTGTCACACGCTGCCGAGCTTCTGACAAGGCATCCGTTGCCTGGGACACGTCATCTTTAGCTTTCGCTACAGCCGTTTCTGCCTTGGCTTTCTGCTCGGTGAGGGGGTCCCCCTGGCATGGGATCCCGCCAAGGCCCGATAACAGGACTGTAGCGAGGAAGGCGACCATCATCGGGCGCACCCACGTGCTTCTCACGTGCCCCTCCTTCGGAAAATGGATCAGCGTATGCATGTACTGCAAACTGACAGATTTTCTACACTATTCAACGAACCCACGAGGGCCAAACAATCGCGCTACTGCCCTCAGCTTCCCCGCGTAAAGCCTCAAGTCAGTGTTGAGCCCAGTACCCCCTGGTGGGCATTTCTCGCACCTAGCGCCTGGTACGTGCCTTCAAGGCTTGTTCAGCTTCGCGCTGGGCATCGCGGCTCGCGATGGTTTGGCGTTTATCCCATTCACGTTTTCCTGTAGCTACGGCGATTTCTACTTTGGCGTACCCGTCAAGAAAATATATCTGCAAAGGAATGATAGTTCGCCCACTGGATGCTGTTTCGCGATCCAGTTTGGCAATTTCTTTACGATGGAGCAGAAGCTTGCGAACCCGGCGTGGAGCATGATTCGTCCATGTTCCGAAAGCGTACTCAGGGATGTGAGCATTGCGAAGCCACACTTCACCACGATCAACACTGACATAGGAATCTGTGAGGGATGCACGCCCGGCTCGCAGGGATTTCACTTCCGTACCTGTGAGAACAATCCCGGCTTCAAAGGTATCATGAATGTGATAGTCATGGCGCGCTTTCTTATTCTGGGCGACGAGCTTACGCCCAATCTCCTTAGCCATGGTTCCTCCTGATCGGAGGAATATCCTACCCTAGGGAAGATAGGTACGCGGATTAGCCAGGGAGCCATTGACCCACAACATGAAGTGGAGATGGCAACCAGTCGATGTTCCCGTTGTCCCAATGTACCCAATGGTTTGCCCCTGGGAAACCTTCGCACCATTGGCCACTGCATATCCAGACATATGATTGTACGAGGTGACCATATGTCGGCCTTGAACATAACCATGATCGACAAAGATGCGGTAACCGTACCCTGAACTGTAATAACGCTGTGATACACGCCCCGAGGCAACTGCCTTGATGGGGACACCGCACCCTGCACCGATATCGAGCCCGTCATGGAATTGGCGAGTATTGTAAATCGGATGGATTCTGTATCCATAGTTTGATGTCACAACCCCAGATGTGGGCCATATGAGACCCTTGGATGACACGGCCATGTTCGCTCCAGAGGATCCAGAAGAGCTGGAGCCGGACTTCTTCGCTGCTGCTTTGCGGGCCTCTTCGGCTTGACGCGCCATCTCAGCGATTTCCGCATTAACTTTCTTTAGTTCAGCTTCCTGGGATGCCAGAGCTGCTTGATCAGATTCCAGGGCTGATTGAGCAACGCGGCGTGCCTCTTCTTCAGCCTCGAGCGCTTGCTGAACCTCCAGGTGGGCTTGCTCAGCTTTATCTCTGGCACTTTCCATCACAGCAGTGTGTTTGTCAGCTTCCTCTTTTGCATCGTTGGCAACCTCTTGTGCAGCCTGAGAGTTCAATCGAGCTTCAACAAGTTCTTCTTGGATCTCTCGGAGATAATCCAAGTCAATTTGGTTGGTCGACAGAACAGTGTCGGCCCACTGCACTCGGTTAGCTAGATCTGAGGTGGATTCTGCCCCCATCAACGTAGCCACAGATATCAAGGGAAGGCTGTCTTGGTACATCGAGCGAGCATAATTTGCCACTGATTCGCGCTGATCATCGACTCTTTCTTGACCCTTGTCTTCTTCCGCACGTGCTTTAGTCAGTACGATCGTGGCTTGGCGCAGTTCTTCGGCTTTCTTCTGTGATTCTTCTTCAGCCTTGTCATATTCTGCTTGTGCTGCGTCGAGTTCAATTTGGGCTTGAGCTACTCGTGCTCGGGCTTCTTCAACCTGGGCCCCCGCGGCTTCAAGCGCGGCTTGCGACTCAGCGATATTTCCCTTGCTCGCAGAGATTTCCTTGGTGATCTTGCTCTTTTTAGCCGAGAGGTCATCGGCGTACGTGGTGGGTGCGAACATTCCAGTCACGAGGGCGAGTAGGCATGTGATGACTGCCATACGTCGAAGGGAGACTTTCCGTACCATGATTGACCTCCACACCTTCATCAATTCTTCTATGCCATGCTCACCGGTTGAGCAGACGATTGATGACTCTAGTTCCCAAGGTCGACTTTGGGCAGATATGGCGCTTCTACGGTCGTGTCGAGCCAGAAAATCCTCAAGGCCGACTTGAGTATTTCACCTAGACGCGCAGGTATCTTCGCGCGGAGATCACTGTGGGGACGACGGAGAGGATGATCGCCACGATCACAATGCCGATGACAGCAATACCTGCTTCACCCCATCCGACCCACATGAATCCACCGCTTTCCCGGGCATTACGCAGGATGATAAACCACAAGCCGAACAGGAGTGTGCCAGCAGCAAAGAAAGCACCCACGAGCCCTGCAATGAGAGACTCCAGGAGGAAGGGGCCCATGATGTAGAAGTTTGAGGCACCCACCAAACGCATGATCCCGATTTCTCGACCACGGGTAAACGTGGCCATTCGGATGGTCGTGGCAATCTGGAGTGCTGCTGCTAAGAGCAGCACAATACTCAAGGCAATGGTTCCCCACTGGAGGCCTGCTAGCACTTTGTACACCGGGTCGAGGATTTGATGAAGGTCTTGAACCTTGTGAACACCCCGAGTACGAATCATTTCAGATTCCAAGTTATAGTATTCCTGGGGATCCACCAATTTCACATGGAATGCATCCTGCATTTCTTCCACAGTCAGAGCATCTTTAATCGGAGAGTTCTTGAATACTTCAAGAAACTCATCAAACATCTCCTCCTTGGATTGATAATAAACTTCCTTAACTTCAGGATTCTTCTCTATAGCTTGACGGATTTGTTTCTTCTGCTCTTCTGTGGCACCTTGGCCAGCATCGCAGGTATCAACACCAGTGGAGAGTTTTTCTGTGCACAGGTACACCGTGATTTCGATCTTGTCGTACCACTCCCCCTTGAACAGGCTCACCTGCTGGGCAGCTATGAGGCCAAAACCGAACAAGGACAAAGACACCCACATAGTCATAATGACCGCAAGGGTGATTCCTAGGTTTCTCTTCAGTCCCGACCAAGTTTCAGATAGTGCGTGACGCATGGGTCTCCTCTCAGGCTCTCGCGCCGTAAATGCCGCGAGCCTGGTCACGGACAACATGGCCCGACTCAAGCTCAACGACTCGTTTGCGCATCTGATCTACCATGGCCCAGTCATGGGTCGCCATGACGACAGTTGTTTCTGAACGATTGATCCGATCAAGCAATTTCATAATTCCGACCGAGGTTTCCGGATCAAGGTTTCCAGTCGGTTCGTCAGCAAGAAGAATCTTGGGGTGGTTGACAAAGGCGCGAGCTACGGCGACTCTTTGCTGCTCACCGCCCGATAGTTCATCAGGGCGGCGTGAGGTCTTATCAGCAAGACCCACCAATTCGAGGGTTTCGGGGACAACTTTACGAATCAGTGAACGAGGTTTGCCAATCACCTGCAAAGCGAAGGCCACATTCTCAAAAACTGTCTTCCCAGGAAGGAGTCGGAAATCTTGGCTCACCATTCCAATTTCACGGCGCAAAGCGGGAATCTTGCGCTCTGGAAGTACGGCAACGTCCTTGCCAGCCACATAGATTCTCCCAGTTGTGGGGCGAAACTCCCGCAGGATAAGTTTCATGAGCGTCGACTTACCGGATCCTGATCCTCCAACGAGGAAGACAAACTCGCCTTTCTCAATCTCAATATTGATGTTTGCCAGGGCTGCCCTGGTTTGCCCATCATAGATTCGAGACACTTCTTCAAACTTGATCAATGTCGCACCTCTCACGAATTCTGAGAATTTCTCATCATTGCCCGATCATACTTTACCCTGCCAAGGCCCTATCAGTGGTTATCCGCGCCCTAATCTGCATCATTTTCCATTCGCCGCCACCGAATACCCGCGTCAATAAACCCATCGAGATCGCCATCGAAGACCGCAGTTGGGTTGCCCACTTCGTACTCGGTGCGAAGATCCTTCACCATTTGGTACGGCTGGAGGACGTAGCTTCTAATCTGTGCACCCCATGAGTTGCCGCCATCGCCTTTCAGCTGCTTCATCTGGGCTTCACGTTCCCCCCGGGCCCGTTCCAGCAAACGCGACTGCAACACTTTCATCGCAGCAACCTTATTTTGAAGCTGGGATTTCTCATTTTGGCAGCTCACCACTATTCCCGTAGGTAGGTGTGTGATGCGTACTGCTGAATCAGTGGTGTTCACCGACTGCCCACCGGGACCCGAAGAGCGAAAGACATCAACCCGGATATCCGATTCTGGAATCTCAATGTGATCCGACTCTTCCGTACTGGGAAGAACCTCAACCCCCGCAAAAGAAGTGTGCCGGCGACCCTGATTATCGAAAGGAGAGATCCGAACAAGGCGGTGAGTGCCATGTTCGACTGACAAAGTACCGTACGCGAAAGGGGCCTTGACCTGAAAGGTTGCAGACTTGATCCCTGCTTCCTCTGCGTAAGAGATCTCATAGACCTCGGTAGAGTAGCCGTGACGTTCAGCCCAGCGCAAATACATTCTCAACAACATCTCAGCCCAATCAGCAGCATCCACTCCCCCAGCTTCTGAGCGGATCGTGACCAAGGCATCCCGATCGTCATAGTCACCACTGAGCAAGGTACGTACCTCAAGGGCCTGGATCTCTGTGGTCAGCGCATCAATACTTGCTTCAGCTTCTCCCAGAGTCTCTTCATCGGATTCTTCTGCCCCCAAATCAATGAGTACGCGGGTGTCCTCAATCCGACTCCTCAACGACGTCACTTTTTCTACGTCCGCTTGAAGGCGGGATAGTCGCGAAGTGACCTCTTGGGCCGTAGCTTGGTCATTCCACAGATCTGGATGAGCTGCCTGGGTTTCTAGTTCGCCAATAGCCGCGAGCTTGGAAGGTACGTCAACAACAGCCTCGATCGATGCCATGGTCTGATCAAGCCCACCAATTGCCGTACGCAGCTCATCTATTTGTGCCATAGGGATCGATTCTACCTGGGACAGTGCCAAAAGGCTCATTCGCGGCGGGCGAAGGCAAGGGCGATGGGTGTGAAGCCGGGTTGGACAGTGGCCTCACACCCATCTTTTTTGCTAGCTATTGTGGAAACTCTGCTCAAGGCGAGTATGGGGATGCTAGCAAAAATACTAACTGGCGTCAGCAATCCTTGCACGCAGAGCAGCCAATTGGTTGGTGAGCTCAGTGGGGAGCTTGTCGCCGAATTGCTGGAAGTACTCTTCCGCCAAATCTGCTTCCACCGACCAGGCAGCTGGGTCCAAGGTGAACAGGGCATCCATGGTCTCTTGGGAGATGTCGAGTCCATCCAAATTCAGCTCACCTGGTGCAGGAATCTGTCCAGAGATGGCATCCACGGCTTCAGCTTCACCAGCCACGCGCCGTACTGCCCACTCAATGGGTCGACAATTCTCACCGAACCCTGGCCACATGAAGTTGCCTTCACCGTCTTTGCGGAACCAGTTGACCTGGAAGATCTTGGGAGCTTTGTCTCCTAGAACCTTGCCCATCTTCAACCAGTGTGCCCAGTAGTCAGCCATGTTGTAGCCACAGAAGGGAAGCATGGAGAATGGGTCGCGACGAAGTGCGCCCACCGAGCCTTCAGCAGCAGCAGTTTGCTCTGAAGCGACCGTTGCGCCAACAAAGACGCCGTGTTCCCAATCATAGGATTGAGCGATCAGTGGCACGTTAGACGTACGGCGGCCACCAAAGAGAATGATGTCCACTGGTACGCCAGCAGGATCCTCCCAATTCGGGGCAATCGATGCAGCCTGATCGGCGCGTACGGTGAAACGGCCATTCGGGTGGGCGGCTGGAGTGCCAGTTTCAGGAGTCCAGTCGTTGCCCAACCAGTCGATGAGGTGAGCCGGTGGCTCGTCGGTGAGACCCTCCCACCACACATCACCGTCGTCAGTCAAAGCGACATTGGCGAAGATGGTGTCATGGTCGAGAGCTTCGAGAGCAGTTGGATTCGTCTTCAGTGACATACCGGGGGCAACACCAAAGAATCCGGCTTCAGGGTTAATGGCATAGAGCCGACCATCAGCTCCTGGACGCAACCAGGCAATGTCGTCGCCAATGGTTTCGACCTTCCAGCCTGGGATCGTTGGACGAAGCATCGCGAGGTTGGTCTTTCCACAGGCAGAGGGGAAGGCGGCTGACAGATGGAAATGACGACCTTTCGGATCAGTCAAGCGCAGAAGCAACATGTGCTCGGCGAACCAGCCTTCGTTGCGGGCAAGCACCGAAGCAATACGCAGGGCATAGCACTTCTTAGCAAGCAGGGCATTTCCGCCATATCCGGAGCCGTACGACCAGATCTCGGAAGTCTCTGGGAAGTGGGTGATGTATTTCTCATCATTACAGGGCCACAGAACGTCGTCGCGCGCATTTCCATCAGCGTCAACCAGTGGGTAACCCACGGAGTGAACTGCAGGTACCCAGAAGGCACCGGCGTTGATGGCTTCAAGAGCCTTGGTGCCTGCTCGAGTCATGAGCACCATGTTGATGACAACGAAGGGAGAATCAGTAACTTCGATGCCCAACTTGGAGATGTCTCCACCGAAGGGGCCCATGGAGAAGGGGATGATGTACATCGTACGACCACGCATGCAACCGTCGAAGACACCCTTGATGGTCTTGCGCATTTCGGTGGGATCAGCCCAGTTATTGGTAGGGCCAGCATCTTCTTCCTTTTCGGAGCAGATGAAGGTACGGCTTTCTACGCGAGCCACATCGGCAGGGTTGGAGCGAGCAAGGAAACAGTTCGTACGCTTAGCTGGATTGAGCGGAATCATCGTTCCGGCTTCAACCAGATCAGCAGCTAGTTTGTTCCACTCTTCCTTGGAGCCATCACACCAGTGGATAGCATCAGGTTTTGTTAAATCAGCGATCTCATTGACCCATGAGAGGAGGGCTTCGGGAACACCGGCAGGTGTATTCGTGGGAATGGCTTCTTGGGTCATTATCGACTCCTTGCGTTGCTCACGTCCTCATCAGCTTGTTGACGCGATGATCATTACGGTCAGCCCTCGTGGGACATGCCCCTGCGCGGACACCCATCTGGACTTGTCCAGAATACTAGCGTCGAGCAAGGTCAGCACCAGGAAAATCAGTGTATGTCCCAACACGTGGAACGTGGTGTGGGTGTGGGGAGCATCTGGTGGACTCTGCCGGGCTCGAACCGACGACCTCTTCCTTGTAAGGGAAGCGCTCCACCAACTGAGCTAAGAGTCCTAGGCAAATGCGATCACCTAGTGTACCGCAGGTTTACCCCCATGGTGGGACTACGGGGACTGCCTGATCTGCCCCATTCATCCCAAGGTCATTCTGCGGATTCATACCGATGGTGCTTTGACGTCCGAAACAACACAAAAGGTACGTCCCCCTGTGTTGCCCCTGTGTTGTGACTACCTCACCTTGGGGCGTACGACCTTGTGGGCGGCCCAGTCTTGACTCACTGGAATAGAATTCGTCAAGGTCAAGCCGGCGGCCAAAACCCCTTCAGACAAGTCAGAGTGCCCGACATGTCCTAATCGACCAATCTTGGGGGTCATCACCCATAAGTAACCTGCAGGACCCAAATCGGTCAGAGCATCGATGAGGAGATCCATGACATCCCCATCGTCCTTGCGTAACCATAGGATCACAACATCAACAGCCCCATTAGATTCTTCGACCATGTCGGAATCGATGAGATCCATGACTGACTGGCGAAAATCCTCGTCGACATCGGTGTCCCAACCGAGTTCCTCGACAGCCATATCTTTCATCAAGCCAAGTTGAGAAACCACTGCTGAATCAACAGGATCCTCCTGGCGTACCTTAGACTCCTTCGTCTCATTGCTGTGCACGAGGACTAATCTACGCGATTTCTTTGAGATGTGGAATCAGCGTCCATCGCTGGACACCATGGCAGCATTCACATCCGCCAACTGATACTTCTCAAAAGCTGCCATCGGCGCCTCTGGGGAAATCTGACCAGCTCGTGCCAGCATTTGCAGAGCCTTGACCGCCATGGAAGCGGCATCGATCTTCAACCAGCGACGTGCAGCTTCACGGGTATCCGAGAAACCAAAACCGTCAGCACCCAGGGCAAAGAAATCCTGCTCAACCCACGGTGCAATTTGATCTTGAACAGCTCTCATGTAATCCGAGACCGCGATCACAGGCCCTGGACGACCACGCAGTTTTTGTACGACGTATGCTTCGCGGGCGGCTCCACCTTCCATCAATGGTGCTTCAGCCTCCATCGCATCGCGGCGCAACTCATTCCAACTCGTCACCGACCACACATCAGCCCCGACATGGAAATCATGCCACAGCAATTCTTGGGCCTTGAGTGCCCACGGTGCTGCAATCCCAGATGCCAACAACTGGACACAGGGACGATCAGCGACTTGCCCTTCGCGCAAGAGGTACATCCCACGCTTGATCCCTTCAATGTCCACATTCGGTGGCTCTTGGGGTTGCACGATCGGCTCGTTGTACATGGTGAGATAGAACATCACATCCTGTGGGTCATCACCGTACATCGTCTGCAAACCGTGCTCCATGATGTGCGCCATCTCATAGGCGTATGCCGGATCGTAGTGTCGAATCGCAGGATTGGTTGATGCCAGCAATGGGCTATGGCCATCGGCATGCTGAAGTCCCTCGCCAGCGAGTGTCGTTTTGCCTGCTGTGGCACCAATGAGGAACCCACGGGTCAACTGGTCTGCTGCAGCATAGATTTCGTCGCCCGTACGCTGGAAACCAAACATCGAATAGAACATGTAAATCGGAACCATGGGGTACCCATGGGTCGCATAGGAAGTGCCTGCTGCGGTGAAGGCCGCCACTGATCCTGCCTCGTTGATACCAGTATGAATGATCTGCCCCGAGGTTGATTCCCGGTAAGCCAACATGGCATCGTTGTCGACCGGTGTGTACTTCTGGCCGTGCGGATTGTAAATCTTGATCGTCGCAAATAGGGAATCCATTCCGAAGGTACGAGCCTCATCGGGAATGATCGGCACCACTCGCGTCCCGAACTCTTTGTGGCGGATAAGATCCTTCAGCAGTCGTACGAAAGCCATGGTGGTCGCTACAGGCTGAGTGCCAGAACCTTGTCGTACCCCGGCATAGGCTTTAACATCAGGCAAGATCAGTTGTTTGGCTGAGCTTCTTCGTTCAGGAACAAAACCACCAAGTTTCATCCGCCGATCCACCATGTACGCGATTCGCGGATCATCAACACCCGGATGATAGTACGGCGGGAGATAGGGGTCCGCTTCCAAAACCTTGTCCGTGATCGGAATCTGGAGTCGATCACGGAAAGCCTTGAGATCATCGAGGGCCAGTTTCTTCATCTGATGTGTTGCATTACGCCCAGCGAAGTGACTTCCCAAGAAGTATCCCTTGATCGTGTGAGCGAGAATAACAGTGGGACGCCCATTGGGTTGGCTCGCCTGTTGATAGGCCGCGTACACTTTCTGGTAGTCGTGTCCACCACGGGTGAGCCTCCAGATGTCATCGTCGCTCCAGTGCTCAACCATTTGTGCAGTACGAGGGTCACGCCCAAAGAAATGCTCACGAACATAGGCACCATCATTGGCTTTGAAGGTTTGGAAATCCCCATCAGGGATCGAGTTCATCAGATTTACTAAAGCGCGATCCTTGTCCGCTTCGAGCAGCGGATCCCATCCGGAACCCCAGACGACTTTGATGACATTCCATCCAGCACCTGAGAAGAAGGCTTCCAGTTCTTGGATGATCTTCCCGTTTCCTCGTACTGGCCCGTCGAGACGTTGCAGATTACAGTTCACAACAAAAGTGAGATTGTCGAGTCCTTCGTACGCAGCAAATTGGATGAGGCCACGAGATTCGGGTTCATCCATTTCACCATCGCCCAAGAAAGCCCACACTCTTTGATCCGAGGTGTCTTTCATTCCCCTATTGGCAAGGTACCGATTGAAGGATGCCTGATAGATCGCATTCATGGGCCCTAGTCCCATGGACACTGTGGGGAACTCCCAGAAATTAGGTAGTCGACGAGGATGCGGGTACGACGGTAGTGCCCTGATAACCCCATCAACCATGTGACTTTGCTCTTGGCGGAACCCATCAAGATCCTGGGCTTGGAGACGCCCTTCCAGGAATGCTCGGGCATACATTCCAGGTGCCGAATGTCCTTGAAAAAAGACATGATCTCCACCGGTGGGATGAGCCTTACCTCTAAAGAAGTGGTTGAGACCTACCTCATACAGGGTTGCTGAGGAAGCATAGGAGGAGATGTGGCCACCCACACCAAAACCGGGTCGTTGGGCCCGATGAACCATGATGGCTGAGTTCCATCTCAGCAGTCTTCGATAACCTCGCTCCATGACAATGTCCCCCGGATATGCGGGTTCTTGGTTGAGAGGAATAGTGTTGACAAAGTCCGTACTATGAAGTCCCGGAACAGCGATATGACGCTCACGAGCACGCTCTAGCAGGCGTAAAACCATGTAATGGGCACGCTCATAGCCTGAATCGCGGATCATTCCATCAAAGGATTCCAGCCACTCTTGCGTCTCATGAGGATCCTGGTCTTTCACCTGCGAGGGGATCCCTGAGATGATAGGGGATGATTGCTCTTGGGGTATCACTAGCGTTCATCCTTTCTCGATCGTCAAAATGATTCTTTTTCATAGTGTGAGAGAATCAGTGCTTATCCTACAAAGGAATTTAAGGAGATCACAATGGAATGGTTGAGGTCTGTCGTCCTCGGAATTGTCGAAGGCATCACGGAGTTCCTCCCAGTGTCGTCTACTGGGCATCTCACTATCACTGAACAGTTTCTTGGTATGAAGATTAATGACATTGATGTCACGGCCTTCACAGCCATCATCCAAGTCGGTGCTATCGCTGCAGCTATCCTCTATTTTTGGAAAGATATTGTCCGCTTGGTGACAGGTTGGTTGGCTGGTCTTTTCGATAAGAACCGCCGTGGTACCGACTATCGTCTTGGATGGGCTGTCATCATTGGTTCCCTTCCTATTGGAATTGTAGGTTTGCTGCTTCGCCATTTCATTGAGACCTCGTTGAGATCCTTGTGGATTGTTGCGACGGCATTGATTTTATGGAGTTTCGTTTTGTGGTTCGCTGACCGCTACTCTGCTCGCTTAGAAAAAGCACCACGAGCCCACCTTCGCGACGAATCGAGTCTCACGGTTGTTGATGCACTGATCATTGGTTCCACCCAATGCCTGGCCCTGGTTCCAGGGGTGTCTCGCTCTGGTGCCACTATCGCTGCAGGATTGCTGCGCGGCATCGATCGTACGACAGCAACCCGCTGGAGTTTCTTCCTGGGAATCCCGGCACTCACGTTAGCTGGCACTTTGGAAGCAGTGACAAATTTCGACCAGATTGCCCATGGGTCGATGGGTTGGGGACCGACACTGGTAGCGACAGGGATTTCTTTTGTGGTTGCCTATGCCACGATTGCTTGGCTGCTCAAATTTGTGGCTTCCAATAGGTTCACTGTTTTCATCGTCTACCGAATACTGCTGGGCTTGGCGCTCATCGGCTTGCTGTGGTTTGGTGTGATCGCTGATGTCGTAGCGCCGGACGCATAACTTCTTGATTGGGTGTCATCACCTCACGTTGGTACCCACGAACGTGTGTCCACCGGCTAGATGGCTCATCCATGCCCTAGTCTTGGGTCCATGCGTACTGCTTTTGTGGGATCCAGTCAGCTGAAAGTTTCCCGGATCGGCCTGGGCACCATGAGCTGGATCGGGCGTACCTCCCCGAGTGAGGCTAGCGACATGCTCAAAGCTTTCGTCGACCATGGCGGTACGCTGATTGATACTGCGGCAGCCTATGGATCTGGTGAGGTGGAGTCGCTCCTGGGAAGGCTGATGTCTGGGACAGTACGACGCCAGGACCTCATCATTTCAACGAAATCTGGTTTCATTCATCGTGGTGGAGCCCGCGTGGTCGATAATTCACACACAGTGTTACTCCGTGACTTGGAAGAGTCTTTAACAAGGTTGGGAACCGATCATGTGGATCTGTGGCAGGTCCACGCCTGGGGGCAGGATCCACTGCCGGAAACCTTGGCGGCCCTCGACGAAGCAGTGTCGCGGGGAATGGCTCGGTACGTGGGGGTATCGAACTTTGTTGGGTGGCAGCTCGCACAGGCAGAAACCTGGCAACGAGCTTTGGGGCGTACTCCCCTGGTTTCAGTGCAGGCGGAGTATTCTCTTCTCGCTCGTCGCGCAGAATGGGAGTTACTGGGATGTGTGAAGTCTTTGGGTTTGGGTTTGATCGCCTGGTCAGCTTTGGGTCGCGGTGTTCTCACCGGCAAGTACGCTCAGGGAACACCTCCAGGATCTCGGGGGGATGATTCCTCTTTGGCATGGTTCGTTGACCAGTACGGGGATGAAGGATCGCGTCGTATTGTTGAAGCAGTACAGGTGGCTGCAAGAGGTCTGGGCCTGACCCCTGGACAAGTGGCACTGATCTGGTTGCGCGACACCCCCGGTGTGACGTCGAGTTTGATCGGACCGCGTAGTGTGGAACAACTAGCCCCACTGCTCGATATTGATGATGTCCACCTTCCTCCAGAGATCATTTCAGCCCTCGATGATGTCTCTGGAGGACCGCACCAAGATCGCTGAAGTGCTAGGCTGAGCGCCACAAGAATTTGCACTGACTACGGGAAATACTCATGAGCAGGAGTTGCGAGCGATGAGACCTATTCTTCTTCCACTGTTGGTGATCCTCACTGCCACTGGATGGCTACTGTCCCTCGGCCATGAGGCTATCCCTGCCCACGCTACTGGGCGTACTGGTGCCTGTACGTCCGCAGACAAAAATGCTGTGAGTGTTGTCATCGACTACCAGGACCTGGGTGGTGGGACAGCCGTCTACTGTGCATCCAACCTGGCATCGGGAGCAACGGGTGTCGATGCTCTCGCAGCAATAGGGGTCTCCTACCAGGGAACCTCAAACGGATCAGGATTTGTCTGCCGGATTAATGGCTCGCCCTCCCCCACACAGAACATCACTCTCCCCAATGGAACTACCTACCAAGAGAAGTGTTTGACTACTCCCCCCGGGAACGCCTATTGGTCCTATTGGACAGCGAAACCAGGTGGGGCTTGGACATATACCACCCAGGGTGCGTTCTCCCGCAAGGTTGTGTTCGGCACCTATGAAGGATGGTCTTTCTCTCTCGGTGGTGGGATTGGGCAGGCTCCTGCTCCGCGAGTTTCACCCTCCGCTTGGGTGAGCGTATCAACTTCTTCTCCACCAAAGCCATCGACCACCGCTCAACCATCCCAGGGGTCAAGCCAGCAAACCTCACCCACACCAACTCGTGGATCAGCAACGTCTCCTTCATCGGTGTCCACGAGCTCACCAGGGCCCTCGGAGTCCGACCTTGGGATAGCCTCACCTGGTGTATCACCAACAGATGAAGTGAGCTCACCAACACCATCTTCCTCCACCATGGCTGAAGAACCCACCCCAAGCATGAGCACTGACCTTGGTGTTGCGACTGGCGAATCACCTCAAAGGGGCAACGACTGGTCGCTGATTCTCGGCGTACTGCTCGTGGTCATCTTGGCAGGAGCAACCGTGGCCATGTCCATGAGGAACCGCACACGCTAGCAGCAGTTGAGCCACCTGCGTGTACGTTCCTTGTTCTGCCCTCTTCCTAGACGTACAGAGCACCTCGAAGTCGGAGAAGTACCAAGGCACCAATCATGAAGGTCACTGACACCCAGAAGGTCCACGGTGCGGGAGCGACAGATCCACCTGTCGGTGCCACAGCGAGAGTCCCAGCAGTCACTGAATCAGTGACTGGTTCAGATGATGTGGGAGGAGCTGGAACCTCATGCCCGCCAAGAGTCGATGCCGTCAGCAGCGGAGCATCTGATCCCAGAACCTCAAAGGTGGATTGAGAGATCTGGCCGGATAGCGCACCGGTGAGTATGGCTGTATGAATTCCTGCTGGGAACCCGGTAGGAATATCGAAACTGAAACTCACCATGCCCTCATCATTTGCTTGCAGAGTGCCGACCTCGTAAGGATCAGAATGGAGGACCAAGGCAACATCTTCACCCGGAGTGAAATTAGCTCCAGTAACGACCTGGGTTTCCCCCACACTCCTGGTGGGATGGGCAACCTCAATATCTGGGGATTCACAGATGACGATAGTGGAAATGTACACCGACGTACCCGACATGGAAATCTCTTGGCCATCGATGTAGGCAAGGATCACCAGCTTGTCTGCACGGTATTTTCCTGTCGCAAACTTCACTGAGCATAAACCCTGCTCGTTGCTGATGCAGGTCTGGGAGGTGAACTCCCACTCGGGATAGTATTCGCCAACAATCTTCACCTCAACACCGTCAAGGAGGTTTCCAGCGCTGTCTTTCACCACAGAGGTGACCTCAACTGTGTCGCCATCATTAATCATGGTGGAGGACACTGACACGAATGATTGTGCAGGTGAGGGGGTTCCTGGACCAGGGATCTCAGTAATAGGAAGGAAGGTGACCACCTGGGACTTGACGTCTTCCCCGCCACACTGATTGGTAGCCACTGAGACTGAGAATTCACCTGCTTTCTTAGAACTCATCTTGTAGGAATAGGTTCCATCACCATGGTCAAAGAGCGGGGAAATAGTCACCGCAGGATCTGAAGCTGTGACGGTGAGCCCATCAGCAAAACCAGAGCCATTAAAGAATTCGTCAAAGTACGAGATCAAGCGTACGGTTCCCATCCAGGACGAATCGCCATCAGCAGCCACTGATGTGCCCTCACTAGGAGCGACCGTGAATTTGCCAATCGCAAAGAGTGGGTCACAGATAATGACGTCATCATCAAAACGGACCTCTTGGGTCAGTTTGAGTCCACCATAGGCGACAGCGATGGTGTACTTACCTGGCTTATCCGCGTTGATATTCATCGAATAAGATCCATCCATGTTGTCGACCAATTCTGAGACGGTCACCAACCCAGGATCAGAGACGCTCACGACAATATCGTCCGCCTTCCCCCAGGGCCAGTCCAGGCCACCTTCGAGAACCACCGTACCCACCCATGAATCACCATGGGAGATATTAGGTGTCCAGGACCCACGAGGTTCCACAGTGAAGTCGCTCAAGGTGGCCGATGGGTCACCTATCAAGTACGGTTCGAAAGTGATGTCCTGACTCTGCCAATACCAGCCCATATAGGAGGCGGCCACTGTGAATTCTCCCTCAATCTCTGAGGTGAAGAAGACGTTATACAAGGCATTGCCACGTTCGTCTTTCCCGATGTAGGACAACTCGGAGATCTCTATTCCAGGATTCGAGGCCCGTACACCAATCATCGGAATGAACGCCATTGGATCTTCACACCACACATCCATCGAGATGGTCCCGATCCATGCTTCACTGCCATTGGCTGTCACATGATCTTTGCTGGGTTCTACAGTGAAACCACTCATTGAGGGCCACCAGTCACCGTGGATGTTATAGAAATAGACTGACTGTGGAACTTTTGTCTCACCGAAAGCAACAGTCGCTGTGGCATCGAGCCACATACTCTGGCTTGTCAGGGTCACACTGTAGGTTCCGTCACCGAGGTCCGCCACATCAGAGACCTCGATTCCATATTTGTTGACAGACACAGTGAAGAAATCGGCATACCCTGAACCGTTGCCACCATTACCTTCTTCAACAAGAGTGAATGTTCCCACCCACTTGTCGACCCATTCGAGATACCGACATTCGGTGATCTTTTCAACCACTGGTGTCCAGGTGACATCGACGAGGGACACAGTGATGTCAGGAGTGGGAGGATCAACCGGCACAGGTTCGAACACCATTCTGCTTGCTGCTCCCCAGGTGCCGCATCCATCAAACACGCGTATATGGGCATCGTATTCACCTGGAGTGGTGGAGGTGTAGCTAATGGTGTACGTCCCATTACCATGATCGATGAATGATTCAAGATCAAGGCCTGGATCACTGTACTGCCAGATGGCATGGGCCATATCGGATCCATTCACCTGCGGTGCATAAGAGTCCACGATAGTGAAGGAGAACTGATGGGCCTGGACGCCATCACTATGGATAGGCGCAACTCCCGTACTTGTCGTGGCCTGGAAATCAATTACCTTATAGGCTGACTCACACTGGGGAGAATAATCCTCAAAAAAGACATTGCTTTGGAACACGAGTCCGCCAGTGGTAGCTGTGACATAGAAAGCGCCAGCTTTGACTGCCTTGATTTTCATGGAATAGGTTCCATCGCCATTGTCCCATACCTCGCTCACACTCACGGCTGGATGGGGGGCATTGAGTGTAATCGCGGAGGCATATCCAACAGCTGGTTGCCCATTGACATCGGCGAGTTGAATCGTACCCATCCACGATGCGTCACCATTCGGGGCAACAGGAGGAGTGGGGACTGCTGGAGCACTAGTGAAGGACACTATTTCTGGAACCTCTGGAATGACCTCATCGAACGTGATGGTGCGATCCCCTGTCCAAGCTCCACACATGTTATTCAAATGGAGCCCAACAGTGACATCACCTGGGATAGTGGAGGAAAACTTGATCGTGTATGTTCCGTCCCCATGGTCATAGAACGGTGAACCCTTGACCTCGGGATGTGAGGTGGAATACCCCATCGTAAAGTCGTACCCAGCACCAAGAGCATCAGGATAGTACTGATCGGCGAGGGTCAATGTACCCACCCATGTGGAGATCCCATCGGCAAGGACAGATTCCCCATTGTCTGGTACGAGAGTAAAGTCACTGATCTTGTACGCGGGATCACACCCAAGCTTGGTGGCACTGAACGATACAAATCCTTCCTTTGATCGATCTGCCACGACAGCCTTCAACCGGAAGACCCCAGCATGATCGGATGTGATTCGTGCAAGATAGGACCCATCACCCATGTCATGAATCTCGGAAATTTTGGTCGCTGGATGTGCAGGCACGAGGTCTATGCTCGTGGCAAAACCAGCAAGGGGGGCACCATTATTGGCGAGATCCACTAAGGAAATCTTGGCTAGCCATGTTGAACTCCCATCAGCAGGAACCGTGTTTGCAGGATTGGGAATCTCGGGTACGACAACCATGTCAGCCATCGCGACAACAGGCACTGGGACAAAGGTGATCTGGCGTTCAATCGAGACGCCATCGACAATGGCTTTCACTGAGTACGTCCCAGGTGTTGTTGAGGTCATTCGCACTGAATAGATACTGTTGTTATGACTTCTGACAGGCGTAATGGTGACTGCGGGATCGGCGGAGACCACACTCACGGCATCTGTGCGACCTGATCCATCCCAACCAACAATGTTCCAGGTGTCAAGCTGCACGACACCCTCCCAACCTTCCCGGCCATCGGCGTAGATAGGTCCAACATTGTAGGGAAGACGACCACCAGTAAATGGTTCAACAACAAACTTGCCCATCCAGAATTCTTTCGATGTATCTTGGGGGACAAAAGTGATTTGTGCGTCAAGGCGGCGTGTTACACATTCGCTATCCATGAAAGCGGTGATGTCGTATCTGCCGATGCGAGAAGAGGTCACATTGAAGGTGTAGTTTCCATCACCCTTGTCAATGAGTTCAGATATCTGCACAACAGGGTCAGATGCCTTCACACGAAGAAAGTCACCCTTGCCCCAGGGCTCCTGTGAGCCTCCTGTCAACGTGACGGTTCCCTGCCAGGATGATTCCACATCTACATACTTATCGGGGCCTTGAGGAACGATCCACAACCGCTCCAACACAACATCTGGGCACCCAGGGCTAAGTTCCTTGAAAGTAACAAAGGCTTCTTGTGTGATGCCACCAACGGTTGATGTGACCGTGAAGGTTCCAGCCTTCTTCGATGTCGCCTCCATATAGTAGCTTCCCTCACCGGCGTACCGCAAAGGAGTCAATTGAAGTTCTGGATCTGACGTCGTAATCGTGATGACATCAGCCAAATCTGGTCCTTTCCAGCCAGGAATATCACTGTAGAGATTGATCGCGATGTCCCATTTTTCTCGGCCGTCAGCATAGACCGGTTCGCCTTGCCACGTATGCACCCACATGGGACCCTGCCAGTATTCCTCTGCTGGGGGTACGGGAGGTTCCGGTTTCGTGTACGTCACGACGGTTCCCGACCCCTGGAGTCGAATAGGGAGTGGCATTAACTCAATTTCATTCTGGTTATAATCAACCGTACCTGACACCACAACGGCGTCATATTCTTGGTTAAGGAGGAGGACCTCGCAGCGCCCGCCGGGCTGTGTCACACATTGGTCAATGATCGGTTCACCAGCTGTTGGTTCGACAGGTTCAAAGAGGAAATCAACCACGATCCCTTCAATTCCCAAAGCATTGGCGTCCACCACATGAGCTGTGACCGTCACTGGTTCGCCTACCACAGCTTGTCGGGTGGAAACCGAAATCGAAGACGATATGGGCGTGAACGCCTCGGCATTGCGATCAAAAGTTGAAACACCCCCACTCACCACGAGCAATGCTGCAAGAAGCATGAAAGCTGTACGACGAATGATGTTCTTAGGCATGGTTCCTCCCCCAAGAGGTAGACATGAGTTACTTCACGTCAGTCTATGCCCAATTTCGACAACTGTCTATGCAACTTCCTTTGTGAAAGGATTTTGGGTCTGTTGTTGAAAATTCGCACGGCGTACAGTACGGCGAAAAGCCAGCAAAACTGGCCTTCCCACGACCATGAGAAGCAGACATGTGGTGATCGCGCGACCGGTATCCCACACGGCTGTGGAGGTGATCAAGGTGAACCACCCGAAGCGTTTCAGATTCTCCCCTATGGCCCCACCGGGGATATAGGCAAGATCAGTTGGTCCCCCACCACCAGAACCCATGATGAAGGGCCAAAACCACAGGTTCATGATCATTCCGAAGAAGTACGCCGCCACAATCGCGTACACCACTAGCATTGCCAGCTCGAGGCCTCCACGTATTTTCTTACCCATCACTGAATCCGGTAAGAGCCCGGCACCCATCCCCACCCATGCAGAAGCTAGCATCTGGAAGGGCATCCATGGCCCCACACCAGCAGTGAGTAGCGCAGACGCAAACAGCGATGTGCAACCCAAGACGAACCCAAACCCAGGTCCGAATACTCTCCCTGCCAAAATGAGCAGGAAGAAGACAGTTTCTACCCCGTTGGTTCCAGCCCCTAAGGGCCGCAGGGCAGCAGCGATGGCACTGAGGACCCCGAGAATAGCTAAGGCTTTGACATCCATTCCCTGGTCGGAGATCTGCGCCATGACAAGAAAAATGAGCAAAGGTAGCAGGACCACAAAGATGAAAGGGGCTGAGGACCCCATGTCAGCATCGGGGGATAGCGGAATAACCAGGGGCCAGGCAAACATAGCGAAGCCAGCGCAGCTGATGATCACCAACATGGTGATCGACTTCCAGCCTAAAGGAACAGGCCCATGCAAGCGACTCATCACGACTCACCTGCGGGAGTCGATGTGTTGCGGCCTTTCAGGGCTTGGGCAACCTGGTAGGGAGTCAGCCATGGTTCGGGATAGAGCACTTTCGCCACTTGGGGAGCAAAGAGTGCTGATGATCCCAGAACCTGGGTGGGGGACCCAGCAGCAATGATGTCCCCAGAAGCCATGACAAGAATCTGGTCAGCGACTTCGGCCGCGAACTCTACGTCGTGAGTGACCAATCCTACGCTGCGACCTTCCATGGCCATTTCTTTGAGAATCTGAGCCAAGGTTGCTTTAGCGGGATAATCCAATCCACGAGTCGGCTCATCGAGCAAGATTACTTGTGGTGAGGCCGTCAGTTGTATCGCCAACACTAATGCTAATTTCTGACCTTGCGACAGATCACTGGGATGACTGGTCAGGTCTATGCGTGGAGCCAAGGCTTCCAGGATCCGCTGGCATAACCCTTCCTCGTCGGCGTCGCGATCCGCTGTGGCACACTCTTCAGCCACCGATGGCAAGAAAAGCAGATCGTTGGCATGGTGAGGTACGAGCCGAATGTAGCGGCGTACTTGTGAAGAAGCGAGCCCCTCTAAGGCAACCTCACCGACAGAAAATCGTCCCGCTGTGATCGGTTGCACACCCGTGAGCGCCCACAGCAGGGAGGATTTACCAGAACCATTTCTTCCCATGATCACTGAGATCTGGGCACTCGGCATCGTGAGGGAAACAGAATTGACAGCCACGATATTCGGGTAGGCAACTGTCATCTTCGACACCACCACCTGTGAGGACGTGGGCTCGATCTCCGCCTTGACGCCCTGGGCAACTCGCACTGATGACTTTCCTTGCGCGGGGGGAACCCGAGCAAAACCAGCTGGGTCTATCCCCGCCAAAGCCGTGGTCAATTCTCCAGCCATACCCCGGGCTTGGCGTACTGATAAAGGAACCTGTGGGAAACCAGCGACTCGACCCAGCTCAACCACAGGAGGAATGAGCTGACTTGTCGTCATCATAGCTGCGGTGCCATCGGCAGTAACAAGGCCTTTCTCGACAAGAATCATCTGATCGGCATAACCGGCAACGCGTTCAAGTCGGTGTTCAGCCACCATCACTGTCAATCCAAGATCATGGACGAGACGCAACAGGGCAGCAAGTACTTCTTCACTGGAGACGGGATCAAGAGCAGAGGTTGGCTCATCAAGGACAAGCACTCGTACCCCCGTAGCGAGGACCGACCCAATCGCTACCCTTTGTTGTTGCCCACCAGAGAGCGTCGACAGGGCTCGATTTCTTTCGCCAGCAAGCCCAAGGATGTCCAAGGTTTCTTCTACCCGAGTTCTCATCACCATGGGATCAACCCCCAGTTGCTCCATGGTGTACGCCAATTCTTCTTCAACCGTGTCAGTGACGAAGCCAGCGAGAGGATCTTGACCGACCACCCCCACCACGTGGGCTAGGTCGCGGGGGCGATACAAGGCTGTGGAATACCCTTCGACTTCGACCTTTCCACTCACAAACCCGCCTGTGAAGTGGGGAACATGACCATTGATCGCACCCAAGAGTGTTGATTTTCCTGACCCAGTACGCCCAGCAACCAAGACGAGTTGCCCGTCAGGTATCTCTAAGTTGACCCCACGCAGAACCTCAGGAGAATCATCGCGATACCTTATAGATACATCCTTGAAAGAGATCATGACACCCTCCTTAGTTCCGGTTGTGGTGCCACGAGGGCTGGTATAAGCAGTGCGCAGGCAGTAGCTAGTGCAAGGAAACTCAGAGATGGCCACGTCAAGGGTTGAATAACTGGGTAGGCAATGAACGGTTGGATCCACGACATCACCATCGACAGCACCACACCAAGGCCAGCTGACCCCATGACCAACCATTCTGTGGTGCCCATAGTGTCAGGACGGTATCTGCTCCTGACGACCCGCCGACCACTGAGTCTCAAACCGGTCAGCCCTAAGCCCAACCCGAGAATCACCATGGGTGCACCCATCCATACTGGTGTCTTCCCAGTATCGAGTAACCCATAGGCCCCGACACTGAGTGCGACCGATGAGGTAAGCAACAAGGTGGTTGTGACGTGTTTCGAACGCTGAGATAGAGAGGTACTGCGTCCGTACCCTCGAGAATCCATGGCACCCGCCAAGAGAAGAGACCTATCTAAAGCATCATTGAGTACGGGCATCGCCACGTATCGAATCAGATGTACCCCCTTGCCGGTGTCAGCTCGCAGTTGACGAGCCCGACGTACACGCACAATCGACTGAGCCAATTGGGGAAAGATAGTCAAGGCGATCACCACCACAGTCCCCCATTCATAGAGGGCACCTGGAACAGCTGCCAGCAGTCTTTTTGGATTAGCTAAAGAATTCGCTGCACCAACTCCAAGAATGATGGTCGCCAACTGCAGCCCTGATGCCCCCGAGGCGACCAACACTTCTGCAGAGACAGGTCCGAAGAGGCGTACAGAAGAAAACACACCAGGAAAACTCAGTGTGGGAAGATTCCAGATGATGGTGGGTCCATCAGCAGAAAACACTATGCGTAAGAGCATTCTCATGAGCACCACGAAAATGCCGACATAGACATAGAGCCGAAAAGCCAAAGCCCACGGGGCACTGCTCCGGCGAGCAACGACAGTGAAGCAGACCACAGCAATGATGAGCGCCAAGAGCAGAGGGTTCGAGGTCCGCGAGGCTACAACGGCACATCCGAGCGCCCAAACCCACCAAGCACCAGGGTGCAGGGGTCGAGTAAGAGATCGAGCAGCAGTGGATCTCCTGGGAGCCATGCTCGCCGTGGTGGACATGAGCTACTCTCTGCTAGTGATCAGTGCTTGGATCACGAAGAGAACTCCGCGTCACGCAACAGACCTCGATGTACGATGGCGCTTCACCACCAGGTTGTCGGACTCATCAAATGATCTACCGTTGCGGGTCAGTGTCGGGTTTTGACCGACTTCCCCTGGGTAAGAGGTGAATACTTTCGCCACTTTAGCACAGGAGCTGCTCGAGACCAGGTGGCAGTGGAACCCATGACTCAATATAATGGTCACGCAATACCAAAAGAATTGGCACACCGGGCACATAAGTCGCACAGAGATCTTTCCTCTTTTCCGAACTCCTAGCTCTCGGCGGTGTCAACATGATGAATAAGGACAAAGATGACTTTTCACTCCACCAAGAAAATACTCGCCTGTGCTTGTGCAGGTTTCCTCGCTATGAGCACACTGGCAGGCTGTGGTGCCAAAGACGACGACACAACTACTGATCCGACGACGGAGGCATCAACCCCGGCTGATGACACTCCTACCACACCAACAGGTGACCACATCGCTGCTGATTGGGCGTCTGAAATTGTCACCTCCGATGAGGTGTTGTTTCGTGGTGAAACTGATGGTGTGCAGCTGACCATCTACAAGCTTGCTGTACATCCAGCCATTAAGGATTCAATGTTCGTTGATCCTGATACTAAAGAATCAGTGTTTACCCAAGGTACTGACATGGTGTGGGTGAACTATGTGTGGACGAATAACACTGGGGAAACCCTCCTCTATTCCAGCACAGGTGGGGGTTTGCGGTATGAAGACTCTCCTTACATGGGTAAGAACCCCGGCGTGACTGATATTGAATTCCGAGACAGCCTAGGGTTGCCAGGAACCGAGTACCAACCTGGTGCCTTCAATGCTGCGGGATCGTCTTGGGTCCCCGGAACCTCCTTTGCAGTAAACGACAATATCGAATACCGTCCTGGCGTCAAGGTTAACTTGTGGAACCTCAAACCAAGCATCAAAGACTCGGCAGGCGAGTGGATTCTTGATATGTACACCTTCAACGGTGACGAATTTACGATGGTGTAAAGAGCACCATCACTCAACATCACGCTAACCGTGACACCGCTTCGGCGATGTCACGGTTAGTTGCTGTCAGGGCAATACGTACGTGATTCTCCCCAGCCGTACCATAAAAATCTCCTGGTGCGACAATGATCCCTTGGGTGGCAAACCAGTGAGCGGTCACTCGTCCTGGTTCCCCACGAGTTGCCCATAGATAGAGCCCGCCTTCACTGTCATCAATGGTGAAACCAGCGTGGGTGAGCCCTTGACTAAGTTGGGTTCGCCTGGCGAGATAGATCTCGCGCTGATTTTCAACATGGGACTGATCACCGAGAAGGGCAACCATGGCCACCTGCACCGGTGTGGGCATCATCATGCCCAGATGTTTGCGTAACCCCACCAAGGTCATCACAAGGGTGTCGTCACCCACCATGAACCCTGCGCGATAGCCGGCACAGTTCGATCTCTTCGACAGCGAGTAGACCCCGAGAAGCCCTTCCACAGATCCGGAATTCAACCGATGATCCATGATGGAATGAACCTCCCCCTGCCATCCGAACTCCCCATAACACTCATCGGCTGCGAGGATCGCACCAACGTCACGAGCGTACTGGATCCATGCCCGAGTCTCGTCAGCAGAATCGATCCTCCCAGTCGGATTTGAGGGCGAGTTCGTCCAGATGAGCGCTGGTTTTTCACCAGCCAATTCGCCCGGATGTGAGGCTTTGATCACTCGAGCGCCCACCATGGCAGCACCCACCTCATAGGTGGGATAGGCGATGGTGGGTACGACCACCGTGTCATCTGGGCCCAACCCTAACAACGTAGGCAACCAGGCCACGAGTTCTTTAGTTCCGATAGCTGGGGCAACATTGCGTTCACCCAGGTCGCGAGCTGACCACCGCATAGTCATGTAGTTGATGATGGCTTCGTGGAGGGCGACCGTACCCCACACTGTGGGGTATCCGTGGGCGTTCGAGGCTTCGCCAAACCTGCGTTGACCGATCTCAGGGGTTGGATCAACTGGTGTTCCCACACTCAGGTCACAGGCACCACCGGGAAAAGATTTCGCCAGAGCGATGTCCTCAGCGATCGTATCCCAGGGAAAATCAGGGAGATTCACTCGTGGCATAGGACAAGATTAGCGTGGGGGCAGGGCAGCAATAGTGGGATGGTCGCCATCCACTGGACCCAAGCGGGCCGCTCCACCGGGTGTACCTAGCTCTGCGAAGAACCCAGCATTGATCTCTGCATACTCCAAGTATTCGGCTGGGAGATCGTCCTCATAGTAAATCGCATTGATGGGGCACACTGGCTCACAAGCCCCACAATCCACGCATTCATCAGGGTTGATATAGAGAGTTCTGGCTCCCTCATAAATACAATCCACGGGGCATTCTTCAACGCAGGCCTTGTCTTTAATATCCACACAAGGTTCGGCGATTACGTAAGTCATGGGGATCCTTTCTGGGAGCTAGCCCAAAATTATACCGTGTTGGGCCCATGGGGAGCAGTCGAGGACCGAGATCTAGGATGGCTGAGCACTGCGGTGGGCACGGTTAATAGCTGAACATACGGCTTTGAGCGAGGCGGTTACGATCGAAGGATCCACCCCCACACCCCACCAGACGAAGCCGTCAACCTCTGCTTCCACGTACGCCGCTGCTTGAGCATCCCCACCAGCAGAGAGAGCATGCTCGGTATAGTCGAGAACCTTCACCTCAAAGTTCAAGGCGTGAAGTGCTTGAACGAAAGCTGACAGTGGCCCATTGCCCATTCCCTGGATCTGTTGCTCCGCTCCGTGGTTGACCACAGTGGCGGTTATTTCGTAGGTACTATCCGTACTCGACACTGACGAACTGATCAACGACAGCGGATCAACAGCGCCAAGATACTCATCGGTAAACAGGTTCATGATTTCTGCACTCGACACCTCTTTACCTGTGGCATCGGAATACCTTTGCACCGCGCGGGAGAAGTCGAGCTGAAGTCTGCGCGGCAGATCGAAGTGGTGATCGGCTTTCATGAGGTACGCCATTCCACCCTTGCCAGACTGCGAGTTGACGCGGATCACTGCTTCATAGGTACGGCCAACATCACCCGGATCAATAGGAAGGTAGGGTGCCTCCCAAGCAATCTCATGGATCGAGAGCCCCTGAGCCTCGGCGCGAGACTCCAAATCTTCCAGTCCTTTCTTGATGGCATCTTGGTGGGAACCCGAGAAAGCTGTGTACACCAGGTCGCCAGCGTAGGGGTGACGCGGGTGAACGGGCAGGCCTGTGCAGTATTCAACAGTACGGCGGATGTTGTCGATGTCAGAGATATCGACTTGTGGATCAATGCCTTGGGAGAACAGGTTCATCGCTAAGGTCACTAAGTCGACATTTCCGGTTCGCTCCCCATGGCCGAACAAGCAGCCTTCCACGCGATCTGCGCCCGCCATCACCCCGAATTCTGAGGCAGCGACAGCCGTACCGCGATCATTGTGAGTGTGCAAAGAAACAGCCACATATTCCCGGTTGGGGATGTTACGGATGAAATATTCGATCTGATCAGCGTACGTATTCGGGGTGGACATCTCCACGGTCGCAGGCAAGTTGAGGATGATCTCGCGATCTTGACTTGGTTGCCATATCTCCATGACATTCTCGCAGACCTCGATGGCATAGTCTGTGCGAGTCTGAGTGAAAATTTCTGGAGAATACTCGTACCCGAACTCGGTGGTGGGCAGATATTTTTCGGCATACTGCATCACCCACTGGGTTCCTCGACGCGCCAGGGCTGTGGTCTGGTCAGGAGTGTTCCCAAATACCACGCGCTGGAACAGGTCAGACAAGGCGTTGTACATGTGGATCGTTGCCCGATCTGCTCCCACCAAGGATTGGGCTGTCCGCTCAATCAGGTCTTCGCGGGCTTGGGTCAGCACAGAAATGTGTACATCGTCAGGGATCTTGTCACCCTCAATCAGTGAGCGTACGAAATCAAAATCTGTTTGTGATGCTGAAGGGAAACCCACCTCGATCTCTTTGTAGCCCATCGCTACCAAGAGGTCGAACATGCGCATCTTGCGTGAGGGGGTCATCGGATCGATGAGTGCCTGATTGCCGTCCCTCAAATCTGTGGAGAGCCAGCGCGGTGCTGCAGTGATTCTCTTCGAGGGCCAGGTGCGATCAGGGAGGTCCTGGGGTTGAAAAGGTACGTACCGCCTAAAGGGCATGGGTGAGGGTTGTTGACAGGGATTTGTCAGTCTTGGTGTGGTCATGGGATGTTCCTCGCTGTTGTCTAGGGTTAATGGTCACGCTAGTCTCCGCAGCGAGACTTTTCACTCGCTGCGGCAGCTAAGGAGCAGGCAACGCGGCATGGGACCAGCATACTACAGTGTTCAAGGGGTTTTGCCCGTGAGCAGAGATTCATCACGCTAGGAAGTTCTGTTCGTGAGCGTGGATGGGCCTGGCCGTCCGCATCGCGAAGCGATGCGGACTGGTTGCGAAAGAACAGAACTCTTCCTCGTGGGATGAATCTCTCATAGCACCGTTAGGATGGCACCTAGAGGGCCGTACTAGAACCCGAGTCGGTTGAGGGCCTTCGGATCGCGCTGCCACTCTTTGACCACTTTGACTTTCAGATCGAGGTATACCTGTGTCCCCACCAGGGCCGAGATTCTGCGTCGCGCCTGCGTACCGATCTCTTTCAGGCGCTCAGCTTTCTTACCCAAAATGATCGGCTTTTGAGAGTCACGTTCGACCACAAGATTCGCAAAGATATCCAGCAGGGGTTTCTCGCGATCCTCGCGCAAACCCATCTCCTCGATGGTCACGGTGATCGAGTGCGGCAGTTCACTATGTACGACACCTAAAGCCACTTCACGAATGAGTTCAGCGATCAAGGTTTCTTGAGGTTCATCACTGACCTCACCATCTGGGTAGTACGCCGGGCCTTGAGGAAGTGCCTCGATTAACAGATCACGGACAAGATCAATATTCTCCCCACTGACCGCTGAGACTGGCACGATCTGATCCCAGGATAGACCGAGCTCCGATTCTAGCTGTTGAAGCCCGATCAGATGCTCGCGCGTACGCTGCTTTCCAGCAATATCCATCTTGGTAGCCAAGGCAAACAGGGTTGGCTTCTGGGGAAGTTGTGAAATCTGGGTGAGAAGGAACCTGTCCCCTGGACCGACCTTTTCTGGGCAGGGAAGACACACGCCCACCACATCAACCTCTGACCATGTGTCATAGACCAATTGGTTGAGTCTTTCACCAAGCAGTGTCCGTGGTCGATGAACACCTGGAGTATCCAAGATGACCAGTTGCCCATCGTCCCTGGTCACAATCCCTTTAATAACGTGGCGAGTAGTTTGTGGCTTATCCGAAGCAATAGCCACTTTCGTACCCACTAATGCGTTAGTGAGTGTAGATTTTCCGGCATTCGGCCTTCCCACAAAACAAGCAAACCCTGAGCGATGCCCCTCGGAGGTTGTTTCTGGAGTCGTGTTGTCTCGTACATCCCTATCACTCATCATGGTCCTCCCTAGCGCGTACGATCACTGTCGACAGCTGGTGGCGACGACCTGTGAACTGATCAGCACTGAGCTCCAAGCCCTCCCAGGTGAGCGAGGCGCCTGGGATGGGGACCATGTTGAGTTCTTTGGCCATGATCCCACCAACCGAGTCCACATCGTCGTCACCCAGTTCGCAACCAAAAAGGTCACCGAGATCTGAGAGAGATAATCGTGAGGACACCCGATACACCCCAGGAGATATCTCGATAGCCGGGTCAAGTTCTTGATCAAACTCGTCTTGAATCTCACCAACAATCTCTTCAATGAGATCCTCGATCGTGATCACTCCCGCCGTACCACCAAACTCGTCCACCACGACAACCATGTGAATATGTGCTGCTTGCATTTCACGAAGCAGATCATCAGCAGTTTTCGAATCTGGGCACCAGGTCACCGGACGTACCAAAGAATCAACTAGTTCAACCGACTGGGCTTCAGAATTATCGAAAACCCTCTTGACAATATCTTTGAGATAGAGGATCCCAACCACATCATCTAACCCCTTGTCCCCGGTCACTGGAATACGAGAAAACCCTGAACGTAGCGTCAAGGCAAGGGCTTGGCGAAGAGTTTTCCCCGCCTCGATATGGACAACATCAGTACGAGGGACCATAACTTCCCGAACAAGGGTGTTCCCCAAATCGGAGACAGAAAAGGTTGGTCGTGGAGAAAGCAGGTGATGGTCGTGAACAGGGGTTCTCTTTTCTGAGCGCTTGGCTAAGACTGTGACCAATCCGAGGGTGATGCCAGCCCCGACGATGGCACCAGTGATACCGGCAAGTACGAACTGAATCATTGATCGTCTCGTTTGCTTGAGCCCCAGGCTTCAATAATCTGATCATTGAGACCGAACATCACAGCTTTCTCTTGGGGTTCGCTGTGGTCAAATCCTAGAAGATGAAGGATCCCATGGATGAGTAAGTATTCCGATTCTTCTTGGCCAGTACGACCTGTTGCTGGCCCCTGCTGTGTAGCGATCGCAGGACAGAGCACCACGTCTCCGAGGACTCCAACACTTAGGTCGTCCGGGTCTTTTCCTGGTCGGAGTTCATCCATGGGGAAACTGAGCACGTCCGTGGGGCCAGGTTCACCCATGAACTTCTCATGGTAGGCCGCCATGGTTTGCTCATCAACGAGCTGGATGGACAGTTCAGCTTCTGCGCTCACATGCAGTGATGTAAGAGCAAAGAGGCCGAGTTGGATCAGTGATCTTTCATCAACTTCTGTACCCGATTCGTTCGTGAGGTCGATCATTGCTTACTCCTGGGTGTGGGTCGTGAAGCTCCACGGCGAGGGTTCACTGCTTCATAAGAATCATAGGCAGCTGCTATGCGCCCAACGAGTGGGTGCCGTACCACATCAGAATTGGTCAACTGGCAGAAAGCAATGTCGTCGACGTTGTTTAAGATTCCGGTGACTTCTCGCAAACCTGACTTCATGGATGTGGGCAAATCGATCTGTGTCACATCACCAGTGACCACCATGGTGGAGTTGAATCCGAGCCGGGTGAGGAACATTTTCATCTGCTCCATGGAAGTGTTTTGTGCCTCGTCGAGGATAATGAAAGCATCGTTGAGGGTGCGCCCACGCATGTACGCCAGCGGTGCGATCTCGATCGTACCGGCAGTAAGGAGGCGCGGTACGGATTGCGGATCGAGCATGTCGTGGAGGGCATCGTACAGGGGTCGAAGATAGGGGTCGATCTTTTCCGAGAGTGTACCCGGCAGGAAACCGAGCCTCTCCCCTGCTTCGATCGCTGGGCGGGTTAAGATAATGCGCGAGACTTGCTTCGATTGGAGTGCTTGAACAGCTTTGGCGACTGCGAGATAGGTTTTGCCTGTGCCAGCTGGCCCTATCCCAAAGACAATCGTGTTGGCGTCAATAGCATCTACATATCTCTTCTGGTTAGCGGTTTTGGGGCGTATCGTACGCCCCTTGTGGGAGAGCACACTTTGGGTGAGAACCTCTGCAGCTTCCAGAGTGTCCTCACCGGTCATCTGCAGTATTCGCGACACATCCGCAAGGCTGAGGCCTTGGCCAGTACGAAGCACACTCACCATTTGTGTAAGAACTTCTTCAGCATGGTCCATGTCGGTGTTACTACCGGTAAGCGTGATGACGTTTCCACGTACGTGAAGGTCAGCTTCTAGTTTGTTTTCAAGAAGCCGAAGGAATTCGTCACGCGGCCCTAGGACATTCACCATAGAAATGGAGGTCGGTACGCTCACGTGACGCGAATCGAGACGAGTCTTTGGTTCAGTCACCTTGGTGAGTCAACCTCCTGAGATGGGATACGGCTCTAGTCTAGCTTTTCATGTCACTTTCTCGTAATGATGGGTGATGGGACCAAAAAAAGGGGTCAGGCCGATTCCAACAACAGCTACAATCAATCAATAACGACACCATTGCATCTCTAACTTGAATGTGGGCCTGTGCAGACAAAGGGCTGGGGAATATAGGATTCTGGATGTGCAGAACAACACCACAACAGATCAGGAGTCACCGCGAGGAGTGTACGACCTCATTGTGGCCGGGTTTTGTGCCATGCTGCTCATCGCCAATGTTGCGGCCACCAAACTCATTGCCCTTGGCCCTACGTGGGCCCCTGGTGGTGTCCACATTTTTCCACTCGTCTTCGATGGCGGAGCACTCACCTTCCCCATCACGTACATCCTCGGTGGCTGTCTAGCTGAGGTTTACGGATTCAAGAAAGCCAGACGAGCGATCTTTCTCGGTTTTATTCTGTCCATCACTGCCGCTGTGGTCTTTGTCGTGGTGGGGGCCCTCCCCGCCGATGCAAGCTGGGGTAACCAAGAAGCATGGATCTCCGTGTTGGGGTTTGTACCACGCATAGTTGTGGGATCACTTATTGGATACTTGGTAGGCCAACTCATGAACGCGCGACTCCTGGTCTGGCTTCGTGATCGTGCCAAGCCAGGATCACTCTGGTTTCGCCTGGTCAGTTCCTCTGTTGTCGGTGAAGCTGTTGACACGATCTTGTTCTGCACCATAGCGTACGGTTTTGTCGTCAGTGCAGGAACCTTGGGCAACTACATCATCGTTGGATACCTCTACAAAGTGGGTTTGGAGATCATCCTCCTGCCGATCACTCTCCGTGTTATTTCATGGCTGAAAACCCGCGAAACCTACAGGTCACTATAGGAGAAATTCATGATGGCTCGTCGTGTGGCAACAATAGTGACCAGGCAGAAGATGAAGGCACCGACCACCAGGACAGCTAGTTGAGCAACCAAATGGCCCAAACCGCGATCATTGAGAAAACTCAAAGACCCCATGGTGGCAACAACAGTAGATAAGGCGACACCAACAAGGAGGGCCACCATTGTGCCAACCCCGAGCGGCCACCACCTTGGAGAGCGGCGAGAATAGTATCCAGGGAGATAGAACGCATTAAAAACCGCATACATCAAGCCAATGACCCCAAAGAAAGCCACATTAGTGTTCATTCCAATGAAGTTCCCCACCGGATAGAGATACCATCGAACAATGCAGAGGGGAATGGCTACAACGATAAACAACAATTCCACCAGTACGACCACCCAAACTCGGGCTCGTACCTGATCCTTACGATCAACAGGCAAGCTGGCCACAAAGTCCAGATCACGCTCAGTTCTATCGCGATAGGCAAGAATCATGAAGAAAACAAAGACGTAACCAAAGGCAAGAGGGAACATCCACATTGGGATGAACAACAGTAGCAACGCACCCAAGGCGAGGTACATCCACCAGGTGATCGTTAAACGAAACTCTTTCACCAACAGGTTCTTCACGCCTTGTTCACCTCCTCCTGTGCACGCTTCGGATGGGACGGTGCCCTCTCGGTGTACACCATGACCTGGTCCAGACGTGGGGTTTTCAGTTCACACCCACGGGCAAGGTATTGATCATAAGCCCAGATCATTCCAGTAAAACCACTCCCCGTCACCCGAATCCCCATGAGCCTGTCTTCTAAAGCTTTCGTCAATTGTGGACGACTTCCCCTCACCAACAAGAAAGACCTGCGTACGTCGTCAACCAACCCATAAACCACCATGCGACCTTCACGAAGATACAACCCATAGTCGGCATAGGCCTCCACCTGTGAGGCATCGCGCGTGGTGAACACGAGGCTCAGATTCGTCGAGCGAGTGAGTTTCGCCAACAGTTCCATGATGTCTTTTTTATCTTGATCCCCCATCCCACGAGTAGGGTCATCAAGAACCAACAACTCACTATGATGGCCCACCGCCGCCGCTAGCGCGTACTTCACCTGCTGAATGCGCGAGCCGCGAGAAAGTTTGACCTTCTCACTGATCTCCAAACTCTCCACAGCGGACAAGTACGATAAGTGATCCCAATTCGGATAAAACCGCCTCGTCATCGAAGTGATCTGTTCCGGGGTGCGACTCGAATAGGGGGGGGCCCCAGTGGCGACAAACCCAATCTTTTGTTTGAGTTCCTGGTGATGATGTCGAACATCCCTGCCCCAGATTCCCACTGTTCCAGTGTCTGGGCGCACCAAGTGAAGCATCGATGTGAGCAGAGTCGTCTTCCCCGAGCCGGTAGCTCCCATGACCCCCAAAATGGATCCCAGAGGCAGCGACAAGGAGATATCGACCAACTGGAATCGGTCGTACCTCTTCGAAAGGTTGTCCACCTCAATGATATTCACCTGCGGTACCTTCCCAGGAAGTCTTCACGGAAATCATAGAAGAACCCACCATCAATAGACTCGCGTATCTGATCCACGAGACGAACGTGAAAACGTTCATTATGAATAGTCATCAGCGTGTAGACCAGTAGTTCTTTAGCGCGGGTTAAATGGTGAAGATAGGCACGGGAAAAATTCTCGCACGTATAACAGTCACACCCGTCCTCGAGTGGGGCAGAACTCCTCTTCGAAGGGAGAGTGTCAACGTTGTACCACCCCTGGGTGGTGTAAGCCCGGCCATTGCGAGCAGTACGCGAAGGGTTCACACAGTCAAAAGTATCAATCCCCTGCTCAATAGCAGCAAAAAGATCCTCAGGTTCTGAGATGCCGAGCAGGTGACGGGGTTTGTCGTCGGGGAGTTCTTCGTTCACCCATCTGCAGATGGTTCCCAAGTTTTCTTTCTCCAGTGCACCCCCGATCCCGAATCCATCAAACACCTGAGTGTCAACATCTGCTTGTGCTAAGTCTTTGGCCCCACGGCGACGAAGATCCTCAAATTGGGCACCTTGAACAACACCGAAAAGGCCCTGATAAGGCTTGCCTGTACGATCATCGGTGAGGCGGCGATGTTCACTCAAACACCGAAGCGCCCATGTCTGCGTCCGGTCAAGAGACCTTTCTTGGTACTCACGGGTGTTCATCAGTGTCGTACATTCATCAAAAGCAAAAATAATATCCGCACCAAGCTGATGCTGGATCTGCATCGACACTTCCGGAGTGAAACGATGAGCCGAGCCATCACGGAAAGAACGAAAACTAACCCCATCATCATCCACCTGTGCCAGACGATCCTTCCCCGGAGCAATCACCTCATCACTAGCCAATCCAGCTGTCGACATGGCAAGAACCTTCTTGAAACCCGCCCCTTGACTCAACACCTGGAAGCCACCAGAGTCGGTGAACGTTGGGCCGGACCATCCCATGAATTGGCCCACACCACCGGCCTCATCAACAATGTCAGCCCCTGGTTGAAGATAGAGATGATAGGCATTAGCGAGGACGGCTTGAGCCCCTAATGCTTCGATGTCCCTAGGCAGAACACCCTTGACCGTAGCGGCCGTGCCCACCACGACAAAGCAAGGAGTATTGATCTGACCGTGTGGCGTGGAGATCACACCCGTACGCCCAAGACTATCGGGGATGTGAGACCCCTCAGTGAAAGAGAAAGCACTTTGAGCCGAGGTGGGCATCACGTCTCCTGACCGTGCTGGCTCGTCCAGAATGCGCGTACTTGGGTGATGGCAATAGCCCCAGCTGTTGACGTACGTAAGACAGTATCACCCATAGAAAAGACCCGGCCTCCTGCAGAACGAAAGACATCCACTTCCGACTCGGTGAGACCACCTTCAGGACCAATGACGATCACTTGCTCTTCGCCTTGAGGGAAAAGATGGGAAGACAAAAGGTTGCTCCCCTTTTCGTGCATAATCAAAGTGGGGTGGTTCTTGATCAACCGAGCAACCTCAGGTGTTGACATTAACGAAGTGACCTCAGGGAAAAGCAAACGTCGTGCTTGTTTCGACGATTCGCGAGCAATCTTCTCCCATTTCGCTCTCCCAGCTTCGGCTTTGTCTTCGGACCACCTGGTGACACACCGCGACGCCTGCCAAGGAATGATCCGGTGAACCCCGACTTCTGTCATGAGGTCTATAGCCTGGTCGGCGCGATCCTTTTTCGGTAAGGCTTGTATGACACTCAACCGTGGACCGCGCTGGTGGAATTCTTCGGTGGCATCAACGTGAATCTCAACATGGTCAGGTGACATAGCCACAACCGGGCCCACGATTCCGCGACCCTGCCCATCGGTGAGGGTCACGATTTCACTGTGGCGAATCCGGCGTACTGCCATATGGTGGGCTTCTGCCCCGGCAACCACAACCGTACTTCCCACCTCTATGGTGGCGGGAAAATCAGCAACAAAGAAGCCATCACTCACGAAAAAGCCTGCCGGAGTTTATCAAGAAAACCTTTGTCAGCTTTCGGGCGTACGGGCCCGTCTTCTCCACGAGCTAGCGCAAGCTGATTGAGTAGTTCACGTTGGGCATCATCAAGTTTTGTGGGAGTGGAGACAACCACATGGATAATGAGATCACCACGACCACGTCCTCTCAGTTTGGGTACGCCATGGCCTTTAACCACCAACCGCGACCCTGTTTGGGTACCCGAATTGATCGTCACAGTGACTAGTGCATCCTCCGCAGGGCAATCTGGTTTCTCAGCATCAATCGTAGACATGTGAAGCTCAGCACCCAGCGCAGCAGCAGTCATGGGCACAGTGAGTGTCGCTTCAAGATGGTCACCGTTACGAGTGAACATCTCATGATCCTTGACGACAAGCTCCACATAGAGGTCTCCAGCTGGGCCACCGCCAGGGCCAACATCACCTTGGGATTCTAGGCGAATACGATTCCCAGTCGTCACACCAGCAGGGATCTTCACAGTGAGGTTTCGTTCTGCTCGCAGGCGTCCCTCGCCATAACAGTCCACACAAGGGTTGTCGATCGTGGTGCCATACCCTCGGCACTGTGGACAGACTGAAGAGGTACGAATGTCCCCAATGAAGGATCGCTGAACCGCCATGACTTCACCGCGGCCCTGGCATGTCCGGCATTTCGATGCTTGGGATCCATCGGTTGCCCCTGATCCTGAGCAGGTTGAGCAGAGGGCCAGAGCATCAATAGTGATTTCTTGAGTCATCCCAAAGGCTGCATCGACAAGTTCGAGGTTCAGTCTTTCCAGGCGATCTTGGCCTCGCGACACCCTGGATCGTGGCCCCCTCGACCCCATGGACCCACCAAAGACAGCGTCCATGATGGTTGAGAAATCGAAGGTTCCTCCACCAAAACCGGGGAATCCTCCCCCACCCCCACCGAGAGGGTCACCACCAAGATCATAGATGTTTTTCTTCTGCGGATCAGAGAGCACCTCATAGGCTTCACCGATGCGCTTGAACATATCAGCAGCGCCATCCTCTTCAGCCACATCCGGATGATATTTCATGGCGAGCTTGCGGTAGGCCTTCTTGATGTCCTCATCAGTTGCATCTCTGTCCACACCAAGCAGGGAATAGTAATCAGTTGTCATCTCATCCTTCAGCCAAGATTCGGCTCACATATCGGGCTACAGCTCTCACTGAGGCCATGGTCGAGGGGTAGTCCATTCGGGTGGGGCCAACCACTCCAAGGCCCGCCCAAGAATCGTCCATTTCGTATCCACTAGCAACCACTGAGGCTGTCGAAAGGTTCGCATGGGAGTTTTCCTGACCAATACGTACCATCACGTCACTAGAAGCTTCACCTAGCAGTTTCAGCAAAACCATCTGCTCTTCCAAAGTGTCAAGTACGGGCCGTATTGACGTGTCGAATTCATCCGAAAACTGGGCGAGATTGTTGATCCCGGCAATAACAATCTTGGTGTGTTGATCGGAGGCAAGCATGTCAAGAAGGGCTGCCACGATTCCTGCAGTGACACTCTGGATTGCGGGGTCAACCATAGAAGTGAAATCACCGAGGACCGCTGCTGCTTGGGTGGGGGTCAACCCTGCGAGGGCGTCACCTAGACGATCACGTAGCATAGCTATGCCATCATCATCGAGTTGACCAAGATCAACATGGTGTTGGGTGACGGTTCCACTCGAGTTCACCATGATCACTAGCCCTTTGGAATCATGGAGACTGACAATATCGATCCGGCGAATAGTGGCTGACCCGGTGGAAGGATATTGCATGATAGCAACCTGTTGAGTGACTTGGGCAAGGAGGCGGACAGTCCGGGTCACAATATCGTCTATATCTGCAGCGCCGCTCAGAAAGGCAGTGATGGCGCGCTTCTCTGCTGAGGTGAGTGGTTTCATGGAAGCCAGGCGATCAACAAAGAGACGGTACCCCTTATCGGTTGGGACACGGCCAGCTGACGTGTGACGGTGGGTGATGTACCCTTCTTCTTCCAGGGCGGCCATATCATTGCGTACAGTTGCAGGGCTCACATCAAGGTGATGTCTCTCCACGAGGGTGCGTGATCCAACAGGTTCACGCGAGTGCACATAATCGGTGACAATAGCGCGCAAGACAGCAAGTTTACGGTCATCGAGCATGGTTCACCTCCTGGCACTCTGGGGACAAGAGTGCCAGTTTACCACTGCTCGCCCCCGTCCCCCTGCGCAGTGCGAGTCGCCCTAACGGGCTCCGCAGAATGACAGGGTGGGTGAGATGCACAGAATGACAGGGGGAGGCATGAGACTACTGGGAGTCTGATGTTCATGTGCCCTTCTTGCTCCAGTAGGCACGTACCTCTGCGGCGAACTTTGGGGCTCCTGCCAAAGAGAGCGAAATCAGCACATCATCAACACTGAGTGAGGGATGCTTGGTATCCAGGGCTTGCTCACGAATTACTTCCCCTTTCGTACTTCACTCAGGGCTTCCTCGTACACTTCGTAGGTGTCAAAAAACGTCCCATCCTCAACAGACTGGCGGGTCATCTCGGCCAGCCAAGTGCGGGTTTCCTGTCGATTCCCCTACCCATCTCCTTTACTTGTCTATCGTCTCAGAGAGCACTGACATTTCTGGGGAGCCTAGTCAGCACACCAGTGTTTAACCCGAAGTGGGCTGTGCTTGTCACACTCCAACACGGTTGTGGCCATGTGCCACAATGGAACTATGAGCCCAACAGACCCGACGAGTGCCTCTGCAGGGCTGACTAATCCGCTGAATCCTCTTGGCCTTGTGTGGCAACCACTGAGCAAGGATCTCATCACTGTGCGGCTATTAGGCTGGGGAATCCGTGCACTATTCATCGGTCTGGCATGCTTGGTTGCCTGCGTCATTTGGCACAACCTGTGGTTGTACCTGGTGACCGCAGGAGCGGTGATGATGCTCGCTTGGACCGGGATCCGAATACCACGATGGGTCAAGAAAGCTTCGTACGCTATCCGGGATAAAGATTTGTTCTATCGCTCTGGTTTGCTTAATCGCAGCCTAGAAATCATCCCCTATGTACGCATCCAGTACGTTGATATTCGTGTTGGGGCGTTCGAGAGAATCTTCAATCTAGCGAGCGTGTCAGTCAGAACCGCATCACCAGCAGCCGACATTACTATTCCGGGTCTTCCTGGTGAGATAGCCAGCCGGTTGAGGGACATCCTCACTGACCGGGGAAAGCTGACGAGGCAGGTTGGTCAGGATTCCTTGGCGACTGATGAAATCGTGGGGAATCCTTCGTGACCACCGATTGGCGACGCCTACATCCGCTGACCCCCTGGTTACGCGGTTGGGCTCTGACCGCAGTCATCATTGGTTTCATACTCAACTCTCTGCGCAACAGTTACGAGGAAACCCTAGAATTGAGCCGCCTCACTGGTATCGCAGGGCTCCTGGTGATCATTGCGGTTGTCATCATTCTCACTACGATCTACAACCTCGTGTGGTGGTTGCTGGCTCGGTTTCGCATCGGTTCGGAAACAGTGGATCTCACGACAGGCATCCTCGCTCGACGCCATCGCAGTCTTCGACTCGACCAGCTAGAAGCTGTTGACATCGTACGGCCACTGATAGCTCGCGCACTAGGACTAGCCGAACTCAAACTCGAATCCGCTGGTGGAGCTGATTCCCAACTCTCACTGGTGTATTTGAAAGCCTCATACGCTGAAGAGGTACGAGCAGAGATTCTGTCACGGAAATCAACAAGTATGGCGAGTGATGGATTCTGCGAGTCGCCCTGGCGCCCTCCGCAGAATGACAGGGGTGGAGGTGATATTCCTTCATACGAACACGCTGACCCACTGTTCACGGTGCCTCCGTCATGGACGATCCGATCGTACCTGCGCACCTGGGAGCCCTGGGGTTCGCTGCTCGCCACAGCCACTATCATCGCTATGACCATCACACTCGACACGTACACCGGGTTGTTTGCTTTACTCCCATTCATCTACGCCATGTTTCATACCTTCTGGAAACATATCGTGACAGAAATGCGATTCACTGGGTACGTACACGACGATGGCATCCAGCTCAAGCATGGGCTCACCACACACATCAAACAATCCATTCCAGCTCAACGCATCCAAGCAATATCCCTCACCCAGCGCCTATGGTGGAGAAAACCCGATTGGTGGAGAATCAGCGCCAATATTGCTGGATACTCCACATCTGACGACTCAACCTCACGTACCCTGCTCGTGCCTGTCGCTGATCCCACACTGGCCAAGATTGCCTTGAGTGCAGTGATGGCAGAGGTGACACAAGCAGGCAACTGGGAGCTTGTCCAACAGGCTATGAACCGGGGAAGAATCAGTGCCCCCTTCACAGGATCACCACGGCACGCACGACTGTTTGATCCGTTGGGGTGGGCCCACCAAGGGTACGCCCGCAGCAACTTCGCTCTCATCATTCGCACAGGTAGGTTGACAAGAAGAGTCACCATCATTCCCCATGACCGCATCCAAGGGATCAGTGTTGTCGCAGGTCCCTGGGATCGCGTACGGGATCTTGCGACAGTGTCGATACACTCCACTCCTGGCCCAGCATCCGGGCGGCTCAACCACCTGTCCACCAATGACACCGGTGAGTTCCTCACCACACAGACATCCCTGATCAGTTTCGGGAGTCTTCCTTCACCAACCGTGGTTGCCCACGTGCACCCACAGGACCCATGCCCAGGCCCCTGAGGACTCTGAAGGTGAGAACAAAAGATGCTGTCACAAGGGAGACTCCCGCAGCGATCATAGATCCCCACTCGCTGGTCATGATCGCCCACGTCAACCAGGTTGCTTGGGTCAAGACTTGCAAGACCCAGGCAAGAGTTGATACCCCAGTGACTTCTGGTGCTCTCATGAGTTCGATCCCCTGGCGTACCATGGCATACCCCTGAGGTACGACAATAGCTAAACCATAGGCTGTTGTTCCGAACACATAGTCGAACCCAATGAAAACCCCAGCCATACCAAGACCACCAATGACCGGTAACCAACTGGTGAGAACCCCATTGCGGTGCAAGAAATACAGCACCGTCCCAGCAACAATCAACGCCCACGAATTGGGCCAGATCATGTGAATCTCAGGAATCTTGATCCCATGGCTGGCCCATCCTATCGCGATCGCCATATTGAGTATCCATGTCAAGGTCGCCAACCCGTGGGTGTCCTTGGTACGTACCACTAAAAGAAACTGTGGAGTGGCGACTCCTGCTACAAGGATGGCCCCAGCCAAAGCAAAATAATCAGGCAAGGTCATGGAGCTGTGGGTACCTCATCATCACTCTCAGGAGGCATGATGATCGTGCGGGCATCCAAATCCACAACACAGTCACTGGGGCCTGGACCAGGAGCAGGTGCCTCAGCCTTCTTAGTCCTCAACTGATCTTTATACTCTTTCCACTGGGCTAACCCTGGAGAGAAAATCGAGTCGAACTCACTCATGAGTTCACCCCACTGCTGACCACCTCGCCTAGATCAATACTCGGGCAGTCCTTCCAGAGACGATCAAGGCCATAGACACTGCGGGCTTCCACGTGTTGAACATGGACAATAGTGTCGAAACCATCGAGCAAGACCCAGTGAGAATCGCGCTCCCCCTCCCGACGCGCCGGTGGGATGCCTGCCTGGGAACACCGGGACTCAATTTCTTCCACGATGGCAGCAAGCTGGCGTTCATTGCTGGCTGAGATCACTACAAACACTTCAGCAATTCCGAGTTTCTCACTCACATCGACAACGAGAATATCTTGGCCCAGTTTCTCTTGTGCTGCTAAGACAGCAACCTCAGCAATGCGAAGTGCTTGGCTACTGACTGCCATGACCCACCTCAGTCTCGGCGTAGAGCCCACGTTTTTGAATGTACTGCACGATACCATCCGGTACGAGATACCAGATCGGCAGCTCTGC
This sequence comes from Propionibacteriaceae bacterium, assembly GCA_009782785.1. Lineage (GTDB taxonomy): Bacteria > Actinomycetota > Actinomycetes > Propionibacteriales > Propionibacteriaceae > WQYJ01. Next base: position 73,134 of record WRIJ01000005.1, on the reverse strand, counting down.
GCGTACCCTCTCCCGACAGTCAGTGGAAGAGATAGACAGTGCTGGCACTTCCATGAGCGTGACCCTGTCTTTGGGCAAATGGGCGATCGTACTACGATCAAAGGGAGAACCAGGACGCGAAACCCCGACAAAATTGGCGTAGTCAAAAATGTCTTCAGCCCCACGCCAGCTCAAAATATTCGACAAAGCATCAGCACCGGTAATGAAGAACAGATCAACATCCTTTCCACGCATCTTCCTCATGTCTTTGAGAGTGTCGATTGTGTACGTGTCGCCTCCCCGATCAATATCTACCCGAGAAACAGAGAATCTCGGATTAGAGGCGGTAGCAATCACGGTCATGAGATAGCGGTCCTCGGGAGCAGACACGTCCTGATCAGCTTTTTGCCACGAGTGACCAGTTGGTACGAAAGCCACTTCGTGAAGCCCAAATCGAGCAGCGACCTCTGATGCTGCCACCAAGTGACCGTGGTGAATCGGATCAAAAGTACCACCCATGACACCTAAGCGAATGCGCTCCACATCCGGAGCATGGCTGAGTCCCTCATCTTTCTTTGGCGTGTCGTTCACACTGCCCCCTTTCACTCACCATTCTACGCATGATCAGGTTATGGAAGCCCTCAGGAGCCCACTGCGAGTGAGCGCAACTTGAGGGCGAGTTCTGCCCTCGTTGGCTCCACATAGAAAACCCCATCCGGGAAGACGATCACCGGAATGTGCTTCTGACCGGAAATCTCTTCAGCACGCTTAGCCGCAGCCTTGTCGGTCATGAGATTGATGTAGTCATAGTCGACATTCTCGCCATCAAGCACCTGCTTGGCCATGCGACAATCCCCACACCATTGAGCTCCATACATCACCACATGGGTCGAGAATGATGTGGTCGTACCTGTTAATGAAGCCATTAAACCTCCCCGGGTTCCTCGCTAGTATCTCCATTATTAGCCTCAGGGTCAAGACCTGTCAGCGCTAAAGAAACAGCCCTTTCTGCTTCTTTTTGTGCATGGTACGCGGCATCCTTCACCCGTCGACGCTGGGCAGCTGGACGAAGCGCATCAAGACGATTATCTTCCCCGCGAGCTGCAAGCAACTCTGCTCCAATATCGACTTGCGGTGCAAAATCGAAGACAACCGGGTTTACTCCCCCAATTGCTACCGCGTCACCTGGCATAGCCCCTTGGGCTAATAACTCATCTTCGATACCTATCTTGTTGAGTCGATCAGCGAGATATCCCACGGCTTCACCATTGTTAAAGTCAGTCTGTCGTACCCACCGCTCGGGTTTCTCCCCGCGAACCCTCCAAACGAAACCTCCATGATCGTCACTCTGCTTCGAAATAGTGAACGCGGGGCCCACCTCCTTGGGTGTGATGATCGGCACACTGATCGGCACCGCCTCTTCAGCCTCAGCTCGCAGAGCCGCCACCTTGTCGGCCATGGCATAGGTCCACTGTTTGAGGCCCGCTCCGGTCTTGGCTGACACCTCAAAGACGTCCAATCCACGGGCTTGCAGCTCACCGCGTACCAGTGAAGCCATGTCTGCCCCATCAGGAATGTCAACCTTATTCAGTACGACCATGCGCGGTCGGTCTTCCAATCCACCATAGGCCGCCAACTCCACTTCTATCGCCTCCAAGTCACTGACCGGATCACGACCAGGTTCATAAGTCACAGTGTCGATGACATGGACCAGGATCTGACAGCGCTCGATGTGACGGAGGAAATCCAAACCCAAACCCTTGCCCCCCGCAGCCCCAGGGATCAACCCAGGCACATCGGCTACAGTAAAAGTTGTGGGTCCAGCAATGACAACCCCCAGGTGGGGTACGAGAGTAGTGAACGGATAGTCTGCCACTTCGGGGGTGGCACGAGAAATAGCACCAATGAGTGATGATTTCCCAGCACTGGGGAAACCCACCAATCCCACATCAGCAACAACCTTCAGTTCGAGGATGATCTCCAAGTCGTCGCCCTCTTCACCTAGCAGAGCAAAACCTGGAGCCTTTCGAGCCTTCGTCGCGAGGGCAGCATTGCCAAGACCACCGTGACCCCCTTGGGCAATCACTATCTCTGTCAGTGGAGAAACCAGGTCAGCGATCACGTCGCCCGAATCGCCATCGCGTACGACCGTACCCTCAGGAACAGTGAGAATAATGTCTTCACCTTTTGCTCCATGGTGGTGGCCACCTCTGCCAGGTTGGCCATTAACAGCTTTACGATGAGAATGATGGTGATAATCGACCAATGTGGTCACTTGAGGGTCAACGTGTAAAATCACTGAACCGCCATGGCCACCATTACCGCCATCAGGACCACCGAGTGGTTTAAATTTTTCGCGGTGTACGGAGGTACATCCTCCACCACCAGCTCCGCCAGTGACCCGCAGCCGTACCTGATCCACAAAGGATGGAATCGCCACGACGTGTGTTTCCTGTGGTTAGGTAATGATGGAAACGATTTTGCGACCGCGACGTAAGCCGAATTGCACTTCCCCAGCACTCAAAGCAAACAGGGTGTCATCGCCACCGCGACCAACATTGTCACCGGGATGGAAATGGGTGCCGCGCTGGCGGACGATAATCTCGCCAGCTTTCACACACTGGCCGCCGTACCGCTTGACACCGAGATACTGTGGTGAAGAATCGCGACCGTTACGCGACGAGGAAGCTCCCTTTTTATGTGCCATGACTGATCCTCACTTAATCCCAGTGATCTTCACCTGGGTGTAGCGCTGGCGATGGCCCATGCGGCGCTTGTACCCGGTTTTGTTTTTGTACCGAAGAATTTTGATCTTAGGTCCCTTAACTTCTTCAAGAACCTCAGCAGTGACCTTGACGTTCGCTAGAGTAGCGGCATCAGAGGTGACTTTTTCACCGTCAACCAAGAGCACTGCAGGCAGGTTGATCGTGTCGCCGACCTGTGCATCGACCAAGTCAATATCCAGCACGTCACCTTCAGTGACCTTATGCTGTCTGCTTCCACCACGCACTACCACGTACATGACTTGCCTACTCTCATGGTTTTCCCGATGGGGATGATGTGTCCACGCTGGACACCGACGCTCTATCTTAGTTGATCAGTACGTGGTGATCAACTCAGTTTCTCTTCACCCTTCTTCAACAGGTGACGTGCTTGGCCCGCGAGGGCGACCGATCCACCAATGAGGATTCCTGCACCCACCCCAGCTTCGTCGGCGAGTTGTACCCCGACGTCAATAGCATCAGCCAGCTCGGGGCACACCCGTACTCTCTCTTCGCCAAAGATGTCTCCAGCGAGATCCCCAAGTCTTTGAGCACTCATCGCACGAGAAGTATCAGCTTGGGTCACGATGAGTGAACCTGAGCGAGGTTCGAGCAGCTTCAGCACCTGCACAGCGTCCTTGTCTTCCATCATTGCCCAGATCACTATCTGCGGGGCGAAGCCATATGCTTCCTCCATCGTGTCGAGGGTAGAGGAAACTGCAGACGGGTTGTGACAAGTGTCGACCACAATCGGTGGTGCACCATGGACAAGTTCAGTACGCGCCGGAGCCACAACCTCGTTGAAACCATCCTCAATCACGGAAGGATCAAGTCCCCTCATCCCATCGAGAGCTTCTACTGCAGCGACAGCCAATACCGCATTGTGTGCCATCGCAGACCCGTACAAGGGAAGGAATAGAGAACCGACCGGCCCGGTTGCGGATTCGAGTCGAATCACTTGCCCACCCACAGCCATCGTACGATCCAATAAAGAGAAGTCGACCCCCTCCTTAGATGTGGCTACCGCCATCCTCGCACATTGTGCAAGCAAAACCTGGGCAACCTCTGGTTGTTGCCCAGCTGTGACCACCACAGAATTCTCTTTGATGATCCCCGCTTTTTCTGCTGCAATATCTTCAAGAGTGGCACCCAAGTAATCAGTGTGATCAACAGAGATAGGGGTGAACACTGCCACGGAAGCATCAGCCACAGTGGTTGCATCCCACGTACCTCCCATCCCCACTTCAATAACCATGACATCGACAGGCGCATCAGCGAAACAGGCGTACGCCAGTGCTGTCATCACTTCAAAGAAGGTCATCGGAATCGAATCAATACCGCGGGCATCCACCATCTCAATCATTGGTTTGATCTCTTCATAGATCCGGTCAAAGTCTTGAGGGTCAATAGGTTGTCCATCAACACAGATACGCTCACGGGCGTCCACCAAATGTGGTGACGTGAACCGTCCTGTCCGCAATCCTTGGGCACGCAACAGTGCATCGATGATGATCGCTGTCGACCCTTTACCGTTCGTACCAGTGATCTGAATGACTGGAGCAGAGTGCTGTGGATCCCCCAACAACTCCATCAGTGCCGATATTCGGGCCAGCGATGGGCCCACCTGATTCTCAGGTGTACGCCGGTACAGTTCCCCAAGAACGGTTGAATGTGACACTTTACTAGAAAGTCTTTCCAGCACTACGCAGCTGCTGGGCTGCTTCCACGACACGCTGAGCCATGCCCGCTTCAGCAGATTTCCCCCAAGCGCGAGGATCGTACTGCTTCTTGTTGCCCACCTCACCGTCAATCTTGAGTACACCATTGTAGGACGTGAACATGTAGTCGACCACGGGCCGCGTGAAAGCATATTGGGTGTCAGTATCAATGTTCATCTTGATGACACCATAGTCAACAGCATCCGAGATTTCTTGAGCTGAAGAACCTGATCCACCGTGGAAGACAAGGTTGAATGGCTTGTCGACACCATACTTGGCTCCCACGGCCGCCTGGATCTCTTTAAGCACTTCAGGGCGAAGTTTGACTGCACCAGGCTTGTAGACCCCATGGACGTTTCCGAACGTCAGTGCAGTGATGTAAGCCCCCTTCTCTCCCAGGCCGAGAGCTTCAATGGTGGCCATGCCATCATCGATATTCGAATAGAGTTTGTCGTTAATTTCGTTGGCAACACCATCTTCTTCACCACCGACAACACCCACCTCGATCTCGAGGATCTGCTTGTTGGCACTCGACAAGGCGAGCAACTCTTCAGCAATGGCCAGGTTCTCATCGCGAGGTACGGCAGAACCATCCCACATGTGGGAACCAAACAGTGGATCCTTCCCAGCTTTGACCCTCTCAGCTGAGATGGCTAGCAGTGGGCGTACGTAAGTATCGAGCTTGTCCTTCGGGCAATGATCAGTGTGCAAAACAATGTTCACTGGATAGTTTTTGGCGACCACGTGTGCATATTCAGCGAGGGCCACAGCACCAGTGACCATATGTTTGATCGTCGGTCCGGAAGCGTACTCCCCCCCACCAGTGGACACCTGAATAATGCCATCAGAACCAGCTTCGGCAAACCCTGCCAGGGCAGCGTTGATCGTTTGTGAAGAGGTGATGTTGATGGCCGGGTAGGCATAGGCGCCGTCCTTGGCGCGTTGAATCATTTCGGTATAAACCTCGGGGGTCGCGATAGGCATGTCGTCTCCTGAATGAAAGAAGGTTTGAAGGAACCTGCCCCACAGTCTAATACCCTTGTCAAAGGATCTCCTACCTCGAGATGTCGTGCGTGGTGAGGGGCTGGTTCAGTGCCCCAGTCTCGTGGTATCGACAAAGTGTGATCCGCCAGAGTACGCCCGTACTGCAGCATCAATAGTGCCTGTCATGACATCGAGGTTCTCCAATTTGAGGGATAATTCTTCACCCTGGGTTCGAGCCACTCTCAATGTCATGGACGAGCCAAAATACCCACGCTTGACACGGATCGCTTCGACATCATTCCAACCCATTCCAGAACCCATCATCCACATTCCTTGGCGATCAACGGCAGCAGCAATACCTTGAGGGAGATTCCTAGCAGCCTTGGCCCTGATGATTAACATCACGATGGAGATGATGACGAGCAACAGAGATATCCCCACCGTGATACCGAAATAAATCCAGAAGAATGTCATGGGAAAAACATCCTTTTGGCGGCGATAGAACAGGTAATAAAACAGCAGGCAAAACAACCCACTAAACACCAGAAAACCTATGCGAATCGGTACCTGGATTTGCGCTGCCCGCAGGCGTGCCGCAGCAACAGCAGGACTGTATCCGACCAAGAGTTGCTCAGGCATGGGCTCTATTCTAACCCAAGGAAGCTAGCAGAACTCGACCCTGGTCAGTTCCATCAGACCCATGGTGCCCTCATGATGCTCTCGTGATCGGAGGTCTTTCCTCACATGATCTCAACATGAGCGTATCCCAGACAGCACTTCGGCGATAGACTCATCGCACAGACTTCTAGGAGGACTCATGGGCTCGACCTATTCTCAGCCACACATTGAACCAGCACTTCGCTTCGATGTCACAATCGAGATTCCTAAGGGAACAAAGAACAAGTACGAGATGGACCATCACACTGGACGCATCCGCTTGGATCGTACCTTATTCACTTCAACTCAATACCCTAATGATTATGGGTTCATTGAAGGCACTCTCGGCCAGGATAATGATCCTCTCGATGCGATGGTGATCCTGCAGGAACCCACTTTCCCTGGCGCTCTGATTGAATGCCGAGCCATCGGAATGTTCCGCATGACAGATGAGCAAGGTGGGGATGACAAGGTTTTGTGCATTGCCACAGCTGATCTTCGCCAAAAGGGAGTACGCGAACTCACTGATCTCTCCGATTTGACCCTGCTCGAGATCGAACATTTCTTCTCGGTCTATAAAGATCTGGAACCAGGAAAATCCGTGGAGGGTGCCTACTGGGTGGGGCGCGCTGATGCTGAGCGCGAGATTCATGAGTCATGGAAGCGCGCTCTCGGTACCGCCCATGAAAACGAGTTCACTGTTGGGTCATCGGATAAAGGAAAAAAGAAGGATTCACACTAGACCGATTCGTCTTCTGGGTTGAGCCTTCGCCGCGTACGCCGGATCTCAGCTATGACAGGTATTCGATTCTTGCAGGGGTGTTGTCTACCAAAAGTTCTGTGTCCATATCAAGAGAAGAATCGACCAACCCCAAACCTATAGGCCCGAGCTGATAGTGGTAGGCAACCGAACCCATGAACCCTACGGTCGTACGAGGATCGCGTGCACGGACGACCGGGGTTGACAATTCGCCTTCAGCGATCACAAACTTCTCTGAAGAACCATCAAGATGAAAACGCACAAGCCTGCGTGACACCTGCGAGGATTCACCCTGGCCAGAAACTGCCTCGTACCCGGGATAACAGCTCTTGACACTAGAAACATATTCTGGTGGCATCCCCAGGTCACTTGGTGTGGTGTCTGGGTCAGTGTCCATCCCGATCTCAGGAATACCGTGCGCAATTCTTCGAGCAGTGTACGCCCATAGACCAACCCGCGTACCCAACAGTGGATCCTCCCGGGAGTGGAACACTTCGTACCCACTAAGGCACGTCGGTGATCCGTGACGTTGAGGAAAGTCGCCTACTGGGTGAACACTGAAGGACACTGCCAGATCCTTGGCAACCTCAGCTTCCACATTCAACGAAAGCTTCACACTGTTGAGATACTCCACTAGCACCTGACCGCGGCCACGGCCCACCCAGCCTAAGAGCGCATTCTCACTAGCAACCAACGCCACACTCTCACGGATTCGCCCACCAGGATCAAGGAGAAAAGTTGAGCTAGTTTGCCCACTGTGAATGTCCTCCAGGTTCTGCGTACCAAGTGCATGAAGAAGGCGGGCACGGTCGTCGCCAGTGATTCTCACCACGTCACGATGCGAGAGGTCTACCACTGCTGGCCCCTGGTGGAGAGTGCGCTGTTCAACAAGTGGGTCGCCGTAGTGCACCGTGGGTGTCATGAGGTCCGGATCAATCGGGCCCACAGATGGGGTTCCACATCAGTGGTTGTCGTACCGCGATCATAGGTGAACATGAGATCTGATTCGACATTGCCGTAGAGACGGTGACCTCCAGTGACCTCCACCTGCGCAGTCGTCGTACGAACAACTGCATCAGTGGTCAGTTCAATTTTCGCCCCATCAATTTTCCCGTAGTAAATCTCGGCTACACCTTCGGGGTGAGCAATGACCACCTCAATGTCACCTGTCGGCCCAGGGCGCCAGAATCCGGTCTCAACTCCAAGAGACTCGCTGGGGTTGCCCTGGTCATCAACGTCGAAGAATTGCATGATGTAGTGAAGGTAGTTGCCCCCGTTCTCGGTGAAGTCAATCGTGAGCGAGAACCCATGATCCTCTTCACCTTTGAGTCGCCCATTACCTGTCCCCTCCCAGTGTCCGATCATCCATGCCACACCTAAGAGGTGAGGATCCATGTGAGAGTCAATCTCGTACATCTGCGGTGTCCTTTCTTGTTGAAGTACGGGCGAACCCCATCACCAGGAAGGTGAGCATCGCCAATCCCATCACCACGATGAGGGCTATCAACATCCAGAAGCTCACAAGTCCCATGCAGGTCATTCTATCCAGGGCTTGGTTGAATCCATGGGAAGTGCCCCACCGGGACACGTGGCACAGATACTTCTCAACAATCATGGACCTACCGCTCAACGGTCAACTTCTACTTGAGGATTCCCGCGTACGACTCGCTGAACGAAGTATCAGAAGCCAGATTTCTCGCCTGCGTAGCCTAATCTCCGCTATCATCGAAGCATCGTGTGAGGCATGTCTCAAACGCTCCTGTGTTCTGCACACAGTGCGTATAGAGACAAACAGGAGGAAGGATGAGCCCCATGGAGCGACCGTCTCGTTCTTCGCGCTCATCGCGCCGCCAACCCTCATCGAGATCCCGAGGCGGATCTCCTACAGAAGAATTCCTGAGTTTGCGCGGACTATCGGGAATGAACTCCCTGCCAACCGAAGAGCAAATCGACCGCCTGTTGGCCATGCTTGATGATTCCCCAGCTCCTGAGAGTGACTATCGTCCGCGTTCCACTTCTCGATCAAAACCCCGGGTGAGCAGTACATCTCGACAACGGAAAAGCCCTGATCCTTGGGAAGATGATGATCTTGATTCCTACCTGGAGGCACCCCCGCGACGTACACCCCCGCGATCAGCTTTCCGTGATGAAAGCCCATCGATGAGCAGCGGTCACAGGAGCAGTACGCGGCGTACCTCCGAACCGCTCAGTTTCGATACTTCAGCATACGATGACCATCTCGATACACGCCAACGCCCATTGATGAGCGAATCCGAGTGGATGTCCCGCCGTGAAAGCCATCGCGATCATGGGGGCCACACTCCACCACCAAGCCCTTTCACCCGATCCGATGAGTCATCTCAAGACTCTCGACGCCGAAGTGGATACTCCGGTGATCCACGATTCCCTGACCCCTTCTCTCACGAGAGGGACACTCGCCACACCCCGGATCCCTATCCACCCACTCGGCGCGTCACTACCCCTCGCCCACCACGTCCTGGTCGCTTGCAGCCTTCGTCGTGGTCAGAGGTGGGCTACACTCAAGATCATTCCCTTGATCCGAGGCGCTCCGAAGTCGGCTCGACGAGGCCACCAAGTGGTAGTCTCTACCCACCCGAGATGCCACCGGCAATCTTTTCATCCCATGAAGGTTCCCCACCCATGACACAACCACGCCGCGATACTCCCAGCGCACAGGCACGTGTTCGCTCTGGCGGTGAGGATCTCTTCAAACTGGATCTGACTCAAGAGACTCAAGAAGACACCATTCCCCTGTCTGAGCGCATTCTTGCTTCCCTGACCGAAAGCAGTCCGCCAATCGTACTCGACCCTCACAGGAATGGTGGGGATCGAACCCCTCCTTCCCCACCACCGCCGACACCAAGCACTAATGAAGGCACACCGGAAATAATCGACTCTGGTCCGCCCCCAGCGCCCACTGCTGCGGTTCCTGACCTGCCTGCCGATTTTTCTCTCAGCGAAGAAACCAGCGATAGCGAACCTGATCCTGGTATTCCTAGCCCAGTGACGGCAACTCCACTGACTATTCCTGCAGCACAACCGATCCGTACCCTGCCTATTCCACAAGAACCACCGCCTGTACAGGATTCTTCCGGTCTGCCCATGGACCGCTATTCGGACCGGGAATTAAGTTGGTTGGCCTTCAACCAGCGCGTACTCGAATTGGCTAAAGATCGCCCCCGGGTCCCACTGCTCGAACGAGCAAAGTTCTTAGCTATCTTCTCGTCTAATCTGGATGAATTCTTCATGGTACGGGTCGCTGGGTTGCGTCGGCGTATGGAAGCTGGCCTCGCCCAACCCGGAAGCTCAGGGCTTCTCCCTCGCGACCTTCATGAAGCCATCTTGGAAACCGCTAGTGAACTCGTGGCGGAACAGTCCAGAATCTATAACGAAGAGATCCTGCCCGAACTAGCTGCCAAGGGTATCCTGATCTTGCGTTGGCCAGAACTCAGCGATGAGGAACGCGGCCAACTCTCCGAGTTGTTCAAAGACCGCATTTACCCTGTTTTGACTCCTCTCGCTGTTGACCCCTCCCATCCGTTCCCGTACATCTCTGGGCTCAGTCTCAACCTCGCCATCCAACTGCGCAATCCCACGACGGGTGGTCGCCTTTTCGCGAGAATCAAGGTGCCGAATGTTCTCCCGCGTTTCCTCCAAGTCTCGGAGGGCCGATTCGTCCCGCTTGAGGATGTGATCTCCCACCACCTGGATACGATCTTTACCGGACTTGAAGTCACTAATTTCACTGTTTTTCGTGTCACCAGAAACGAAGACCTTGAAGTCGAAGAAGATGACGCTGAGAACATTCTCATGGCTCTCGAAAAAGAATTGCTCAAACGGAAAATCGGTCAGCCTCCCGTACGGCTCGAAGTTGAGACCAGTATTGATTGCGAGATGCTAGAGATTCTGACAGCAGAGTTGGGGGTCAGTCCCCAAGAGATCATTGTTGTGGGAACACCGTTAGATTTGACAGGGTTATTCCTCATTGCTGATATGGATCGCCAAGATCTGAAATACCCTGCTTTCCTTCCCAAAACTCCCGAGCACCTCAGTGAGGTTGAAACCTCTCGCCCAGCTGACCTGTTTGGGGCACTGAAGAAACGTGACGTGCTCCTGCATCACCCCTATGATCCTTTCGCAACGACCGTCCAACGGTTCATTGAACAGGCCGCTGCCGACCCACAAGTTCTCGCCATCAAGCAAACCCTCTATCGCACCAGTGGTGATTCGCCCATCATTGATGCCCTCATTGAAGCAGCCAGTGCTGGCAAGCAGGTTCTGGCCTTGGTAGAGATTCGGGCACGTTTTGATGAGGAAGCAAACATTGCCTGGGCTCGTAAGCTAGAAAAAGCTGGAGTCCACGTTGTCTATGGACTGGTGGGGCTCAAGACTCACGCTAAGTTGTCACTGGTGATCCGCGACGAAGGTGAAGGCCTGCGACGCTACTGCCATATTGGCACAGGAAACTACAATCCTAAGACTGCTCGACTCTATGAGGATTTGGGTTTGCTCACCTCAAACCCGATCATCACTGAGGATGTTGCTCGACTCTTCAACCACCTCTCCGGTATGACCGCAGAATCCAATTATCGCCGTCTCATGGTGGCACCACATGGCATCCGCTCCGGGTTGATGGCCATGATCGACAATGAGATTGCCTTACAGAAGCAGGGAACACCAGGAAGAATCCGTATCAAAGTGAATTCCATTGTCGATGAAAAAATCATTGATGCTTTGTACCATGCCTCCCAGGTGGGGGTTCGCGTGGATCTGTGGGTACGCGGAATCTGTGCCCTGCGAGCTGGGGTTCCAGGGTTGAGCGACAATATTCGAGTACGGTCAATTCTGGGTCAATTCTTGGAGCATTCACGCTTATTCTGGTTCGACAATGGTGGTAAACCGCGTGTAGGCATCGGCTCGTCAGATCTCATGCACCGCAACCTGGATCGCCGCGTGGAGGCGCTGGTGCAATTAACGAATGAGGAACACATCACCAAGATCGGGTCACTATTCGATCTTGCGTTCGATGATCGTACTGCATCATGGTGGTTGACAGATAAAGGTTGGGAGCAGCGCACAGCAGATGTCCAAGGTGACCCGCTTCTTGACCTTCAAGACCATCTCATTCAAGCAACGAAAACCCGGCGAGCTTCCAACTAGCCATGTGGAATTCACGATCGATCTATGTGTAGGGTTGAACTGTGAGCATTTCCCCTGCACCGATCTGGGCAGCTGGTGGCGTACCTCTTCGGGGAACAGGAAAAGACCGCGAGGTACTTCTCATTCATCGACCAGCTTATGATGACTGGACATTGCCGAAAGGCAAGGCTAAAACTAACGAATTCCTCACCACCACTGCTGTACGCGAAGTCGAGGAAGAAACCAGTGTTGCGATACGTCTAGGCTCAACACTCACCCCCACGCGATATGTGCTGGGCCAGACGATGAAATTCACCAGTTGGTGGGTGGGGGTTCCGCTCACCATGAAGAAACACAAGGGAAACTCTGAGGTTGATCAGATTCAATGGATGAGCCCGAAGAAGGCTACCAAGATGCTCTCCTATGCTGATGAGCGCGAGGTTCTTGCTGAGGCATTGGCATTGCCACACACGACTCCTGTGATCATCTTGCGCCACGGCAAAGCAGCCAAACGCGAATTGTGGAAGAAGGCTGACAAGTTGAGGCCTTTGAGTGCGAAAGGCCGCGCTCAACTTCCGTACCTCTCCCAGATTCTAGGTCCTTTTGGTGTCACGAAGCTTCACTCATCGAGCGCACTGCGATGCGTATCGACCCTAGAGCCTTATGGCCAATCACGAGGTTTGGAGATCATCAGTACTGAGGCTTTGAGCGAAAATGCCACAGAACTCGAAGCAGAGGCTTACATGGCCCGCCTGGTGGCGAAAATCTCCCAGTCGGGGGAACCAGTGGTTGCTTGCGGACATCGCCCACTGATTCCAGCCATGATGGGTGCGGTGGATATTCCTGTGCGACCCCTGGGAACAGCATCATGTGTCATCGCTCATGTGGACGATCAGGGAACCACTATTCGCAGCGAATGGCACGACACTTTGCGTACCAAGCGCTAGTCGCACCGGGTGCAATTGTTCGGAATCAACTCCACTGCTGCTAAGGCTTCTTTCACCAGTTTCGTGATCCCTTCAAAATCGCGAGCGTCAATGAGTTTTCCTGGAGTCATCCATGTTCCTCCCACTGCTGGCACACAGTCCATGGTGAGGTATTCCTCCATGTTCTTGATAGAAACCCCACCGGTGGGTACGAAACGTGTGGTGGTGAAGGGTGCTGACAGTGCCGTGATTGCTCTCGGGCCTCCATAGAGATCCACAGGGAAAACTTCGACGGTGTCGATTCCCAGGGCTTGAGCAGCCATGATGTCCCCTGGGGTCCCCACACCTGGAAGGATAGGTTTGCCAGCTAGTTGGGCTTCGCGCACAATATCGGCACGCAAGCCGGGGCTCATGAGGAACTGGGCACCAGCTTCCACAGCGAGTTCAACCTGGGCTGGGTCGACGACCGTACCAGCACCAACAATCATGGACTCAACTTCGGACATGATAGCAATGGATTCAGCTGCGGCTTCTGTACGGAAAGTTACTTCCGCGACTGGAAGCCCTGCTTTCACTAATGTCGTTGCCAGCTCGTAGGCATCCTCGGCATCATTGATCACAACAATCGGGATCAACCGGTGCTTGAATAGTTCCATCTGGGCCTCCTTGAATACGAACCTCGGTTAGTCTAATCGTTTCCCTGCTCCGCGTCACTCCGTGGTCACCACATCGGTGGTATGAATCTCACAAGGCACGGACAATGTCTTCAGTTCTTTCCTTGGCATCGCCGAAGAGCATCATCGTGTTTTCTTTGAAGAACAATGGATTCTGAACCCCAGCGTACCCGGCACTCATCGAGCGTTTGAAAACGATCACGTTCGCTGCATTCCATACCTCAAGGACAGGCATCCCTGCAATGGGGCTTGTTGGGTCATCAAGGGCAGCAGGGTTAACCGTGTCGTTAGCCCCAATGACCAAGACCACATCCGTACTGGGGAAGTCGTCATTGATTTCGTCCATCTCTAAGACCACGTCATAGGGGACCTTAGCTTCGGCCAAGAGTACGTTCATGTGACCGGGGAGTCGCCCAGCGACCGGATGGATGCCGAAACGTACTTCCACTCCAGCTGCTCGCAATTTGCTGGTCAGATCAGCAACAGCTGCTTGTGCTTGCGCAACAGCCATCCCATAACCGGGGGTAATGATGACCGATCGAGCATTAGTCAGTAGGGAGGCTACTTCACCAGCCGAGGTTTCACGATGTTCACCATAGTCTTTCTCATCACCAGTGATCTCACCATCAGAGCCGAAACCGCCAGCGATGACCGAGATGAAGGATCTGTTCATGGCCTTGCACATGATGTACGACAGGTAGGCACCTGAGGAACCCACTAATGCACCAGTGATGATGAGCAGATCGTTGTTGAGAGTGAAACCTGCTGCTGCGGCGGCCCATCCCGAATAGGAGTTCAACATGGACACGACAACAGGCATGTCCCCTCCACCAATCGAGGTTACTAAGTGAACACCTAAAGCGAGGGAGACCAGCGTAATCAAAATGAGTTGCCATAGATGTGGGTCGGCAACAAACCACACGGTCATTCCAATGATCACCACGACAGCTGCCAGATTCACCACATTGTGGTGAGGGAGCATGATGGGTTTCGAACGCATTTTCGCCGACAATTTCAGATAAGCAATAATTGAACCCGTAAACGTCACCGCACCAATGAAGATGCCGACCGAGAGTTCACCGAGGGACAGCCGAGAGATATGTTGACTCGCTTCGCTGGTTTCCTTCAAGAAGGCATTCCACCCAACAAGCACAGCAGTGAGACCCACAAAGGAGTGAAGCATGGCGATCAGTTCTGGCATTCCCGTCATCTCCACGCGCAGAGCTAAGACGAGCCCAACGATGGCCCCCACTCCCATAGCGATCACGATGGCCCACATCACCCAGGAGGGCCCGCCTTCTGCAACACCGGTATGGCGGTTGGTGACCTTTAACACAGTTCCTAAGACAGTAAAGAGTAGGGCGATAGCCATCCCCACCATGCCGAAAAGATTGCCCCTCTTGGAGGTTTCGTGCTTGGAGAGCCCAGCCAGGGCAAGGATGAAACATAGCCCTGCGAAGATGTACGAACCGGTAATCAGTGATTGAGTCATGTCATGCCTTCCTGAACATCTTGAGCATTCGTTGAGTTACTAAAAACCCACCAAAAATATTGATGCTGGCGAGCAGGATTCCTGTGATGGACAACACAGCTATCACTGGCACCACATGGACCGTACTCAAACCAATCAAGGCCCCCACGACAATGATGCCTGAGATGGCATTCGTGACACTCATCAGTGGAGTATGCAGGGAATGATTGACATTGCCAATGACGTAATAGCCGATCACAACCGACAACATGAACACCATGAAGTGGCCCAAAAGCACATCTGGTGATTTCCAGAACACAGCCAATAAAGCAAGGACGCACAGCGCCAGACCAGCCCCGAGGGCTACAGGGTTGAGCTTGGTTTTTTCCTTAGCCGTGAGTACGGCGGCTGCTGCGGGTGCTGGTGGAGAGGCTGACACTGCGACTTCGGGCGGAGGATACATGACCTCACCATTACCCACCACAGTCATAGCACGCTGGACAACATCCGACATATCGAGGGTGAGTACGCCGTCTTTATCCGGGGTCAGCAGCTTCAATAGGTTCACAATGTTGGTGGCGTAAAGTTGTGAAGCTTGAGTGGGCAGACGTCCTGCCAGGTCGGTGTATCCGATGATCTTCACCCCACCTGTGGTCACCACCATTTTGTCCGCGACACTGCCGGCGACATTACCACCAGAACCAGCGGCCATATCCACAATCACAGACCCTGGTTTCATGGAGGCCACCATGTCCTCAGTCAACAGTCGAGGGGCCGGTTTCCCTGGAATGAGTGCCGTGGTAATGATGATGTCAGAGACCTTAGCTTGTTCGGCGTACATCACCTGAGCAGCCTGGGCATAGGCGGCAGAAGCTTCCTTGGCATATCCATCACTCGAGGTTTGCTCCTCATCGACTTTGACACCCACAAAAGTGGCGCCCATGGATTCCACCTGTTCAGCCACTTCGGGACGAATATCTGTTGCACTGACCACTGCACCCAAAGAGTTGGCCGTACCAATGGCAGCAAGACCTGCAACCCCAGCACCGGAAATGAATACTTTCGCTGGGGGGACCTTACCTGCGGCAGTAACTTGGCCAGTGAAGAAGGATCCGAATTCGTGTGCTGCTTCGATGACAGCGCGATACCCACCAATATTTGCCATGGAACTGAGCACATCTAAGGATTGGGCTCGCGAAATTCTCGGTACGCTATCCATCGCCAGTACGGTCAATCCACGCTTGGCAACATCGTCAAGGAAATCTGGGGAACGCGGAGCTTCGACCATCGCTATGAGTGTTGCTCCTTCGCGCATCGCATCAAGTTCAGCCGTGATAGGAGAGTTAATCTTGGCAACCACATCTGCCGCCCAGACGACAGCTCGACCAACAATGACAGCACCGGCGGCGACATATTCGGAATCTGGATAGGAGGCCTTGGCTCCTGCCCCCTCCTCAACGACCACCTCGTACCCCAATGTGATGAGTTGACCGACAGTCTTGGGGGTGGCTGCTACTCGGGTTTCCGCGGGTGCGGATTCCATGGGGATACCTATCCTCATGCGCGGGCCTTTCTCCTGTGGAGTGGAATTTTTCAAAGAAGAACATCCATGTTCTTGGCAGAAGCTTACCTTGTCTGGGAGTTGGACGTATCTCGTGGGGCTCTCAGAGCGTGCCTACGGTGGGGGCATCTAAGCCGAGATGGTGCCGGGAATTTCGCGTTTTCAATATCAAAGAGAGTACGAGGGCACCCACACCGAGGCTTGCGAATAGTACCAATGGTGCTGTGTAGTCGTACATCATGGACCCCTGATCAGCTGATATCGCACCAGAGTCCACTTGTTCGCGAACCTGGGTGTTTGTCTGGGCTAGTACCTTTCCCACGATGATCGGGAACAACCACAATCCAACACTCTGCGCCCAATAGATGAAAGCATACGCCGTACCGAGGATCCGGGCATCCACCAATCTGGGGATCAATGGCCATACGGCTGTTGGTACGAGAGCAAAGGAAGCACCCAACACGAGTATCGCAAGATAGGACACGACAAAACTGGAGCCCCCTCCATCCATTGACGGCACCACGAAAGCAAAGACGAGATGACACACGATGAGCAAGAGTGATCCGAGGATCAGCAAAGAGAGGCTCTTCCCTTTACGATCAATGAAGTTCCCCAGCAAAGGTGTCAAACACATGGCCAAAAGTGGGAATATTGCGAATATCGCCCCTGCTGATTGCTGCTGATAGGTGAAGAAGCAAAACACAACAAGTAACACCAGTGAACCGGTAAAGAGCGAAATTTTGAGTCGCTTACGGCAGAAACTTCCTGTAAAAGCTAAGGCAGCAACACCAAGCATGACCACATATTGTATGGTCGTGGCTGTTGTGGTCACCCAGAATGAATCCTGGTGTCGGGGAGAAAATTTCAGGTTACATTCCAGAACATTGACAGCATATTTCTGGAAGGGGAAAACTGCCGAATAGTACAACACACACATCGAAGCAATAAGCCAGAACCCCCGGTTGGTGACTCAATGCTATCGGTCGTACCCACCGTAGGCGAAGCCTCGACCTGATGATTGCAGCAACAGCCTCAGTCAACGACCTGCCCTTATACACCACCAATCCCGACGACTTTCTTGGCCTCGAACCATGGGTGCAGGTGATCCCCGTCCGTCGTCCTATCGACACCAGCTAGCTGGGTTCCTCACACTTTTCTCCTGCCACCGCGTTATATCCCGAGGGAAGTACGGACGCGTGCAACGATATCGTCCTTGGTGAGTCCGTACTCGCGGTAGAGCTCTGCGCCAGGAGCGCAGGCACCAAAGTGATCAATTCCAATGGTGATCCCACTGCTGCCAACAATGTCTGACCAACCAGCGGTGACCCCTGCTTCAATAGACACTTTGAGAGCGTGGGGAGGAAGAACCATTTCACGGTAATCCTGATCCTGTTCAGCAAACCATTCCAAACACGGGGCAGACACAACTGACGTACCAATACCCAACTCTTGAAGGCCATCGCGGGCCTCTAAGGCAATCTCCACTTCCGAACCAGTAGCAACAAGAACGACCTGCGGCTCATCAGTCATCGAAGCCAGCAGAGTATAAGCACCAAAAATCATGTCAGATGCTGGAGCGAAACCTCGACACGGTGCCCGCGAAATGACATCCAAATCTTGACGAGAAAGGATCAGCGCACTGGGGTGATCATGATTGTCGGCAATGAGCTTCCACGCTTCAACAACTTCATTCGCATCAGCGGGGCGAATCACATCCAGGTTGGGGATGAGTCTCAATGAGGCGATCTGCTCGATAGGCTGATGGGTGGGGCCATCCTCCCCCACGCCAATAGAATCATGGGTGAAGACGAAGATCGAAGGAACCCCCGAGAGAGCAGCCAGACGAATAGGTGTACGCATATAGTCAGCAAAAACGAGGAAAGTCCCACCGTATGCCCTAGTCAACCCAGAATTAAGTGCATTAAGGATTCCACCCATGGCATGTTCGCGGATCCCGAAATGGAGAACACGCCCATTAGGGTCTGGTGTCCAGTCGGATGATCCACGGCTGGCAGGCAGGAAGGATCCCTTCCCTTTCATCGTCGTGTTATTAGATCCGCCGAGATCTGCTGATCCACCCCACAGTTCGGGCATCGTATCAGCCAAAGCGGTGAGGGTTTCACCTGAGGCAGCGCGAGTAGACTTTCGCGTTTCCGCTTCGTACGGTTCAATAATCCCTTCAAGGTCTGGGATCTCCTGTGCGAGAATGCGGTCAAGAAGTTTCTTAGACTCCTGGTTGGCTTTCGCCCATTGGTCGTACTTTTTGTCCCAGATTGCACGGGTTTCTTGTGCCCTGTGTGCCGCGTTCGTACGGGTGTAGTTGACGACCTCGTCAGCGACCTCAAAACTTTTCGCTGGATCAAAACCTAGGACGCTCTTGAGAGCAGCAACCTCGTCAGCGCCAATTTTTGATCCATGAATCTCTGCTGTTCCAGCTTTCGTGGGAAGCGGCCATCCGATCACCGTTGTGACCTTGATGAAACTGGGCTTATCGGCCACAGCCTTGGCCTTCTCGATAGCTTTAAACAGCTCTTCGACTTTTTCTTCATACCCAGTTCCGCCATGGGTGAAATCAACACTGTGGACATCCCAACCGTACGCCTGATGTCTAGCGACAACATCCTCACTGAAAGTAATGGCGGTGTCCCCCTCGATAGAGATACGGTTGTCGTCATAGATGACAATGAGGTTACCGAGTTCTTGGGTAGCCGCCAGCGAAGCCGCCTCACCGGCAACCCCCTCCTGCATATCGCCATCCCCAGCAACGCAATAAACATAGTGATCGAAGATGGATTCCCCAGCGGTGGCACTAGGATCAAAGAGGGCCTGTTCCTTGCGAGCAGCCATAGCGAAACCCACCGCATTAGACACACCAGCCCCCAGTGGGCCAGTCGTACATTCCACTCCAGGAGTATGCCCGTACTCCGGATGCCCAGGAGTCAATGATCCCCTGGTGCGGAATGCTTTGAGGTCATCAAGTTCGAGACCACATCCGCTGAGATAGAGCTGAGCGTACTGGGTGATCGATGAATGCCCGATGGACAGTACGAATCGATCGCGACCCAACCAGGTGGGGTCGGCTGGGTCAAAGGTCATGACTTTCTGGTAGAGAAGGTACGCAAGCGGCGCAATCGAAATTGCTGTCCCCGGATGGCCGTTACCCACCTTCTCCACGCTGTCAGCTGCGAGGATCCTAGCGGTATCCACCGCTTTTGCATCGAGCTCACTCCACTGAAAGGCTGCCATCTCGACCCTTTCCCTCACTCCAGGCAACTCCGTGCATCAAAGAGGTTTAACCCTGTGGCTGCTGCGGCTGTGGTGCGGCATTCATGGGCTGTTGCCAGAGGCTGAAGATGTAAGCCTCAACAGCTTGAACCCTGTTCTTCAGCAAGCCCTTGGGTAGAGCACCGATGAAACCAGTCAATCCCATCTCTCCGACATAAACCCCTGGCAAGATGGGATAGCGGATGAACGCGTCCAGATAAATGGTATTGCCAACGTACTGGATCGAAAGGAACTGTGGAGCTGTGGCAAGACCTACCCCCTTTTTCCACACCTGCGCTGACTTGTAATCAACTAAGGTGAACCCCTCATTGATCATGAATTGGTTAATGGCCGGAGCATAGGTCTCAGCCAGTTCAGGAGTCTGAATCGCATTTTGGTATCTTGACATGTTTCACCTTCTTGTCGTCGCCAGGATCGGCGGAACCGTGTCGAGCTTAACACACAACAACTTGGGCCACCGGCACATGCTCACTTCCATGGTCGGGCCCGCGACAGTACGTGGATAACTCTTCTCGCTAGTCGGTAGAGCGGGAACCCCACTGGTGGGGCCTGAGCCCCTATCTCTGCGACATTGTGGGGCCCATACCGAGTGGACTCCAAGTGGTCACGAAGGGTTACCAACTCCTGGCTCAACCCAGGTGAAAGCCCACTGATGAGATTGACTGCACAACGTACACTCGTACCTGGAGATAAGATCCCCCTCCTCACGGCGTACCTCATGATAGTTTTCCAGGCCCGTTCGCTCGTGTACGAGCGCACCCACACCACCCAGGCACCGATTCCTATGATGACTGCCAAAGCAATCATGACCCACACCAGGGCGCCGACCCTCGTCGTATCTGTATCTTGAGGTAGCCCTAGTGAAGATTCTGGGTCTTGGGCTCCAGGACCGGTGTCCTCAGGAGGTGGTGCTGGTGAAGCTGCACTGCCTTCGGTGGGGGAACTGCGTTCGGGAGGTGACCATCCTGCTTCACCAGGTGATATTGATGGGGTTGGCTCATAGCGCACCCACCCCACACCCTCGAAGTAAGCCTCCGGCCACATGTGGGCTTGCTGAGAAAAAACTGCCTTCCACGAATCAGCGGCAGAACCCTCCACGCGGTAACCCACGCTCACTCTCATGGGAATACCCACCGAGGATCCCATCACTGCCATCGCTGTCGCGAAATGTATGCAATAGCCGTTACCCGTGGTGAGGAACCCCCAGACAGGATCTGGTGAACTCCACCGAGGATAGAGGGTGTACGTGAAGTCACGACCCCGAAGATAGGACTCGATGGCAGTGAGCATCTCATCTTGAGTTGTTGCCCCTGCCACCACCTTCGTAGTCAAAGCCTTGATCTGGTCACTGTGGGCCAACTCGGGAGTCTCTTGTCGCGAACCAACAATCTGGGAATACAGCTCCCATGATTGCGGCACGTCGTGAATCACCGACGGATCAAACTGAGATTTTCCTACCGTGTAGGTCATGCCCGAAACAAGATCGCTAGCGGAGTGAAAAGAATCCGAACCTGCCTCATAGCGGATCTCCATCCCACCAGTGCGTATGATCGAGCGCGGGCCGGGAGTCGTGGGAAGTCCTGTTGACTTCGACGAAGCTAAACGGATCTGAAACTCGCCAGCTGGCTCCCACCCGTGAGCTGGTTGATTTTGCCTGGTTCTGAAACCGTCACTCCAGATCATGTCACCTGCGTTATAGCCGTACATGCCGGGATGTGTGCCAGTCCAGGTGAATCCATCAAAGAGTTCATAGGAGGTGAGCGACAAGACATCAATGTTGTCGCCTTGGACGAAGTACATGACCTCCATGGAATTCGACCGAAGATGGTCACTGACTGACAGTGGTCCTTGGGTGGATAAGCCAGTACGATCTGGGGGTGCCTGATGTGATCCCCAGGAGAAACCGTCACCCCATCCGGGTATGCCACGTGCCACACTAGGAAAACTCAGGGAGAGCACCACAGCCAACACCACGACAGGAACCGAAAGAAGTGACACCCCACTTGGTGCCACTAAGTGTCGACGGCATTGAGCAATCAGAAAAAGGTAGCTCATGGCTGTGGCCAGGATCCACCCCATACCACCGGTGGAATCATAGGTGACGAAGACCACCCAACTCACCACCACCGGCACGCCCACCCACATGGGACGTTTGGCATACAGGGCAAGGATTAATGAGGTGATCACCACGATCCCAACTCCAGCCAAGATAGCTGGCGTCGGGTCAATCAACGACTGTTGCCCAGGAGGTTTGAATGCTTCGTAGATAGCATCAACGACCTGTCGTAGAGTGCTGTGGCGAGGGAACACAGACGCCAAGGATCTACCCACATTCCAGCACAGATAGCACACCCAGACCATCAATCCGCAGGCAAGACCACCCAGTGTCCCTATCACTTGGTTCTTGGGCACAACAACATGGGCGACCCCCCACATGACAACACTGAGCATGATGGTCATGGTGACAACATCGGTCATCCACGGGTCAGGCGGAACAAGATTGCTGATCCCCATTGCTGTAGCAATCATAGTTGTGCAGGTGAACACCGCTATCAGCACCCTATTCATTGCAGGACCACCGACATGGAACGGGCAAATTCTGACAATTGCTCAGCGCTGTCATCAAAGGAGGACTCTGACGACAATTCGAGTACGCTCCACCCTAGTTTTCTCAACCGGTCCGCAAGGTCGCTTGACCCCGACCAGACGACAGCCATGGAACCTGCGAAACTTCCAGATCCACCACTGGTATGAATATCCGCAGAGATCGGGTCGTCCCCAGCAAGAAACATCATGGGCACACCGGCCACACTAGTAGTGGAGAGGTCCCGACTTAGGTCCTCAGTGGTCACCTCAGCCAACCTGGTGAGTTGGTGGGTGGATGATCGTCGATGCAGTTCCCCTGCACAGTCCAGGTCCACCCCAAATCCTGCTTGTGTCAGCTCCACGATCCACGAGGCCGCCAAAGAGAGAACCACCTCTCGTACCTCATCTAAAGCATGGGTAGCGACATGTACACCGACCCAAGCACGATCCCCATCAGTGGGTTCTTCAGCCCGAGTCATCAACTCTCCCTGGTGAGCAGAGGAACGCCAATGAACCCTGCGAACATCATCACCAGCAGCGTACGGGCGTACTGTCACATTATCTTGATGAGGTTGCGCGAAAGTAGTATGGCCCATCACCGCTTGACGATCATGGGCTTGGACAAAAATATTTAGTGCCCTGATCTGGGGCCATACAATGATCTCGCTCGTCTGGTCACTGGTGATACGCCTCGACCATAATCCGAGGCCGCTGTAGTGGCGAAGGCTTGCTGGGCCAATGACCCATGTTCCACGCTTGGGGGGATGGATGACGTACTCCAGTATCGATCCAGGATTTCTTTCACTGCGAGGAATGACCTCCACAGCACCACTAAGATCATCAGGTAACCATTCCTCCACCCCAGAATAATCTCTGCCAGGCGCCAAGGTATTTGTTAGCCGTACGAGTTGGTCATGACCCAGAAAACAAGGATGCGGTTCGATCCGCCTCTCACAAGATTCCAGTGAGAATCGAGTACTGGTCAGGAGGAAAACGACACCATCAATGATCACGG
This sequence comes from Propionibacteriaceae bacterium, assembly GCA_009782785.1. Taxonomy (GTDB): domain Bacteria; phylum Actinomycetota; class Actinomycetes; order Propionibacteriales; family Propionibacteriaceae; genus WQYJ01. The sequence continues at coordinate 49,596 of WRIJ01000005.1, read as the reverse complement.
CAAGGACGACAACTCCGGCTCCAGCCACCAGCGGCCCCGAGGCCATGCGATGGCCAATGATGATGAAGATCAGCCCCATGATGCCAAGGACCACAGTCCGCACCAGTGGACGAACCCCCAAGGTCATTACCGAACCTTCACTTCATGAAGGATCTGCTCCAGGGCTGCGCTGAGGGACTCTTGTGACACCGTACGCCCGGAAACTAGGCGATGACCCCACACGTGGGGAAGCATTTTCTGGACGTCATCAGGCAACACATAGTCACGCCCAGCAAGAACTGCTGCTGCCTTAGCGGCTCGCAGTAACTGGATTCCTGCTCGCGGTGATGCTCCCAGCTTCACTTGACTCAGTTGTCGAGTTGCTCGGGCAAGGTCAACAATGTAAGCCTTGACTGCGTCCGAACTGTGCAGCGCTCGTACTGCTGCAATCATTCCAGCCACCTGGGCAGCTGTGACCACTGGTTCGATCGAATCAAGAGGATCAGCAAACTCTTGAGAGTCGAGCATCCGTACTTCATCGGCTGCACTCGGGTAACCCAATTTCATGCGCACCATGAAACGATCACGTTGGGCCTCTGGGAGGGGGTAGGTTCCCTCCATTTCTGCTGGATTCTGTGTCGCTACCACCATGAATGGACGTGGAAGTCGGTAGGTCTTTCCATCAACACTGACATGGGCTTCCTGCATGGCTTCCAATAGGGCTGACTGAGTTTTGGGAGAAGCACGATTGATTTCGTCGGCAATGACAATATTCGAAAATACTGGTCCTTCCACGAATTCGAAGATCCCAGCCTGTGGGCGGAAAATACTAGCCCCGACAATGTCTGAAGGCAACAGGTCCGGGGTGAATTGGATGCGTGAATCATCAACATCCATGGCAGCCGCCAAAACCCGAGCGAGCGTGGTTTTGCCCACACCAGGAATGTCCTCAATAAGGAGGTGCCCTTCCCCAAGTAGGGTGATCACTGCTAGTTCAATGGCTTCGCGTTGTCCGGTGAGCACCCGCTCCATGGCTCGTACGATCGCAAAAGGGTCACCCATGGAAGCCATGTCACGGTTCTTCACTGAGTTGATGGTTCGTCGCATCTCGGACACAACAGAACTCTATCAAGGCTCACAAGGCGTCAGCGTCAATCCTCTTGAGTGCGGCTTTCCACCTGGTGGTCATCTTCTCCACATCAATATCTGTGTCTGAATGGTCGTGGCTGATTTGTATCTTTGTCGAGTCTGACCCTAGCTTCGTCAACGTGACCTCCACCCAGGTTTTGGGGGAATCGGCATCCTTATGCCAAGAAAATCTCATCGATTCTAAAGGATGGTACGACCGTGTCACTCCCCAGGTGCCATCATCTGCGGTCCAGGTATCCCCCTTATCACCCAGCGTGGCACCTTCGCCGAGTAATGCTGTTTGCCCATCAGGGCTGAGAAGAACACCCCACACGGTTTTCACCGGATAGTCCACCACTCGTGAGACCACGGTGGTGACTGATGCTTGCGATTCGTTTTGCTCCGTCATGATCAAGCCTCTCTGACTACGCCAGGATGAATCCTGGTCCCACGAGCCCCATTGCTCGTGGGTACGACCATACCCCCACTGACCACGATTGAAAAGATGTCATTTCTTCTGTTCGCCATGTGGTCGCTCCTGACTACGGTGAGGCTCTCACCAAGGGTTCAGGTGACCCGTGAGTGATTTATGTCAGCCAAACGCGCTAAAATGGTTGTCACCAACGTGTACAAGGAGCAACCATGACCAATCCTGTTCTCGCCAAGTCACGAGTATTCTCTGACGAGTATGTTTCAGGTTACCCCAGTGGACAACAGCCTGGCTTCACCGAAGGCCAATATGGCAACACTACCCAGTTCGGCACCCAGTCGCCGTACGGGGGCGGAACCTATACCCCATCGGATCCTTATGCCCCCGGGCAATATCAGCAAGGTGTTGATCCTCAAGGGCAATACGGAAATCAAACCTGGGCGCAGCCAACCCCACCAGTGGAAAGGCCGATGACTCTTGATGATGTCCTCACCAAGACAGGAATCACCCTTGGCCTCATGGTGATGGTTGCTGTGGGCACAGTCTGGTTGGCGAAAGCTATTGACCCAGAACTCTACACAACACTTCCTGCACTCAGCACTGCCGGGTTGATTTGCGGTCTCGGCACTATTATCTTCCCCTTCATTGCCGCAGCTCGACGCAAAGTAGGCCCCGGAATTGCGATCGCTTTCGCCATTCTTGAAGGAGTATTCATTGGTGCGATTTCACTCATCTTCGAACTGGTGTATCCAGGAATCGTCCTCCAAGCTGTCCTGGCTACCTTCGTAGCTGCAGCACTAGTGTTGGTTGCCTTTAGATTCGGCAAGATTCGCTTGAGTAACCAGGTGATCAAAATCGTCTCCATCTCCATGATGGCTTACGTCGGTGTTGCACTGGTTAACCTTGGCCTGCATTTCGCGGGAATCGACCTCGGATTGTTCCCCGGCCCCACCCAGGAGGTCACCGGTTGGGCATGGCTAGCCGCTGCTATTGGTGTTGGACTCGCAGTCTTCAGCCTCATCGCTGACTTCCAGTACGTTGAGCAGGGCATCGAAAACGGTGCTCCCTCATCAGAATCATGGAGAGCTGCCTATGGTTTGACGGTCACCCTCGTGTGGTTGTACGTCAACCTGCTTCGCATCCTCTCCTATATCAGACGTTAATTGGCGACTTTCCTCCTTTCTATCATCGACCCCCTGGTTCTCCAGGGGGTCGATGGTTTTCTGCAAGGCAAAGGATCGAGGGTCAAGGTTTCAATGGGTGTGGTTCGACGACGCTGCCCCTAGGGTCAACCCTGAACTAGCCCTGCTATCAGCTCTTGCAGCTTCTCCTGCACCCCATCAATGCCTACACTGGAATCATGAACCATGATCGTGAAGCTGCTTGGCCTCTCGCCAGTCTTGAAGAGCCCCCTACCTCTCTACCCACTGGTCGAACACCCTCCAACCGAGGTCTGACCCTTCCACACCAGAGTCCACCAGATCATTCCAAGTTCAGTCTCACCCCAGCAAATACTGGGTTTACTCCTGGCCAAAGGATCGCGGTACTCGCCATCATTTTGACGATGGCTATTCCGCTGTCTGCTATTGCGCAAGGGTCCTTGGGCATTATCGGACTATCAGTGGGCTGGGCCGGGATCGTACTCGTCACAGCGATCACGATGGGTCTCGGCTTCCGCCGTAACTAACAGTTGCGGGAAGGCAAGAGTCCTAGAACTGCTCGTACTCTTCCATAGGCAGAGCCGAGCTGCCAGTGAAACCCTGGTCATAGACATAGGAATCAAAGGTCAGTGAATAGGCCTTCGCCTTCGCTTCAGCAGTGGGTTCAACCCGGATGTTGCGGTACCTCTCCAAACCTGTTCCGGCCGGAATGAGCTTGCCCAAGATAACATTCTCTTTCAGGCCCACCAAGGTATCCGACTTTCCTTGAATAGCGGCATCAGTGAGCACCTTAGTTGTTTCCTGGAAGGAGGCAGCCGACAACCATGACTCGGTTGCCAAAGAGGCCTTGGTGATACCCATGAGTACCGGGCGACCTTGAGCGGGAGCCCCAGATTCATTCACGATCCGGCGGTTTTCAGCCTCAAAAGTGGCGCGATCAATCAGCTCACCAGGCAAGAAAACCGTGTCGCCCGACTCAATAACCGTAATGCGGCGAAGCATCTGGCGAATGATGATCTCGATATGCTTGTCATGGATCGGTGCACCCTGAGTGCGATACACCCGCTGCACCTCATCAACGAGGTGCTCTTGGGCCGCACGGACACCACGTACCCTCAAAACATCTTGGGGATCAATCGTCCCAGCAGTGAGCTGCTGCCCAGCTTCGACATGCATCCCATCCTTGATCGATTGCATCTCACCGAATTGGTCTTCCCATTCCAAACGTACGCGGCGAGGAACCGGGTAGACCATGTCTTCTTCACCATCATCACGGGTGAGAATGATCTTGCGAGTACGCTCCGAATCATCGAAGTGTACGACCCCTGCTGCTCCAGCGATAGGTGCTTTGCCTTTCGGAGTACGCGATTCAAACAACTCCACAACGCGAGGAAGACCCTGGGTGATGTCATCACCAGCGACACCACCAGTATGGAAGGTACGCATCGTCAACTGGGTTCCTGGTTCACCAATAGATTGGGCAGCGATAATACCGACCGCTTCACCCACATCGACGATCTTTCCAGTCGCTAGTGAACGCCCATAACACATCGCACAGGTACCAGAGACAGCCTCGCAGGTCAGCACAGAGCGTACTTTGACTTCTGTGACACCAGCGGCAACAAATTGGGCTGTTTCGTTGTCACCGATAGCCGTACCAGCTGCCACAGCAACCTTGCCCTGGGCATCGAGTGCATCCTCAGCCAGTGTACGAGAATAAACCGCCGCCTCAATGTTGGCTACTGGAACCAGTCCGCCATCTTTAGGAACAGTGACAGTCTTGGTGATCCCACGCTCAGTTCCACAATCCTCTTCACGGATAATCACATCCTGAGAGACATCGACCAAACGTCGAGTGAGATAGCCAGAGTCTGCAGTACGAAGAGCAGTATCAGCCTGTCCCTTACGCCCACCGTGAGTCGAAATGAAGTATTCCACCACGGACAGGCCTTCACGGAAGTTGGACTTAATAGGACGAGCGATAATCTCACCCTTCGGGTTAGCCACCAGTCCTCGCATTGCAGCAATCTGACGCATCTGGGTCATGTTCCCTCGAGCACCCGAATGAACCATCATATAGATCGGGTTATCTTTGGTGAAGTTGGCCTCCATGGCAGCAGTCAACTCAGCTGTCGCATCAGTCCAGATCTGAATGAGCTCTTGACGGCGCTCATCTTCTGTGACAGCTCCACGTTCGTACAGCTGGTCAATCTTGGCTGCCTTGGCATCATACCCTGCGAGAATCTCAGGTTTCGATGCGGGAGTTTCCACATCAGAAATGGAGACTGTGACACCCGAGCGGGTAGCCCACTGGAAGCCAATATCCTTCAAATTGTCGAGGGTAGCAGCAACCTCGATCTTCGAGTAGCGCTCAGCAAGATCATTAATGATCTGGCCGGACTTCTTCTTACCAACAACCTCGTTCACATAGGCATAGTCAGCTGGAAGAGTCTGATTGAACAATGCTCGACCCAACGTTGTTTGGATCGTGAAAGAACCATCTGCGCGTACTTCTGTCCCTGCAGGAGGTACGAACTGTGTCATGCGAATCGTGATGAGAGAACCGATCTCGATTTCATGATGATCGAAGGCCATCTGTGCCTCGGCAACAGAAGAGAAAGCCCTGCCTTCACCTTTGGCGCCTGGACGCTCAATGGTCAAGAAGTAATGCCCAATGACCATATCCTGGTTCGGCATAGTCACCGGACGCCCATCAGCTGGTTTGAGAATATTATTGGTCGACAGCATCAAGACCCGAGCCTCCGCCTGAGCCTCAGCTGACAGTGGCAGGTGGATAGCCATTTGGTCACCATCGAAGTCGGCGTTGAAGGCCGTACACACGAGCGGGTGAAGCTGAATAGCTTTCCCTTCAATTAATTGTGGCTCGAAAGCTTGAATACCTAGGCGGTGCAAGGTGGGGGCACGGTTGAGAAGAACCGGATGCTCAATAATGACCTCTTCGAGAACATCCCACACTACTGGACGTTGGCGTTCAACCAAACGCTTAGCCGCCTTGACATTCTGAGCATGGTTGAGATCATCGAGCCTCTTCATGACGAAAGGCTTGAACAGTTCCAAAGCCATCGTTTTAGGCACACCACACTGGTGGAGCTTCAGCTGGGGACCCACCACGATCACCGAACGACCAGAATAGTCAACACGCTTACCGAGAAGGTTCTGGCGGAAACGACCCTGCTTGCCCTTGAGCATGTCAGAAATCGACTTCAGTGGCCTGTTGCCCGGACCTGCAACAGGGCGACCACGGCGACCATTGTCGAACAGGGAATCCACTGCTTCTTGGAGCATGCGCTTTTCATTGTTCACAATGATCTCTGGGGCACCCAAATCGAGGAGTCTCTTGAGACGGTTATTGCGATTGATCACACGACGGTAGAGATCATTGAGATCGGAGGTAGCAAAACGGCCACCATCAAGTTGAACCATTGGTCGAAGATCCGGTGGGATCACCGGCACAGCATCCAAGACCATTCCCAAAGGAGAGTTTCTGGTTGTCAAGAAAGCAGAGACAACCTTGAGACGCTTGAGAGCCCTGGTTTTGCGCTGACCCTTGCCAGTGGTGATGATTTCACGCAACTTGGCAGCTTCCTCATCCAGATCAAAATTGGCTAAACGAGCCTTGATAGCTTCGGCCCCCATGGATCCTTTAAAGTACTTCCCGAAACGATGGCGCATTTCACGGTAGAGGGTTTCATCACCCTCCAAGTCTTGAACCTTCAAACCAGTGAAACGGTCCCACACGGCGTTGAGGCGATTGAGTTCACGCTCTGCGCGATCACGGATGGCTTTGATCTCTTTCTCACCATTGTCACGCGTGCGCTTCTTCGCATCAGACTTTGCCCCTTCAGCTTCCAAGGTGGCAAGATCCTCTTCGAGTTTGGTCATGCGATTGTTGAGATCCGAGTCGCGACGGGTGGCAAGGTTCTTGCGTTCAGTCTCCACTCGTGAAGCCAAGGAAGCAAGATCACGATGGCGCGCTTCCTCATCGACTTCAGTGATCATGTAAGCGGCAAAATAGATGACCTTCTCTAAGTCTTTCGGTGCAATATCGAGCAGGTACCCCAACCGTGAAGGAACCCCCTTGAAATACCAGATGTGAGTGACGGGAGCAGCAAGTTCGATATGCCCCATGCGCTCGCGGCGGACTTTTGCCCTGGTCACCACAACCCCACAACGCTCACAGACGATGCCCTTAAACCGTACTCGCTTGTATTTTCCACAGAAGCATTCCCAATCCCTCGTGGGACCGAAGATCTTCTCGCAGAACAGCCCATCGCGTTCTGGTTTGAGAGTACGGTAGTTGATGGTCTCGGGTTTCTTCACCTCACCATGGCTCCACTGACGGATCTCATCCGCTGTTGCCAAACCAATGCGTAGTTCATCGTAGAAGTTGCTATCCAGCACTGTCATTCACTTTCCTCGAATATCCTCTAAGTTCTTTGCCGATGCCTAGGATCAGACTTCTTCAATAGCGAAGGTGTCCACTCCAGGGCGACGTGATAGGTCAATCCCAAAGTCTTCTGAAACTCGGAAATCATCCTCATTGTCTTTCAAATCCACAACCTGCCCATCGGAGGAAAGCACCTCCACATTGAGACACAATGACTGCATCTCTTTCACGAGCACCTTGAAGGATTCAGGTATCCCAGGTTCGGGAATGTTCTCGCCCTTGACGATAGCTTCATAGACTTTGACTCGCCCAGTGACATCATCAGATTTGATGGTCAGCAGTTCTTGCAAAGCCCAGGCGGCACCGTAAGCCTCCAAGGCCCATACTTCCATCTCACCGAAACGCTGACCACCAAACTGTGCCTTTCCACCGAGAGGCTGCTGAGTGATCATCGAGACCGGTCCGGTAGAACGGGCGTGAATCTTATCGTCGACAAGGTGGTGGAGTTTGAGCATATACATATACCCCACACCAATCGGCTCTGGGTACGGCTCACCCGATCGCCCATCGAAAAGGCGAGCCTTGCCACCAGCATTCACCAAGGTGAGCCCGTCACGATTAGGGCGACCATGAGCAAGAAGACCAGTGATCTCAGACTCTTCAGCACCATCAAACACTGGAGTTGCCACCCGCTGGTTAGGTTCAGCTTTAGCGAGACCATAATCGCGGAGACGATCAGCCCACGGTTCTTTCACATCAGTGATATCCCAACCAGATTTGGCAACCCATCCCAGATGGGTTTCGAGCACCTGGCCCACGTTCATACGTGAAGGGACACCCATCGGATTGAGGATAATGTCCACTGGGGTTCCATCAGCTAAGAAGGGCATATCCTCTTGGGGAAGGATCTTGGAAATGACACCCTTGTTGCCATGGCGCCCGGCCATTTTGTCACCTACCGAGATCTTGCGCTTCTGCGCAACATAGACCCGAACCATTTGGTTGACACCAGGGGCGAGTTCATCACCCTCATCAACATCGAAAACGCGCACACCAATGATGGTTCCCGACTCACCGTGGGGCACCTTCATCGAGGTGTCACGTACCTCACGGGCTTTCTCGCCGAAGATGGCACGAAGCAGGCGTTCCTCAGGAGTCAGCTCGGTTTCACCTTTCGGTGTGACCTTTCCCACCAGAATGTCACCTGTGGTGACTTCTGCCCCGATACGAATAATTCCGCGCTCATCAAGGTTAGCGAGTGCATCATCAGAAGCATTAGGGATATCCCGGGTAATCTCCTCGGGGCCCAATTTCGTATCGCGAGCATCAACCTCATGTTCTTCGATGTGGATCGAGGTCAACACATCATCTTGAACCAGTCTCTCCGACAGGATGATGGCATCCTCATAGTTGAGTCCCTCCCAGGGCATGAAAGCCACCAAGAGGTTACGCCCGAGAGCCATTTCGCCACGATCGGTGCATGCACCATCTGCGAGAGGCGTACCAATTTCAACATGCTCCCCTTGCTTGACCAGCGGGCGCTGGTTGATGCAGGTGGCCTGGTTGGAGCGCATGAACTTTTTGAGTTTGTACGCCGAATAGGTTCCATCATCATTAGCAATCTCAATGAGGTCAGCACTCACTGATTGCACAGCACCTGGCTTCTCTGACAGAGTCACCTCGCCACCGTCGACAGCGCCACGGTATTCCATACCCGTACCCACGAGTGGAGCTTCGTTACGAATCAACGGCACCGCCTGGCGTTGCATGTTGGCACCCATGAGCGCGCGAGATGCATCATCGTGCTCAAGGAAGGGGATGAGAGCCGTGGCTACGGACACCATCTGCCGTGGGGACACATCCATGTATTGGACTTCTCCAGGAGGAACCTGGTCAACATCGCCACTCTTGATGCGTACCAAGACGCGTTCTTCGAGGAACTTGCCCTTCTCGTCAACTTTTGCATTCGCTTGGGCGATGACATACCGATCTTCTTCATCAGCTGTGAGGTATTCCACCTGATCAGTAACGCGGCCCTTCTCACATTTGCGGTACGGAGTTTCGATGAAACCGAACGCATTCACTCGTGCGAAGGATGCCAGTGAACCAATGAGACCAATGTTGGGACCTTCAGGGGTTTCAATGGGACACATACGCCCATAGTGGGAGGTGTGAACGTCACGCACTTCCATCCCTGCCCGATCACGGCTCAAACCGCCAGGGCCGAGAGCAGACAAGCGTCGCTTGTGGGTTAGCACGGCAACTGGGTTGGTTTGGTCCATGAACTGTGAAGACTGCGAGGTACCAAAGAATTCTCGAAGTGCCGCGACAACTGGACGAATATTGATCAGCGTCTGGGGGGTGATGGCCTCAATATCCTGGGTGGTCATTCGATCACGAACCACGCGTTCCATTCGAGACAATCCAGTACGCAGTTGGTTCTGAATCAATTCACCTGAGGTACGCAAACGGCGATTGCCAAAATGGTCGATGTCATCAGTTTCGATGGGCACGCCATCAATGTCCGCACGCCCCTCATGCATGGCGCAGACATAACGAATAGCGGCAGTAATGTCTTGCTTGGTGAGGATCTGCTCTTCCATACCCAAGGTCAGACCAAGTTTCTTGTTGATCTTGTAACGGCCAACCTTTGCCAGATCATATCGTTTAGGGTTGAAGAAATAGCCGTCAATCAACTGCTTGGCAGCTTCTCGTGCTGGGGGTTCACCCGGGCGCAACTTGCGATAGATATCCAGCAAGGCTTCGTCTTCAGTGTGAACCGGATCCTTCTCCAAGGTGATTCTCATGGTCTCAAACTCAGAGAATTCTTCAAGGATCTCCTCCTCGGTCCACCCGAGAGCCTTGAGAAAGATCGTGACCGACTGCTTACGTTTACGGTCGAGGCGTACGCCAACCGTGTCACGCTTGTCGATCTCAAACTCAAGCCAAGCACCACGAGAAGGAATAACCTTCGCCGTATAAATGTCCTTGTCCGAGGTTTTGTCGGGAGTCACCTCAAAATACACACCGGGAGAACGCACCAATTGGGAGACAACCACACGCTGGGTGCCATTGATGACAAAGGTCGCATCGGGGGTCATGAGTGGGAAATCACCCATGAAGACCGTCTGCTCTTTGAGCTCACCGGTTTCGTTATTCATGAATTCAGCTTTGACGTACAACGGCGCACAATAGGTGGCGTCACGCTCCAAGCATTCACTGATCGTGTACTTCGGCTCTTCGAACCTCGGTTCCCGAAATGAGAGAGACATCATCCCGCCGAAGTCTTCAATCGGTGAGATCTCTTCAAAGACCTCGTCCAAACCAGACTTGGTGTTGATGTCATGTCGTCCATGATCTTTGGCGTCGGCAACCTTGGACCTCCAGGTCTCGGAGCCAATCAGCCAATCAAAGGAATCCCTTTGTAAATCAAGGAGATTTGGTACCTCCATAGGTTCGTGAATCTTCGCAAAAGAAATACGATCGGTACCAGATATAATATGGTTCTTCTTCGCGCTACGCAGGGCGGCCAAGATCGGTCCTTCCAGAACTCGCCAGGTGGAAAGGCAGGTCTTTCTTCATGAAAAAGAGCACACGAGAAAAGACACGCAGGGGCAAACTACAACGATAGCCTACCAAGAGGTCAAATGCAAACCCCCGGACGTGTAGGATCTAGGCGTCATTGACTAGACTCATACCAGTGTAGCGCTATCGACTGAAACTGTGGAGATTTCCCACAATCTTGTCAGTTGTCCTCCACCTTGACGACCTTGTAGGCGTACTCATAGGTCACGAGATCAGCGTCAGTGATCGTCACGACAACCTCGTACTTCTGCGGATCACTAGGAGCTGTCAAGGAGCAGGTAATAACTTTGTCTTTCTCCATGACAATTTTTTTCTTACCGCAATCAATCGTCGCATCTTGTGGCAATCCCCACAATTCTGCATCAGTGGTGAGTTTCTCCGCCAACACTTCCGGGGATTCCTTCAAAACACTATCGGAACACCCGCACAGCGAAGCGACAACGATCATCCCCATCACGGCTGCAAGTTTTTTCATGGGTGAATCCTTTCCTGTGTAGCCAAACACAAATCCCCAGTGTACGTCATTCTCTGATCGATTGGAGAAAAAAGTCGCTGACAGTGGCTACCTATTGTTTGGTGACCACTGCCAGCGACAGAGTTGGGGAACGCAGCTTCCTTCATGTCCACGTGGAGGGAAGGAAGCTGGCGTACTACTTAATTGTTACCGTGGCTCCGGCAGCTTCAAGCTGTTCCTTCGCCTTATCAGCAGCTTCCTTGTTGACCTTCTCCAGGACAACCTTGGGAGCTTCTTCCACGAGATCCTTGGCTTCCTTCAAGCCGAGACTGGTCAGTGCACGAACCTCTTTAATAACCTGGATCTTCTTGTCGCCACCAGATTCGAGAACAACATCAAAGTCGTCCTTTTCTTCTGCGGCTTCAGCTGCAGGAGCTCCAGCGGGACCAGCGGCAGCCACAGCAGCAACTGGTGCTGCTGCAGTCACTTCGAAAGTATCTTCAAAAAGTTTCACGAACTCAGAGAGTTCAATCAGAGTCATGTCCTTGAATGCGTCGAGGAGATCCTCTTTAGTGAGCTTAGCCATGTACGGCATCCTTCCTATTGTGTGGCATCTTCTGCCGGGGTTTCATCCCCAGCGTCTGCTGCGGGAATTGAGGCTTCCACCTCGATGGCCGCTTCCACGGCTGTTGTTGTGCCACCAGAGCCAAGAAGGCTGGGGTTGGCGGTGGCCGCGTCTTGGAGTGCCCCCATCACACGCGCAGCTTGGTTGAGCGGCGCTGCGAAGAGATAGACAGCCTTTGACAAATTGGCCTTCATTGCTCCAGCCATCTTGGACAGCAGCACCTCGCGAGACTCCAGGTCTGCGAGTTTCAACACTGTACCGGCATCAAGGACTGAACCGTCCATGTAGCCGCCCTTGATGACCAAAGAATGGTTTTCCTTTGCGAAGTTCTTCAAACCTTTCGCTACCGTGGCAACGTCACCATTGATGAAGGCAATAGCCGTTGGACCACTCAGCTTGTCATCGAGTCCTTCGATTCCAGCATCCTTGGCAGCAAGTATGGTCAGGGTGTTCTTCGTAATGGAGTAGGTGGCATCGCTCCCAAGAGAACGACGCAGATCCTTGAGAGCCTTGACTGATAAGCCACGGTACTCTGTCAGAACGGTAGCCGAAGCAGAAGAGAACTTTTCGCTCAACTCCTTAACAGTGGCTTCCTTATCTGGCCTCGCCATGAGGTCTCCTTCCATTCCACGGTCGAAGACGAGTCGGGAGGAACACACAAAAGAAAAACGCCTCGATCTGCCCAAGCGATCAAGGCGTGCACGACGCAATATCTCACCTGCGCAGGTTAATCGAATGATTCTTCAGTGAATTGTGGTTCACAACCGGCGGTCTTCGGCCGTTGATAGTGTACGGGTAAAGTCCTCATCCAACCAAATTTCGAATTTCTTCCCCTGCTGGGTGTGCTTCCTCCATCTCGGCGTACTGCTCACTCACCTGATCACTGAGAGCTGGTGGTGGAGTGCGCCCAGGTGTGGACTTGGTTCTGGTCAAGGCCCGGACAAGGGGGGTATACAACTGTGGAGTGAGAATAAAGGGTACGAGCACTGATACGAGCAGAATATAGGTGTACGAAATAGTCGTACCCAACCCAACATATTTGAGGGTCAGTACGTACATCCCGCGCTCAATACACAAGATCGCAATAATAAAGTACGGCTTGTTCTTCCAGAAGTATTCCCCAACAATTTTTAACCCGTCCCAAAGCGTGTTTTGATCATCATCAACATTAGTAGCAGGGAAAGCTTTGGGGGTGGATCGGAGAAGATTGGTGAAGAACCGACACACTCCTGCAAAAGCAGAATAGGCATGCCCGAGGAAGGATAATGCGATCACCAAGGTACGACCCAGGTGGGTTCGTTCATCAGCAGGGATTCGACGGCGCATGTAGATACTTCGGATCCACGGAAGAAAAATGAAGCACATATTGCAGAAGAGGAAACCGGCCCACAACAGGTGGAGGTTACCGAAGTGGGTTTCCAGTAAAGCCATCGGTAGCAACATGACAGCATTGATCAGTGAGCAGAAGTACAAGATCATGAAGAATACGTCACAAGCGCGAGTTGTGCCGATTTTCACCGTACCTTGAAGGAGCATTTCGAGAAGGCCATAACTATAGCGGAACTGCTTTCCTGCCTCTTCAGCGAAAGTTTTTGACGTGTATTCACTGAACTCTAATCCCCTGAAATGCAGATATTTTCCATGGAATCCATGGTTATAAAAATCTATAGCCTTGTCGTAGTCTTCTGACACTCTATCTTCAGCCCACCAACCGCTGGTTTCCAGGTGGGTTTTGCGCAAGAATGCATTGTGCCCTACCAGCGGAACAAAGTACCCCTGGAGCGCCTTCACAGGCCAGGTATTGTGGAACAGATTATTAGTGTGGTAACCAAATGCTCGTGCATAGAAATTGTCGGACATATTACAGACATTCGTCGCGCACTGGGCGTAGGCAAGGGTCTCGTCAGCAATGAATTCTGGTACGGCCGCTTCAATGATCTTCGAGTTAAGACCGGAGTCCTTATCCAGCAGCATGATGATGTCGTGGGTGCGAATATCCCCCTCGGCATACCCACCAGCAAATCGGGCACCTGGGGCACACAATCCAGCAAGGGATTCCTCCTCGAGAGCATGACCCAAATGCAGGGTGTAGTTCAAATTAGAGGCCTTTTTGAATTTTCCTGGGCGTCCTGCCGCTGGGCGCGCAACGAAACCCACACCCATCGTGCGATAGAAAGCTATTCGCTCAGCTGCCAAGCGTTCTGTCTTCGATAATTGGTCACCGGCAGAACCATCGCAGGCTTGTGGGAGATAGGACTCCATGAGGTCGGCAACGCTGTCATGGTCACAAACCCCACCAAGAAAGGGAGCCAGCCCATCATCAGACACCACCACGTTCGCCTCCTGGTTGGACACCTGGTGATAATGGTCGGCAGCATGGAGGGCTTGGCGAATAGTTTCAAAAACTACCTTGTTATCTTCGGTGTAGATCGGGATGGACACTGTCACTGGAAGAAGTTTCTCTCGCGGTACATCCGTACGCGGAGTGTTGGCATAGTTTTTCCGGTTGATCTGTGCGTCGCCCGACAGGACCGCAGCAACACTGGGACGCATCGACCACAAGACATCGGCCACGTAATACAGTGGATAGATAAAAAAGATAAACGAGATGGTCAACCGCATAATCATGTAGGCAGAGGTCTCGACATTCAGACCAATCAAGAGGTGCATCATGACGTCGATGAGCAGGGCAATGACGTACGGGTGTAATCCACAAAATTCGTTGCCTAACCGATGTGGTACGACTCGCCTAGTGGCCAGTGATGTTTTCTTACCCATTGTTGTTGGCTCTCGCGGCTACTTGTCACTAAATCGGGCGAGGATATTGCAGAGGGTTCATATCCATCTGAGCGAAGGCAAGCCATACCGTGGCCCCGATGCTGGTGATGTTGTTATAGATCCACATCACCTCTGTTCCGCTGACCATGAAACCGGTTGTCAGCCCGTCCTTAGAGGCAGCTGTGATACTTCCATCTACCGCAGTCTGGGTGGAGAGATAAGCCATCGTACGTTCATAAGAATCAGTCATCTCCAGTTCACGATAAACCAGAGCCATGTGAGCCGTACCCTCATTCCATACCCCAGAGAGATCACCAGTAGAAAACCCGAAACCGTCTTCAACACTGAGTTTTTCTTCAATGAAACCCACGATGAGGTCGGTGTCGTCGAGCCGCTCCGCTAAAGCCAGCAGCGCCCATGCATTAACATCCAAAGGCAAGACCCCCTCGAAGGCGGTCACACCATCATCACCCGTACCGGTATAGAAATTGTTGAGTGACTCGTTGTACATCGACACAACAAATTCTTCAGCGTGTTGTGAGGCGCTTCGATACTGGGCTTCTTTAGCTGGGTCGGTGGGAGCGACCACATCAGCAGCAATCAAGAACGCCACAATGAGATCAATGTTGTGCTCAGTGGACTTGTAGCTGGCCATCACCTGGTCCTTGTCCCAGCCTTCATAACCAGCAGTAAAGCCACCGGTGGCTGACTTCATGGTGAGCAAGTAATCCGCAACTCGAATCGCTGCTTGCCGGTAACTATCGGCTTTAGATTCTGAGGCAACCCCGTAGGCCTCACACAGGGCCATCAAAGCCCATGCCATGTTGCCTGTCGACGTGGATACTGCATAGAAGTCTTCCTGCCAAATGCCGTCCTTCCAGGTGCCGGGTAGTCTCACGGCATCAACCCCTCGGAAAACTGACCATCCTGTCTGTTCGCGTGGGTTGCCCCCCACGTACGCATTGCGCAGGCGCCCGTCATCAAAATACCGGTCGTGGTCTTGAGCGAAAACCATGGCATCAGCAATGAGTTCTACTTCGCGAGTAGCACCTAAGTGAGACAAGGCAATGATTGCAGCTGAGTTTTCATAGATATATGAGAAGTCGCTGCCATTGGTGGTGTTGCCGGGGGCATAGAGGAACCCCTCAACATCATGAGTTCGCTGCGCAAGATACCCCAAGGCGGGAGAGGAGTCACTCAATTCTTCTAGTGATGGCCCCTCGTACTCTTCAGGTTTTTGGCAGCTCACTAAGGAACCTGCCAGCACTGATACAACACAAGCTAGGGCCACAGTTTTCCACATTCGGTTTCCACGTGCCATGGATCCCCCTCTGATAGGTTTTCTGCTCACGACTAGGATCGTTCGCCCCAGTATAACCTGTGATTTCTGATCACAGAAGTACGCTACCACTGCGCACCAGTACGCCGGGTGCTGGCAGTCATTTCTCTGCCTTGATGGGCAGTCGAACTGAACTGTTTTCTTCAGTTGACCTTGCAGTATGGTCAACAAACCCCGAGGATAAGTGCGAGGTATCCTAGGCTTCGCTACCGCCAGATTTCTTGCCGGATTCGATATCGATACCTGGGCCCATGGTGGAGCTCATTGTGATCTTGCGGATATAGCGGCCCTTTGAGGAACTCGGCTTGAGCCTCAACACCTCATCCATGGCAGCCTGGTAGTTCTCCAGCAACTGCTCTTGCGAAAAAGATGCTTTACCAATGATGAAGGCCAAGTTGGAGTGGCGGTCCGTACGGAACTCAATCTTTCCGCCCTTGATATCCGAGACCGCCTTGGCAACATCCATCGTCACTGTGCCAGTCTTCGGATTCGGCATCAACCCGCGAGGACCAAGCACACGACCCAGTTTGCCGACCTTACCCATGAGATCAGGGGTAGAGACCACAGCGTCGAAGTCGAGGTAGCCACCGGCAACCTTGTCGATCAACTCGTCGGCACCCACTTCATCAGCGCCAGCCGCTTGCGCAGCTGCAGCATTCTCACCGGTAGCAAAGACGAGGACCCGTGCTGTCTTACCTGTGCCGTGAGGAAGATTAACTGTGCCGCGAACCATTTGATCCGCTTTGCGAGGATCGATACCGAGCCTCATCGAAACCTCAATGGTCTCATCAAACTTTGCTGTCGCCATTTGCTTAATGAGGGCGACCGCCTCTGCTCCTGAGTGGAGCTTTCCAGGTTCGCGTTTACTGTCAGCTTCGCGATATCCTTTACTGCGCTTCATGTCTGGTTCCTTTCCTTGAATCCACCTCGCATGGTGGTTCTCCAGTTGTGGTACGGGGGCGCTCCCCTTCCACGTCGAGGGCTTCTAGCCGTCGACGAGTATGCCCATTGAACGGGCAGATCCTTCAACGATCTTCATAGCAGCATCAATGTCATTAGCATTGAGATCTGGCATCTTCACTTCAGCAATCTCCTTGACCTGAGCTCGATTAATCGAACCCACCTTGTCCTTGAGAGGGTTCGCTGAACCTGAGGACAAACCAGCAGCTTTCTTAATCAGTGACGATGCTGGAGGTGTCTTGGTGATGAAACTGAAACTACGGTCCTCATAAATCGTGATCTCTACTGGGATCACGGAGCCACGCTGGGATTCTGTCGCAGAGTTGTACTGCTTACAGAAGTCCATGATGTTGACACCATGAGGGCCGAGAGCCGTACCCACCGGAGGGGCAGGTGTGGCTGAGCCAGCTTGGAGTTGCACCTTAACAAGGGCCGCAACCTTCTTCTTGGGAGCCATGTGGGTCCTTCCTTGACTCTCGAAGTCTCCACGGACCATCCGTGGAGTTTCCCTGACATGCAGGGTGTGAATCAGATTTTCTGTACCTGATCCAACGTCAAATCCACAGGTGTATCGCGGCCCATGAACTCCAAAGAGACTTTGAGTCGCGAATTATGTGTATCGATCTCAGTGATCGTGGCATGGACCCCTGTGAATGGTCCTTCCGTGAGCATAACCGAGTCGCCAACATGGAAGTCCAGCAACTCAACTTTCTTCTTACGTTGAGGTTTGCCGGATTCCTTATCCACCTTCGCTGCCATTGCTGCCGGGAGCATCATCTCCACGACCTCATCGAGGCTCAACGGCACTGGCTCATTAGCATGACCAACAAAACCGGTCACCGAGGGTGTGTGTCGTACTGCTGACCAAGAGTCATCGGTTAAGTCCATGCGTACCAGAACATAACCAGGCAGTACGGTCCTGGTGATCGTTTTCTTGGCACCATTGCGAATCTCAATCACATCTTCGGTGGGAACCACTGTTTCATAGATGAAGTCCTCCATATTGAGAGTCTTCACTCGGGAGTCCAGGTTCTGCTTCACCCGCTTCTCCATACCTGAGTAGGTATGTACGACGAACCAGTCACCGACCCGAGACACCAAGGATGCTCGAATCTCTTCACGAGTGGCCTCCAGTTCAGCTTCATCAGTAGTCGACTCTTCATCGCTGACAGCTGGGGTTTCCTCGTCCTCAAAATGGATCTCATCTGCAGGAGCCTCAGGGGTTTCGCTCCCACCTAGGTCAAGATTGATACCCAAGTCTTCCTCTTCAGGCTCATCGTCACCAAGGGCGAGATTCAGTTCACTGTCGACCTCTGCTGGTAGGGAGATATCCGTAGCAGACTCATCACTGGGCATCATCAACACATCGTCGGCAGATTCATCGGTTGGTTCGGAAAAACTCACTTCTGTTTCAGTCATCAAGTCCTACCCTCCACCAAAGATCTTGAGCATCAAACCACTGAAGACGAAATCAAGGAGACTAATAAAGGCAATCATGAAGACAACAAAAGCCAGCACTACCAGGAAGTATTGAAAGAGTTGAGCGCTCGTCGGCCACGATACTTTCTTCAATTCCTGAACAACTTGGGAGAGGAATTCTCCAAAACCTGTCCTCTTCGAGGTGTCGTCGGTGGTGGCCTCTGCGCGAGAACGTGTGGGACGGTTCTTCTTCCCAGGAGCTGAAGTATCGGACTTGTGGTCCGAAGCTGCAGACTTGGTGGAACTCTTCGTACGTGACTTGGGTGCAGGAGCCTCCTGCTCGTCGACGATCACATTGGTGTCTTCTTCGCCGCGAAACATGGACAGGATGGAGTCCTCGCTCATTGAGCGATCATTCTTGCCAACGCTGTCACGTTCGACATCCTTGCCAGCCCCCTGGGGACCGTCGGACTTTTTCTTGGCCACAGAACTTGCCTTTCTTTGTGCCTTCCTTCCCGTGCAGGGCAAGAGGGATTTGAACCCCCAACCTGCGGTTTTGGAGACCGCTGCTCTGCCAATTGAGCTATTGCCCTCGGTCGGCCACCCTTGGGAAGGCATAGGACAGCCTAGGTCTTTCGACCACGAGCGACCAGTGTACGCTAGTTGGCTAGGAGAAGTCGAACCGGACTTCTCCTTGTGATCGCCCGTGCAAGAGGACATCATCTTGCCACAGCTGGGAAGGGGAATTCTCCCTCGTGGAATCCACCATTTTAACCACACCAGGAGAGTTAGACTCGTGGGTGGGCGACTATCGTAGCGCTCCTGTCGTCCTGCGCATGGTAGGTCTCGAGCGTACGCCCACAGAAGTATTTCTTGCCTGCAAGAAGATCTCTCACCATTGTTTCATCCTCGAATCGATGGAGGACTCTGGCGACACGGGTCGGTACACCTTCGTGGGCTACAACCCTCGACTCGAACTCACCTGCCACGATCATGTTTTGACCATCCGCGAGCTCGGAGCTGAACCCAGCACCAGGCGTGTGGACTCCCCAGGGCCCATCATCTCGCAGCTGATCGCAGAACACCTGGGCCCACGCATCGAAGGGCTCCCACCGTTCACCGGAGGACTCGCTGGCTACATCGCCTACGATTATCTGAGATATGGCGAACCAAGTTTACGCTGGGATGCTCTCGACGAAGAGGGGTTCAACGACGTCGACCTCATGTTCTTTGACCACGTCATAGCCTTCGACCATCTACGTGGCGAAGTCTTCTGCATCCGTACGATCTCCCTCGATGATCTCCCTGGTGGTTACACCCAGGCGCTGGACGACCTGACCGCCATGGCAGAACTGGTCGCCTATGGGGAAATGGCTAGTATGGAGGAGCTGCGGGTAGGCGAGTTCGAATCGTCGCACACCCATGATGAATTCATTGACATGGTCACTACCGCTTCGCACCACATTACGGAAGGTGACATCTTCCAGGTCGTACTCTCGCAACGGGTGAAAGCAGAGGCACAAGGAAGCCTCTTTGGGACGTACGATTATCTTCGCCAGCACAACCCCAGCCCCTACATGTTCTATTTCTCCTCCGATGAACTCGAAATAGCTGGAGCGAGCCCCGAGACCCTCGTCAAACTCACTGGCGATCAGGTGATGACCTACCCTCTGGCCGGTACGAGGCCTCGCGGGCGAGACGCCAACGAGGACGAGTTGTTGGAAAGAGAACTCGCCGGCGACGAGAAAGAGATCGCAGAACACACGATGTTGGTTGATTTGGGCCGTAATGATCTCGGCAAGATCTCCGAATTCTCATCCGTTGAGGTAAGACAACTGATGAGTGTACTTCGCTTCTCCCATGTGATGCATCTTGGTTCCGTCGTCACAGGAAGAATTCGCGAGGATGTGACACCCATGGATGTCTTGGGCGCCGTACTCCCTGCTGGAACCCTCTCGGGCGCGCCCAAAATCAGAGCCTGCCAGATTATTAACGATCTTGAGCAAGTACGTCGCGGAGTCTATGGGGGTGCGATCGGCTACCTGTCGACCACTGGTGATCTCGACACCTGTATCGCGATACGGCTGGCGTACAAGCGTGGAGGCAGGGTCTATCTGCGCGCTGGCTGTGGGATCGTGGCCGATTCTGACCCTGAGAAAGAATGGCAAGAGATTGTGAACAAGATGCAAGCCGTCGTGGATGCAGTGTCACTGCCCCATGGTGATGACCTCGTTTGTACGAGACAAGGCACCCCATGATCCTCATCATCGACAACTACGATTCCTTCACCTATAACCTCTATCAGATGGTGGGGGCGATCGATCCGGATATCCGCGTGGTCCGCAATGATGCACTGCGTGTGAGTGATGTGGCTTCCATGAACCCCAGCCACGTGATCCTCTCCCCTGGCCCCGGTTATCCGGCAGAGGCGGGAATCTGTATCGACGTGGTCAAAGAACTCGGTCAGCGATTTCCCATCCTGGGGGTATGCCTCGGCCACCAGGGAATTTGTGAGGCCTACGGTGCCACGATCACTCACGCTCCACAGCTCATGCACGGGAAAACCTCACTGATTCGCGTGGTGGCCCCCAACCAGCTGTTTGAGGGTTTGCCCACCGAGATACCAGTCGGTCGCTACCATTCGCTCGTCGCAGATCCTGCCACGATTCCTGAAGAACTCATCGTCTCAGCCGTCAGTGACCTTGGGGAAATCCAGGGTATCCACCACCGCGACTTCGACATCTACGGTGTGCAATTCCACCCGGAGTCCATTTTGACCCCGTACGGTGCGAAAATGCTCGAGAATTTCATAGCACTACCTCCTCGGGGCGTAGACTGTGGTCGCTAACAAGGAGACCCAGGTGCCAGAAAACAATCACATCGGTGAGGCCATTCAGCAAGCAGTGAAACGCCAAGAACTGTCGTACGATCTCGCTGAAGGTGTCATGGACGAAATCATGAACGGCAAAGCCACCCAGATACAGATGGCGGCATACCTGACAGCGATGAGCCTCAAGGGTGAAACTATCACCGAAATCACGGCCTCTGCCGCCGGAATGCGTAAGCATTGCGTACGTCTGCTCAACAACATGCCAGTCCTCGAAATTGTTGGAACCGGTGGGGATCGGTCAAATTCTTTCAACATTTCCACCACCTCAGCGCTCGTCGTGTCGGCAGCTGGGGTACGAGTTGCGAAGCATGGTAATCGTGCGGCGACCTCCCGCTCGGGGGCAGCTGATGTCCTCGAGGCCCTCGGGGTGAAGATCGATGTCAGCCCTGAGAAGTCGTTAGAGATATTGGAAGAGATCGGACTGTGCTTCCTCTACGCCCAGAACTACCACTTGGCCATGAAATTCGTTGCCCCAGTACGCTCCGAGCTCGGGATTCGTACCATCTTCAACATCCTCGGCCCGCTCGTCAACCCTGCTGGTGCGACCATGGAACTGCTGGGAGTCTACGATGAAGACCTCGTTGAACCGCTGGCCAAGGTACTGCACAATCTGGGTGTCGAGAATGCCATGGTGGTTCATGGGCACGATGGCCTCGATGAGATCTCCATGAGTGGGCCGACTTCTGTCTGTGAAGTGCGCCATGGGGAATTTAAGCTCTACACCCTTCACCCAGAGAAACTAGGATTCTCGCTATGTACGAAACAAGACCTGGTCGGAGGAACACCAGAAGAAAATGCCACCATCACTCGGGCAATCCTCGATGGCTTTCAGGGCCCCACAACTGATGCTGTCCTGCTCAATAGTGCCGCTGCCCTCTATCTTGCACGAGAGGATCTCTCCATGAGTCAAGCCGTTGAGCTGGCCCGTGACACGATCAACTCTGGCGCGGGGCGAACCCAACTCGATCGATTCATCCAGCTCACCAATCAAGCATGACTATTCTCGACATCTTGGCACAATCGGCTCGTTCACGAGTCGAAGCCGACCTCATCACTACCTCCAGGGCTGACATGATTCGCCGAGCCCTCAACACCCCTATCCGTGAAGGTTTTCTCTTTGAACAAGCACTACGGACACCTGGGATGAGTTTCATTGCTGAAGTGAAGAAAGCCTCCCCCTCAAAAGGATTGATTTCCCGCGACTTCCCGTACTTGGACATCGCCCGGGACTACCAACTGGCCGGGGCTGCCGCGATCTCTGTTCTCACCGAACCCACCCAATTTCTGGGTTCAGATGCCCACCTCTATGACATTTCCACCCATGTGACGCTTCCGATCCTGCGCAAAGATTTCACAATCGATCCCTACCAAATCTTCCAGGCTCGAGCATTGGGAGCCTCAGCAGTACTGCTCATCTGTTCCCTGCTCAGTGACGGGCAGCTCCAAGAATTTCTCGCCCTCGGGGATGAACTTGGTTTGAGTTGCGTCACCGAAACCCACAACGCTGAAGAGGTTGATCGAGCCGTGGACCTCGGGGCGCGAATCATTGGAGTGAACAACCGTGACTTGAGTTCCTTCACTGTGGACACGTCCACCAGTGCCGCTCTGCGAAGCCGCGTTCCTGAGGATCGTATCTTCATCTGGGAATCTGGGGTGACCTCTTTTAAGCACGCCGCCCAAGCGGTGCAAGCCAGAGCCGATGCCATGCTGGTTGGAGAATTCTTGATGAGAGCCCCCGATCGGGCGACCACCCTTCGAGGGTTACGTGGGGCTGCACTCCAAGAGATGGCTACACCCATGGGCCAGACCTCCCTGTGTCCTATGGTGAAAATCTGTGGCATCTCCCGGGCGGATGATATTGCCATCCTCAACCAGTGTTTACCAGAATATGCAGGATTCGTTTTCGCTGAAGAAAGTCAGCGCCGCGTTGATCTTGCGACTGCCTCCCAGCTTCGCTCCATGATGGACCCACGAATATTGACCGTGGGGGTCTTCCGCGATGCGGCTATTGAAGATATCGTTGAAGCGGTCAATTCTGGCGCGATTTCTATGATTCAACTCCATGGACACGAGTCCCCCAGCTATGTTGAAGCTCTGCGACAGGTTCTTCCTCGGGTACCTATCATCAATGCTTGGTCCATTGTTGACCGCGAGTCCTTTGCGTACGCATTGAATGTTGATCCTGACTATCTGCTCTTTGATGGGCCAAAACCCGGTTCCGGGCAAGTCATGGACTGGTCTCTGCTCGATGATGTCCGGCACTACCCTGATATGCCTGGATTCTTTTTGGCTGGTGGACTCACGTGTGAGAATGTCAGTGGTGCCCTAACCCTGGGTGTTACCGGGGTGGATGTCTCCAGTGGGGTCGAGACGAATGGTGTCAAAGACCCAGCCAAGATTGCTCAGTTCATTCACATCGTACGTGCAACCCAAGACCCCAGGAGGACTCCATGAACCAGCGATATGGAATCCATGGTGGGCAATATATTCCTGAAACCCTCATGAATGAGCTTCACCACTTAGAGAAGCAGTACGAAGCCGCCCAAGGTGATCCTGGATTTGTCAACGAGTTAACCACACTGCTGAACACTTATGCTGGGCGACCATCCCTGCTCTACTATGCCCAGAAAATGACTCAAGACTTGGGCGGAGCCAAGGTTTATCTCAAACGAGAGGATCTTAATCACACCGGATCCCACAAGATCAACAACGTGTTGGGGCAAGCCCTTCTCGCCCAGCGTATGGGCAAGACCCGAGTCATTGCCGAGACCGGAGCTGGTCAACATGGTGTTGCCACAGCTACAGCTGCAGCACTCATGGGTTTGGAGTGTGAGATTTTCATGGGTGACGAAGATGCTCGCCGCCAAGCACTCAACGTCTATCGAATGGAGCTCTTGGGGGCTCGCGTCCATCGAGTGACCTCGGGGACCCAAACCCTCAAGGATGCCGTCAACGAGGCGATGAGGCAATGGACCACACGAGTTGATGACACCCACTATGTGATGGGCTCGGTGATGGGGCCTCATCCTTTCCCCATGATCGTACGAGACTTTCAGACCATCATTGGACGCGAGGCTCGCAACCAGATCATGGAGAGAGAAGGCACACTCCCCCACAGCGTTCTTGCCTGTGTGGGAGGTGGGAGTAATGCCATCGGTGTCTTCTACGGGTTCATGGACGATGCAGAGGTCAACTTGATGGGGTGTGAGGCAGCTGGACTAGGGGTCGACACCGAACGTACTGCTGCAACCATAGCAACCGGGAAACTCGGTATCTTCCATGGAATGAAGTCCTATTTCTGTCAGGATGATGCTGGACAGATCGCACCAGTTCATTCCATCTCTGCTGGATTGGACTACCCAGGGATTGGGCCCGAACATGCGTGGTTGTACGACACCGGTCGAGCTACCTACGTACCGGTCACCGACGAAGAGGCTGTCGAAGGGTTCGAATATCTCTCCCGCATGGAAGGAATCATTCCCGCGATCGAATCAGCTCATGCCATTGCGCAGGCTCGAAAGCTCGTGCCAACCCTCAGCCATAACGAGTCAGTCATCATCTGCCTCTCGGGGCGAGGAGACAAGGATGTTGCTTCGATTGCTCGATATCGGGGACAGAAGCTGGAGGAGTCATGATCTCTGCGAGCCGTATTCGTGAAGCATTTAAGACTAAGGCGTTCATTGGGTTCCTGACTGGTGGTGATCCCAGCATTGAAGACACCCGCCGCTACGTCAACATGCTCGTCGATTGCGGAGTTAACCTCGTCGAGATCGGCGTACCGTTCTCAGATCCTGTCGCTGAAGGGCCCAGCATCCAGGCATCGAGTGCCCGGGCCTTGGCCAGCGGGACGACGCTAGCGAAGTTATTGGACTTGGTGGAGACTCTGCGTCGCGAAGACCTGAGGACTGTTCCTCTCGTGTTGATGACCTACCTTAATCCGGTGCATCACTATGGGTACGAGCAGTTCTTTGCTGATGCCGCACGAGTAGGAGTCGATGGTGTGATCATTCCTGATCTTCCCTTCGAGGAACACTGCGAGGTGCGTGAAATTGCTGGGGGTGCTGGGGTGTGCCTGATTTCCATGATTGCTCCAACCTCGATGGACCGCACCCAGATGATTGCCCGCCAGGGGGAGGGATTCATTTATCTAGTGAGCTCTCTGGGGGTAACTGGTGAGCGCAGTTCTATCACCACCGACATTGCCGGGATCATCTC
This sequence comes from Propionibacteriaceae bacterium, assembly GCA_009782785.1. GTDB lineage: Bacteria > Actinomycetota > Actinomycetes > Propionibacteriales > Propionibacteriaceae > WQYJ01. The sequence goes on along the minus strand of WRIJ01000005.1, from coordinate 24,226 downwards.
TCACATCCGTGAAGTCACCGATGTTCCTGTAGCGGTGGGTTTCGGCATCTCGAACCCCGAGCAGGTACGCGAACTCAGCGCTCATGCAGATGGCGTCATCGTGGGGAGCGCTATCGTCAACATCATTGCCGGTCAAGACTCCGACACTGACCACCGATTAACCCAGTACGTCACCGACATGGTGAACGCTCTTCGCTGCCCAATGAATCCCCAGTAGCGCACTCTTCCTCGGTCATTCTGAGGACCACCCCACCTCGGCCATTCTGCGGAGTGCGACCCAACCCTGTCATTCCGCGCAGTGCAACACACAAGAGCACAAAAGGTCCCGGTGTGTTCCTTTTAGGCCCGGGAGAAGCGCAGAACTTCCGTACCCTCGCTGGAGAGAATCAACTCACCATCAACAGTCCATGAGGTGACCGAATCGAGTAGTTCGAGATAGGTGCGCTCAGCTTCATCGACGTCCTCACAGAACATCATCGTTTGTGCAAAAAGCCCAGTGGAGAAGCTCTCTTGGTCAATCTCAATAGGGCCGTTGTAGTTGTTGCATGCTGAAACTCCAGAAACCTTCCCTGACTCTACATTCATGGTGATTTTGTCTGCAGGCAATTCAACCTGGGAACTCCAAGACTTCAAGATCCAGGACCCATAGGGAGCATCGACCTGGGGCGACCCTTCGGGGCTTGGTGTGGTGTCATCGGGGGTTTTAGCAGTCAGAAGCATTAATCCACTGCCGAACAGTGCAAGGACGACAATCGCTGCAACGGCAACAATAGGAGCTTTCTTCATGGGTACCTCTCTTGGAGTCTCTATCTTGGGAAAACTATACCCATGCCAGTTGCTGACGTGGTACAAATGAACCATGACCGAAACCCTTGCTGCTCTCGCCACACGACACTCCTGCCGTTGCTTTACTGATGCCCAGGTTCCTGCGGAGCGTCTCCGCTCGATCGCTGAAGCTGGTCTACGGGCACCCAGCGCCCACAATCGCCAGCCGTGGAGATTCATTGTTATCGCCGACAAAGAAGCCATCGAGTTTATTGATGCCACCGGAATGGCTCTCCTGAAGGAAGCTGATGAAGCCGCCCATGGTCGCATGATGGATCGTGGAGGAAAACTCCTCTATAACGCAACAGCCATGATTATCATTGCCGCAGAAAAACTCGATGCACCCTTCCCTGTGTCCATAGATGTCGGGATCGCTGCCTCACACATGGTCATTGCTGCCACCTCACTAGGTATCAACTCCTGCATCGTCGGTGTGCCCAAGATCGCCTTCAAGTCTGGCGAACTCGTGGACAAATACATCCCCGAAGGGTTCGAGTTCGGGGTCGGGGTTCTTCTTGGGTACGCCCTGGAACCAAAGGCTCCCCACGAAGTGGACTCCACCAAGATTATCGAGATGTAATTTGGGAGTCACTGGACAATCCTGGTAGAGTCAGTCCTCGCGTTCGCGCAAACCACACAGCGTACTAAAGGAAAACCAGTGGCAAACATCAAATCGCAGATGAAGCGGAACAAGACCAATGAGGTCGCCCGCCTTCGCAACAAGGCAGTCAAGTCGCAGTTGCGAACCCAGACTCGTCGAGTACGCGAAGCTGTGAGTGCAGGTGACGCGGAGAAAGCCCAAGAATTAGCCAAAGTGGCTTGTCGCAGTCTCGATAGAGCTGTGACCAAAGGTGTCATCCATGCCAATAATGCAGCCAACCGAAAATCTAAGATCACCAAGGCAGCTGCGTCGATCTAAACCTCAACGCCTGTCGAGGCGTTTTGTGTAAGCCCTGGTTCCCTTCGGCAACGGCGCCGATGGGAACCAGTTTCTTTTCTCTCACAGACATTGCCCCAGGAACTCACGAGGTTCCACCACCTGGTCTCTCAGTCAGTCGTATGCCGTGGACTGGGACAGAACACAATCTCGGCAACCTCACGGTTTAGACTGGAAGCCGTCGCCTCATCAAGGAGAACCCCATGAATCATGCTGAACGGTTAGACCGTCTACCCTTCACCCGCAAACACGGAAAACTTGTCGTCGGGTCAGGGATCGGCTGGGCCCTGGACGCCATGGATGTGGGATTGATCTCCTTCGTCATGGCAGCGCTCATCAAGAGTGAGTTCGCCACCACTGCTCAGGCTGGATGGATCGGCTCAGCCGGGTTCATCGGCATGGCTCTGGGTGCCACCTTCGGCGGGTTGCTCGCTGACAAGATCGGCCGACGCCAGGTCTTCGCTTTGACCTTGCTGGTGTACGGGTTAGCCACTGGAGCCTCAGCCCTTGCTGGAACTGTGGCCGTACTCATTGTGCTACGGATCATCGTGGGCTTGGGTCTCGGCGCAGAACTGCCCGTCGCCTCGACACTCGTGTCAGAGTTCGCACCGGCTCGCATTCGAGGGCGAGTGATCGTTGCCCTGGAGGCTTTCTGGGCAGTCGGCTGGCTCCTTGCAGCCCTGATCGGTTTCTTTGTCATTCCTGGCAGTGACTCTGGTTGGCGCTGGGCTCTGGCTCTAGGAGCGGTGCCAGCAGCCTATGCTCTGGTTATCCGAATCGGGCTTCCCGAGTCAGTACGCTTCTTGGATCGCAAAGGAAGAACTGCCGAGGCTGAGAAGATAGTTCAGTCCTTTGAAGAATCAGCAGGAATCAAAGCACAGGAAGCCCCCAGCGACCACAAAGAGGAAACCCCGGATCCACCAGCGAAAGTTGGTGCACTCTTCTCACCTGGCTTGCGAGGGCGTACGATCGTGATCGGACTGATCTGGTTCTGTGTCAACTTTGCTTACTACGGCGCCTTTATCTGGTTGCCGTCGCTGCTGGTCAACAGTGGGATCGAGATCACCAAGTCTTTCCAGTACGTCCTCATCATCACCCTTGCTCAGTTACCCGGATATCTCGCTGCCGCAATAGCTATCGAGAAGTGGGGACGCCGCGGCACCCTAGCGGTCTTTCTCGCTGGTTCAGCTCTCGCAGCTGGGCTGTTTGCTTTCGCTCATACCCCCGCGACTATCATCGCAGCAGGAATGGCTTTATCGTTCTTCAACCTTGGAGCCTGGGGTGCACTCTATGCCTCCACTCCTGAACTCTTCCCCACTGATCTTCGTGGTGTGGGAGCCGGGTCAGCTGCAGGATTCGGGAGGATTGCTTCCATCATTGCTCCGTTGATTGTTCCGCCCCTGTTGGTCTGGGGTACGTCGGCAGGGTTCGGGTCTGCACCTATCTTCATTCTTTTCGGTGGTGCCTTCTGGGTGGCTTGTTTGTTGAGTCTTCTGCTGCCCGAGCTCAAAGGAAAGAGTCTCAAATAGAGCGGCGGCTGCGAATGGCTCAACCACAATCCCTGCCTCAGGAAAGGAAAGAGTATGAACTTTGATACCCTCAGCATCTTCGATTCTGGCGATGAATCCTCCATCGAAGATACCGTGGTCCTGGCTCAGGACCCCGAAGAGGTGAGGCCTTCCGATCCCGATCGCCAGAAAAAGACAAGAAACAATGCCTTCCTCGCAATGGTGGCTATCCTCGCCGTGGGTGTTTTCGGTGGTGGAGGAATACTGTGGTGGTTTAGTAGTGGCGGTGGTGATGGAGCAAAAACACCTACTGAAGCGGTGGAACGATATTTGGCGGCTGTCGCTCAAGGCGATGCACGAACAGCATTGAAATACACAACAACAGCTCAAAGCGATGCAACCCTGCTAACTTCGGAGGTGCTCAAAGAGAGCCACAAAAAATATCCCATGGCTAACATCACTGTCACAGACGTCGAACCTAAAGGATCATCTATGGTGATGAATGCTCAATACTCTTTAGGAGAACGAGAGGTTGAAGCAACCTACACCGTACAGAAAAATCATGGGCGATGGTATCTCACTGGTGGTTTCAAGAACATGGACATCCAAGCCATTACCGATACGGTTCCACTATTTATTAACGGTGAAGATGTCTCCGGAAAATCCAGTGTCGACCTCTTCCCTGGGGTGTACACCCTCACCACCAGTCAATATATGATCGGGTTTGTTGAACCTGATCTCACCATTGAATACCCAGAAAATGATGTGGATTTCACTCTCGGGTTTACTCTCTCCAGCGAAGGCCGCGACCGCGTTCGCGATGAAGCTCACGGACTGCTCACCGAATGCTTGACCCGCAAAGAGATCCAACCCGAGAATTGTGGTTTTGGTTTCGCTGGGGTCAAAGGTGCTGAACTCAACGAGGACACTATCTCGTGGACTTTGGAAAATCCTGCACCCGACTGGACAGCGTTAGACTATACGATCGATCCAAATGATTTCACCCACTCTTCTGCCAGGGTTAATGTGCCAGTGAAATTTGAGGCACTCTCCAAAGACCGTCTCAGTTTCTTCAACAACACGGCAACCATCCAAGGCCTCACCGTAACATTGTCGGACCCTTACGGGGTGACTGTCACCTTCTTCTGATGAGCCCACACCCAGTCTCGATTTGGGACTCAGGCATGAGAAGCTCTACAGTAATCTGGTCACGAAAACTTGAGAGAAAGGCTATTCATGGCAAGCAGTGCGCAAGATCGTCGCTCACGAAGAGAATCACAACAAGCCCATCGACTTGCTGAAGCCCGTAAGCAACGCCGCAACAAGATCCTCTTCACTATCGCTGGGATGCTCGTACTCGCTTGCGTGATCGGGATCGCGATTTGGGGATTCCTCACCGCTGGACCTAAAGAGCCGAACCCCACGAGCACGGGTACAGGAACTGCAACTGGTGAGACAAATCTGCCACCCAATGCTGTAGGAAACCATGGGATTGCCATGGCGGAGATGAATCAAGATATTCCCACTCTCGAAATAATTTCCGACTACAATTGCGGCGCCTGCCGAGCTGCCCATCTCACCTTAAATACTGCATTGAATGAGTACGTTGAGGCAGGCAAAATCAACGTTGTCATCACGAGCGTGAATTACCAGGGAGGATACTCACTGACTGCCGCCGTTGGCGCTGCCTGTGCCGATTTCCAAGGAGCCTTCCCTGCGTACAATCACGAAGTCTTTCTCGCTAATGAAGAAGGCCTCACCAAGGAACTGATTCGTGACACTGTGCCAGCCAAGCTTGGCTTGAGTGACGAACAATTAGAAAATTTCCAGACCTGTGTGGACAACGAAAATACTGCCGGCTTCGTGAATTCTCAAACAGACTATGCTCTCGCCAAAGGGCTCAATGTGACGCCACGATTCCTCTTGGATGGTGATAACGTCTCCGACAAGATCATCCACCCCACCACTGGAGCATTTGACGTGGACCGTCTACGAGAACTGTTGGATTCACAGTGACACCAGAGGTTCACTCACCCGACCAGTCGTACGCTCCTGATAGTGATCAGGGACTTCTCGAAGCTTCGCGTACGGGCGATCATGAGGCGCTGAGTGAACTCTGGAATCGCCATAGTCCCTATGGTTTTGCTGTGGCCCAAGGTCTCGCCCCCGAATTGGGTGTGCAATCATTGAATACGCGGGCATGGTGTCGTCTCTTTGATGATCTGGGTGTGGGCAAGATGGATGAACGTAGTGGCTTCCGCCCGTACCTCTACAATATGATTCGCTCCACTGCTGGGTTGGAAAGGCCTGTAACGCCGGACCGTTTTGTTGTTCCTGCTTATTGGAGTCTCGTGGCCCAAGAACGCGAAGTCTTGTGGTATTCCCATATTGAGACGATGAAAGCCGCACAAATGGCGAAACTCATGGGATTAGAACCGCGTGACGTGTCGCGGATTCTTGCCGCAGGACGCGCGAACCTTCGGCGTCGTTGGTTGGAGCTTCATCTCTCGATACTCCCTGCCACGAGTCGATGCCGACAGGTCTGGGAAAACAGTGAAGAACCAGCAGAAGAAACAGTGGTGATGCACACTTGTGAACACTGTGCACAGGCACATCTGGATGCTGTCGGGGTGGGGTCACTTCTCTTGAAGGAACTGCTTCCCACGATCGCTGGTGTTGCCGGGGGAGCCTCCTTGTTGGATTATCTCCACAACACAGGCCCCTCACATCGAGCAATGACCCCCGTACCCACAATCGTCTCCCAGCACTTGGAGGGACCACGGTATTCACGCCCACGAGGGTACGTACGTACGGGGGCATCGCAGCCAGGCGACCTCTGGTCATCGTCGCGACATTCACGTCTGCGCCGAGAGAAACTTGGGGTCCAGAACACCCCTGCAAGGTTCGAGCCACATGTCGAAACTGGTGATGAAGAGTTTTCCCGGGCAGCCTACAAGAATCAGTACGTGGGGGAGCCAAGATCCAGCGATGGTGCATCCTGGCGTACTCGCGCAATAGGGGCACTCATCGCCCTAGCGCTCATTGCTGTGATCCTCGTAGTCGTGCTCGCAACACGTTCCCCTGGGCCCGGTCCTGTGAATGCACCAGGCTCCTCTGTGATCGAGGCAACTGATGGACCAAACCCCAACCCGGAGGGTTCTCAGGTGCAGATAACAGAAGTCGATACTGGCGCATTCAATAACCTGTATCCTCTTGTTTCTGGTACGACAACACCCGAGACTGACGTCACCGTACTCATAGGTGACCAGACTATCGTGGTCACCTCAGATCCCACTGGTGCGTGGGCTACTCCCATCTCTGACCAGTCGAGTCTATCCACACGTGGGACTATTGAAGCGAGGATTGCTGGGCAAAAAACTCCCGCGACATCTGAGTTTGATATCGCTCTTCCTCCCTCGCTGACCATAGAAACCCATGATGACTATGTGTGGCTGACGATGACTGGACTCCCCTCCTCCAGCGTCGATATCTTGCTCGATGGTGAGGTGAAAACCCATGCGACCCTTGACGGGGTAGGAAACGGGTCAGGCAAGGTTCTCGTGGATGGGAAGACGCATGTTGTTCAGATCAGATACACCGAGCAGAATCGTCTCGGCGCACTGTCTAACGAAGTGACCATCCCCTAGCTTCGCTACCCATTCCGCAGTAGTGCTTCTGAAACCGGTCCGAGTCCTGGGGTGCGAATCGCTAGGATAAACCCATGAATGATGTGACTGTGGGGATAGCCCCCGACCGCCCTCAATTGGAGGGGTTGGAAACCAAGTGGTCTGCCCAGTGGGCCAGCGATGGCGTTTATTCTTTTCGCCGCCCTGGTTCGCGCGCTGAGGTTTTCTCGATCGATACCCCTCCCCCAACGGTTTCAGGGAAACTCCATGTGGGTCACGTCTTCTCGTACACGCACACTGATCTGATTGCCCGCTTCAAGAGGATGTCTGGGCTCGAGGTGTTCTATCCGATGGGGTGGGATGACAATGGGCTTCCCACCGAGCGCCGTGTGCAGACTTACTTTGGCGTACGCTGTGATGCGACTTTGGCGTACGATCCGGACTTTGTACCACCGGAGAACCCGGACCCGAAGAAACAGATTCCGATCTCGCGAGCCAACTTCATTGAATTGTGCGAGCAGTTGACTGCCCAGGATGAGAAAACATTTGAGGATCTGTGGCGGCATCTGGGGTTGTCAGTGGACTGGGATCAGCTCTACACAACAGTGTCACCGGCTGCGATCCGTGTGTCTCAGGCTGCTTTTTTGCGGAACCTGGCTCGCGGTGAAGCGTACCTCGATTATGCGCCGACCATGTGGGATGTGACCTATCAGACTGCCGTGGCCCAAGCAGAGATTGAGGACCGTGAACAGGCGGGGTTCTATCATCGGGTGTCGTTCCATCGCACCGATGGTGAGATGGTGTTCATTGAGACCACTCGCCCGGAGTTGTTGGTGAGTGTGTGTGCGCTCATTGCTCACCCCAATGACGAGCGCTATCAATCATTGTTTGGTACGACCGTGACTGATCCTTTGTTTGGGATCGAGGTACCAGTGGTGGCTCACCACGGCGCCGAAATGGACAAGGGCGCTGGTATCGCCATGTGTTGCACCTTCGGTGACAAAACTGATGTGCAGTGGTGGCGTGAACTGAGCTTGCCGACGCGTACCGTGATCGGACGTGATGGACGGCTGAGTCGTGAAACCCCGGACTGGATTGTCAGCACTGAACGTTATGAGATGGTGGCGGGAAAGACTATTTTCTCGGCACGCGAAGCTGTCGTGGAGATGCTACGCGAGACTGGGAATTTAGATGGTGAGCTGAAACCCATCTCACGCCCAGTGTCGTTCTATGAGCGTGGGGATAAACCACTCGAGATTGTGGCCTCCAACCAGTGGTATATCCGCAATGGTGGTAAAGATGAGGCCTTGCGTACTGCTCTTCTTGCTCGCGGGAAAGAACTCCAGTGGGTGCCCGACTATATGCAGCATCGGTATTCCGATTGGGTCAACGGGCTCAGTGGTGACTGGTTGATTTCACGCCAGCGTTTCTTCGGTGTGCCGTTCCCTGTGTGGTATCGACTCGACGGGCAGGGAAACCCTGATTATTTGTCACCGATTACCCCAAGCGAGGATCTGCTTCCCGTGGACCCGATGACCATGGCTGCCCCCGGTTTCTCGGAGTCCGAGCGCGACAAGCCGGGTGGGTTCACGGCCGACAAGGATGTGATGGACACGTGGGCGACCAGTTCGCTCACCCCCCAGTTGGCCTGCGGATGGATTCGTGATGAGGAACTGTGGGATCTGACCTTCCCCATGGATATGGCACCCCAGGCCCACGACATCATTCGAACCTGGTTGTTTTCCAGGATCGTACGCGCAAATGCCGAGAACGACTCCCTGCCGTGGACGACCACTGCATTGTCGGGGTTCGTGACTGACCCTGACCGCAAGAAGATGAGTAAGTCGAAAGGTAACGTGGTGGTTCCCACTGAGATCCTGGAGAAGTACGGGTCGGATGCAGTGCGCTGGCGTGCCGCGATGGCTCGCCCAGGGGCTGACTCTCCCTTCGATGAGACCCAGATGAAGGTGGGACGACGCTTGGCGACCAAGATTCTGAACGCTAGCAAGTTGGTGTTGAATCTTCCAGGGAATGATCCCGCTTCGTGGTCACTCGACAAGGTCACCAACCCGGTGGATTCGTCGATGCTCGCGGAGTTGCGTACCGTTGTGGAGAATGCAACAGCCGCCCTCGAAGCCTATGAATACACTGATGCTCTTGAAGCGACTGAGCGTTTCTTTTGGACCTTCTGTGATGACTTCATTGAGTTCGTCAAAGAACGCGCCTACGGAAACGCGGAGGGTGTGGTTGATTCTGCTGAGACTGAGTCTGCTCGTTCTGCTCTCGGGCTAGCGGTGGCCGTACTGCTTCGGCTCTTCGCACCGTACTGTCCTTTTGTGACCGAAGAAGTGTGGCGCTGGTGGAACCCGGAGTCGATTCACCGCAGTTCATGGCCCACCGCCGAGGAGTTGCCTAGTCAAGGCGACCCCGGGGTGCTGGCGACTGTTTCTGAGGTTCTCGTGGGTATCCGTGGTGCCAAGTCTGAAGCAAAGACATCGATGAAGACCCCCGTGGAATCCATGGTCATCTCAGGACGCCCCGAGATATTGGGGCACCTCCGCAGCGTTGAGGCCGATCTTCACGCTGTGAGCCACCTCACTGGCAGTGTCACCTGGAGTGAGACCGACTCCGACCTCCAGATCACCGTCACCCTCGCTGAATAGCCCTAGCGACTCTCGTGTCCACAGTTAACGGTCATTATGACCATTAACTGTGGACACGAAGTGACTCTGAGCAAAGGAGTGCACCCAAACGGCATGGGGACGTACCTTTTGTGTTAATTGGTGGGACGTAGCAAGTCGAGAGGGTCGATTCCGAGGCTCTCGGCAATGTTATCGACGGTACGCAAGGTGGCTGATTGTTTGGCCGTTTCAAGGCGTTGCATGTACGTACGGTGAACTCCAGCTCTGTGCGCGAGTTCCTCCTGGCTCATACCGCGTTCCATGCGGTACGCAACGAGGTTCGCAGCCAAAATTTGCTCGAGATCACCCTTCATGATGGTGACAAGGCTGGCGTAGTGTAGCCTAAAGGTCTACACACGATAGTGTGCAGGTTTTTCGGAAAATACTGCCATATTGGGAATGGCCTATTCCTAACAGTGGCATCTACCAAGAGAGGTCGATTGTGTCTACTCAAGAAAGTGTCAACCCGCAAGGAACTCAGCCAACAAAGAAACCGATATGGAAGAAGTGGTGGTTCTGGGTTGGAATCATCGCGATCATCGTCATTATTGCCGCAGCAAATGGTGGCGGAAAGGACGAAGAGAATGTACCCGAGACTCCAGCTTCCACAGTCGCAGAATCCCCAGAAGAAACCAAACCAGAAGAGACTGCCGCCAAAGAAACAGCGTCTCAGAAGCAAGCTCGCTTGAAAGCAGAGGTCTACCTCGTGACCATGCCTTTTTCCCACGATGGTCTCATTGAGCAACTCGTGATAGGAGACAAATTCACCAGAGAAGATGCGACCTACGGGGTTGATGCATTAGACACTGACTGGAATGAACAGGCTGCCAAGAAAGCTGAGCAGTATCTTGACCTGATGCCTTTCTCACGCGATGGCCTCATTGAGCAACTCGTAGTAGGAGACAAATTCACCCAAGAGCAGGCTGAATACGGAGTTTCCAAAGCCGGGCTGTGACCTCAGCGACCACCTCACTAGGCAACTCACCCTCCCCGTCTTTCTGCGCGAAGTCGCAGAATCCAGAATCCATAGTCACCATGATGGTGATTGCCGGTGGTTGGTGATGCTTGACAGACTCTTCATGGTGGTGAGTGTGATATCTGGACCCTGTTACTCACTTCGTTCGGTCAACCACTTCCTTGGTTTCGGGATAGTGCGCAAGCGCACTCTCCGCTCAACCTGCGTCGTGGTGCGACTTCGCGCAGGGTGACGGTGGTCGGGTCAGCAGGGTGACGGTGGTCGGGTCGCCAGGGTGACGGTAGTCGGGTCAGCAGGGTGATGATGGTCGGGTCACCAGGGTGCGTTGAAACGAACAGCGACAACGCTGCGATCCTGCATCTCTACGATTCACAACTGCGGCACGTCTGAGGGGTTGTGCACGATTTCTCACATTCACACGCGGAACACGGGAAACCTTGAGGTGGGAAACTCTGTCTTTTCAACGACTGCCCGTACTACGGTAGAACAGTAGTCAATCAGGCAGGTTTCAATGAAGAAGCTCAGTGCAGACGTTGTGGTCATTGGGGGTGGATCCACGGGTGTGGGTGTCCTGCGTGACTGTGTCATGCGCGGGTATCGTACGATCCTGCTGGATCGCGCTGACCTGGCTCAAGGAACCTCGGGACGTTTTCATGGGCTCCTGCATTCCGGTGGGCGTTATGTGGTGTCCGATCCTGAGTCCGCTCGGGAGTGCGCTCAAGAGAACACTATTCTCACCCGCATACAATCCGACGCCATTGAAACAACCGGTGGGCTCTTCGTCATCACCGAACAAGATGACCCCGCCTTCGGGGATCTGTTTCTTGCGGGTGCCCAGGTTGCGGGGATGTGGACCGAAGAGATCACACCCGGTGAAGCTCTAGTCCGTGAACCCCGACTCAATCCGCATATTCAGCGTGCTTTTGCCGTCCGTGACGGTACGGTCGATGGATGGAAACTTATCTGGGGAGCAGCGAACTCAGCCCGTGAGCATGGCGGGCACGTGATGACCTACACCAAGGTCACCCACATCCACCACAGCGATGGACAGATCACTGGTGTGAGCGCCACCGATCTGCGCACTGGTGAAGAACTCACTATCGACTGCTCATTTGTGTTGAATTGCGCAGGTCCTTGGGCGGGCAGGATAAGCGAAATGGCCGGGCTCCCACCGGTCAACGTGGTTCCTGGGCGCGGGATCATGGTTGCCATGAACCACCGATTGGTTAACTCGGTGGTCAACCGCTGTATCCCCCCTGCTGATGGGGACATCATTGTGCCTGTTCACACTGTGTGCATTATTGGTACGACCGATGTGAAAGTCAGTGACGCCGACCACCTAACCATCGAACGTACGGAAGTCCAACAGATGCTGGACGCGGGCGAAGTACTCATCCCTGGTTTCCGTGAAGCTCGCGCGGTCCACGCATGGGTGGGAGCTCGACCACTCATCAAAGACGACCGGGTTAAGGCCAGTGATACCCGCCACATGAGTCGCGGCATGGCTGTCATTGATCATCACGAGAGAGATGGCGTACGCGGTCTGCTCACCATTGGCGGTGGCAAGCTCACGACTTACCGTCTCATGGCCGAGCACATTGTGAATGCCATGGAGGAGCAACTCGGCCGATCCACCCCCTGTCGTACGATGCAAGAAAACTGCCCAGGGTCCACACCGGGACATACCTACCAGGTGACCAAGCGCCTGCGCGAACGCGAATCAGATCGCAGGGATTCACCCATCATCTGCGAATGCGAACTGGTGACCAAGGCGAGGTTCGTTGGTCTGCAACGCGAGTATCCTCAGGCGAGTTTCGATGATCTTCGTCGCCAGTGCCGTCTGGGTATGGGTCCTTGCCAGGGGACTTTTTGTTCCACTCGCGCTGCTGGGATTGCCCAGAGCGTTGGGATGGACGCCGAGCGTGCCATGGGATTGTTGAAGCTTTTCCTGGAGAATCGCTGGATTGGGCTGTGGCCGATTCTTCTGGGCGATCAGGTACGCCAAACCGCTCTCTCCCACTGGATCCTCCAAGGCACCCTTGACATCACCCACGTACCCTCCGCAGTGAATGTTGAACCTGATCCTCTCGGTGACTGGCCAAGCAAGGAGGTGGCATCATGACTGACACGATCGTCATCGGAGCCGGGCTAGCTGGACTCACGGCATCGATTCGTCTAGCCGAATCGGGGCAATCAGTGACCTTGCTCAGTTTCGGCGAAGGTGGGTTGCCGCTTAGCCAAGGAACCATTGATGTGTTGGGGTACGTCGAAAATCAACCTGTACGAGCACCCTTTGCTGAGATGAGTGGGTTCATCAAGGGCCACCCCGATCACCCCTACTCGCGGATCGCCCCCACAGCCATCGCCGCAGCCATCTCATGGTTTACTGATGAAACCGTTGGTCTTCTCCAACCCCGCGATGAGTCTAACCACCTTGTCCCCACATCTCTGGGTGCCATGCGGCCCACGCACCTCGTACCTCCCTCCATGGTGTTCCCCGTGGTTCCCCGATACGCCGTGGTGGGTATCCAGCAGATCAAAGACTTCTCCCCTGGGCTCATCGCTGAGAACCTCGCTCAAACAGCCAAGATCGAGACCTGCCCGTACTGGATTGATTTGCCGGCCCGGCCAGGTGAGGTGGATTCTTCCCCAGTCCACTACGCCCAGGCCCTCGACAACCCCGACTTCCTTTCTCGATTTGTCGACAAAATCTCGGCAACCATGAAAGATGAGGAGGCTGTGCTCCTGCCCGCGATCCTGGGGCTTACAGAAAATGTTCACTCCCAGCTGGTGGAAGCCCTGCAACGTCCAGTGGTGGAAGTGATCATGGCTCCCCCCTCGAGTCCAGGAATGAGACTAAACAACCAGCTCACCCGACGCGCCAAAGAATTGGGGGTACGAGTCGTACTCGGCTCCAAGGTCACAGGATTCACTGCCACCAAGGACCACGTCACATCGGTGACTCTGCATCAAGCTGGCTGCGACCAAACCTATTCCAGCGACAACGTCATCTACGCTGGTGGGGGTTTCGAGTCGGGCGCTTTGGTTGTCGATTCCTATGGAAACGTACGTGAAACCCTCTTCGACCTGCCGCTCGCTGGCGCTGATCGCCTAGATCTGATCACTGGTGAGTATTGGGAACCCCAACCACTGTTCGAAGTGGGGGTGCAAGTGGATGCTTCGATGAGGGCCGTGGACCCGGGTAAGCCCAAGAAACCGATCTATCGGAATCTCTATGCCGTTGGCGGATTGCTCACCGGTGCTCAGAGGTGGATCGAAAAATCTGGGGATGGGATCGCTATCGCCTCCGCCTATCAAGCAGCCGAATCCATTCTGGGAGGTGACCGATCATGACAACCACCCACGACCAACACGATCTGCAAACTCGCATGAGTCTCGACCACTGTGTGAAGTGTACGATTTGTGAAACCCACTGCCCAGTGATGGCCGTCACACCTAAGTTCCCCGGACCGAAGTTTGTGGGTCCCCAAGCCGAGCGCTATCGCCATGGTGAGTCGGTGGATCAATCCTTGGATTACTGCTCCTCGTGTGGAACCTGCACCCTGGTGTGCCCCCAAGGAGTGAAGATCGCTGAGATCAACTCCCAAGCCCGGGCGGTCATGAAAAAGAACCACATGCCACTGAGGGATCGCATCATCTCGCGTACTACCCTGCTCGGCAAGGTCATGACACCCATCGCCCCCATTGCGAACTGGAAGCTGAGCCTGAGGCCCGTACGCTGGTTTATCGAGAAACTGTTCGGTATTCACCGCCACGCCCCTATGCCGAGGGCCAACAGCCGTACCTTCTCCTCTTGGTGGAAGAAACACACCCCGCCCACACCAACACGCGGAAAAGTGGTGTTCTTCCATGGATGTGCGGGCGAATTCTTCGAGGTGGATACCTCCATCAAAACGGTTGAAGTCCTAGAGTTTTTGGGATACGAGGTGGTCACCCCGAAACAGGGTTGTTGTGGTCTCGCCCTGCAATCCAATGGGCTCTTCGATGCGGCTCGCAGGCATGTCAACAAGCTTGCCCAGCAGCTCAACATCGAACCTGGCACACCGATCATCGCCTCTGCAGCTTCGTGCGCGGGCATGCTCAAACATGAAGCGCGGGAGATCCTGGGTGTTAACGACCCAAAACTCGCGGAGGTCGGAACCCGTGTTCGTGACGTCTGCGAGTTCCTGCTTTCCCTCGCTGAATCAGGGGATCTCCCCCTCGACTTCCAGCCGATCAATGAGACCGTGGCGTACCACGGGCCCTGCCAGCTCAAGAGCCAAGGTATGGGTCTGCCTGCTCTCGACGTACTGCGACTCATCCCAGGTTTGACCGTGATCGATTCCGAGGCCACGTGTTGCGGGATTGCCGGAACCTATGGCCTCAAGAAAGAGAAGTACGCCATCGCCCAAGCGGTCGGCCAACCCCTCTTCGACAAGGTCATCACCGTGAATCCTCACCTCGCCCTGTGTGATACCGAAACCTGTCGCTGGCAGATCGCGGCCTCCACTGGTGCTGAAGTCCAACACCCCATCTGGATGATCCACCAAGCGTACGGTCTTAGTTAGAACCCCCACCCAATAGTCAAACAACTGGGCAGTCTAGACCCTGCGATGCTTCGCGCGCATGGAGACGGAGCTGAAGCCATTCTGCACACCCAACCTCGTCTTTCTGCGCGAAGTCGCAGAATCCAGATACAAGGTTATCCACGATTGTGTGGTCTGGCGATAATCACCAACCACCGACTGTTACCACCATGGGCAGTGGGGCATCTGACCCCCCTGTGAGTCGCGCTGGCGCGTTCCGCAGGGTGACAAGAAAGAGTCATTCCGCGAACGGCAGCAGCTACCCGCAATGTCATTCCGCGGAGCGAAGCGACTCGCGGAATCCAGAATCAGCAATCACCACAGTACGGAGTCTGTTAGTGGTGAACATATTCGACAGACCCATCATCGCGCTCGATGTGATATCTGGACCCTGCGAGTCGCGCTGGCGCGCTCCGCAGGGTGACAAGAAAGAGTCATTCCGCGGACGGCAGCAGCTACCCGCAATGTCATTCCGCGGAGCACTGCGAGTCGCGCTGGCGCGCTCCGCAGCACAGGCTCCGCAACTCGCGGAATCCAGAATCAGCAATCACCACAGTACGGAGTCTGTTAGTGGTGAACATATTCGACAGACCCACCATCGCGCTCGATGTGATATCTGGACCCTGCGAGTCGCGCTGGCGCGCTCCGCGGGGTGACAAGAAAGAGTCATTCCGCGAACGGCAGCAGCTACCCGCAATGTCATTCCGCGGAGCGAAGCGACTCGCGGAATCCAGATACTGGGTTATCCACAGTTGTGGAGTCTGACCGTCATCACCAACCACCAACTCTCCATACAAACCAAAATGGACAAAAAAACAAACGGAGGTAGCCTAACTGGCGAAAGTGAGGCACCATGAACGACTATTCAGACCTCATGACTGCCACACGGGCAGTCGTCGACCCCAGTACTACACCAACAGACCTCGCACACATCGCCGGGATACACCCCAGTGGTCAGCAACACGACTTCCCCTCGCCGAAAATGCAAGGACTCATCACTGCCCTCGCCAGCGCCATAGTCGTCATCGCTACAGCCATCACCCTAGTCATCGTTCACCCGTGGCAATCGTCGGGGCGCCCAGGCCCGGAACTCACTATCGATCAACTAGCACAGATGATATGGGACCCCCATTCTTTACTGCATACTGATTCGATCATCGAAGAATTTCCATCTGCCAACGCACTGGCGGAAAAGATGAGAACGAACAAAAGGGTTGATTGTGAGGGAATAGCTGGGTGCCAAGGTGTAGCTGAACTGGGCCGGGGGAATAACCTCTCTCAAGATTATTTAGCTGTTGGCCTCTTCGATACTGAGGAGAATGCGAGGAAGTTCATACTGTGGCAACATGAACGGATCCAAGACGATATAGAAATAGATGATTCAAACATGGATGCTCGCGCTCCAGCCCAACAGACCCCAACCACCGTCGGCCTATGGTACGTAGCCTACGGATGGGGTCTTTATTCCTATGATCATCATGAATATCCGGGCGAAAATGGCAGCGTTGAATATGCCGTACTGCAGTACGGCAATGTCGTCGTAGTGGTTGATGCTGTTGGACCTCTGAGCTGGAACGACATTGAGAAAGCAGCTGAGCAGCTGAAAGATGACATGATCCAAGCCTCTTCACACTAAAGAACCCCGACAGTCGTAACAACACCCTCGGCCCACTCGTTGAAGCAGCCTCACCATCTGACAATCCAGATATTCGAGATATTGCCGAGGTCAACCCTCATCTCGCCCTGTATGACACCGAAACTTGTCGCAGGCAGGTCGAGAGGGTTGAGATGATTGAGGTGGGCACTACCAGATGGAACACACATTGAATTCTACCAGCATATGCCATATACTGAATGATTGAGGTTTAAAATCGCTAGTCACGCTCGGTCACATGGAATCAGCAAGACCCGCATTAAGGAAGCTATGGAGAATCTCGATCACGTACAATACGATGCAGAACCGGGCGGGAAAACAGCCTATTTTGGAACCGATGCTAGCGGAATGCTCCTGCGCATGATTGGCAGGCCTGCCATGGAAGACTCCGGCCTCATTATTATTCAGCACGCCATGCCAGCTGAATGGACCCGCGGAAGGAAATGGTGAAACCATGACGAAAGAGTTACCAACAATTGTCTACGATGGAACAATCGACCTCGACACAGAATCGATTCACGACCCCATCACAGGGGAACAGATCACGAACGATGTGATGGACAAAGAAAATGACGATATCGACCGCCGCCACGGCCTCATACCGGGTGGAAAGTCACTTTCTGGTGATGGCTCACACTCACCCGTGCTCCGAGTTGTTGTCTCCAAGGAGACCCGTGACCACGTGCAGCAAGCTGCCCGTGAGGCTGGAGTGAGTGTGTCACGATGGCTCCGTCATACCGTGGAAGAGAAACTAGCGGCCTAATGGAACCGACCTCGCCCTTCCACCGCGTACTCTCCCGCGTATCGTTGATCTCACCCAGGAGACGGTCGAAGGGATGTTGTAGTACGAACAGGTTACACAGTGGGTACGCCGTACTGTTGTGCCTTCGCCATGAGCTGTTCATCGAAGGTTGCGATACCAGCACCTCGGCTCTGGGCGAGCCACAGTACTAAGACATCAGGCATCTTGAGCCCAGAGTTTCGCCGGGTCTCAGCAATGCTCGCAACGTCTTCTTCTTCTATGGGAGCAATCGCCACACCTAAGTCTCGAAAGAGATCCCCCCAGTCACCACTAGCTGCCGGAAGCGGATAGACCATGACCTCTGCTGCAGTGAGGGCGGACACCAGCAAAGAATCTGATGTGGACAAAATCTTGAACGCGTCATCGTGGAAACGATTGGCTTTATCTGCGAAGGCGATCAGTACACAGGCATCGAGGACAATCAATTGGGCCACTCATCTTTCAGTTTCTCGGCTGCGTCTTGGGGAATAGTGTCCGTCAAACACCCAGCCCACTTATCGAGTACGGCCTTGCGTACCTCTTCGTCGGTGCGAACTGCTTGAGCACCTCGGGTGATCAATCGGCGTACCACCTCAGCTCTGGATACACCAGGCATCGCTGCAGCGCCTGTGTCTATCGCTTCTGCAATCTGGGCTGTCTCTGTGATCGAGTGGCGTACGAGGGTTGTCGGCATGGGTTAAGTGTAGCACCATTTCCGATAGTGCAGCACTCCAGTCGGATTGTGGCAGCAAACAGGAAGAGTCTTGACTTGCGCCCCCATCTCACTGAGAGAGAGAGAGAGAGAGAGAGCTTAAACTTGTTACCATCACTCACATCTGGTTCATCTAGGACGAAACCTCTAAGGAGGATCCCACCATGGCTCAATTCCAGTCAGAATCAAACCCGGACTATGATTCACAGCCACAATCAGAGTACAGCGGCGCGCCACAAGAGCCCGCACCCTATTCATCAATGCCACACCAAGGTTCCTGGCTAGTTCAAGGAGGACAACCACTGGTTCCCATGATGTACGTGGCTCAGCCACCTCGAGGTTTTGCCATTGCTGGAATGGTGCTAGGAATCCTGTCGCTGGCCTTTATGTTCATGTGGAGCGCTCGCTCCCTTGTTATTCCATTAGCCATTATTGGGTTCGTCTTGTCCTTCATTGGAATCAGGAAGCCGCAAGGAGGGATGGCGACCGCTGGACTCATTCGTTCAGCTATCCCTATAGCCATTCTACCAGCCATTCTACTGATTAACATAGGCTGGTTGTTCGGCAGAGGAATGTTCGGTGGCTTATAAGTATCTACCTAACAGCACCACCGGCTGTCGGCGGTCACGCAAACGTCTGCTACACACCGGCTAACATTCAGGCTGCTAGCTTTTCTTCCACAGTACGACGCAACCATTTCGATACACTCATGTGTTCTTGATGGGCTGCTTCACGTACTTGCTCAGCGGTGTTTTCTCCGAGAATCACTTGGAAACGCGGTGAATGCTTGCCCCCGCCAGACAGCGACTTTCCACCAGGGATCAGCCCAGCACGGTATTTCCGTTCAGCGTCCAAGGAAGCTTCGTGGCAAGATTCTTCCGTGATGGGATCACTGGAGAGTGTGTGCAGGCCAGCTGAATCCAAATCTATGTCGATCACCTGGTATCCTCCTGGAATAATTCTGTACTTTGTTGCATCTATTTCAGTCATTGCGGGCTTTCCCGATTCTGTGTCTGCGTGACGACCTGGCGAAGTAGAACTTCATCTGACCATTAACTAGTATATGTACGTCTAAAGACAAACGGGTACGTCTCCCCGTTTTTCCACGGTGTCCCCCCCTGTGTTCACAGGGCAAGACGTACAGCCATAGGGCCTCGATCAATGGTGACCGATTGCCCCCAGGTGAGTCGAAGAAAGTCGGACTCAATACCGTCGCCAAAAACTATCAACTCATCGGATTCAACTCTCAATGTCAGTTGTTCCCCTGGTTGAAGACAACCACTGGTCAAGCCAATGCCAGTCGTCGGTGAAGGCCAGGCTTCACGAACAAACCAGGCTAGGTCCTGATCTGTCAAGGCCGGTAACTCGGCGACACCCCGGTCGTGGGCAAGGGAAGCAAGCCATCCAGTTGCACCCGTGCCCGTACCAACCACAACACCCGAACTCGATTGCCGCTCCTGGCCTGACGGCGTCTTCAAGAGGTAGCGAGCAGATTGATGACCCGGCTGGCCAACGAAGATCTCATTAAGCCCAATGAGTTGTTCATCCATGTCACTCATTGCGCAAACCGTGGCGAGTTCACCAATCCTTGCCCGAGTAGGCTCCAGCAGGATTGCCAGACCACGTTCGAGATTATGGCGTACGAGAACACCCGGATTGCGTTCAGGTTCAGGATTGATCCCGATGACCAGCTGGCCGTTGAGGTATTTAGCAACATTGGCAACCAACCCGTCTTGGCCAACAATCACAATAGAATCCTCAGGAGCGAACAAGAAGCGACTCACATCTTCCCTCTCCAGACTCGTGGTGGCCCATTCGGCCGGCAGCCGCCGCCAGGAGGTCCTGGCGGGTCGCTGTGATCCGGTCATGACGGCCTTGCAGCTCCGCGAGGGTACGCCCTCGTACCTTGAGAAAGAATTCAACTTGCCCCCTGGTCGCATGACGTTCGAGGAGCTCTTCCAGTTCGGTACGCCTATATACGACAACCACTCGGCGTCGCTGATTCGTCTCCACTGTCATCGTGGGCCTCCCCATCCACTCAGAATCTCCGTCAACATGTCTGGCGTGATGCTGAGTTGCCTGATTTTGAGGTCACCGAGATTCTGGGCTAGATCGCGCAAAGCTAAGGCTTGCAGATGCTGCGCATCGGTCTGATTGTAACTTGCCATCAAAGAAGCAGTACGGGCTGCCTCGGCCTGGCCTGTCACATCAATCGCTGCTGCCTCGGCTTCTGCTTTGATTTTCCGGAGCTTCGCCCGTGAGGTGGCTGTGATTGACTCGGCAGCTGCTTCTTCTTGGGCGCGGCGTTGAGCGTTCGTACCCTCCTGCTTCACCAATTCTTCTTCTTTGGTTGCTAGCTCGATCTTACTGGCTAGTTCATTAGCAGAAATCGTACGTTCCCTCTCGACCGCCAGTGCGCGGCGTTCATAGGTCGCCCGATCAGCCTCGGCTTGGATCTGTTCACGCAGTGGAGTTTGCAGAGCTTTCTCAAGATCCGCCGAAGGGCGTATCGCAAGAACCCGCAAGTCAAGGATTTCAACACCAATATCGCGGATGCGGGCTTCATCATGGAAACCATCCCCGAGGACGGTGTAGATCCTGGAGATGTCATCAACCACATCCACGAGGCGACGCTTCGACACATCCGCAACAACCAGCGATTGGGCTAGTCGCGTGAGCAACCCTGCGACCGTACTCACACCATCAGTTGCGTCCCGCGAACGCGCGGGGTACACCCCGAAGTCGAGACGGTAGGCAGCAACCAGCGGATCAAAGAAACGGTAGGTGGCAGTGATTTGAATGGTCACATCTTGCTGGTCGAGAGTGTGCCCGTGGAAAATCATGGGTAATTCTTGATCTGTTGCTGGTAGCGAACTGATCGCTGTGAGGGATCGTTTGAACCAGAAAGATTGGCCAAGGCCTGATTGGATCCTCTTTCCTCGGCGAAGACGGATCACATAGTCGGTTGGTGTCCCCTGGTAGTGGCTGAGAAATGGGTAATGTCTGATTGGCATGGGAACCTCCTTCAATCAATTGTGTCACTTTGACGCTATTAATCTACAGGGGAGATCCAACTATGTCAATCTGACGCGAATATGTTAGTCTGAGCGCTGTGAATGATCTACCAGACTCGGCTGCTCGACTACCAGTGGCCGTTGACATTGTTGCCTTGACCATCCGTAGTCGAGAATTAATGGTTCTGCTCACCACCCGTCTGCTCGATCCTTTCGCTGGTTGCTTTGCTCTGCCTGGTGGATTCGTACTGGCTGGTGAATCCTTGAGCCAAGCTGCTGTACGTGAGCTGAAGGAAGAAACTTCAGTGTCCCCACAAGGGCATCTTGAGCAACTGGGGAGCTATGGTCCACTCGAACGAGACCCTCGAGGACCTGTCCTTTCTGTTGCCTACATGAGTCTCTCGAACCGATTCGAAGCGCCGAACCCTGGGGGGGATGCCACATCCGCTGACTGGTATCCGATCCGGGATGTTCCCCCACTCGCCTTCGACCACCACACGATCCTCACCGACGGAATCAACAGAGCACAAGCTAAACTCGAATACACTGGTCTTGCTAGTGCCTTTTGCACACCTGAGTTCACCATCTCTGAGCTCCGAGCAGTCTACGAGGCTGTGTGGGGGGTCAGACTTGATCCACGAAACTTCCACAGAAAAATTCTTGGTACGACCGACTTCCTCGAACCTGTTGGGACACGACAGGGCATCCCTGGACCTTCAGCGACCACATACCGCGTACGACCAGGGCTCGATCCTGCTTCAACGATCCTCAATCCACCAGTTCTTCGACCTGGGTAGGCACGCCCATGAACGATGGGCATTTCCCCGCGTAATATCGTATGATAATGATAGAATTAATCGTCCGAACGATATGTGGAGGTTTCGTATGATTGTGACAGCGACACAGTTTAAGCAGAATCTGGGGAGATACCTTGACTTGGCAGCAAGCGAGGATGTCTATATCACACGGCATGGACGTGAGGCAGTACGGGTGACAGGGCCAGCCAGCGAACGCGTGGCTCTGCTCGACTACATTGCAGGAATTGCCAGGAGCAACACTTCACTTGATGAAGCACGGGCAGAACGTTTGGCTCGCCAATGAAGGCCATTGTTGACACAAATATTGTGCTTGATGTGCTTCTTCAGAGAGAAGGTTTCTATGATGACTCCTATCAAATCCTGTCTTTGATCGCACAAGGAAAGATCGACGGATGGTTCCCAGCCGGTTGTGTTGCTGACGTGTTCTACATTCTTCGGCGCGCAGGACTTGATTCTTCTTCCGCACGTATGGCAGTGCTTGCCTTAACGAAAGTTGTTCCCCTCTGTGAAACCCATCCCTCAGCAGTAACTAAGGCTCTGGGCTACACCATGAATGATCTTGAGGATGCCATTCTTGCAGCCACCGCCCAGCGAATTGGAGCAGAAGTCGTCATCACCCGTAACATAAAAGACTATGTGTCCTCCCCCGTGGAAGCATGGTCACCATCGCAGGTGTTGGACAGTGTCAGATGACACCACCGTTGCCATCCAGTGCACTCACTCGTAAAGGCGTGACCATCGTCCACCGGTTTTGGAGGTTATTATCCGCGAAAGAACTTCCTCGGATATCCACTGCTTTTTCTGGGTCTTGGTTGTGGGAGGGATACTGATGCTCGTTCCCAGTACAGTGTGGAGAAAACGACCCTAGATGAGTTCATCAATCCTTGTGTCACCGTCAGCGAAAGCACAACCCAATTGAATTCCACCTGCCATCAACGAAACAGCAGCCTTACCTGTTGGAAGACCCTGGTTTTTCATGACCTGCTTGGCAACAGCATTTTGTTTGGAAGAGCTCATGGAGAGAAATTGACTACAGGTAGTGGCACCCCCAGCGTTACTGGAGCAACCAGACATGGTGAGCGCAAGAGCTGCAGCGCCGAGACTCGAGATAATGATGCGGGACATTTTTGACATTTTCATGCTGTCTATTTCCTTCTGTTTCCCCCGTGAGAGGATGAAAGCTCACGGTTAACTTCCCTATTAATATACTACCATGGAGTGTGCAGTGATAGCAAAAGAGCTGAGATCGTACGATGGTGCTGGGCATCACATCTATAGCCTTTTGCTGGTTTCCGTACTTGGGACTCCCTATGGCAATCGTGGGTCTCATCTTGTCGATCCTTGGGCAGCGCAAGGGTGAAGGGCCGATAGCCATGGCTGGCCTCGTGTGTTCTATCATCGGTCTTGCCATTGGTCTAATCTGGATAATAGCTATTATCATCATAGTTGCCAACGCCTCTTACTATTACGGCTGGTAGGGGCGGCTGGCACGCTACCCTACGATCACCTGACTTGCCCTACACCAGGGTGAGGACGAGGGCTTGGTCCTTGGGGCCAAGGCGGGTAGAAATCTTTTTATCCAAGGTCACCACTGTCCCATGGCAACTTGCTGCCAGGTTGACAAGGTGAAGGTCTGGAACACCATGGAGAGTTATCCAACACTGCAGATCGATTCAGTCCACTGAGGTGCGAGCTGACATGGAGACACTGCGTCATAGGACGAAAAAGGTCATGAAGTCAGTGTGTGGATAACACCCCGGAGGGTGGTCTGCATAGGGAAGACTGGAGACAATGATTTCTTTGTTGTGAAAGGAATACTAATGAGAAAACTGGTCATAGCAGTCATCGGAGTTGTCGGTTGTGCCCTGGTGGGATTATCCCTCGTCGGATGTGGAGACGCTGAAGAACCAGTAGCCAACCCCGAGAGTGACATCTCTGCAGAGAGTACGCGGTGGACCCAAGAAGAACAAGCAGCCATTGATGCCGTTGAAGCATATTTGACTGCCTGGTCAGAGATTAGCCAAGACCTGGGTGGACAAGATTGGGAAAGAATACGTGAGTACGCCGCCCCACAAATTGCTGACGTGGCAATTGAGCAATGGGGAATG
>WRIJ01000004.1 GCA_009782785.1 Propionibacteriaceae bacterium | reverse complement strand
GGCATCCCCCCACCCCATCAATTCCCCCACCAACCCAAACCGACTAGACTCACCCCAACAGTGGAAAATCCACCCCGTGTTGCAACGACCACTAGAAACCACCCCCTGCGAGTTGCTTCGCTCCGCAGGGTGACGGCAGAAGAGATGTGCGCTGCGCAGAATGACGGTAGTGGGGTGTCACACAGTGGGTGATGGGCAATCAACGGCTTCCCACTCACCGAGCAGGTGATCGAAGACGTAGTACCCCACGGCGCGTACATCCTCGTAGGTGTCGATGCTAGCTAACTCATCGCGGGTGACCCACATGAGTTCCTCGGACTCATCCTCGCCAACACTGTGAAGCGGTTCCTGATCGGTGACAAAAACGTACGACAGGTCGATGTGGAAATGGTCCTCATCACCGAAACGGAAACTGCGTACGCTGAGCGGTTGAGGATGTACCCCACCAGTGAGGTCCATCCGCAAGGGTGGTTGCAGTACTTTCAGCTGACTCATCTCGTACCCTGTCTCCTCCAGGATCTCGTGAGTGATCGCCTCCCACGGGGTCTCAGTCAGTTCCACGTGTCCGCCTGCTTGCATGACCACCCCCAGGGTTTTGTGGCGATGCAAGAGTAACCGTGGAGGACCACCCCCGTCACCCTGCGGACGGACGAAGCGCCGTCTCGAAGGGTCCAGACTGTCCAGTTGTTCGACTGCGGAGTCTCGATTCTGCGATGGAGCCTGTGCTCCGCAGAAAGACGGGGTGGGTGCGCGTACGATGAAGGCACTCACCGTGAGGTCGTACTCACCAGGTCCAGTATGAATATGTGCCATGGGTCACTCCTGATGAAACTCGCGCTGCTGATGGGCTCCTTGGATTGCGGTCCTCAGCCGTGGCGGAACTCCACCACATCACTGGGCTGCATCACGTAGTCTTTACCTTCGATGCGAGCCTTCCCAGCAGTACGCACCGCAGCCATCGACCCCAATTCGATCAGGTCCTCGTACGACACGACCTCGGCTTTGATGAACTTCTTCTGGAAATCAGTGTGAATGACACCGGCAGCGAAAGGAGCAGTCCAGCCCTGTTTGATCGTCCACGCTCGTACCTCTTTCTCTCCCGCAGTCAAGAAAGATTGCAGACCCAAAGTTTCGTACCCGACCCGCGCGAGCTTATCTAAACCCGGTTCCTCAACCCCCATCTCTGCGAGGAACTGACGCCCCTCATCCTCGTCCATCGCAACCACCTCAGCTTCGAAAGCAGCATCCAGGAAAATCGCCTCAGCGGGCGCCACGATCTCCCGCATCGTGGCGAGGGCCTGCTCATCGGCGAGTGCATCCTGGTCACAGTTGAACACGTAGATGAACGGCTTAGCGGTCAATAACCACAGGTCACGCAGAGGCTCCAGGTCGAGGCCTGCGGAATAGACAGTCTTTCCATCGCTCAGTACGGCCTCTGCCTCCAACCATGCATCCATCGTGGATTGGGTTTCCTTCTTGAGGCGCATATCCTTCTCCAGGCGGGGTTTGGCCTTTTCGATGGTCTGAAGATCAGTCAAAATGAGTTCAGTGGTGATCGTGTCAATATCTGAGGCGGGATTCACCTCACCCTCCATGGCGGTCACATCATCATCAGCGAAACACCTCGTGACCTGGCAGATCGCATCAGCTTCACGGATGCTCGCCAGGAAAGCATTGCCCATTCCTTCACCACTCGATGCACCCTTGACGATGCCTGCGATGTCCACAAAACTTACGGTTGCGGGAATGATCTTCTCCGAATTGTGCATCTCAGCGAGGACCTTGAGCCGAGGATCGGGTACGCCGACGATCCCCACATTGGCTTCAATGGTTGCGAAACGGTATTTCGCTGCCAAGACATTGTTGCGGGTGAGGGCATTAAACATGGTGGACTTGCCCGAATTGGGGAGTCCAACAATTCCTATCGTGAGAGCCACAGGAGAATCCTACCGGGTACGCTCAGGTGGATCAGCAAGGTTGGTAGACTTCTGTCATGATTTCTGCTGCTCTCCAACAGACAGTGGATGCTCTGAGTATGGAGGAAAGAATTTCCTTGCTGGAGTATCTAGAACGTACCATTGAGGATGATGGCTTCGAGATTACCGCTGGATTTCGACATCACTCATGTCGTCAATCCCTTCACTGACATCGCTGGAGGTGGCCCCTCAACAACCACAGTCCTGCTGACCGCATCAACCCAGTAACACAAGGGGACGTACCTTTTGTACCCCCATTCTAACGTCACCCCGCGGAGCACTGCGAGTCGCCCTAGCGGGCTCCGCAGCACAGGCTCCCCGACTCGCAACACTTCTCCTCGTCACCCCGCGGAGCGAAGCGACTCGCGGGGTCCAGAATCCACACTGACCACGATGGTGACCGTCGGTGATGTGTGATCACCGACTGACTCACTTTCGTGGCTGGTCACCTGCCTGGATTCCTTCTGCGAGTCGCTTCGCTCCGCAGAAGGACGGGGGTGGATCGTGCTGGCACCCTCCGCGGAATGACGTGGTTGGTACCGCCCCGCGGAATGACAGTCATGGGCGCTCTCATGGCCGAAACAACACAATAGGTACGTCCCCGTGTGTTCTTTCACTCGGGTAATATTGGTAAGAATTCCCGACCCGAAGCGGTGATGCTGTGACTGACTACATTCAACAAAGGTATGAGCAATATTTCGTTGACGGTGAAATAACGAACGCAGTGTTTTTCGAACACTTCTATGCTGATGTGTTTGAACTGCGTGACGTGCTCGACGAAGACGGATTCGATGATTGGGCAAGTCAAATCGACGTGGCATGTGCAGGGTGCACCAGTGGTGAAATACTTCCAGAACTACGGTGGGTTCTCTCCGGGGTTGCTGCACAGGAATCTTTACAGGAAAGCGCAGCCCAGCAGGCACAGCTATTAGTGAATATCATCACCCAAGTGTTAGATGACAGGGAAGTTTTAGAAAAGCCAAGGATTGAACACAAACCTTGCAGCTGCCTGAGTTGCAGGCACCAAACTAATTTCTTGCGCCGAGCTGCGATGCTGGGTTTTCAAAAAAGGAACCCTCAGTTCGACTTTGCTAACGCCACCGTTGAAGCCAAAGAACTGTGTCACTATCTCCAGGGCTTCGCCCAGGAAGACATGTTGGTGTCGGTGTCTGGGGCTAGGTACGCGTGGGACAAAGATCAACCTCCAGTAGACTTTTTCCCTGGTGGGGACACATGGGTCTTCGGCATCACGTACGACTCGCGTCAGGTTCAACCAGGGTGGCTCTTCGTCTGCAAAGGATCACACTTCAACAATCAATATCTCCACGATGCACTGGAGCTCGGTGCCACTGGGTTCGTTTACGAAACTGGCTTCATCGACGACCAGACTCTTGAATGGGCACGAGAAAACAGCCAAGCCCTAGCCATTGAGGTTTCCAACCTGCGTGCAGCACTCCCGCTGATCGCCAACTACTTCCACGACTACGCCTGGAAGAAAATCACCACGATTGGCATCACTGGGACCAAAGGAAAATCGACCACCGCGTACTATGTCAAGAGCATACTTGATTCGTGGGCCGCCTCCCAGGGGCATCCTCCGACAGCTATCTTGTCCAGTATTGACACCTTCGACGGCGTACAACACTTTGAGTCGCATCTGACCACTCCAGAGATTTTCGAACTCCATCAACATTTCGCGAACGCCGCTAATTCTGGGATCCAACACCTAGTCATGGAGGTGTCCAGCCAGGGACTGAAGTACGAACGTGTTGGGGGGGTCACGTTTGATGTTGGATGTTTTCTCAACATCGGTGAAGACCACATTTCCCCTATTGAGCACCCCGATGTAGAGGACTATCTCAACTCGAAACTGCTGTTGTTCAAGCAAGCCAGGACAGCTGTGGTCAATGTGGGTATGGGCAGTGCGGAACAGGTCTGGGAAGCGGCTACCTCCTGCCTGGACAGTCGTCACACAGTGAGTTTCGCTGTTGCCAGTACGGATCTGTCATCACCACAGGAGGATAAGTACCTGCGTAGCGACCTCCAGGCGACACAGATCGAGGCAGTTGCTGCCGATGGTGTCGATGGCTTGCTCTTCCATGTAGAGGCCAATCCTGACGGGTATTTCGCTGACGTTGAAACGACGAGTGAATTCACCCTTGGAATGACTGGCATGTTCAATGTCGACAATGCTCTTGCTGCGATAACTATTGCGCGGATGCTGGGCGTACCCGAGGCGCACATCCACACTGGTTTGGGGAGAGTATCGGTACCTGGGCGTATGGAAATCTTTCACCTGGGCAGTGGATCGGTTGCCATCATCGACTATGCACACAATTCGATGAGTTTCGAGCAGTTGTTTTCTTCCGTCGACACTATGTATCCAGGCACCCGACGTACTATAGTTTTCGGATGTCCAGGGCAGAAGGCTTTGGGGCGACGCCGCGAGCTCGGTACTCTGGCGGGGAGTTTTTGCGACAGGACCTATCTGACTGAAGAGGATCCTGGTGAGGAGCCTGTCGAGCAGATCTGTGAAGAGATCGCCACCTATGTCAGTGAAGGAAATGGAGAATATCGAATCATCTGTGATCGCCAGGAAGCAATTTCTGCTGCGCTCACTGATGCACGCAGCGATCCAAGTAGACAAACGGTTGTCATGATTACTGGGAAAGGGCGAGAGACTCGGCAAAAACGAGGGAAGGACTATGTCAGCGTCACCTCCGATTTTGACCTTGTTGAAGGGTTTGTACGCGCGTAGTTTCACTGGTGTGACCATGGCAGTTCTCGTGAATTTTGCTGTAGGGTGAGCTCCACTCTTGCGCCTGATCGTTCATTATTTGAATATTTCGTCTCAGATAGTGAGATTCTTCTAGTCAAAGTCTTGTCGGAGGTTTCCGCCCAGGTCTACGATGAAACTATGAATAAAACGGGCATTACACAATTCTTATCGTTTTATCTATTCATAGCCACTCTCTAAGTAGGAGGATTACCCATGAAGGCCCTTGTTTATCACGGTCCGGGTCAAAAGGCTTGGGAAGATGTTCCCGATCCAAAGATCGAAGATCCCAATGATGTTATCGTCAAGGTCGAAACCACAACCATCTGTGGTTCCGACCTTCATATTTTGAAAGGCGATGTTCCCACCGTCACTGACGGGCGCGTCCTCGGCCACGAAGCAGTGGGCACCATCGTCGAGGTTGGTGCTGGTGTTGCCAAGTTCAAGGTCGGCCAACGTGTCGTGGTCAACTGCATCACCACTTGTGGCACCTGCAACTACTGCCGTATCGGCGCCCCCTCACACTGCCAGTCCGCTGGTGGAATTGGCTGGTTGCTTGGTCACCTCGTGAACGGCACCCAAGCCGAGTACGTACGAATCCCCTTTGGCGAAACCTCTTTGCATTCCATCCCATCAGCGCTGACTGACGAGGAAGTCATCTTCATCTCAGACATTATTCCCACCGGATACGAGATGGGTGTCCTCAATGGTCAAGTACGCCCTGGTGATGACGTCGTCGTCATCGGCGCTGGCCCTGTTGGGTTGTCCGCAATGGTGACCGCTCAGTTCATGGGTCCACGTACTGTCACAGCAGTCGACCTCGACCCGTACCGCCTCGAAGCTGCCAAGCGCGACTTTGGTGCCACCCACGCTGTTAACTCTGGCGACGCTGATTGGATGGATCAGATTCGTGCGATCACCAAGAATGGTGGACCGGATGTCATCATGGAAGCTGTGGGTATCCCGCAGACTCTCGAATCTGCCTTCCAGCTGATTCGCCCCACGGGTCGTATCGCCAATATTGGTGTGCACGGCAAGCCGGTCACGATGCCCATTGATGAACTCTGGATCCAGAACATCACCGTCACGATGGGTTTGGTTAATGGTACGTCCGCACCGACGCTCATTGATCTCATTGACTCGGGCAAACTCAATGTGAAGCCACTGGCTACTCACAAGTTCTCCCTTGATCAGATGTTGGAAGCCTACGAGGTTTTCGGCAACGCCGGTAAGAACAACGCTCTCAAGGTTGTGTTGTCAGCCTAAAGTGCGGCCTCGCTGGGTTTCAGCTCATCAAACAAAGGGTCGCTTCTCACAAGAAGCGGCCCTTTGGCGTCTCAACCGGGATTCACACCGTGGTCACCTACCTGCGTCACCCCGTGGACGAGCGAACCACCTGCGTCACCCTGCGGAACGAAGTGACTCGCACCACGACGCAGGTTGAGCGGATAGTGCGCTTGCGCACTATCCCGAAACCAAGGAAGTGGTTGACCGAACGAAGTGAGTAACAGGGTCCAGATATCACACTGACCACGATGGTGACCGTCAGTGCTCAATGTTCGCTAACAGACTCCACAACCGTGGGTAACCTTGTGTCTGGATTCCTGCCAAGTCGCGGAGCCTGTGCTGCGGAGCCCGCTAGGGCGACTCGCAGTGCTCCGTGGAATGATAATGACAGGGTGGAGCGAAGATCAGTGACCGACCCTTGGGCGATGCGGCAGTAACGAGCAGACTGAGCAGACACATCGAGGGCGCCCACAACATCGCTGGGACGGACGAGTGGTTCCGTATGGCGGATTACCATGAGGAGTTTCTCGTCGCGTACTTCTAGCGATTCGACTGCTGCACGTGCATCGAAGGTACGGGTTCCCGACTTCACTTCACGGGAGACCATGACCTCAGACTGTGCAAGGAATGACTGAGTAGACCCTGCGACTTCGCGCAGGGTGACGGGGTTAGGGGTAACGGTGGCCGATTCCACTGTGGCAGGGAGACAGGTGACTTCCCATAGGCTGGCTTCCCATACCTGATCAGGATCATGATCGCGAACATCAATGATCGGAAAGCCCTCAGGCATCACCTCACTGAGACGATCACGTACCTCGCCTGGATCACAGATGTTCGCCAGTGCAATCACCACGTACTCTGCCCTAGACTCCACCCCTGTCGGTGCAGGATTCACATAGGAAATCCGTGGATGCGGATGGAAACCAGACGAGTACGCCATCGGCACCTCGGCCCGCACCAGACCCCTTTCAAAGCTCCGTGCAAAATCACGGTGCGACGCAAAGCGCAGTCGCCCAGTCTTGCCGTACTGGATGAGAAGCCGCTGAACTGGTGGTGGTTGCTGAGGTGGTTGCTTCCTAGCCATCGCGGCCCTCCACACCTGGGGCCGCCATCTCAATGTCCACGCCCAAACCTGGGCACACCCGACACCCAGAACAGATACTCCACCGGCAGTCGTCAACCACTTTCCCCAGGAGACTGGCTTGCCAGTCCTTCCACAGCCACGTTCTCCCCAAGCCCACATCGAGGTGATCCCACGGCAGCACTTCCTCGCGCGACCGTTCACGGGTGGTATACCAATCAATCGACAACCCTTGCGGCCCCAAGACCAACTCAGCACATTCCACCCAGCGGTCATAAGAGAAATACTCACTCCACCCATCGAAGACTCCCCCGGCCCGCCACACCGCCTCAATGACGTCCCCCACTCGGCGATCCCCACGGGCCAACAATCCCTCGATACGCCCCGGCTTCCCATCAGCCCATTTCACCGTGATCGCCCTCGAATACTGGCGGTCTTCACGAATCGATTCCTTCAGGGCCCGCATCCGTTCATTGACTACCTCAGCAAGGCACTGGGGCGCCCATTGAAAACTCGTGTGAGGTTTCGGTACGAAAGCCCCCAGCGAGATCGTGCACGAAATGTCGCGTTGGCCTGTGATCCTACGACCCTCATCAATGACGCGGTGAGCCATGTCAGCGATAGCCATGACATCCTCATCAGTTTCGCTCGGGAGCCCCGCCATGAAATAGAGCTTCACCGAGCGCCAACCAGCAGTGAAAGCCGCGCGTACTGCTTCCAAGAGATCATCCTCATCCACATTCTTGTTGATGACCGCTCGCATCCGAGCAGACCCACCCTCCGGGGCAAACGTCAAACCTGAACGCCGTCCGCGTTTAGACAGCTGCTCAGCAAGATCCACACTGAAAGCATCCACACGCGTTGAGGGAAGCGAGAGCGACACCTGCGTACCATCACAGATCTCGGCCAAAGACCCGGTGATCTCAGTGATCTGCGAATGATCCGCGCTCGACAGCGACAACAACCCGATCTCTTCGTACCCGGTGGCTTTCAACCCACACTCCACCATCGAGGTGATCGTGGCGGCCGACCTTTCACGTACTGGCCGAGTGATCATCCCCGCCTGACAAAACCGACACCCACGCGTACACCCTCGAAAGATTTCTGGCGAATAGCGTTCGTGGATGGTCTCTGCCAAGGGAACAATAGGCTTCTTCGGGTACGGCCATTCGTCGAGGTTGGTGAGAGTATATTTCTGGACTTTCGCCGGAACTGATGACCGCGTGGGTGTCACGGATTCTATGGTGTGATCATCGCCATAGATGACTTCGTAAAACTGCGGAACGTATATACGTCCGGTGCGCGCCAGCGCCTCCAAGCCCTCCGTGCGCTCCCACCCCTCCTGCTTACTCTGGCGCAGTATCGCGGAAATATCGAGTACCGCCTGTTCCCCATCACCCAAGACAACCCCGTCCACAAACTCAGCTATCGGTTCCGGATTGGCTGCCACATGACCACCCACAATGACTAGTGGATCATGTTCTCCACGATCCACACTGCGGCGTGGGATTCCCGCGAGGTCGAGGGTTTCCAGCAGATTCGTATAGCCCAATTCTGTGGAAAGGGAAACACCGATCACATCAAAGTCACGGATCGGGCGTACGGTCTCCCAAGAAAACTGCTCGACGTGGTGCTGCCTCATGAGCGTGGACAAATCGGGCCATATAGAGTACGTCCTCTCGGCGAGAATCCACTCACATTCGTTCAGCACTTCATAAAGGATGGCCATCCCCTGATTGGGTTGCCCCACGGCGTATGCGTCGGGAAAATGCAGACACCAGCGTACGTCGACCGACCCCCAATCTTTTGGTTGGGAGTTCACTTCAGAACCGATGTACTGCAAGGGGTTCGACACCTGTGACAGCAGTGGCTCCAAGCGTGGGTAGAGGGAGTCAGGATGGGTCCAAGGTGCAATGGTCATGGCGGGTACCATGATACCTTCTCACCAGAAAAAGCTCGCACACGGGGACGTACCTTTTGTGTTGTTCTGGCTATGAGAGCGCCCAAGACTGTCATTCCGCGGAGCACTGCGAGTCGCCCTAGCGGGCTCCGCAGCACAGGCTCCGCAGGGTGACGCGAGAATGGGAACACAAAAGGTACGTCCCCGTGTGCAACCCAGCACGACCAGGATGCACGTTTGCTCGAAATTCGGCGACACCATAGGCAAGGGATATGCCCACCTGCCAGACTCGGGGCCATGAAAAAGCTAATCAACGATGTCGCAGATGTTGTGAAGGATTCACTCCTAGGCATGGAAGCTGCCTACAGCGAACTTGTGACAGTCGATCATGAACACAAAGTTGTCTATCGAGGCGACGCCCCTGTGGCGAACAAGGTGGGCATCATCTCTGGTGGTGGTTCAGGACACGAGCCACTCCATGGAGGATTTGTTGGCCACGGGATGCTTGATGCAGCCTGTGCAGGAGAAGTATTCACCTCGCCAGTCCCTGACCAAATGCTGAAAGCCACGAGGTTGGTCAATTCTGGAGCTGGGGTACTGCACATTGTGAAGAACTACACCGGCGACGTGATGAACTTCGAGATGGCCGCAGACCTTGCAGCCGCCGATGGCATCCGCGTGGAAGCAGTCATCATTGCTGACGATGTCGCTGTCCAAGATTCCCTCTACACTGCTGGCCGTCGCGGAGTTGGCCTCACCGTACTGGCAGAAAAACTACTAGGTGCCGCAGCAGAAGACGGCCAAGACCTCGATTCTTTAGTCAAACTCGCGGAGAGAATCAACGACAGCGGGCGCAGCATGGGAATGGCTCTCAGCGGATGTACGGTTCCAGCCGCTGGAAAACCCAGTTTCGATCTGGCAGAGGACGAAATCGAGATCGGTATCGGCATCCATGGTGAACCTGGGCGGGCACACGTACCCCTAGCAACAGCCGCTGACATAGCTGAGATGCTCGTACGCCCTATTCTCGATGACCTGTCTTATCGAGGAAGTGACACGATTGTGTTCGTCAATGGTATGGGTGCCACACCACTGATAGAGCTTTTGGTTGTCTACAACGAGGTGGCGAAGATTCTTGCCAAGGCAGGTGTGACGATCGTTCGCAAACTCATAGGGAACTACATCACCAGTCTCGACATGGCAGGATGCTCACTGACAATGCTGAAGGTCGATGCGGAAATGGTGAACCTCTGGGATGCCCCCGTCCATACCCCTGCCCTGCGGTGGGGCATGTGACATGGCACTCGATGTTGGAGCTGTGACAGCCTGGATGAACGATTTCGCTACCCAAATCAGCGATCACGAAAACCGTCTCACAGAACTGGACCGTGCCATCGGTGATGGGGATCATGGTACGAACATGGCTCGCGGCATGCGTGCGGTCAGCGAACTCGATGGATCGACTTTCTCCACTGCCAGAGAGTACCTCACGAAGGTGGGAATGACTCTCGTCTCCACTGTCGGTGGAGCCTCAGGGCCACTCTATGGGACCTTCTTCCTGTGTATTGGTGAGCTCTGGGATGATAACGCCGACGCAAGTGGCCTCTCCACAGCTCTCCGTGGTGGCCTCGATGGCATCATCCGCCGAGGAAAAGCCTCCCCAGGTGACAAGACACTCGTGGACGCATTGGCTCCAGCCCTCGAAGCCTACGACACTCATGCCCATCGTGGTGTGGGTATCGCACTCCAGGGTGCTGCGATAGCCTGCGCTGAAGGTCGTGATGCGACCATCCCCCTCATAGCCCGAAAGGGGCGCGCATCGTACCTTGGCGAACGCAGCCGTGGACACCTCGATCCTGGTGCGGCATCGATGACCCTCCTTATCGAAGCGGCCAGTCGGACTCTGTCCTGAGGTGTTTCGTGAACGGGTCGGGTGGAGTATTCGCCCGACCCTTCGCCTCACCAGCTCCACAGATCTCAGCGACAACACCTCGAAAGGAACACCCATGATCGGCATCGTTGTTGTCTCCCACTCCCACGCTCTCGGGCAAGCAGCGCTCGACCTCGCGTACCAAATGGTTGAAAACACCAGTGTGAAAGTACGGGTCGCTGCCGGGCTCGACGACACGACTTTCGGTACAAACGCATCAGCTATTGCCCAAGCCATCACCGAAGTAGATTCCACTGATGGCATCCTTGTCCTCGTTGATCTTGGCTCTGCGATTCTCTCAGCTGAGATGGCACTCGAGTTCATCGATGCGGACGTGAGCGAACGTACTGTCATCTCTCCGGCACCACTCGTCGAGGGACTGCTCGCAGCACTCGTCTCTGCGAGCTTGGGAGCATCGTTGGAAGAGGTGAGTGCTGAGGCAGTACGCGGGCTTGCCGCCAAACAGCAACAACTGGGTGGGACTGGATCTGCTGAAGATGGACCTCTGCCACCCACCAATGACCTCGGACCCAAGGAACTCCCAGCCGGTGACACGAGTGATGAGCCACCACTAGTTTTCCAGTGGACAATTCGCAACATTCACGGCCTCCATGCGCGCCCGGCTGCACGAATGATTGCTGCGCTCCACGGCGAAGAAGCATCCATCACTAACACCACGACCGGTCGCGGCCCAGCTTCTGGGATGAGTCTCACTGAACTCCAAATCCTTGGACTTCGCCACGGAGATCTCATGGAAGTGACACTGAGCGGACCCCATGCTCGCGAAACCTATGATCGTCTCCACGAGCTCGCGGTACAAGATTTTGGTGAAGCCACTGATGAAGCTCCCTTAGACATGTCAGGTGATTCCCGAGGTGGCACCGTGCAGGATCCACCCGCTCGTGAGGATCATCCACCACATGCGACACCATCGAAGCAGTACACCACGGGATGTCAGATTGTCATTGCTCCGGCTTACCATGCCACAAACCAGGTGGACACCTCGACGTACTCCCCTGGTGACCCGGCGAGTGAAATTGAGCGCCTCACTGCTGCGGTGGAGATGGTACGCGAAGCCTTACTTGAGCCGGGACAAGAAACACAGCAGGACATCATGGAGGTTCAACTTCTTCTCCTTGACGACCCACAAACCTTGGATGAACTTTTCACAGCAGTACGGGAGGGAGCCTCCGGGGTCGAGGTGGTACGCAACCACTTCACGACTATTGCGCAGCAGATGGAATCCCTCGATGACGAATATCTCGCCGCGCGCGGACAGGACCAGCGAGGACTGCAAACTCTTCTTCTTCGAGCACTCATGGGGTGCACCAATGCGAGAGATCTAGTGGCGGCGGGACTGCCAACTTCTGCTGGGATCTGGATCTTCGACGACCTTGATCCCGCCACTGCCAGGGCCTTGGATACAGGCATCTGTCAAGGGATCGTCGTGTGCAATTCTGGCGCGAGCGCACACGGGGTCATCATTGCTCAAGGCCGGGGAATCTCTCTCCTGACTGGCCATCACCAGGCCCGTACGATCACAGGCGGCACACTTCTTGGACTCGACCCTGTCGCTCAGCGCCTATGGATCGATCCAACACCCCAAGTCAGAGCCCGCCTCACCGCTGAGCAGGAAACCCGGGACCAAGAGAATGTTCAAGCATGGCAAGCCCGTCACCAACCAGCAACCACCCTCACCGGGCGCACCATCGCAGTGAAAGCAAACATTTCTAGTGTCGCGGAAGCCCAGGAGGCCTTCACCCAAGGTGCGCAAGGGGCTGGATTGGTACGAACCGAGGTCCTCTTTGCCGATCATCATCAGGCTCCCACCATCGAAGAACAAGCCGAGGTCTATACTCGCATCGGCCAAGAACTAGGAGGTCAAGAAATCACGATTCGCACCTGGGATCCTGGAGGGGACAAACTGTTGAGTTTTCTCGCCATGGACAGCGAAGCCAACCCGATGCTGGGCGAAAGAGGGATTCGTGCCATGAAAAGATTCCCCGACATTTTCGATGCCCAGCTCAGTGCCTGCCTGTTGGCTAGCAAACAGACCCCTCTTCGAGTGATGTTCCCCATGATCACTCTTCGCGGGGAAATGAAGTGGGCGCGTTCACGCCTGCGTGAACTCTCAACGAAAATTGGTGCCAGCATGAGTGTTGGAATGATGGTTGAGACTCCTGCTGCTGCTTTGCGCACCGAAGATTTTCGTGGGTTGGCTGACTTCATTTCTCTAGGTACGAACGATCTCACTGCCTATACCTTGGCGGCTGACCGTGGAAATCCGCACACTGGGGACCTGTTCCAATCAGATGCGACTCCTGTCTTCGACCTCATGGCGAGGGCAGCCCACGGGTTCACAGGGTTACCTATTGGTGTCTGTGGTGATCTTGCCTCTGATCCAGGGATGGTGGCACAGCTCATAGGGTTGGGGGCAACCGAGTTGAGCGTACGTACTGCCATGGTCAGTGTCATCAAAGCGGCAGTACGCCAAGTGGATTAGTCGAACGATGAATTCTTCTTAGGAGTCTTGGGCGGTTTCTTGCTCGGTTTGTCCACTTCCCCTCCGGAGACCTGTGGAGACTTTTTCGACAAACGCCCCAAGAGGCGGGCTTGTGGTTTCTTAGCCATACGGAGTTCTTCCTCATCGACCAACTCGTCAGCATCAAAGAGGTCCTCTACGACGCGGGCCTCGTACTGGCGTGCCAACTGTGAGGTGACCAGAGGCGTACTGCGTGTCACTGGTGGGGAATCAACCATCTCGACGCGACTTCTCTTGGTTGTTCGTGACCTGCGAGGGGTACGTACAGGGTCTCGAGGGGTACGTACGGGCTCATCGATGAGGCGCTCAGTCTTGTCGATGCGTGGAAGCTCTTTGATGGTTGCTGTCGATGTTGACTCGGCAAGGCGAGTGACGAACCTGGAAGGAATGACCACTTCAGGTTGACTCTTTGACGGCGACGACAGTCGTACCAAACCTTTGTGCCGAGCTAAAGCATCGATGAACACAACGAGAATGATTTGGAAACCCAAGTACACCAACATGAAGGGGGACCCTGTTCCCTCGCCACGGTCAAACATGGTGGAGAAGTCAGAGAACGGCATTGTTGCCTGGTTGAAGAGACTATGGACAACATGCAAAGCGATAGAGGCCTCTATTCCACCAGTACGATAGGTCAGCCACCACAAGGCTAATCCAAAACCGAGATAGTTGAGGTTGATCCATAGGTCTTGCGAATTGTGGAGCACCATGAAAAGAAGGCTAGAACCTAGTGCCGCGAACAGCAGAGCAAACCATCGATGGGGTACTAGTGAAGCGATGATCCGGGGAATGAGGGCACGGGACTGAAGTTCTTCACCAGCGGCTTGCAGCGGGGAGGTGACCAGGATGATCACAGCCATCATCACGGTGTAATCCTTGAGCTCCATGTCATCGAAACCGAATTGGGCTGCACCAAGAATAGCGAACTGCCCGATGGTTAACACGATGTACCCTAGGAAGCAGATTCCGAAAGTGTAGAAGAACCACTTCCAGCGCATCCGCCCCACCACCGAGACCAGCCACCCAAAACCTTGGCGGAAGAACAGGACACTCACCAATGTACACACTAAAAGTTGCGCACCCAACATGAGGTTGTTCGACAAGAATGATATCGGAGTCGTTGCACGGGGAGAATCAAAGACTTCCGGATCAACACTGACGATCACAGCCCACGAGATGATGATGAGCAAGATGGTAATCCCTGCGTACGCTGCGAAAGCAACCAATCCCCACCACCAAGGTTTTGCCGGTGTCTGATAGAAACGGCTGTGGTCTTTGAGCTCTATAGGGTGATGAACATGGGTGGCGTCAAACTGGGGTGCGACTTCCGTGGTGGGTGTTGGGTCGTCATCAATGTCTGTGAAGATTCCCCGCCTGGGGACATACTCTCGAGGGGCCAGTGGTTCACTGTGCCGAGGCCCTGGGCGCCGACCAGGTGATGGTTCTGGTGACGTGTGGGTTTCGCGGTGTCGAGATGGTGGTTCCCGCCTGCGGCGTACCTGTTCATCACGACGTGGTGCCAGACCTTCATCAAGGTCGCGAAGATAGGACGGCAATCTCGTTTCTCCGTTATTCGTACCCCTCGACTGTGACATGGTTCAATTATCCCGCGAACAGTGCAGACACTGCTACTTGTCTTTGTTGGTGGGCTCACTGGGGGTACTATCTCCTCGATCGTCCTCCGGTTGAGATGAGGGCTGGTTTTCGGGAAGATCCTCCCAGCGCCTCGCCCGCTCTGCTGTGAGAAGACCACCAGTGGGATGGTGGGCTAGAGGGAATTCGGCACTTAATGATGGGTCCATTGCTGGGAGCCCTGCACTGTTGAATCCTTGGGAAATCGACGAGGGTACACCAGCTTCATAGTGATAGGCCCAAGCTGGGAGCAGCTCACGGAACGTGGTGTGCAGACGGGGAAGATCATCCTCTGTGGCTATCGTGGTCGTCGACTCCCCCACGGGTGTCACGAAACTTTTTGGTTTCACGACGACTGGGAGCGCTGAGGCGGGGGCAGATAGCCGTACAAGCCCTCGACGACGAGCCAGATAGTCGATGAGGAACAACAAGGCGACTTGGAGCCCCATCGATACGAGCATGGAGGAATCACCAGCTCCACTGGAACGATCGAAAATGTCTGAAAAGTCGGAGAACGGAAGGGTCCATTCAGCGAAAAGATTATTGACAATGTGGAAGGCGATACTGGCTTCTAAACCACCAGTACGATAGACCAACCACCACGCCATGAAACCAAACACCACATAAAAAATGTTGAGCCAGATGTCTGTGGAACCATGCAGGAGGGTGAAAACTGCGGTTGTGACAAGGGCAGACACCCACAGTCCCAGGACTCTGTGTGGTACGAGGGCCGCTAGTATCCGACCCAGGAACCCTCGTATCACGATTTCTTCTGCCGCTGCTTGGAAGGGGGTGGTCAGTATGATGGTGGCAATCATGAACCAGGTATAGGGCTGCATCTGTAACTCTTGAATCGCGGCTTGGCCGTCAGCGAGAACAAAAAACTCTAGGGCAGTAATGACAATGTACCCCAAGACGAGTACACCAGTAACGAGGGCCAACCAACGCCACCGCATCCGCCCGACCACAGACATTAACCAACCGAATCCTTGCTTATAGAACACCCACGAGAAAAGAATCGCCACGGGAATACATACGGCTAGGAGGATGTTATTGGCCAGAAACATTCCTGGGGTGGTGGACATCACACCGGTTTCCATGTACTGGATTACTATGTCCCACATCCCAGGTTCAAGGAAGAAGTGAACCATTTCGACGATAAAGCTGACGACGAATAGAGCCGCGACAGCAGCCACGAGTGCGATCGGTGCCCACCACCAAGGCCTGGCAGGAACCTGAAAGAAGCGCATGTAGTCTTTCAGAGCACTCGGGTGAAACAGTTTTGGTTGCACCTGAAGCTGCCCAGGCATGGGTTGCACCCAAGGCTGCAAGGGTTCCATCTGTGCTGGTGCCAGGGGAGCTTCTTGGTTTTCGAAGTCAGCGCTTTGCACAGGCTGAGTCTCACCAGTGAGTTCTGTCATGGGCTCTAGTCTTTCACATACTTAAGCGCTATAGATCTGGTGTACCTCATGGTGGATCATTTCCACTGGGGGAGCAGTGCTTGGCGCGACGCGGGGACAACGGGAGCGGTGCTCACTATGGAGGAACTACAATGGACCCATGAGTAGACGACCCTCGCAAAAATCTGGTGGCATTCGTGATTGGAAGAACTGGGTCTCTTTGGGTGCCCGCCTCATTCTTGGGGTTGTCCTACTGGTGGCAGGGATCTCCAAGGTCACTAACCTTGCAGCGTCAGTCCATGCTACGAATGCGTACGAGATCCTTCCGTTCCATTTGGTGAAAATTGTCGGAAACGGGTTGCCTTTCATTGAGATTGGTGTGGGGTTCATGCTCATCATAGGATTCTTCACCCGCGCCATGGGGCTCATCGGGGCGCTTTTGATGCTCGCATTCGTCATAGCTATTGCGAGTGTGTGGGTACGTGGGATCGCCATTGATTGCGGATGCTTTGGCGATGGTGGGTCTATCGATCATGACAAGGCGATGGCCGCGTACCCCTGGGAGATTGCTCGGGATCTCGGCCTCATGGCCTGCGGGATCTGGCTCGCCCTCCGCCGGACGTACTTCCTCGCCGTAGATTCGTGGCTATTCCGCCCCGTTGAAGAGATCCTCGCTCGTCAGGACACCCACCGACGACGCTAAAGGCATCCACCATCACCAGACTCCACAACCGTGGTTAACCCAGTATCTGGATTCTGCGACTTCGCGCAGAATGACGGAGTTTGGGGAGTGACAACGCAACGATCATGTGAGCACACCGTCAAGCAGTCACGGACGAATGACCCACCTATGTCACCCTGCGCGAAGTCGCAGGGTCCAGATATCACACTGACCACCAATGGGAGTCTGCTCAATGCATCCGCCATCAACAGACTCCACAACCGTGGACCATCGTATGACTGGATTCCGCGAGTCGCTTCGCTCCGCGGAATGACCGGGTGGGTGGGGAACCCAGAATGACGTGGCTGATGTCCGACTCAGCGGTGGTGCGAAGCAGCAAACTCACTGACCCCGTCACCCTGCGGAACGAAGTGACTCGCAGGGTCCAGATATCACACTGACCACCAGTGGGAGGCTGTTAATGTGACTGTCTCAGCGGTGGTGCGAAGCGGCAATCACCTTGAGCATACGGATGTTGATACCGATCAGACGGAAGAGCTGAACGAAGACGTTCTTGCGCCCTCGTAGAGTCTTCTTGGTGGGTAGTGGGGCTGCGGCAATACGCTGCGCGATCCCAGCATCAAATTCTGCAATTTCTTTCATGATACAACTCTCATTCTGGGATCATCCACCACAGGATGCGTGCCTTGGCTTTGTGGAGGAAGAGGATGTGCAGCAGGTGTTTCATCCAGTGGCCCGCGAGCCCAATCTCACCCGAGGTACCTTTCTTGTTGCGCCCCGTCTCTGGATATTCCTGCCAGTCAGGAACCACCGGATGCATGGTCATCGAGGCAGCAGAACCCTTGAACAACCCCATCCCTGCTGAAGCGATACAAGCAGCACCCATCTTGGTCATGGGTGACTGATAGGGGGCATGGTCTTTACCCTTGATGCGATCCACAATCGTCAACACCACCGTCTTGGCGATAATCCCTGAGGGCATCCCTGTCCGCGGCGGTGCCGGGGTGATGACCGTACCATTCGGGGAGGTACGAGGAACCGAAATCTGATGGGGTGGTGCGAAGGCGATGCCAGCGGCAAAAATATTGTCGTACGCCGGGGACTGGTAGGTCTTCGGCCAGTCGTCAGCCGTCCAATTCTCATAGGCCCCCGCACCATAGTTGGCGTCCACCTTCATGAACCCGGCCGGGTTGAACACCTGGTCGGTGATCTCTTTACCTTTTTTGTCGTACGCTTTCATGTCTGCGCCCTTGAACGGCGGCAGCAACATGGCGAAGTCGAAGGACTGCTCGTGAGTTGACCCATCGAGTTGCTCATAGTGAATGACGCCAGGTTCGATCTTGGTGCAGTGAGCACCCACGATCGCTTTCACGTCACGCTCACGGTAGAGAGACTCTGTCCACAACTGCGAGGTGGTTTGGAAGCCCTGCTGAGCGAAAATCATTCCACCCACACCGAAATCACCGAGTTCAGCCTCATTCGTCAAGTACGTCAGCTCCGCATTGTCGCGTACGCCATTCTCTCGAAGAACATGTTCGAGGTTGAACGTATATTCGAAAGCCGCACCTTCACACGTACACGTACCATGACCTGTTCCGACAACGAACTGGAGTTTCTCACCGTTCTTGCAGCGCTCAATAGCAGCCGCCAGGTGTTCGTTGGCTTCGTGGGCATGGGAGGCCGTACACACCGAAACAGTGTTCCCGCCGTCCGGGCCTAACCCTTCCGTAGCAGCGAAGTTGAGTTTCGGGCCCGTGGCATTGATGAGATAGTCGTACTCGATCTCTTCCCTCTGGCCTTTAGTTTCTTCCCTCGTTGACTCCATCACGACGTACGCAGATTCGTGGTTCTTGTCCCCTTCGGGATGGATCTCTGTGGCGAGCCCCTGGTGGAACTCGATCTTCTTTCGCTGATAGAGCGGAGCTAGAGGAAAGAGAACTTTTTCTTGTTTCATCTTGCCCACACCCACCCAGATATTGGAAGGAATCCAGTTCCATTGTGAGTTGGGTGAGACAACAATCACCTCGTGTTTTTTGCCGAGGATTCTTTTGGCATGCAGTGCAGCAGTGTGACCTGCCACCCCTGCGCCAAGGATTAGTACGCGCGCCATGGCTTCACCTGCTTCGCTAGTGTCATGAGGCAAACGTACACCCACCACCGCACGTACACAACCAAAAACTTGCTGGGTGGACAAGCTAGCCACAGAATACCCCCTGGGGTATACTAGTCGCCATGTCTCAACACCGATATGTCGTCGTGGGCGGGGTGGCTGGCGGGATGTCTGCCGCTGCTCGACTGAGAAGACTAGACGAATCCGCATCCATCATCGTGCTCGAACGCGGGGACTACGTCTCCTTCGCGAACTGCGGATTGCCGTACTATGTCAGCGGCGAGATCACCGATGATCAGTCACTGCTCCTCCAAACCCCGGCGTCATTGAAAGCATCCCTGAATCTGGATGTACGCGTAGGTACGGAGGTCGATGGGCTCGATCCCACGGCACGCACCGTGAATGTGTCTGGGGCGGGGGGCCAAGAAACCCTCACCTACGACACACTCATCCTCTCACCGGGTGCTGTCGCGTCACGCCCACCCATTGATGGGCTCGACCACGAGGCAGTCCATACCCTGCGCACAGTTGATGACGCCCGAGTCCTTGAAAGAGCCGCTGGATTGGGTGGTACGGCTGTCGTACTTGGGGCAGGATTTATCGGGTTGGAGGCTGCTGAGGCTCTTTGTCATCGTGGCCTAGAGGTCACGGTGGTGGAGTACGCTGCGCACGTCCTTCCCC
Organism: Propionibacteriaceae bacterium; assembly: GCA_009782785.1. Classification (GTDB taxonomy): domain Bacteria; phylum Actinomycetota; class Actinomycetes; order Propionibacteriales; family Propionibacteriaceae; genus WQYJ01. The sequence goes on along the minus strand of WRIJ01000004.1, from coordinate 123,067 downwards.
CGCTCGAGAAAGAATTAGCGTGGTTGGTCAGCCAAGAGATGATCGCCATGGGGATGACTGTCCGCGAATCATTGGGCGCTACGAAGATCAAGGATGCTGCTGGGAGAGCCGTGGTTGAACTCAGCGACGGGCAGTCCATCACGGCTGACATTGTCGTACTGGCCGCTGGTGCAAGCCCTGACACTGCCCTGTTTGAGAAAGCGGGAGTGACCTGCGAACGCGGGTTCATCGTGGTGGATTCTCACGGGAAGACCAACCTTGACGACATCTATGCCGTGGGTGACGCGACCCTCAGCCAGGACGCCATCACGACTAAGGCTCGGCCCAACCAGCTCGCTGGGCCCGCTAATCGCGCTGGTCGTCTCGTGGCGGACGGACTCGGATTGCCCGTGGAGGTATCACCACGAGTCATCCCGTCTGCTGGCGGAACAGCGATCGTACGTCTAGGGAAACTCACAGCTGCCATGACCGGTGCGAATCGTTCCGCTCTCGATGAAGCAGGGGTCTCGTACACCACGATCCACACCCATCCGGCCAATCATGCTGGTTATTTTCCAGGATCCACGCAGATGCATCTCATCGTTCACATGGACCCAGATACTGGGCGCATCCTCGGGGCTCAAGGCGTGGGCGAACAGGGTGTCGACAAGCGCATTGATATTCTCGCCACGGCGATACGTGCGGGTTTGACAGCTGACAGTCTCATTGATCTTGATCTGTGTTATTCGCCACCCTACGGTTCGGCCAAGGACCCGGTGTCGATGATCGGGTACGTGGCCGACAATGTTCTCAGTGGCCAAACGAAGTTGTGGCAACCCGAGCAGTTGGAGTGGGCGCGGACGTCAGCGTTCATCCTGGACGGCCGTACTGCGAAAGAGTTCGCGACAGGACATCTGCCCGAAGCGGTGAACATCCCCCATGTTGAGTTACGTGATCGCCTTGATGAGGTACGCCAGCTCGCTGCTGGACGTCCTATCGCTGTCATGTGTCAGTCGGGGGTACGTTCATACATCGCTCATCGAATCCTGGTTGCCCACGGATTCGACTCTCAAAGCCTCTCAGGTGGAATGCTCACGCTGAGATCGTGGTTGGGCCAGGAAGCTTCCTCTACCCTGACCACTTAAGACACCATCGAAAGGAATCCTCATGTGTCGACCAGTTCCCTGCCATGTGTGCGGAAAAACCACCTGGGCTGGCTGCGGCCAGCACATCGCTAGTGTGAAGGCGACCGTACCCACTGATCAGTGGTGTGGTGGCAAGCACACCGAGGAAGAGATCGCCGCTGCGAAACCCGAGGGCTTCTTCTCGCGGATGTTCAACCGCTAGTTAGGCTAAGGCGGCAATGATGCGATCGTGGACTGTGTCGACATCACCGATGCCGTCCACGTCCTTCAGCAACTCGCGCTCGCGATAGTACGCCAGTAATGGCGCTGTTTCGCGGGTGTACACCTCAATGCGGTGGCGCATCGTTTCTTCAGTGTCGTCCGTACGCCCCTCAATGGTGGCCCTCTTCTTCATGCGGTACGCGAGGGTCTCGGCATCCACAATGAGGCTGATCACTGCGTCAAGTGCGATCTGAAGATTACCCATAATCGTATCCAGCCCATGGGCTTGGTGAATCGTACGCGGGAACCCATCAAGAAGGAACCCTGATGCACAATCAGGTTGTGCGAGACGATCCTCGACCAAAGCTTCAACAATGCAGTCGGGTACGAGATCGCCAGCGTCAATGATCTTCTTGACCTTGATACCTAGCTTTGTTTCGTGGGCGATATTCCAACGAAAGACGGCACCAGTTGAGATTTCCGGGATCCCCAGTTCTTCAGCAACTTTCGTACCCTGGGTTCCTTTACCAGCCCCCGGAGGGCCCATGATCAACAGCCTCACTGATCGTGTCCTTTCCTGATGAGGTCACTGTGCACAACTCTACTCTTGTGGACTCACCCCACGGAACCCGGGGTGAAGGATTCGAGACATCCACGTGTCGGCTTCCTCAAAGTCCACGTCGCGTACTGACTCTTTGACGCTCTGGGCCACCTGGTCAGCGCGAGCATACGAACCCAAGAAAACCACATCGCGGCAGGTACGGTGAAGACCCATGAGGGCTTCCTGGAGGCGGCGCTCAGCCACATGCCCCTCGGCATCAATAGAGAAATGGTAGTTGCCCATCTTGTCTTTGGCAGGCCGGGACTCGATGCGGCACAAGTTGATCCCGCGCAGAGAGAACTGGTCAAGAACCTCCATCAACCCACCAGGATGGTCATCATTGAGATAGACCACCAAACTTGTCTTATCGTGGCCGCAAGGTTCCTCAGGAGTGAAAGGGCGCGAGACGAGGATGAAGCGGGTCACAGCGTTCGGGTTGTCCGCAATCCCAGAAGCGGCAGCGGTGAGCCCATAGAGTTCACCAGCGCCCGTTGAACAGATCGCTGCGTCGTACGAGGAATCCTTGTGAGAGACCTCCTGCGCTGCGGCGGCCGTGGAGCCTTTCTCGGTGATCTCCGCTTGTGGGAGTTTCTCGGCCAGCCAGTGGCGTACTTGCGCAGCGGCATGAGGATGGGTGATGACGTGGCGTACGTCTGCTAGCTGGGTACCTGGGCGTACGTACAACCCGAAGACCACAGGCAGGAGAACCTCGGCTCTGATCTGGAGGGGGTCACCATTCGAGATCGAATCACTGGTAGCCGTGACAACCCCTTCGACCGAGTTCTCGATCGGAACCATACCAGCGCTCACCTGACCTGCTCTCACAGCGTCCAGGCACTCGCCAACCGATGAGTACGCCTGCGTGGTGTCGTCGAGGTTCAATGAGATTAAGGCTTCATGGGTGAAGGTCCCCTCAGGACCCAAGTATCCGAGCATCCCCCCACCTTACCGGATATCTGTGACAGTCGTGACCCATGATTGTCATTCTGCAGCTGGTGGTAAGTTATGCGAGCAATAGTTCCTTGCTTGATTCCAAAATTGAAGTACGAAGATCCCATACCACTGTTTCAATGACTTCCATGCCCACGAGTTCAAGTCCAATGAACATTGATCTTGCTTTCTGAGTTGCCCGGTCCAAAGAGTCAGAATCAATAGTAATAACGAGCTCTGTGGCACCAGTGATACCACTACCGATGGCAGGACAATTGCCTGTGTACCGATCAAGAAGAGCGTCTGTTTCTTCTTCGGTCATCTGCTGGAAGTCGCATCCGAGGATTGCCGTTGCATTGTATTCCATGTCGATTCCTATCTTTTCCGTGCAGGCCACTGAAAACCCGCTCTCTTCAAATGCGCCAGAGAGTTGCGAAACGCTCTCCAATCGCTAGTGCTTCCACTGAAAGTAGTAATGCGTACGCCATCTAGATAGATCACCGGGTGACCCTTCTTCTTAATGATAACGGTAAATCCCTGCTTCTCAGCTTCTTTCAATAGTTCCTTGGTGTCTTTATCCATTATCCAACCCCCTCGTGTGAAGTGCCAAGATAGCACCAAGCCTAATAACCTGCGTTATATCACCATTCACCCTCACAGAATTTGCCTGGCTGATGGTGAGCACACCACCTCGCATCATGGCAAGCACCTGGCTCTTTCACGGGCTTGTCTATCAACTCTCATACCAAGACAATGGTCAATCCAATCAAGAAAGGGTCACAGAAATTAGTTTCTGTGGATAATTTCTACTCCTGTACACAGTTAACAGTCGTGATGACCGTTAACTGTGTACGCGAGAAGAATTTCAGGGACAGAGGACGTGGGGGCTCTCCGTACTCAAGATGGCGGGGAAAGCCGTGCGTGGAAAGACTCGGTTGCTCGCAGTGTTGCTTGGGTACGCTGGCGCACCTCACCTAACTGATTGAGTGTCTCGTACTCGATTCCCAAGATTCCCACACCAGGGCGCGACTGTGAACGCCGTTTCGAAGTGATCCGTCCTTGGAGGTGGAGTATGTCCCCTGGTCGTGTGGCGGTCGGCCACTCGAGGGTGACCCCCAGTCCGATCGTGTCAGTGAAACCAGCATCACACAAGAGTTTCATGGTGAGAGCTGCGGTGAGCCATCCTGAGGCTGACAATCCCTCGAAGGCTGTTTCTCGTGCGGTGGCTTCATCAAGGTGTCCCGGTTGGGGATCATAGGTACGAGCGAACTCGATGATCTCTTCTGAGGTCACCTCGATTGGGGTCTCAGAGCCGAAAGTGTCACCAGCAGTGATGGCATCCAACCAGTCAAACTCAGTCATGAGTCCATCGTACTGTGCTCACCCATGGTCCTGAGTCGTTGTGTCCACGTACCTCACCTTGGGCAAGCTAGGCTATCGACCATGGATGTTGAGGTGGCCGCGTGGCTAGTATCGGATGATGCTCACGATGCCATAGAGCTCGCTGAGAGTTTCGATGACCCTTCATCCCTGCAAGCTGCCACGGCACTTCGGCGCACTCTGCCGAGTGAGAAGGCATCAGCGGTTGCTGATCTGGTTGCTTGTCGACGACGCGGGGTACGTAAGTTAGGGGACCTGGCGGGGTCGCTCTTCTTGACCCGTGACTCTCTCGAGCAAGCAACCCGGTGGGAGGTAGCGCAGTGGAGGGCCGGGCGGCTGGTTGACTGTGGGGTGCGTGCGCTTACCGATGCCGGATGTGGGGTGGGCATCGACTCTTTGGGTTTTCTCAGTGCTGGAGGGAACGTTGTGGGGTTTGAACGCGATCCCATCCTCGCCATTTTCGCTGAAGCAAATCTCCGACATCACACCCGAACCACGAGCATCACCATGGCCTGTGTGGATTCTGGACCCTGCGACCTCGCGCAGGGTGACGGACGTGTGGGTGCCCACAGTGACGATGTGGCTCCATCCTATGAGGTACGAACAACGGACCTCACCATGTCTACCGACTGGATTCCCACCGAGGACCATCACGCACTCTTCCTTGACCCGGCGCGACGTACTGCCCGAGGACGGTCCTGGGATGTAGATGACCTCAGCCCGTCCTGGTCTTTCGTCGAGTCACTACTCCCCCAGGTGCCGGGTGGACTCGTCGTCAAACTTGCCCCCGGGTTCCCTCGACACCTCCTACCCCAGGACTCTCAGGTCACCTGGGTCTCCCATCGAGGTACGCTGGTTGAAACCACACTCTGGTCGGGCTTTAACGAGGATGGCCGACGTGAAGTGGTTGTACTCACCAGTGACTTACCCGGCATGACTGTCCGCGCGTTTAGTCTCTTCGTTGGCGGCGGCACACTTCCCTCTCCTGGGGCGATCGGCGAGTTCGTCTATGAACCTGATGCGGCAGTTATCCGGGCTGGAGGGATCGCTGAGGTTGCCCGAATGACCGACTCTCACCTGATCGCAGCAGGCATTGCTTACCTCAGTGGAGATCGACTCGTTCGTACTCCTTTCGCAACACCTTTCCAGGTTCACGAAACCTTCGACTACACCGAGAAAAACCTTAAAGAGTGGGTACGCACCCATCAGATTGGTACCCTCGAGATTAAGGTACGCGGACTCGATATCGACCCTGCCGTACTTCGCCGAAAACTCAAGCTCTCCGGGCTTCACTCCGCCACGATTATCCTCACTCCCACCACGCAGCGAACCCAAGCTCTTGTTGTCAGCCGAGTGGAATCAGGCGAAGCGGTGTAGCGAGAACTGCCATGGCACGACCTCAAGGAGTATACGCATCGATTCCGCAGCGGTCTGCTGCTCTGGCAAGATGGGTGTCGAATGTCCATAGCCCTGCACCTACGAGCTTGCAGGAGATGAGAAGGTGGGTATCAACGCATCCGATACCTTCCCCAGCTATGTCATAGCGCTCCACAAACCGAAGATACTCTTCCATCGTTGCTGCTGGCAGCGTTTCTAACCCAGCGATGTCATGGAGCACCAGGAGGTGGTGTGCCGACATACTCAAAGCCAATTCTTCAATGACCAGCTCGTGACTGGCAACAAGCCCCTGCGTGAGTAAATCAACCAGGGATTCTTGTTCCTGACGGAAATGCTCACTCCACACAGAAGTGTCTACGAGCACACCTCGCATCATCTGTTCCTGAGAGGCGTAACAAATTCAGGAATGGATCCTCCCAAGGCAGCCAAACGCTTCGCTTTCTCTTGCCGAATGAACGCTTTCAATCCTATGCTGAACAGTTCTGAGGTTTTCGCTGCTGGGGCCAATCGTTGCGCTTCACTCATCAACGCATCATCGACAGTGACAGTCGTACGCATCAAGCCTCCCTTCGTCACTATTTTCGTCATCATTGATGTTAAGTTCGATGTTACCATACGACTCCTCTCTAGACATAACTATGGGAGTTTCACTGACGAGATTGCTGGAAGGTGCATACCTTGTGGATAACATCTTTCAGGTCCACGCAACCTGTGGGCAGGAAGTGGCCAAAACCCTCACCTATGTCATGGTGAGGATGTGGTCGCAGCGCGCAGCGACCGACTCATCGTGGGAGATCACCAGGATCGGACGACGTTTCACCCCTGCAAACAGCTCATCCATGAGTACGTCAGCAGTTTCACGATCCAGGTGCTCGGTGGGTTCATCGAGAATCAACAATCGATAGTTCCCCACAAACAACCGCGCCAGCGCTAAGCGTCGAGCCTCACCTCCAGACAATCCCACCCCCATTTCACCGGTTTGTCGATCCAAGGAGAGATCCAACCCTGCCTCATCTAGTGCCGCTCGTACCTCATCATCGGTCGCATTCTTGTTCCCGATACGTACGTTCTCCGCTATCGACGTCGAGAAAATATGGGCGTCCTGAGCCAAATAGCCAACCCGGCCCTGCGTGACCAACTCACCATCCACCGGTGGAATGAGTCCCATGATCGTGGCAGCCAAGGTGGTCTTCCCCACACCCGAAGGCCCCATGACACCGACGGCCTGCCCTGGCGCTACTCCAAGATCTAAACCTTGAGCAACCGAGGAATACCCTGGCCACCCGATCGACAGATTCTTCGCTACGAGTGTCGGGGCCTCCTCGGCTTCCCGAACCTCCACATCGCCGATCCCTATCGGTGTAGCATCGATGATCGCCGTGACACGGTTCAGGGATGCTCTCGCCCTCGTCCACGTCTGTGCAGCTTGAGCGAAGTTTGCGAACACCTCATGAAGGGCCAGCGGTACGAGCACCATGACCGCCAACATCGTACGAACCAATGACCCATCAACCACCGCTTGTGCGCCAATAACCAGGCCGCCGATGATACCGATACCCGAGGCCAACACCTGCAATCCTGCACCGATCCCTTTCGCCCAGGCCGATCTTTCCTCAACAGCAACCAGGGCCTGATCAACCGCGTCCAAGCGGCGGATGGATTCATCGCGCGCGCCATAAGCGGCCAAATCGAGGGCATTACGGGACAGATCATGAACAACCATGCCCAGTTCTCCGCGCAAGGGTACAGCCCGAGCATCATCACGCTGGGACACGCGCTGAGTAAGCCATGGTACGAGCAGCCCGCCAACAATGGCCGACACCAGCACTGCCAGAGCCACACCAGGAGAATAGATGGCCAGTATCACACACACCCCGAGAACTACCACACCAGCGGAGAGGAAGGGTTGCACGATGCGTACGATCACATCCTCGATCGCATTCACATCCGCGACTACTCGTACCAACAAATCCCCTTGCTTACGGCCCAGGAGGGTCGTCTTCGCTAGGGCCTGATAGGTTTTGAGCCGCAATGCTGACTGCATCGACAAAGCAATCTCATGACCCACCAAACGTTCAAGATAACGGAAGACACCACGGGTGATACCGAAGAAGCGCACACCAACCGCTGCAACAGCGAGAGCCTGGAACCCGGGTTCCGTGGCCGCTTTCGACAATAGCCACGCAGACGTCCCCATCAGTGCAATGGTTGCCGCTGAGGCGGCAGCGCTCAACAACACAGCGAGAGCGAGTCGCGCTTTTGCATTTGGTACGGCATTCAGCAAGCGGTAGACGAGCCGGAGCAGCGGTGAGCGGGTCTGAAGAAGCTTGGGTACGGGTTTGGCTTCCCCATCCAACTCCGGTGACTTCTCCGGGGTCGATGGGCTGGATTCTGGGGGTGGGTTATCGGTCATCTCACCTGGCGTCTGGGGGGTTTCCACGTCACTTTCTGAACTATTGCCCTGGTCCGATTGCTCGGGAGCCGCATCACTCTCGGCGGGCGTATCATCGGTGGCATCGCCCGCGACGACTCCACCATCAGGCACCTCGTCAAGAGACATGGGTGCAGGAACCATCACCGCCTGGGTCACTTCGACCACACGATCCGCGGTTTCGAGGACGGCTTCGCGATGGGACACCACGAGAGCTGTCGCTCCTGATTCACGCAAACCTAGGAGCACCTGGGCTTCAGTATCAGCATCCAAACCTGCTGTGGGTTCATCCAAGATCAGCAAGCGAGCATCGCCATAGTGGATGCGGGCAAGGGCACGAGCAATCCCGACGCGACGACGCTCCCCGACCGAGAGTCCTTCGCCTTCCTCGCCAACCTCCCTCGTTGGGTCCAAGTTGCCAGCACCAGCTGAGTCGAGTGCTTGGCGTACTTGCTCATCGCTGGCTTCGCGGCAACCGAGTCTGACATTGTCAGCAATAGTGCCATCGAGCATGCCAGGGATTTGGGGGACGTACGCGATGGTCGCACGCCAGCGTTCCCAATCGATGTGGTCAGCGTCAACACCACCAAGAACAAGGGTGGGCTCAGCGCACCCGTGAGGATCAGGGGTGAGGAAGCCGAGAAGGCAGTGAAGGATCGTGGTCTTCCCTGCACCGGATCTTCCCGCTAGGGCGACCACCTCACCAGGATTCAACTCGAAAGCCCCTGATGTAACGAGAGTATCCGTACCGGGATAGGAGTAGGCGAGATGGCTGGCTTTGATGGAGGGAGGGTACGTGCTACCGTCACCTAGAACCTGGGTGACGCCACCGTCCTCCGTCAGTCGTCCACCACCGTCGTCACCGGCCTGGCTGACACCACCCTCGTCCTCCGTCATTCTGCGGAGCCCGCCAGGGCGACTCGCAGAATCCATAGTCGGATCAACCGAAGAGTTTTCGGCCTTGGGGGCACCCGCTCGATCAATCTCACGGAACGCCTCCTCAGCGGCAGCCAAACCGTGGGCAGAATCATGGTAGTGAACACCCACTTGGCGGAGAGGCAGGTAAGCTTCGGGAGCCAAAATGAGCACGAATAGCGCGACCGAGAACTCCATCCCACCATTGTTGAGACGCGTACCTATCGTCACAGCGATCACCGCAACAGCGAGTGTAGCGAAAAGTTCGAGCGAGAAAGCGGAGAGAAAGGCCCACCTGAGGATCCCGAGGGTTTCTCGACGGTTCGCGTGTTCCGTACGCTTCAATCCTTGTGCTTGTGCCTTGGCTCGCCCAAAGACCTGCAAGGTCGGTAGGCCTGCAATGAGGTCAGCGAAATGGCTGGCGAGGCGAGCCTGGAAAGCCCACCGGGTGGCGATCCTCTTCTCAGTGTTTTTCCCAATGAGCATCATGAGTAAGGGAATGAACGGGATCGTGGCAGCGATGATGACACCCGAGAGGAGGTCCTGGGTGAGGACGGCCACCAGCAAGATGAGCGGTACGGTCACCGCGAGCAACAACTGCGGGAGGTATTTCGAGAAGTACCCGTCGAGAGCATCAAGGCCTCCAGTGACAAGGTTGACCAAACTGGAGGAGGAGGATGTTTGATGGGCAGGATGGGTCAAGCGAGCAGCCAAGATGTCTCTGCGGAGCTGGGACTTCACAGCAGCGGACGTACGCTGCGCCAACCATGCCGACAACCACGACAAGAGGGCACGCCCTGCTAACACGAGCCCTAGGAGTACGGCGGCCAGCCATACTCCATCAAAGGAATGCTTTCCCTCATCAGTGAAGGAAAACACATCGGTGACTGAGGTGGAGATGAGGTGCGCTTGGAAGAGGATCAGGACAGCGGTGAGGCACCCCACTACGACGCCAGAGATGAGGTACCCTTTCGTGGCCGAGGCCCGCGAGATCAACCGAGGGTCAATAGGTCCACCTGTGCGAGGTTTGTCTGGTGTTGCTTTACCGGGTGTTGCGGTCGTCGCAGTCTTCGCAGTTGGGGTCTCGTCTGCCATGGCGCCCTTCAGTAATAATCGCTTGTCAGAGAATATCACGCAGCACGCAACCACTTGGACGACCACCACGCAACCACTTGGACGACCACCATGTCACCCCGCGGAACGAAGACCGCCAGCTCTGTCACCCTGCGGAGCCCGCTAGGGCGACTCGCAGGGTCCAGATATCATACTGACCATGGTGGGGACCGTCGGTGATACATGATCACCCACAGACTCTTCTTCAAGGGAAACCACTAGTCTGGATTCCGCGAGTCGCTTCGCTCCGCGGAATGACATTTGAGAGTCACGTACCGACCGCTACTGTCTGAGGACGAAAGTCCAGAAACGTCGCGTAGTGACCGCTTGCGCACTGGTCACTCTACTCCTCGCACTGATCCGGTGAGGTTTGCACAATGAGCCACAACGCAACGATCTTGCGAGCACGCCACCAAGGGGTTGCGGACACGGAATGACCAGCTCTGTCACCCTGCGGAGCCCGCTAGGGCGACTCGCAGGGCCCAGATATCACACTGGCCATGTGTGGGGACCGTCGGTGATACATGATCACCCACAGACTCTCATGCGGGGAACTCGTTAGTCTGGATTCCGCGAGTCGCTTCGCTCCGCGGAATGACATTGTGAGCCACGTATCGACCGCAACTGTCTGAGGACGAAAGTCCAGAAACGTCGCGTAGTGACTGCTTGTGCACTGATTGCTTTACTCCGTGTACTGATCCGGTGAGGTTCCCTACGATGAGTCACAACGCAACGATCCTGTGAGTACGCGGCCCAACGGTCACAGACACGGAGTAAGCAGCACCGTCACCCTGAATGGCACCACTTGAGATGCATACGATGAGTCACAACATAACGACAGCCCATGACTACCGTTGAGTAGTTGCGGCCAATAAGTGAGCCACAAAAAAGTACGGGGCCGCATTCACGGCCCCGTACTTGAATAGTAGTAGTAATGATCAGTTCTTGGTGTTGACTGTCAAAGCAGGAATACTCACCGTGTTCAGGCGACGCCTGAAGACGAAGAAGTAGCTCCATGCTGTGTAGGCCAAGACCACAGGAACCATGATCGCAGCAACAATAGTCATCAAGGTCAAGGTTGTCCCTGATGCAGCAGCTGTGGTCCAGTCAAGACCTGTACCCAAATCGTATCCTTGCACAACGGCATCGACATTGGTTTTAAGGTGAGCAAACCCAAGGGTCTTGCCCATGTTGACGAAGACCATCACGATCAGCATAGCTGTCGCAATTGTCGTGCCAATGAAGGCCCATCCGTCACGCTTCTTGGAGTTCATGAACCACGCGAAGCAGAGACCCAGAACAGCTACGATGCCGACGACCCAGGAGATGATACTCCACAAGCCTTCAGCTCCTGCACTGTAGAAAGTGCCACCAATGCGGAGGTTGCCCAAGACTACGAAGACGAGCATGAGAACTGCCGCCACGAGGCCGAGGATGTTTCCAGCGCCTTGTGCACGATCATGCACTGCACCACGGGTCTTCAACGCTACGAAATATGCTCCGTGAGCGAGGAAGAGACCAACGAACAGCAATCCACCGATGAGGGCGAAGGGATTCAACAGCACATGGCCGAAGAGGAAGCCCCAGTCACCACCAGAAGTGGAGAAGTTTCCGAGCAGAGCAACAGCATCAACAACACCATCACTCGGTTCACCAAAGAATGGAACTTCTCCACCGCCAACGATGGCACCAGGAATCAGTGGCGCAGTGCCATAGGTCAAGGCGCCAGCGCCATAACCTGTGGGCAATTGTGCGGTAGGAATACCGATGAGGAACCAGGCGAAACCAACACCGAGCACGAGGGCAGGAATGAAGGAGCCAATAGCCATCACCCAATCCCAGGTGTACCTCCAGCGAGGTGCTTCCCTCTTGGAGCGATACTCAAAGGCAACACCACGGATGATGAGACCAACGAGGACCAAGAACAGTGGGAGATACAACCCAGAGAACAAGGTGGCATACCAGGCCGGGAAGGCCGCGAAGGTCGCACCACCAGCGGTGAGCAACCATACTTCGTTGCCATCCCAGTGAGGTCCAATGGTGTTGATGACCACGCGGCGAGCCTGATCGTCTTTACCTTTGTCACCCTTACCGAGGAAAGGAACCAACATAGCAACACCGAAGTCGAAGCCTTCAAGAATGAAGAATCCGATCCACAGCACTGCAACAAGAATCAACCAGAGAGGCTGAAGCGCACTAAATGTTGTAGCAAAAATAGTCATGATCTATGTCCTCTCTTAGTACGCGAAGGAGAGCTCTTCGCCCTCATCCTTGACGGAAACCTTGACATCGTCTGGAAGACCCATCTTGATGTACTTCAGCAACAAGCCGACCTCAACCACAGCCAAGAGGCCATAGATTGCGGTGTACAACACGACGGTAAACCACACGGAACCCGTGCCCAACGTATACGACGGGGATAGGGCTTGATAGGTGGGCAGTACGCCATTGACAATCCAGGGCTGACGAGCCATTTCGGTGAAGATCCATCCGAAAGAGTTCGCAATCAACGGCAGGACCGGCATAGCGATAGCGATGATTGTCCACAGTGGGTTGGCATTAGGCACCTTGCCTCCGCGAGTCACGAAGAGCAACAGAATACCCAGGAGGACAGCAATACAACCGATGCCCATCATCAAACGGAAACTCCAGAAAGCCACACCAGCGCTTGGCTTGGTCTGATAATCAGCTTCCACTTTGTTGCTGACGAGGGCTGTGATTTCAGCCTCCGTATAACCTAGTCCAGTAGCGACTGCAACGAGGGTATCCAAATCCACAGCCTCTGGACCTACTTCTGTACCAAGAAGATAAAGGAGAGCAGCCAGATCAGCTGGGTCGCCCTTCTTGGGGAAGGTGTTGATGGCATCACCAAGACCGGTAGAGGTCTCTTCTCCACAAGATGCAACAGCAGCACTACACCCTGCGTACGCTGTGCGCTGCAGGTCAGTGCCTTCTTTCCAGGCACCCTTTCCATCCGGGCCGCCCTTGCGATCCCAATGCTGGTATCCCTCAGTGCTGAACTGCTCAGCCTGAATCGTCTCCATGTCCTTAATAGTCTCAGTGCCATAGAGCCAGTTGACGAAGCCTGGGAACATCTTCACACCAGGAAGAACCTGGAATGCGACTTTTCCATCCGCAGGAATATCAGCGGGAGTCTTCAGACCCTCAGCAGCAGCCATCTTCATAGGCTGTGTAGCAACCATGGTCTTACCCAAGAAGTCACCAGTCACGACAGTGCAAGCACCAGCAATGATCAAAACCCATGCACCCATCTTGAGACCCTTGCGATAAGCAACAAGGTCACCCTTGGGGGCCTTCTCTTTCGTCTTCTTAATCAGAAGATAGAAGGCAATACCGGCCATGAAACCACCAGCAGTCACGAAGGACGCGGCGATCGTGTGAGGCCACTGGGTCAAGAACACTGGGTTCAAGATGACGTCGAGAAGATTAGTCAACTCTGCACGACGACCAGTGAACCTAGCACCTGTGGGGTTCTGCATCCACGCATTAGCTGCGACGATAAAGATTGAAGAAATGAAGGTTCCAGCAGCACCCAGCCAAATGGCGGTGAGGTGGGCCTTCTTGGACAAGCGATCCCACCCGAAGATCCAAATTCCGAGGAATGTGGATTCGAGGAAGAACGCGATAAGGGCTTCAAGGGCGAGAGGAGCACCGAAGATATCCCCGACGAAGCGAGAATACTCGGACCAGTTCATACCGAACTGGAACTCCTGCACGATACCCGTGACAACCCCCATGGCGAAGTTAATCAGGAACAAACGTCCGAAGAACTTCGTCAAACGCAAATAGGCATCATTGCCTGTTTTGTTCCAGATGGTCTGTAGCACCGCAGTCAACACACTCAATGCGATCGTGAGAGGCACGAACAAGAAGTGGTAGACCGTTGTGATGCCAAACTGCCACCTGGCAATGGTATCCGGACTCATAGGGGGAAACTTATCGGTTTCTGGGGGTTAATGCAATTTTTCTGTCTAAAAATATGAACAGGCTTGCTCAGAATTCGATCATCGTGTAATGGAGTCGTCAAGCACGATTATGGTCGGTATGGACCCCGCGAGTCGCGCATTCGCGCTCCGCGGGGTGACAGAGGAGAGGCACTCAGCAACGAATCATCGTGTCATGAGTTGATCAACCCACCCCGTCATGCTGCGCGCAACCCAACCCCGTCATTCTGCGGAGCGAAGCGACTCGCAGGGTGACAAACGTGGAGGCGCAAGGTGACGGACGTGGGGTGAGGCATTCCTACACAGGGTGACGTGGGGTGGTCACACCCAGAGCAGGGATATTGGTCACCGACAACCGACGACGGAAAACAAACATGTAACTCCACACGGTGTAAGCCAAGACGACCGGGACCAAACACAGTGCAGCAATCGTCATCAAGAACAGAGTATTCTCAGAAGAAGCAGCACTACGAATATCAATCAATTCCGGATTATCAAACCCCAGCCCTGGGTACATATGGCAAAACACCATCACCACCATCATGATCGTCGCTATGGTCGTACCTATAAAAGCCCAGCCATCACGTTTCACAAGATTCATGACCCAGGCAAACACAACACTGACCACTGCTAGTATCCCCACAATCCAAGCAACAACATTGATCCACGCAATCGTGACATAGGGACCAGTTGCACCATCATCGAGAGCCCACGGATAATCCACGACCCCCATCGGCCCGACACGCAGATTCCCCCAGATGACAAACACCAACAGCAACCCAGCGGCAAACAACCCCAAAGTTTTGGCGTACTGCTGGGCCCGATTGTGAACAACACCACGAGTTTTCATGGCCACAAAATGGGCCCCGTGGGTCAAGAACAGAAGGACAAACACTCCCCCACCAATGAGAGCCAACCCATCAGTGAGAATGATGGCAAACAGTTCGCCTTGGGAAATTCCCGGATAGACAAAGACAGCTAGTGAGTCGAAAGCTGCTGGTCCTGGGCCCACTGGAATACCGATGATGAACCAGGCGAAACCGACACCAAAAACCAAGGCAGGGATGAACGACCCCACCGCTAACAGCCAATCCCAGGTGTATCTCCACCTCAGCGACTCCCGCTTCGAGCGGTACTCCACAGCTACCCCACGAAGAATGAGGCCAATGAGAACAAGAAACAATGGGATGTACAATCCGGAAAACAAGGTGGCATACCACGATGGGAAGGCGGCAAACATCGCACCACCAGCAGTCAACAACCAGACTTCATTCCCGTCCCAGTGGGGTCCAATAGTGTTGATCACTACACGGGTTGCTTGGTCGTCGCGACCCTTCGTACTCCTGCCTAAGAAAGGTACGAGCATCCCAACCCCAAAATCAAAACCCTCCAAGACAAAGAAACCAATCCACAAGACACCCACGAGAAGAAACCAGAGAACCTGGAAGATACTTGGTGAATCTATTAAAGCCAGAAATGTCATGGTCACTCCCGTCTTAGTACGCGAAAGAGAGCTCTTCGCCCTCATCTTTGATGGTTACCTCAGTGACCTGTGGAAGGCCCATACGGATGTACTTCAACATCAAGCCCACCTCAACAACCGCGAGTGCACCATATATAACGGTGTACGTCACGAGTGACAGTACGACCGGTCCCGTACCCACAAAAGGTGAGACACCTTGGATGGTGGGCATCACGCCGTTGACAATCCACGGTTGGCGAGCCATTTCAGAAAAAATCCACCCACACGTATTCCCCAACAAGGGTAGGAGTGGAAGAGCGATGCTGAGGGCTGTCCAGTACCAGGCCGGACGAGGGGTCCTCGCCCCACGTGTCACAACAAGCAGTACGACACCACCAGCAATAGCTAAGAAACCCAAACCCATCATGAGACGGAAACTCCAGAAAGCCAGGGGAACACTCGGTGTGGTGGAATAACCATCAGGCAGAAAGTCCTCAGGGAGATTGGTGACACGATCCTTCAATTGATCATATGCGCTCACCCTTCCGTACTGGAGTGGAACACCTGGGGCCCACACGCCCTCGGATCGATTCCAATGCTGAAAGCCCTCACGACTGAATTGTTCCGCTGCGATCGTTTCCATATCTGGAACCACTGGTGTGCCGTACAGAAAGTTGACCATTCCAGGGAAGACCGGAACACCAGGAATAATCTGGAAACCAACACTCTCGCCACCATCCTTGCTGGTGAGGATGTGTTCAGCAGCAGCCATCTTCATCGGTTGTGTTGTCACCATGGTTTTGCCCAAAAAGTCCCCAGTGATGATCGTTGCTGCACCAGCGATGATGAGAACCCAAGCGCCCAGTTTCACACTCTTGGCGTACGCAACAAGGTCAGTGCTCGGGGCCTCCTGTTTAGTTTTCTTGATGAGCAGATAGAACGCTATTCCTGCTATGAACCCACCACCAACCATGAAAGAGGTAGCAATCGTGTGAGGCCACTGGGTGAGGAACACAGGGTTCAGCAGAACTTCACCAAAACCGCGAACACCGTTAAGTTCAGCACGATGAGTGTCAGGGTTGAACCATGCGCCGCTCGGATTCTGCATCCAGGCATTAGCTGCGACGATAAAGATAGACGAAAGGAAGGTGCCCGCAGCTCCCAACCAAATAGTAACCAGATGGGCTTTCTTGGAGAGGCGATCCCACCCGAAAATCCAGATTCCTAGGAAGGTGGATTCGAGGAAGAAAGCAATCAGAGCTTCCAGGGCTAAAGGAGCCCCGAAAATGTCTCCAACGAAACGGGAATACTCTGACCAATTCATCCCAAACTGAAACTCTTGGACGATCCCTGTCACCACCCCCATGGCGAAGTTGATCAGGAACAAACGTCCAAAGAACTTCGTCAACCGGAGATAGGTGTCATTGCCTGTTTTGTTCCAGATGGTCTGGAGCACCGCAGTCAACACACTCAAAGAAATCGTCAAAGGTACGAACAAGTAGTGGTAGACCGTTGTGATGCCAAACTGCCACCTGGCCATGGTATCTGTCATACACTGAAACTTATTAGGTTCCTCACGGTAATGCAATCGCTATCCCGCCAGGTGACAACCACACCCGCCACCAACCATGTCACCCTGCGGAGCACTGCGAGTCGCCCTAGCAGGCTCCGCGACTCGCAGTGCTCCGCAGAATGACGAAATAGGGACGTGCTAGCGCGCTCCGCGGAATGACCGGGAAGGGGGTGCCATAGCATCTACCACCGCCCACGTCTGCGAAGCGGATCACACTATTCGACCGATCACGTCCCACCTCGTTCCCCAGTGTGCGGGACATGGCCGTACTGGGCACAGTGCTTTCAGCTAGACTGACCGTACCTTCGTCATCAAGGAGCCTGTCATGCTAACCCTTCTCTCTTTCGGGACAAATATTCTCACCATTCTTATTGTGCTGATCGTTCTCGCTGTTCTGCTCGTGGGGTGGATCATCGGGGTCTACAACAAGATGGTGAGAGGAAAGAACCTCGTCGAAGAGTCCTGGAACCAGATCGATGTGGAACTCAACCGCCGCTATGACCTCATCCCTAACCTGGTCAATACGATCAAGGGAGCAACCGCTCACGAGAAAGAAACCCTCGAATCTGTCATTGGCTTACGCAACCAGGCTGCTGCTCTAGCCGGTTCGAATGCTAGTCCCGCACAACGCGCACAGGTCGAAGAGCAACTGACCTCCCAGTTGCAGAATCTCGTCAATGTGACTGTCGAGAAATATCCTGAACTGCGGGCCAACGAAAACTTCCTCAAGCTCCAAAGTGAACTCAGTGAGATCGAATCGCGCATCGCCAACTCACGCAAGTACTACAACGCCAATGTGGGAAGCTTCAACACTCTCATTGAATCCTTCCCGAACTCGCTGATTGCAGGTGGGCGTTTCAAAAAGGCACAGTATTTCCAGATCCAAGATCCCGGAATCCGCCAGAATCCTGTAGTCGACTTCTCCCCTAGCGCGGCACCTGCCACTGCACCTGTAGTCGAGACTGCTGCAGGCGTACTCGAAACCCCTGCACTTGGCGAAACCCTTTCTGGAGAGGTAGCTCTCGAGACTCCCGCGATCCCCACTCAGGTTGCTGATCCTTTCCCGGACACTCCAGCACCAGCTGGTGACTATGCTCAGCCGGATTTCTCCCAATCGTCCAAGGTCAAAGATAAATAGCAGGTGAACTCTTCACCCAGGTGGCCCGTTGTCCTGTTCGATATCGATGGGACTCTCATCAACACGATTGATCTCATCGTCGCGTCCTATCAGTACGCTCTTGGGGTGGTTCTTGGTGAACAAGGTGACGAAGCTGAAATTCGTACCTGGATTGGTCGACCGCTCATCGAAGCCTTTGAGACGCTGAACCCAGAGAAATCCCAGGAGCTCATGGATGCCTACATGGACTGGAACTACACACATACTCCACTACTGTTGAAGCAGTACGACGGGGTTCTTGACCTTCTTCAAGAACTCCATCATTCAAGAGTACGCCTCGGAGCAGTCACTTCTAAACGACGTGACCCAGCCCTTTGGTGTCTCGACCTTGCTGACATGACTCCCCTCATGCCGCTACTAGTGAGCGCTGAAGACACGAAATTGCACAAACCCAACCCCGAACCGCTGCTCGCAGCATGTCGCATCCTGGATATCCAACCTCAGGAGGCTGTTTATATTGGGGATGCTGTGGTGGATATCCGAGCCGCACAAGCAGCTGGAATGGATTCCATTGGGGTAACCTGGGGTGCAAGAACTAGTGAAGCACTCGCTGAGGTCAATTCCACAGCGCTAGTGACCAGCGTTGACGAGTTGCGGGCTCTACTGCTGAGCCTCCCACCACGTACGTAATTCTGCGGTTGCTTCTTCCACACTGACCGGCCCGCGATCCAGTCGACGCTCCAATAAATAGGAGTACGCCAATCCGACCTCACGCCCAGGGCCAATATCGAGAATCTCCATGATTTGGTTACCATCCAGATCGGGACGGATAGCATCAAGTTCCTCTTGAGCTGCTAACTCATCGATGCGCCATTCCAACTCTTCGTATGCTCGCCTGAGTCGATCAGCTTTCGCGCGGATACGGGTCGTACAATCAGAGCGCGTCAGAATATGGAGACGTTCCAGCTCCTGGCCAGCATCACGAACATAACGGCGTACTGCTGAATCAGTCCACTGCCCTTCACCGTACCCATGGAACCGCAGGTGTAAACCAATCAACTCGCTCACTGATTCGATGACTTCTTTAGGGTATTTCAACTCGGCCAACCGGGTTCGGGCCATCTTGGCCCCCACCACATCATGGTGATAAAAACTCACTTTGCCACCAGGTTCGAGACGTTTCGTCTTCGGTTTGCCAATGTCGTGAAGCAGAGCTGCGAGACGATTAACAATGTCAGGGGAATGGTTGCGCTGCTTTTCAAGAGCAATAGCTTGATCAAGGACCGTCAAAGAATGCTCATAGACGTCCTTGTGATGGTGATGCTCATCAACTTCAAGTTTCATAGCCGACAGCTCAGGAAGGAATTGGTCAGCGAGACCAGTGCGTACAAGAATATCTATCCCCACACGTGGAGTATCAGTCAGCAGCAGTTTCGACAACTCATCACGGATCCTCTCCCGTGACACAATGGCCAACCGATCCGTCATGGCCATCATGGCAGCAATGATTTCTGGTACGGGGCGGAAACCAAAACGCGCAGCGAAACGCGCAGCTCTCATCATCCGTAAAGGATCATCAGTAAACGAAATCTCCGGGGTTGAAGGGGTACGCAGCACTTCTTCCAACAGATCAACCTGACCGCGGTAGGGGTCGACCAGTGACCCGTCAGTCATATCCACAGCCATCGCATTGATCGTGAAATCACGGCGAATGAGGTCATCTTCGATCCGATCACCGAACTTCACAACTGGCTTGCGGGAATCCTCCAAGTAGGCATCAGCTCGGAAAGTGGTGATCTCGATACGCCACTGCTCATTTTGATCGCGAAGGATCGTACCAATGGTTCCAAAGTCGCGACCCATATCCCAGATGGGGCCACCAAGGCGTGAAAGAATCGACTCGATCTCATCGGGGCGCGCCGAGGTGGTGAAATCTAGGTCCTCAGAATCAATACCGAGGATGGCATCGCGAACTGAGCCTCCCACAAGATAGAGCGAGTGCCCTGCTTGGGTGAAGGCGTGAACCAAAGGCTCAGTCACCGCCCGAGCGAATGACAAGTCCATGTCTAAGCGTTCACTACTTCCACTGGAACATGGGCAGTGACCGCGTCGTGGAGCTTGACTGCAATAGTGTGATTGCCGAGGGTCTTAATGGGTTTCACCACAGAGATGCTGCGCTTATCAAGAGCCGGTCCACCAGCAGCTTTAATAGCTTGGGCCAGTCCAGTCGGTGTCACCGCACCAAAGAGCGTACCTGCCTCACCAGCTCGCGCCTTGATAGAAACAGTCAACCCTTCCAATTGGGTACGCAGTTCATTGGCATGATCCACGCCACGGATCTCTCGTGCATCACGAGCGCGCTTGATGCCCTCGATCTGTTTCTCAGCACCCCTCGTCCAAGCAATGGCATGGCCTTGAGGTAGCAGGAAGTTGCGGCCATACCCTGAGCGTACGTCCACAATGTCCCCGGCAACCCCGAGCTTGGGGATCTCAGTAGTCAAAATGAGTTTCATATCAATTCCCCTTACCGGCCCGAACTTGCATAGGGCAACAGAGCAACTTCACGGGCATTCTTGATAGCCTCGGCGACTTTGCGTTGATCTTGGACTGTGAGCCCTGTGACACGCCGTGAGCGGATCTTGCCACGGTCCGAGATGAATTTGCGAAGAAGAGTGATGTCTTTGTAGTCGATCTCACCGAGGTGAATAGTTTTCACCGGGATGACCTTCTTCTTCATGATTGGCTTACGTGCGGCCATTGTGGTGCTCCCTTTCTTGAGCCCGGCTGTATGCCGGAATGTGCCTGGTGCCCCAAGTGGAGGCACCATGTGGATGAGTGGTTAGAACGGTGGGTCCTCAGACTGAGCATTAGCCCACGGATCGTTTGCTGGAGCCGCTGGCTCGCTCGGTGCGGGCTGTGACCACCCAGCAGAACCTGACTGGTTCGACGTGGACGGATTGCGGGTGACTTTGGCTGTGGAATAGCGCAAAGCCGGACCAATTTCGTCCACATCGACTTCGAAGACAGTACGACGTTCGCCTGTCTGGGTTTCGTAGGAGCGGGACTTGAGCCGCCCTTGGACAATGACCCTCATCCCCTTGCTCAACGACTCTGTAACATTTTCTGCCACCTGACGCCATACTGAGCAGTTGATGAACATTGCATCGCCATCTTTCCATTCGTTAGTTGCCCGATCGAAGGAACGTGGTGTCGATGCCACGGTGAAGTTTGCTACGGCTGCCCCTGAGGGAGTGAACCGCAACACAGGATCGTCGGTGAGATTCCCGACGAGAGTGATGATAGTATCGCCTGCCATTTTCTAATCCTTAATATTGAGATGAACTCAGGTTAACTCAACCCTCTGACATGAGGATTATGCAGCCTTCTTCGTCCCGGCTATTTTCTTGGCTTTCTTCGCATGCAATTCTGGACGGATAACCTTCGTACGCAACACCTTTTCATCGATGCTCATACGGCGGTCGAGTTCTTTAATGACGTCCGATTCCGCATCAAGATTGATCACGACATAGGTCGCTTCAGACTTTTTCTTAATCTCGTACGCGAGACGACGCCGACCCCAGATGTCGATGTTGGTGATTGTTCCACCAGCTTTGGTGACTGGTTTCAGGTGATCATCAATGACGCCCTCGATTTGGCGATCATCAATCTCAGGATCAAGAATGACCATGATTTCATAGCTACGCATCAGCGTGGTCTCCTTTGGACTTTCGGCTACGGGGAGGTCCCGCAGCAGGAGAGGATGGTGCGTGAGCACCGAGGAGCGATTCTACTTCATCCACTGATGAGTTGTCACATGAACAGGCGATTTATATCCCGCAAAGCAGGTTATGCCGAGGGGATCTCCTTGACGGGAGGGGTGCCATCCTTGCCAAAATCTGATCCGAAACCACGGCGCTCACCACCGGTCAAAGACTTCGTACCATGGGAAACAATGCCCACAACCAAGAGCACTGCGATGGCAACAAAAGCCACGACAAGGAATACGATTTCGATGAGCATCACATGCTTGGAAGAACCCTTGGTGGCACCAGCAGAGCTACTCGCACTTGGAGCAGTATACGTCCCGTCGACAGGACCAACATCCGTACGTACAACATAGGTTTGGACTGTTGTGGGTTCAACACTCGGATCACTGGTATCAACAGTGGGAAGCTGGGCGGCTGCCTGGATCGACCCTTTAGCTGTGGCTTGGGAACCGGTGTAGACACCGTCGCCGCCATAGGAGGCTGTCACAGTAAAACTCGCCGGAAAACCATCGTCGATAGGGATGAAACCTGTGGCAGTGAAAGCTCCCTTCGAATCGGTGTATGCATTTGAGGTGATCTGCCCATAACTAATAGACAAACTCACCGACGCTGACTTCACTGCCTTGCCCCCTGCTGTGAGAGTGCCCGACACAGTCAGCGACCCACCAGCGGGAGTCGATGATGGACTCACCGACAACGACAGTGCTGTAGCTGTCTTCTTTGGCGGTGGTGGAGGTGATGGCGGTGCAGTTGTTGTCTCCGTGGCGGTTGGGTCAGGATCAGGATCCGCATTCGCCCATGGGCCATCAACACCCCAGAGGAGGGTACTCAGGCATGCCACGGCAAAACCAAGCGTCGCCATAGCTGCGCCGAATTGTTTCACACCTACCTCCATCGCGAATCGGTGACATTGTCGCCCCTCATCCCCTCTATTGTCGAGCAACAACGATGTTTTCACCACTCTGATTGGGAATTAGTGTACTCGCAAGGACTAGAGTGAGTCCATGAGCACACCTAATGCCACGTCTTTGCCCGCTTGGCAAAGGCTCGCTGACCTCGCCCGTTCCTTTGATCCGGACCTTCGTGCATGGTTCGAAACCGACACTAAGAGGGTCACAGAGATGACCATCAGTGCAGGTGATCTGCATGTTGATCTGTCCAAAAACCTGGCCACACCTAGCGTCATGAAAGCACTAGTGGACCTTGCTTCAGCAATCGATCTGCCGAGTCGTCGCGACGCGATGTTTGCTGGGGACATTGTCAATGTGACCGAGAATCGTCGGGTTTTGCATACTGCGTTGCGCCGCCCGCGTGGTGAGACCCTGGAGATTGAGGGAAACGATGTCATCAAAGATGTACACCAGGTGTTGGATGAGGTTGACGGATTTGCTGAGAAGGTACGTACTGGTGCGTGGGTTGGTGTGTCATCGAGACCTATTCGTACGATCGTGAACATCGGGATCGGCGGATCGGATCTGGGTCCGGCTATGGTGTACGAGGCTCTGAAACCGCACGTGAACCCCGGCATCGAATGTCGATTTGTCTCTAATATCGATCCTTCGGATTTGTCCGAAACAACAGCAGACCTTGATCCTGAAACAACACTGTTCATCGTTGTCTCCAAGACTTTCACCACCTTGGAGACTCTCACCAATGCGCGCCTAGCCCGCCAGTGGTTGTGGGACTCCCTGGAAACCCAAAGGATCATCGACGGAAGTGAAAAATCTCGCGCAGAGGCAGTGGCCAGACATTTCGTGGCCGTGTCGACAGCACTCGACAAGGTGGAAGCTTTCGGCATCGATCCGGCAAACGCTTTCGGATTCTGGGACTGGGTTGGTGGACGGTACTCAGTGGGTTCAGCGGTGGGTACGAGTCTGGTGGTCGGGCTCGGGCCTCAAGGGTTTAAAGAATTCTTGGGCGGGATGAACGCGATTGATCGTCATTTCTGTGATGAACCCCTCGATCGTAACCTGCCTGTCCTCATGGGCATGCTCGGGGTGTGGTATCGCAGTTTCCTCTCCATGACTAGTCATGCCGTACTGCCGTACGCCCAAAATCTTCACCGTTTCGCAGCGTACCTCCAGCAGTTGACCATGGAATCAAACGGGAAGCAGGTACGAGCCGACGGGTCTCCGGTCGACCTCGATACGGGTGAGGTTTATTTCGGAGAGCCAGGTACGAATGGTCAGCATGCGTTCTATCAGCTGTTGCATCAAGGTACGCAGATCATCCCGGCGGATTTCATCGCTGTGGCCACGCCTGCCAATGGACTCAAGGATGGGGAGGTGGACGTCCACGAGTTGTTGCTGGCGAACTGTTTCGCGCAGACGAAAGCTCTGGCGTTTGGCAAGACCGAGGAGGAGGTACGCGCAGAAGGTACTGCTGAAAAGTTGGTGCCTCATCGTGTGTTCCCCGGAAATCGACCCACGACTACGATTCTTGCTCCTGCGTTGACCCCTTCAGTGGTTGGGCAGTTGATTGCTTTGTACGAACACATCACCTTCGTTCAAGGGATCATCTGGGGGATCGATTCCTTCGACCAGTGGGGTGTCGAGTTGGGGAAGAAGTTGGCCATGGAGATTGCCCCAGCCATCCAAGGTGATGTGAGTGCCCTGGGGGCTCAGGACCCCTCCACCCAGGCGCTCATTCGGTATTACCGCGACAACCGGGCGTAGGAACACTGCTGCTTCCTCCTGGCGTCACCCTGCGGAGGGAAGATTGCCCCACCCCTGCGGACGGGTGACGAGCGCTGCGAGTCGCGCTAGCGCGCTCCGCGGAATGACGGAGTAGGCGTCACCCTGCGGACGGGTGACGAGCGAAGCGAGGAACACCGTCTCGCAGGGTCCAGATATCACACTCGCCATGGTGGTGACTGTCGGTGATCCACAGACTCATCTGTATGGTTAATCACTAGTCTGGATTCCTGCCAAGTCGCTTCGCTCCGCGGAATGACGGAGTAGGTGTCACCCTGCGGAACGAAGTGACTCGCAGGGGTCCAGAGATCACACTGGCCATGGTGGTGACTGTCGGTGATTAGTCATTGCCATCAGACTCTTCTTCAGGGCTGATCGTTTACCTGGATTCCGCGAGTCGCTTCGCTCCGCGGAATGACAAGATAAGGGCCCTCCGCGGAATGACAGGATAAGTGCCCTCCGCAGAATGACCGTTCCGGGTCGCGATTTCTCAGCGGGGCACGCATGGAAACGTCGCGTGGTGGCTGATTCTCCGCAACCACCAGGCAGAGCACTTAGAGGATCGTAATCCTATACTGTCCCAGACCATAGAGAATCCACGGAAGAAAGGACTTTTTATCCGAAAACGCCCCTTGTGTACAACTCTGACCGGGCAAACTATGACCACGACCAGAACAACCATGACTTTCATCAGGTAAACAGGGAAAAAATCGGCTGCACGATTCCCCTGAAGCCACTTTTGCTATCACTGCATTGTGCACAAGGGGCATTTTCGGATAGAAATCCACTAAATCCGTTTCCTCCCCACTTTTTCTGCGCTACCACCGTACCCAGTTACCCCACCACGTCGCAGTAGTGCCCGTCAGTGACAGGTGATGATCCACAGACTCATCTTTGTGGTTGATCACTAGTCTGGATTCCTGCCAAGTCGCTTCGCTCCGCGGAATGACGGAGTAGGTGTCACCCTGCGGAACGAAGTGACTCGCAGGGTCCAGATATCACATCAAGTTCGATGGTGGGTCTGTCGAATATGCTCACCACCAACAGACCCCACCACCATGGACAATCACTAGTCTGGATTCCGCGAGTCGGGCTAGCGCCCTCCGCGGAATGACGGGGGCGAGTCGCTTCGCTCCGCGGAATGACAAGATAAGGGCCCTCCGCGGAATGACCGTTTCGGTTCGTCTATCGGCTGCTACTGCCTGGTGGCAAGTGTCGGGGCTAGAAACCGTTGAAGTCTTCAGGTTCGGCGCAGATCTTCGTACCTGTAGCAAGGCCGTCAAGAGCAACCAGGTCGCCACACGACAATTCGAGGTTTTCAGCCTTGAGGTTTTCTTTGATGCGCGTAGGGGTTGATGACTTCGGCAGAGGGATGTACCCGTTCGCGAGGTGCCAAGCGAGAAGGACCTGGGCTGGTGTAGCTTCGAGACGTACGGCAATCTCGGTCAGTGCAGAATCACTCAGATAATGTCCGCGCCCAAGGGGAGCATAACTCTCGGTGAGTGTTCCCTGGTCAGTGTTCGCTTGAGCCGTGGCCGTATTCGGAAAACCCGGATGGAGTTCAACCTGGTTGACTGCAGGTACGACTCCCGATGCGGTAATTTCCTGCAGGTGAGCGGGGTTGAAATTGGAGACACCAATAGACTTTGCCATCCCTTTTTCGCGTAAAGAGATGAGCCCATCCCAGGCCTGCTGGTAGAGCCCAAGCTTGGGGGCTGGCCAGTGAATCAGATAGAGATCGACATAGTCAAGGCCGAGTTTCTTCAGTGATGTACTCAGCGCAGATTCGGGATCGCCCATATCGTCAGTCCACAACTTGGTGGTCACAAAGATCTCTTCACGATCGAGCCCACTGTTCTTGATCCCTCGGCCAACTCCTTCTTCGTTCTCATAGATCGTCGCCGTATCGATATGTCGATAACCAGCAGTGAGGGCTTCGAGTACGAGCGACTCAGCATCTGAGTCTGCTACCTTCCATGTTCCGTACCCGATCGACGGGATCTCGTACCCATCATTCATCACACTCAACAATTCAGACATGTCCGTCTCCCTTCTGTGGATCAGTGTACTCCCGCACTAGAATGGTGGGATGATTCGTGTGGCTATCGATGGATCATCGTTAGGAAACCCGGGCCCAACTGGTTGGGCCTGGTATATCGACGACTCGTGTTGGGCTGCTGGGGGATGGTCCCGTGGGACAAACAACAAAGGTGAGCTCTATGCTCTTCTAGCCATTTTGGAAGCTACCCAAGACTGTGAGGAACCTTTGCAGATCCTGTGTGATTCCCGTTACGTCATCGATTCTTGCACGAAGTGGATGACGTCATGGAAGAAGCGCGGATGGCGTACTGCTGATAACAAGCCCATCAAAAATCCTGAAGAAATGAAAGCTCTCGATGTCGCCCTCGCTGGCCGGAATTACTCCTTTGAATGGGTACGAGGGCACACGGGCAATCCTCTCAACGAGAAAGCGGACGATCTTGCTCGAGCTGCTGCAACCGCTTATCAAGATGGTACACCTGTTGCTCGCGGTCCAGGATTTCGCCCCAGCTCTGGGAGAACCGTACAGCAAGCCCCACAAGACAGTGAGGAAGAAACTGCCACCAGTGGAGAACCTGTTCAACCCATCACCCAAGTCGGCGATGATGCACCTGTAGAGCAATATCCTCCCGATAGTTTGCTTGCTTTTGCTCCACCACCTCACGGGGAACCCCACAAGAGTGCTTCGGTGGATCCTGGACTGAGCGTTGACTTGATTGAGCTGACTCGCGAACTGATCAGTGATGAAGCCCTCCTTGATCGTGATCGTCTAGGGGAATTACTTCATCCAGAGTATGTGGCCCACCTGCCTGAAGGAATCATCCGTACAAAAGGGTCAATATTGGCCCGCCCTGCGACATTATTAGGTACGGTGCATCTTGATGTCTATGGGTCGGATAGACTCGCAGAAGATGTGGTTCTGTTGAGGTATCGCATGAAACAGAACTCTCAAGATTTCCTCTGTGCTGTGGTGTGGCAGCATACTGGTGGTTCATGGGAAGCGCGATTCCACACCGTCATTCCCATCACCTGAGTTTGAAGAGGTCCAGATGCGATCAAAGATTGCCAACAGAGTAACAGTTGCCCTATTCGGTTTCGTCATCCTCGCAACCTCTGGGGTGCTCACTGCATCAGGATTTGGACTGTTCTCTTCTCGTACTCACTCCGATTGGGATATCCAGCCGTACGTTCAGGTTCTCCCCGATCCTGTTCCACCTGCAGGAGGAATAGATTCACTCGACCCTCATGATACGTTCACTCCGGGCAGCCTTCCTGGGCGCTTAGACAACCTCCAAGGTACGGGCAATATTGGCTATGCCGTTTATGATCTTGCTGGAAACCAGGTTGCTGGCCGCCAACCGGACCAAGCGAAGATACCAGCCTCCTCCATGAAGACGATTACTTCACTTGGAGCATTGGCAGCCTATGGCCCTGATCACCGATTCACAACGAGGGTCGTCTCCTCTCCAAAAGGAATCATTATTGTGGGGGGCGGGGACCCCTTCCTCACAGCGGGAAAGAAGTTTCACCCCTGGCAAGCTTCCGCCACGGATCTCGCTGACCAAGTGGCCGAAGCCTTGAAGAAAGATAAGAGAACCTCGATTACTCTCGGTTATGACACCACACTTTTTGCCGATAACGAATGGAATCCTGGGTGGAATGGGAGCGCAAGCGGTGGGGATATCGCAGGAATTTCTGCCCTGTCTATTGATCCGCCCATGGGTTCTTTGTCGGACGTCGCCAAGACATCTGCAACGAAGTTTTCAAAACTGCTCACTGAGCGTGGTATCACCGTCACGTCCACAAAACCAGAGACAGCGAAAGATGACATGGAGGTTCTTGGTGAGGTTGAATCTCTTCCCCTGGGGCTCATTGTTCAACGGACCATGCAGGTCTCACACAATTGGGCCGCCGAAGTGATGTTCTATCATGTTGCGGTTGCGTCAGGGAAGCAGGGCACTTATGCCAATGCCCAGAAAGCGATGGAAACCTACCTGAAATCTGTTGACTTGTGGGGTGAGGGTATGGCCGTTGTTGATGGATCAGGATTATCGACAGGCAACCTCATTCCCCCAGAAATCTTGGCCAAGACGGTTCGTACTGCCATGCAAGATCCGCGCCTTGTTGATGTCATCAGAGGGATGCCTGTGGCAGGAGTTGAAGGTACGTTATCGAATCGTTTTGGTGATGGGAATGCATCCGATGCACGCGGTGTGGTCCACGCGAAAACTGGAATGCTCGATGACGTACGATCATTGACAGGGATAGCTCACACCAAGTCAGGACATGTCTTGATCTTTTCCTTCATTGTCAACGACGTCACCAATGACTACAACACCATCAAATGGCTCGATCAAGCAGCGGCAATCCTTGCCTCTTCTTAGGTACGCTCTAGAGCCAACCCCTAGGATATTTCTATGGCCCGTCGAGCTCTCAGCCCCACCTGTTTGGCACTCGTTCAAGCATTGGAAGCCTCCATCCCTGTGGCTCTTGCTCACCTGGGTCTCCACAGGTGTCGGATTGGCCTGTCTGGTGGTGCAGACTCTTTGGCCCTCACTGCAGCTGCTGCCTGGGCTCGCGACCATCGCCATGGCCCACTGGCACAGGTGGAGTTCACTGCACGAATCATTGACCATAGTCTTCAAGAAGGTTCTCGACATGCTGCCACCATGGCAGCCCAAGCTAGCGAAGATTTGGCGGTGCGCGCCGACATTGTTCCAGTGAGCGTCGAAGTGTCGGGGCAGGGTGTGGAAGCCGCTGCTCGACATGCTAGGTACTCTGCCCTCGAGCAAGGTGAGGACGCCCTGATTCTGCTCGGTCATACGATGGATGACCAAGCTGAGACAGTGTTGCTTGGTTTGGCCCGAGGTTCAGGTACTCGCTCCCTGGCAGGGATGCCTCCCCAACGTGGACGGCTACTTCGCCCGTTTCTCCACCTCAGGCGCTCGGACACTGAGCAGGCCTGTTGTGATTGGGGGTTGTCGTGGTGGGAGGATCCTATGAATGATAGTGAAACTTTTGCTCGTTGTCGGGTACGCAAGGTTATGCCCATCTTGGAGGAGGCATTAGGCCCTGGAATAACTCAATCCCTTGCCCGCAGCGCTGATTTATGTCGGCAGGATGCGGATTTCATTGAGGGAGAGTCTCACAAAGTTGGACTCGATCCCAGTGCCACCACTTTATCTATTCGGGTTCTGGAAGAACTTCACCCAGCACTACGCCATCGCATATTGCTGCAGTGGTTGCGGTACGTCGGAGACGACGCTGTGACCAAGGAACACGTGCTTGCCGTGGATTCCCTGATCACCCAGTGGCGCGGTCAGAAATCTATCTGTGTGCCCTCTGGAAGCGTCGTTCGACAATCCGATGAGCTCGTGTTGAACTCATCGGATAGGGATCACTTGTTGTAAGTGGACAGTGGCGGGCGACCAGGCCTGCGCAGTGGCTGCACATTAGCTGGGAGGCGATTTGCCTGCGAAAGGTCGTCACGCAGGAGAAGCTCGATGTGCGAGTTCAAGCTGCGGGAATCCTCGACTGCCCACTCTGCGAGTGCCTGGTGGACCGCAGGGTCCAGGCGGAGAAGCATTGCTTTGCGAGTTGGTGCTGATGGTGTCATTGTGATTGTCTCTCATTCTTGTTGGTCGTTACCGAAGTCCCCCCCGGGTTTCTTTCCCCTCCCCTACTTTACACGACATATCCGTGAAAACAGGATACTAGAGTCATATTTTCTTGAAACTTCCGATCGGGCTTCTGTAGGTTCCGATGATAGTACGACTATAGCGTAATTGCACGCTGAGTATCAATAGTCGGGAAATTCGACTTACAATGTCAATCTCATGGGGGTAAGAGGGCGTACCACGAAACCTGCACTCTCATAAAGTGGGCGGCCCATGTCAGTGGATTCAAGATCGACAACATCGAGGTCCATGTCGCGAGCTCGCGACAGTGCTGCATCGAGGACTTGGGCGCCATACCCGTGACGGCGATACTCGGGCAGAGTGTAAACATTCAGCAATGTGGCATTGCGTCCACGAGGCATTGCAATGTTTGCCGGCATATCGCGGATGACCATGAAAACCGTACTGACGAGAACGCCATCAACGAATCCGAGCACCCCAACAAAGGCACCACTGGTGAGAGCATTGGGGAGATAGTTTCGAAATTGTGTGGCAAGTTCCTCGTTGTGAACATGGTCGTCGGGGCGCAACTCGTCATTGAACGTGAGGCGTGCGCGTACGAGATACTCAATGTCACTCTCGGTGGCGTATCGAATCTCCATGGTCACACCTTTCACTCTTGGTGATCAGTGTACGGCGTTGGCCTACATCCTGCGGTGACTAGGGAGCAATCAGCGCGTCTTGTTGGAGTTTCGAGCCAAGAACATGCTGCAAAATCGTGGTGGTTTCAGGAAAGACGTCGACACACAGGTTTTTAGCATTACGCAAAATCCATGCAGCGAGTCTTTCCACTTCCAAGCGGTTTCCTGCCGTGTGTTCAGTGAGCACCCGTACGCATAACAGCTTTTCATCGTCGGGCGCTGCCATCAGTGCCCGACTTGCAGCCCAGCGAGCCTTATCGATATCCCCAGTTTCGAGACATCGATTCGTGGCCACCACTCCGATATCTCGTATGAGTGAGACCATGTCAGTACGCATTTCTTCAGCCCAATGCCACTGGCCGGGGGTGGAATCAGCTAGGGGAGTTCCACGAACCAGTGCCAGAGCATCCATGAGTTCCGGTGTTGTTGTCTCTTCAATCCCGTGACCAATCAGCAACAGCATCCGATCCCAATCTGAGGTGACGGCTGCATCTAACCAAATTCGCCCGGAGTAAGCTTCAGGCAGGTACGGTTTACCCACAGTGTCGTGCCCAAGCCAGCTTCGCAGACGACTCATATTCGAGCGTCTTGTTCCCTCAGAAACCATGAGCCCTTGCGACATCGCCAGTGCTGTTGTTCCAGGATGTGCCAGGAGCCACCCGCAGTACTCCAGGCAGGATCTTTCAGCTCGCAAAGGTGGAGTTCCCCGTGCGCCCTCAAGCTGAATTGGTCCGAGCAATTTCAGGGTCGGATGACTGAAAGCTGACTTGAGTTGGATGCCTGCCTCATGGTTCATCGTTGAACTGTCCATAGTGTCGTGGCGCCTTTCACTGATCAGAGCAGGGTTCGCTGCCGGTTTTTCCTGGGGTGCTGCATTGCTGATGAGTCCTTCGTGGAGGTCGGACGTTGACCACCAGGCTTTCGTCGTTTCGGTGCTAGCAGAAACCTCCAGGAGTTGCTTGAGCGGAGCACTTGGTTCTAGTTGGTGGGGGTGTACGTAGGTGTTCGTGGCGGTGATGGTCGCATGCTCATGTGATTCCAGGCTCATTTGTGCAGCGAGTCCCGTGCAATGAATGTCCTTGGTCTCCATGGCGGTCAAGACAGCAACACCGACATTGACAGAGTCGAGACAAACACGCAGAGCACTGTATTCCGAGTGTACGAGGGGTTCAGTGAAGACATAGATGATGGGTCTCCATGCCTCTTGGTAAGCCTGGTCTTGGTTGAGGAGCCCCCAGTCTCCATCCCCGAGGAAGGAAACCCGAGTGTCGATGTCGTTCTGCAGGCGTGTTAAACCTTGAGTGAAGCTACTGTGGCATGTGACACCTTCGAATGTGGAGAAAAGATCATCATCACTCACAACATGAAGATCGAGAACACCAAGACGTTCCTCGACTGCAATGTTCATGGCGATCCCGCACAAGACGTGCGTCAGGTCCCTTCGTCGATCTCCCGATACAAGGAAGGGGGCTTTCCCGCTCACCTCAGCGACTACTGGGAGTCCTTGCTCATCCTCCCCAAGAGATACTGCCACGCTATCCCCATATAGCACAAGACTATCAAGTCCGCCTTGATAGTCTGTTGTCACCATATTGTCATCGCTCAGGGTTGGGGCGAGGTTTTCTTGCGCATACCCGTTGAACACCTGGTCCAAACAGGACAGTGCACGATTCGACGATGCCTGACTACCGACCATGTCGAGGGCTGCCGAGTATTCCTGAAGTTCTGAATCGGGGAAGCTAATGCGTCGTCCGACTGGCCGTGAACGAAGTTGGCCGAGACGCCGCCGGGTGATCATCAAAGCCACACCACCAGCCAGAGCCGTACTGATTCCAATAGTTGATGAAGAGACGATCGATGTTTCGTCATCGAAGCTCAAGTCATCATGGGCATCTTCGCTCACCTCCTCCGACACAACATCTCCTATCAACGGCGGTTGTTCCGTGCCTCCATGGGTGCTGGGAGAATCGAGCAGGTCACTGTCTGACACCTCTGGCGGGAGTGAATCTTCGTTCGCAGTACGATCGATGTCTTGCTCAGTCCTAGGTAAGACAAGCTCCCATCCAGGTTCAATGACCCGCGGGTTTGAAACCTGGGTGGGGTTCGCCTCGGCAAGGTCTTTCCATCGCTCACCGTCTCCTAGATGCTGCTGGGCGAGGGACCACAGCGAGTCACCATGGTGGACGATGATTGTTTCCCGGTTCTCGTCGACTTGTGTGGAGGGTGGGTTGAGGGAAGGAATGATGAATGTCCACCCCACACGAATCAGGTCAGCACCACCAGAGAGGAGGTCTTCATTCGCAGCGGCGATTCTCATCCATTCTTGGCCGTTCCCATAGACACGCTCAGCAATAGACCAGAGTGAATCACCTGGTTCCACCTGGTAGAGCTCTTCCCCAGGATGGAGTTTCACCCCCACGCCATCACCCCAAGCATGACTTTCTATCGTGGGTGAAGGATGTGAATCCTCAGCTGAAGATGGCAGCGCACCACCGAGGATGCCTGCAGCAAAGATCGCAGAAACGAGTGGTTTCACCAGATGTCGTGAGAATCGAAGAACCTTGGGTGCTTCGCTTGGGTGGGGTTGGCTGCCTCGCCGGTTGCGAATGGCTTGCACCACTTCTATTCCCACTCCGCATGTCAAGATGACCCACGTCACTGCACCAACCAGGGTGAGAATCCCGAGAACAAGATGTCCGTCATCGTGTGACAGCAGCCACGAAGGGTGGCGAATGCATTGAGCTATGGAGGACCATTCACCCCAGGTGAGAAGTATCCAGGGGAATACGCACACCAGCGCTCCCAGGGCGAGTGCTGCTGCGCATGCCCGCAGGAAACTCGGCGATGGCATGGATGTATGTTGGTGAGGTCGCATGGATACAAACTCCTTCCTTCCTCTTCTACTGTGCGCGCAGTTGTCACCAAAATGTTGGTTATCCACAGAAAAGAAAGAAAGTACGAGGGTTATCCCCAGGATTTCTCGTGCGGGTTACACCAGTGCAGAATAAATCGCGCGTACTGCATCTTGATAGCGTACGGCGTCTACGCCCACGACTTGCATCGATTCAGCTGCCGAGTCAACCTGGACCCCGATCCCAGCTTGAGACAATGCTTGGAAGATCTCTGTGGCGATTTTTGCCCGAGGCACAGACCCTGTTGCCACGATACCAATGAGGGCCAGACTCGGATGAATGTCAATAGAATCAGGCCCAAGAAGCTGGATCTTCTCCATAACAGTTTTCAACGCAGAAGCATCACCACGGAAGATGAAGGTCCAAGAATCGACACCTGTCACAATCAGGTCAACCGGGATACGAGCCTCATCGAACAGCTGCAGCAATTGTGCACCAACCCCAAGAGAGCCACTCCATTGAACCTTGCGTACTGTGAGACCTTGACAGTTGGCACGCCCAGCAAGTCCAACGATCTTGTGCGGCGGCGGGGGGGAGGCCTCCTCCAATGATCCGCCAGCGAAAGGTTCACTTTGGATCCATGTCCCAGGGTCATCGGGTCGATTGGTGTTGCGAATATGGGTGGGGATGCCAACCTGGCGTACGGGGTAGATGGCGTTCTCATGAAGAACCGAGGCACCCAGATAGGTCAATTGGCGAAGTGCGCCATACGAAATCCGAGCAATCGGTTCGGGTGTTTCAACGATCCGAGGATCAGCCATGAGAATCCCAGAAACATCAGTCCAATTCTCATAGACACTGGACTGGGTTGCGCGCGCCACCAGGGCGCCGGTCACATCTGAGCCACCGCGTGAAAAAGTTTTCACCACACCGGAAGCAGTAGCCCCATAGAATCCAGGAATCACTGCGCGTTCGTACTGGGCAAGAGTGTTGCTGAGAAGGGCCTGCGTTTCCTCGTCGAGGAATACCCCGGTTTCATCGAAGCGAATAACATCTGCAGCATCGACATAAGTCCAGCCCAAGTGAGCAGCAATCACGAGTGCGTTGAGAGCCTCCCCTCGCGAAGCGAAATAATCGATACCTGCGTCACCTGTGAGGTTTGATTCAATCTCAGTGAACTCCGAGTCGAAGTCAACCTTGTCGCTAACATCGAGTTCGTCTGCAATCTGGGTGAAGCGGGTACGAATGGCCGCCAAGATTGATGAATAGTCTCCCCCGCGTTGTTCGTACAACTGATAGAGCAGGTCCGTGACCTTCGCATCACTATCGTGGCGTTTTCCAGGTGCGGACACCACGACAAAACGTCGGTCTGGATGTGCTGCGATGATGTCCACACATTTGCGGATCTGCTCTGCACTCGCAAGACTCGTACCCCCAAATTTTGCTACTCTTTTTCCCATGTCTCGTCTCCTCTTGTTAGTGTGAGGCTGGCAGTCCGAGGTCATCGAGGCCCAGGGCGTAGCGGTACTCGAACCCTTCGGCTTCAATTCTTTCCTGGGCGCCCGTCCCGCGATCAACCACCACCGCTACCCCCACTGGAATACCTCCACACTCCTGAACAGCCCTGAGCGCCTGCAAGACAGAACCCCCAGTTGTTGAAGTGTCCTCCACGAGCAACACCCGCCTCCCAGCGATATCTGGCCCTTCAATCTGGCGTTGCATTCCATGGGCCTTCGATTCTTTGCGAACCACGAACCCATCGACATGCTCGCCGGTTGTCGCCGCGCAATGAACCATAGCCAAAGCCACAGGGTCAGCACCCAAAGTCAGTCCACCAACCGCGTCGTACTTCCAATCAGAAGTGAGCTCACGCATAGCCACCCCGATGAGTGGGGCTACCACGCCATCGAGAGTCACTCGGCGCATATCAACGTAATAGTCGGCTTCACGCCCAGAAGCGAGGGTGACACGACCGTGAACAACGGCCTTTGCTTTCACAGCATCGATGAGGGTCTGACGTGTTGACATGGACTCAGTCTAGTGGCCACCACCACCCACAGAACACTCACAGCTATCTTCTGGTACGGACGTCAGCTAGTCGTCAGCAGTGACCAACTCACCGATCACGACGATCCTGTCTGGGGAGGGAAGCAGACTCCCAGCTGTGGTGAGGGTCATGAGTGCCTTCGTGGGGCGCCGCTGTGGATCTCCAGGTACGGGTGCCAGGATTTCCGCGTCCTTGTGCGAAACAATCGTCGGCGGCGTGATCACTCGGTAAACAAAGGTTGTCTCCCCGACGCGTACTCGAATCTCGTCGCCAACTTCCAACATGGAGAGTTGGGCAAAAGGTTGCCCCCATCCAAGACGGTGACCAGCAAGGGCAAAGTTGCCATAATCACCGACCTGCCCCGTACCCTCGTACCATCCGACACCTTTGCGTAGTGAACCAGTCGACACCTCAGGGCGAATCGGGACGCCATAGGATTCACCAAAGCGTGGAATCTCCAAGACTCCCAGGGAGTCTGGCGAAGACATCCCTGAAGAATAGCTCGACTGTGCGACCGCATTGGAGGCAAGAAATCCACCATAGCCACCAGCGAGAATGAGTACGGTCGTTATCAGAGCCAGTGGCCCACTCCACAATCTTTTTTTCGTGGCAGTCTTTTCTTTGCTCTGCTTTGTGGTCTTGGCTGGCCCAGGTGTTTCACTTGGTTCTCCCCCAACCGCAAGACTGTTGCCTGTCATGGGCGGTGTTGGCCCGGGAGGTGCAAGAGTTTGATCAGCCACCACCGGTGGCGCTGGTGGAGCCAACTCCACGTGCTCGACAAGGGTGTTGACTACTAAAGATTGGTCAGCCTCGACACTGGGAGCCACCTCACGCAACCCTTGAACAGGTTTCTCTTGACGTGGGGCAGTTACTGTCTTTGGTCGGGCTACTTTCTTTGCAGTTTTGAGCGCCAGTTTCAGTTCCTTCGAGTCGACTGGTCGAACAATAGGTACGACAACACTCCTCTCGCGGACCACTCCGGAGAGTCTAGTGAATTCGTGGCCTTGATAGTCGCTCACCTGACACATTCTGTCACAGACTGGGGTGGGTTTTCAGCGAAACATCGGTGGAGTTGTTGGCTTGGGTGAGCACTGGGAATCCTTATCGGTGAAAGGTTGGGCCGATCCCACCCACCTGGTCAGTTCGATTCCATACATGAGGCGGTACGGGAAAACCCCTCCCGCAGCTTTTCGACCCAAAAGATGGGGGTCCACATCCTCACTCGCGCAGACAACAAGATTCCCGAACCTCCGCCCCTTCCAGGTTGAGGGTTCCGCACCAAGGATCACATGGTCAAAGCACGAAAGAATCCCAGCTACCATCCGGCGAGAATATCCGAAAGGGGCAACATCGGTCATGTTCATCACCAGAGTTCCACCAGCGCGAAGCACACGGTGAACATCCTTGAACCACTCAAGAGTTCCCAATTCTGCAGGTACCTCAGATCCGGAGAAAGCATCAACAACCACCAGGTCAGCGTAGTTGTCCCGAATCTTCGTTAAACCACTGCGACCGCCTTCAGCTCGTACCTTAATCCCGGAATTTCGCATCAAAGGAATGACCTCGCGGACTGCCTGGGTCAAACTAGCATCAGGTTCGAAAACTATTTGCCCAGACGTCGGACGAGTAAAAGCAAGGTAGCGTGGGATCGTCATCGCACCACCACCCACATGCACCGCAGTGATCCGCTGCCCAGCTGCAAAACCAAGATCGATCACATCCACGATGCGTTCCACATAATCGAATCCGAAAAAAGTGGGATCATCAAGATCCACATAAGACTGGTCAGTACCCTCACAGCGTACGATCCAACCTTGGGGTCGATCATGATCGCGTACGAGTCGGGGGTCCATAGTTTCACCCTAGCGGCCCACTGTGCACAGTGTTGAGACGCACACCGAGCGAAGTGTGTATTCTATTTCCGTGACTGATCAGCCCAATCCCTACGAGCCAGCAGACCTCAGCGAACAAATGCAGATTCGCCGCGACAAGCGTGATCGCCTGCTGGAGCGCGGCACGCCACCCTATCCGATCACGGTGGGGCGTACCCATTCTCTTGCCGACGTACGCCAGCAATGGTCCCACCTTGAACCTGGGGAAGAAACAGTTGAGATCGTGGGTGTCGCCGGCAGGGTGATCTTCCTTCGCAACACGGGAAAACTCTGTTTCGCTACCCTACAAGGCGGCTTTTCTGCCACCACGACAGGGGATCGCCTCCAAGTCATGATCTCACTAGCAGAAGTCGGTGATCAGCGCCTAGAAGACTGGAAGACTGATGTTGACTTAGGTGACTTCATCCAGGTCACTGGGCGAGTCATCTCCTCCAAGCGTGGAGAATTATCGGTGATGGCCACCACGTGGGAGATGGCCTCCAAGGCTTTGCGCCCACTACCGGTCCTCCACAAGGATCTCTCTGAGGAAACCCGCGTACGGCAACGTTATGCTGACCTAGTTGTCCGCCCAGCTGCGCGCGACATGGTGCGTCAACGTTCAGCAGTCATGAAAGCCATCCGCACCACGATGGATGATGAAGGATTCTTGGAGATTGAAACCCCCGTACTTCAACTCCTCCACGGTGGAGCAACAGCCCGCCCCTTCCGTACTCATCTCAATGCGTTCACCATCGATATGACGATGAGGATCGCTTTAGAGCTCTATCTCAAACGAGCCATGGTCGGTGGTGCAGATCGGGTCTATGAGATTGGGCGAATCTTCCGCAATGAGGGGATAGATTCTTCACATTCGGCAGAATTCTCGATGCTCGAATTCTATGCTGCCTGGGGTGATCAGTGGACTGTCGCTGACACGACCCAAACCCTGATACAAAGATCTGCAGATGCCGCCCTCGGTACGCGCCAGATCGATACCAAGGATGGGGTCATCGACCTGGATGGCCCGTGGCGGCGAGTGAAATTCTTCGATCTTGTTTCTGAAGCAGTCGGTGAAGAGGTCGGGCCTGACACGAGCTTGAAACAACTACAGGCCTACGCCGACGTACGAGACATCACGTACGATCCGAAACTCGATCAAGGCAAGATGGCTATGGAGCTGTATTCGGAGCTCGCTGAGAACACACTGATACAACCCACCTTTGTCTATGATTTCCCCGCAATAGCTCAACCGTTGGCTCGGTTGAACGTGGAGGATCCTCGCCTTGTCGAAGCCTGGGATTTGATCATTGGTGGAGTGGAACGAGGGACAGGTTTCACTGAGCTCATTGATCCTGTGATCCAACGTGAACGACTCGTCGAGCAGTCTCTTCGAGCTGCAGGCGGGGACCCGGAAGCCATGCAACTGGATGAAGATTTCTTGCGGGCATTAGAGTTTGGTGCACCGCCCATGGGTGGGGTCGGCGTGGGAATCGACAGGCTCATGATGCTGCTGACCGGTGTAGGGATCCGCGAAACGATCCTGTTCCCACTCTTGCGACCAATGAGTTAGGATAACACAATGGAATCCTTGCGACGACGACAGTGGAGACCCACTCGTGGTGTTGCTTTTATTGTTGGACTCATCGTGAGTGCAAGTCTTGTGGGGGGCTGTACGGTGGCTGATGATGAGAACGATCCCTCAAACAAGACTGGTAGCACGTCCGCATTGACCCCTGATGATCTGGTGGCTACCGCAAAGTCTTTCCATGAGTGTCTCAACCAGGCTGGGTTGCCAGTAGCTATCGCAGAAAACCACGATGGTCACATGTCTGTTGTCCAGTTCACGGGGGATCATTGGTTGATGGTTCGCAGTCCCGAAGGTGGAACACTTCGGTGGTCACAGGCACATGGGTCTGACAGTGATCCACAAGCATGGGACATTGCCCAAGAGTTTTTCTCCCACGGTAATGAACCAGGTCTGATGATTGATGGCGTGGATCACTCGATTGCTTACAGGATCTGCTTGGAGAGATCTGGGTACGATTCTCATGCAGCTTGGGGTACGACCACCATGGACTCTTACCTGCTCATCAAGCAGGTCGAAGCAAACAACCGGTGGGTGAAGTGCGCACGCAACAATGGGTGGCCCATGATCGAGGATTCTCACCTTCCTGAAGAAGCTGATTCCAGTGAATGGCCTATGGCTTATCTTCCGATCACTATCACCAGCAGTGAGCTGCGTTCACTGTTGGGTAGCTGTCCGAACTTTGATCCCGCGCAACAAGATGCCCTCGACCAGTGGTGGCACACTGATTCCAATGGTGGGTTTCCACCAGACTATCTGCCGGACCCCAGTATCGACTTCTACGTACCCTCACTGAAAGACTCCCCCGACTTGGATGTGGAACCCACTGATGAGGAGCAACAGGCATTAGACAATATCGGTGATCTCTACACTGTTATCAAGGAGTCGTCAGCACAATATTGGCAGGATCGCATCAAGAGCGATGGATAGTTATCGCTCCTGGGTTTGATAGAAATGATCAATAGCCACAATATCGCTGATGAGAGCGTACGCAGTTTCTTCACGACCAGCTCCTGGACCAGAAATAGTAACCGGGCCAAGATACAACGTGTCGAACATGACAGCGTTGGTTGCTCCCGATATTCCTGACAGGGGATGGCGGGTTTCGAGTCTTTGTGGACCTACTGATGCAATGACCTGCCCCTGGTCACCGCGATGTGCTTGCCCAATGAGTTTCCAGTGGGTGCCGTTGGCTTCGGCCTCCTTGATTTCTTCCTCAGTGATGGCGGTGATCCCGTGCGTGGGCACATCTTGTGCACGTAACTGGGTTCCCCACAGTTCATTGGCGAGCAGAGTCACTTTGAGCCGTACATCTGATCCACCGATGTCTGCTGTGGGATCTGCTTCGGCATAGCCCAGTTCTTGAGCCTCCACAATGGCTTCCTGCTGGGTGAGCCCAGATTCCATGCGGGTGAGGACATAGTTGCTCGTACCATTGAGGATGCCGGAGAATCCTTGGATGCCGACACCTTTGAGTGGGCCGTGGGCAAGTCGAATCACAGGCGTACCACTCATCACAGCACCTTCGCATTCGAAACGTACTGCGTTTTTGTTCGCCAATTCGGCTAATTCGTGAGCTGCGAAAGCCGCTGGCCCCTTGTTGGTGGTGCACACTGATTTCCCCGACTCGAGCCCCCAACGTACGTGGGAGAGCCCAGGTTCACCATCATCAGGGTTGGTGAAGGTTGCCTCAACAATGATGTCCGCTATGTCAGAGCAGATAACATCTTGGTTATTGCAGGTTTCTTGTCCACCATCCAGATTGGCGAAGGTGTCTCCCTCTCCACAGGCGAGTGCGCGATCTAAGTCAACTCCGCGCGGGTTGACCACAGATCCGTAGCGCAGGTCAGTGATTGCGGTGATGGTCAGTGAGAAACCTAGCTCCTTTTCTAAGGCGGCACCATCACGGTGGATAATGTCTGCGAGGGTACGATTGACGTTCCCAAACCCGATCAAAGCGAGATTGTAGTTGCGGTCCACTTGCTTATTCTCCTCAACATCGTAGATCTTGATTTTAGCGAAACCTGGGTGCCGGTGTCTGTTCGGCGACGTGCCTCACATGACAGTGAGCGCGAAACTGGGTTGGGCCGATTGCGGTTTTCCGGTAGCATGAGGGAGATTCTTTTAGGGCGCTGATTCAGCGCGCATGACCTCAAGAAAGGAGGATCACGGTGAGAGAACCCGTATTTCGCGGTGCTGCAACCGCACTCGTTACACCTTTCACACCCACTGGGGAGGTGGATATAGAGAAGCTTGGCGAACTGCTTGAGTTTCAAATCACTGAAGGTATTGATGCCGTGGTCATCCTTGGTACAACCGGTGAGGCTTCAACCATCCTGACAGAAGACCACGTCTCCACCATCAAGGCTGCCGTGGACTTTGTCCAGGGACGCATTCCTGTCATCGCTGGAGCTGGATCCAATTCCACGGTGGAAGCCATTCATCTGACCAGGGCCTGTGAAGAGGTTGGAGCCGATGCGATCCTGTCAGTGACGCCGTACTATAACAAAACCTCTCAACGTGGCTTAGTCACCCATTTCACAGCCATTGCTGAAGTGACCTCACTGCCCATCATCCTCTACAACGTACCCAGTCGTACCAATCTCAATATTGACCCTGATACGACCGGCGAACTGTCGAGAATCGAAAATATTGTCGCAGTCAAAGAGTGTCACACCGAACAGATGGGGGCAGTACAAGCAGCTACCGAACCCGATTTTCACCTGTATACCGGCGAGGATGCCCAGATTATTCCCCTGCTGGGATGGGGTGGTATTGGTGCCATCTCAGTGATGAGCAATGTGATCCCAGCAGATGTCCACACGCTGGTGACATCGTGGCTCGCTGGTGACCATGACACTGCCCGCCAGATCCAACTCAAGACGCTACCACTGGTGAAAGCATTGTTCAGTGAGGTCAACCCGATCCCGGTCAAGGAGGCTTTAAACATCCTTGGCTTCAACGTTGGTGAACCCAAACTTCCCCTGGTTCCAGCTAGTGACAACACCCGTGAGTTGCTCACTGCTGCCCTCAAGCAGTACGGGGTACCGTCACGGCCGTGAGCACGTGATCTTTATCCCAACCCTGTCCCTCCTCCAGAGCCAGAGAGAATACTGACATCGCCTTACCCGCCTAATATCGGCTCACTGGAGTAGAATAGAACACTGATTGTGGGAGGACCTCCCCGTTCAAGGAGAAAGAATGTTTGAAAGATTCACTGATCGTGCACGTCGAGTCGTCATTTTGGCGCAAGACGAGGCCCGAGCAATGAACCACAACTATGTGGGTACAGAGCACATCCTCTTGGGGTTAATCTCCGAGGGTGAGGGTGTAGCCGCCAAGGCACTCACCCAGTTGGGCATTACGCTGGAGACTGCTCGAAGTGAAGTCGAAGAAGTCATCGGCAAGGGGTCGCAAGCTCCTGCGGGGCATATTCCTTTCACGTCGCGGGCTAAGCGTGTACTCGAACTGTCCTTGCGTGAAGCATTGCAACTCAATCATCCCTATATTGGTACGGAGCACATCCTTCTTGGCGTACTGCGTGAAGGCGAAGGCGTGGCTTCGAGCGTACTGATAAAAATGGGTGCCGATCTGGGCAATATTCGCGAAACAGTATTGTCGTTGCTCAGCGGATTCCAGCAAACTAAGCAGGCAGCAATGGCAGGTGCTCCAGAAAGGTCGTCAAGCCAGTCGAATTCGAAGATCCTTGATCAATTCGGTCGCAACCTGACCCAGGCAGCTCGCGAAGGCAAGTTGGATCCGGTTGTGGGTCGCTTGAAAGAGATCGAGCGTGTCATGACCGTACTATCGAGGCGTACGAAGAATAACCCTGTGCTCGTCGGTGAACCCGGGGTGGGGAAGACAGCAGTCGTGGAAGGATTGGCTGAGGCGATAGTACGCGGGGATGTTCCCGAAACCTTGAAAGACAAGCAGATTTACACCATCGACATGGGTGCTCTCGTGGCAGGTTCACGGTATCGCGGTGACTTTGAGGAACGCTTGAAGAAGGTCCTCGCCGAGATCAAGCAGCGTGGCGACATCATGATCTTCATTGATGAGATTCACACTCTTGTCGGTGCCGGTGCAGCTGAAGGAGCCATTGATGCTGCTTCAATCCTCAAACCAATGCTTGCCCGAGGGGAACTACAAACGATTGGAGCCACCACTCTCGATGAATACCGTAAGCACATCGAAAAGGATGCTGCCCTTGAACGTCGATTCCAGCCGATTAAAGTTGATGAACCATCCATTGCACTGACGATCGAGATTCTTAAAGGGCTTCGCGACAGGTACGAAACCCACCACCGCATCTCGATCACTGATTCTGCCTTGACTGCTGCGGCTCAATTGGCTGATCGATATGTTGCTGATCGTTTCCTCCCCGACAAGGCCATTGACCTCATTGATGAAGCAGGCGCTCGTCTGCGCATCAAATTGATGACTGCTCCTGCGAATCTGCGTGAAATCGATGAACAGCTCGCCCAGATTCGCCGTGAACGTGAAGCAGCAGCTGAGTCCATGGATTACGATTCGGCCGCCACGATGCGTACCAAAGAATTGGAATTGCTCTCTGAACGTGAACGCCTCGACACCGAGTGGAAAGCTTCTGGGGAAGCTGTTCCTGCATCGGTTGATGAGGAGCAAAT
Organism: Propionibacteriaceae bacterium; assembly: GCA_009782785.1. Lineage (GTDB taxonomy): Bacteria > Actinomycetota > Actinomycetes > Propionibacteriales > Propionibacteriaceae > WQYJ01. Next base: position 79,038 of record WRIJ01000004.1, on the reverse strand, counting down.
CGCAGAAGTGCTCAGTGCCACCACAGGGATTCCTGTGTTCAAACTCACTGAGGAAGAAAGCTCCAGGCTTCTCCAGATGGAGGCCGAAATTGGGAAGAGGATCATTGGGCAAACTGATGCAGTACATGCACTCTCGCGCTCGATCCGCCGTACTCGTGCAGGATTGAAAGATCCTAAGCGTCCTTCGGGTTCTTTCATTTTCGCTGGCCCCTCTGGTGTGGGTAAGACCGAATTGTCGAAGGCTTTGACCGAATTCCTGTTTGGGGATGAGGATGCGCTCATCACCTTGGATATGTCGGAATACTCTGAGAAACACACCGCATCGCGTTTGTTCGGTTCGCCTCCAGGTTTCGTGGGGTACGAAGAGGGCGGCCAATTGACCGAGAAGGTACGCCGTCGCCCCTTCTCTGTGGTGCTCTTTGATGAAGTCGAAAAAGCTCACCCCGATATCTTCAACTCTTTGTTGCAGATCCTGGACGAAGGGCGGTTGACTGATGCTCAAGGCCGTGTGGTGGATTTCAAGAATACTGTGATCGTGATGACCACCAACTTGGGTACGCGTGATATCTCCAAGGCTGTAGGCCTCGGTTTCTCCAAGTCGGGGGATTCAGAATCCAGCTATGAGAACATGAAAGCCAAGGTCACCGATGAACTCAAGCAGCACTTCCGCCCAGAGTTCCTCAACCGTGTCGATGAGATCGTGGTCTTCCACCAGTTGTCGCACGAAGAAATCGAATTGATTGTTGACCTGCTCGTGGCACAGATTGAGTTGAGGCTTGCTGATCGTGACATGGGTCTGGAGCTCACACCAGCTGCAAAGACAAAGATTGCTGAACGAGGATTCGATCCGACACTGGGCGCTCGACCTCTGCGTCGCGCACTGCAACGCGACATTGAGGATTCTCTGGCGGAGAAGATTCTGTACGGCGAACTTCACTCTGGTGAAGTGGTGGTTGTCGATGTGGCAGGGGAAGGTTCTGATCAACCCTTCACGTTCACTGGTACGCCCAAGCCAGAGATTTCCGATTCGGATCTTGAAGAATTGGCGTCACTCGACGAAAGCGCTTAGACATACGTGACCACGTGGTTCATCACATGGAGTATGTGTCTGCCATGAGTTGGCTCACGACTTTTTTCTCGACCCCAGAGTTGGTGGATACCCTTCGATAGCCGCATGGTTCTCACACAATCCTTTGTGTACGGTTGCATGTCCTCGTGAGGAAACGATGAGCAATCGTTTGTGCTTGTGAACATTACTATCAAACAACCAGACCTTCGTTGTCCCAACATCGCAAGACTAGTGTAGGCACGAAGGCATTGCACAAGAAGCAACAATGGTCACATGCGCAAAGAGTATTGAGTAAATATTGCGGAAAATATGCCAAAGAGATCCCCATTCCTCCCCGTGATTACCCTGCTTCGAAAGAGAATTTCCACGACAAAACCCCTGAAAAGCCCTCGTAGGGACCTTGGTAGTGTTGCTTGTGCATGGAGATATGCCGAATATCGGTGTTCGGCGATCACTAGTCGGGGGGAGGGGTCGCAAGCGCGACAAGGAAACAATTGAACAGAGAAGTTGGGTGCTGGTAGCCGAAGACAGACCAAGCTGCAGACGATAATGAAGGCACTGGGAATGGTACGGACGAAGCGGATCCACGACGAGTGGTGACGCCCATCCGAGGGCGACAACAACACTGCGGTGGTCTTGTTGGTGAGAATCAGAGCGTGAACTTGCTCCCAACTTTCATTGTATCCTCCTCCCCCACGATGGTCAGGGGCTGCATCTCGTGATGCAGTCCCTGACGCCTTCCCCTTAGCTGTCTACGTGATTTCTTCAGGTGGATGGGGTTTCTCATAGGTTGCATCCAACCGAGAAGTCACACCACTGAGCCAATCCAGCGAAATTCTCCAGTAGCGAGAGCAACGAACAGCCCTATCCCGACGATGGCACAGGCAACTATCAGACACACCCCGTCAGCAAGACCTACCTTTGACTCACGAGCCCAGGTACGTTTCCCACGCCCGAAACCGCGTACCTCCATAGCAGTGGCTAAAGTGGACCCGCGTCGCAGTGCACTGACTATCAAAGCGAACCCGATGGTGGCATATCGGTGTAGTCGATGATGGTCACCGAGACCACGTGCTCGTCGAGCCAGAGTCATTGTTTTCCAATCGTGGCCTAGGCGTACGAGCAGTCGCGTGGCTGCAAGGACACCGAGGACGAACCGAGCAGGAAGATGCCAGACCTGGGCTAGCCCATCAGCGAGGTCGGTGGGATCCACACCGATGAGTGTGACCAGGCAGGCCATACCGAAAGCGAGCACCCGAGCCGTGACAGCAGCGGCAAAACTCAATGACTGCTCAGAGATCACGATGAAACCCCAGGAGAAGAAGATGTGACCTCCTGGTCTGCCGTATAGCGCTAGGGAGAGCCCAGTGAGTGGAGCGACTATGACAAAGGGGAGGGCACGCAAGGCGAGGGTGCGCAGCCGCGCCAAAATTTCGCTCGGTGCTAGAGATAGCCAGATGATGATTTCTAGTGCGACAACCACCGTAGCACTGACCCAATCGAGGGTGATGAACAGCGGAAAGGTGAGAATCATTGCAGCACCAAGTCGGGTGACAGGGTTCACGGAATCAAGTACGGTGTGGCGAGTTGGCTGGCTGGTCATGGCAGCTCCAGATGAATCCGGTGATCACCGAGAGCTTCGATATACTCCGGGTCATGGGTGACCGAAATGATGGTCGTACCACCACTCTTGAGTTGCCAGACGATCTCAACCATAGCCATCCAGGTGAGTCTGTCTTGACCAAAGGTGGGCTCGTCCAGAATGATCACAGACGGGTTGCATGCTAGGACGGTTGCAACGCATAGGCGTCTTTTTTCCCCGCCGGATAGGGTGAAGGGGTTGGCCTGAGCTAAGTGGGAGAGACGAAACTGGTCAAGCAGAGTGTTGGCTGTTTCGTTCACGAGTTCTTTGTTCTTTGAGCCCCGCAACGCGCGAAGCCCCACAGCGATCTCATCAAAGACAGTCTTGGCTGTGAACTGGTGGTCAGGGGATTGGAACACTGTTTGGATCCTGGTCAAGAGTTCTGCAGATTTCCATGTGTGAGGATGAGGTTTTCCTGCAGGAGCGAGCATGGGTGCGGCTTCTACACTGCCTGCCAAGGGCGGAAGCAACCCGGCCAAAGTGAGTGCGAGAGCAGTTTTTCCCGAACCGTTCACCCCTGTGATGACTGTGGACAACCCCTGTGGAATGTCGATAAAGAGATTTTCTTGTGCGGGGGTGTCGTACCCAACACTGAGATCAACCCCAGTCAGTAGGGAGGAACCAACTTGGTGATCTGGGTCGATTCTTGTTGGGTGGTCGTCCTTCGTATGCGGTTTCGCTTGCGGGGTGGGTATGGATTCTGCGAGTCGCGGAGCCTGCGCTGCGGAGCCTGCCAGGGCGACTCGCAGTGCGCAGGGTGACGGGGTTGGGTCCTGCGGCTGGCGTGCAGAATGACGAGAGTGGGATGACCGGGTTGCGGTTGTGCTGACGCGGAAATCCATTGTTTTACCTATTCGAGGGACATAGGACTCAGGCACCCACACTCCCTGGTCGGCCAGCATGTCCCCTTGCTGGGAGAAGACCTCACCAGGTTCACCATCAGCAATCACTCCCTGGGGACCCACCACCATCACACGATCAACCAAGGGTACCCACACCTCGCTGCGATGTTCCACGACAATGAGGGTGCGTTCTCGTTCAGCAACCGCCTCGCTCACCCCTTGACGTACCTCTTCCACCCCCTCCACATCCAGGTTGGCTGTCGGCTCGTCGAGCAGAAGAATCTCAGCACCCATGGCCAAAGCCCCAGCGAGTACGAGTCGCTGCTGCTGTCCGCCCGAGAGATGGTGACTGGGATGATCCAGCCCAAGATGAAGCCCGACACTGGTCAGTGCCGATGTCACGCGCGGCCAGATTTTGTCGGACTCGACGCACATATTTTCACAGCCGAAGGCCACATCGTCACCGATTCGAGCCAAGACAATTTGCGACTCGGGGTCCTGCATCATCAACGCAGCATGACCCTTCAGATCCCTGGGATGACGATGACCGATAGTCAACGAACCGGCTTCCTCCCCCTCGTCCCCATCCCCGAGAACACCAGCCAACCCAGCCAACAGGGTCGACTTTCCACCACCGGATGCCCCGAGAAGCAGGACGCGCTGGCCTGGTTCAATCGAAAAGCTCAGGTTGTGGATAGCCCACTCCCGGCGACCTGCATATCGCCATCCCCAGTTGTCAGCCTTGATCGTACTGCCCATGACCACCTGTCATCACTAGACGAGTTGACGGATTTCTCGCCCAGAATCGAAACGATCAAGAGCTCCCGTGCGAGCAAGGCCCCGCTGAATAATCCACCCAAGCACTCCGCCAAGGATCAGTCCAGACACCATGAGGACACCAAGATACGCCATTTTGTGGAAGCGAACCCATCCGGCGTACCATGTGGCAGTTTCATAGCCCCATTCGAAGACTGTTGCCACCATGCCAGCGAGCATGGCCACCGGAAGTTTCCATAGGCGATAGAAGAAGATGGCGAACACTATTTCGGCACCGAGGCCTTGCAGGAATCCGCTCAGAAGTACGGTGAGACCCCACTTGGAACCAATGAGAGCAGGGATACTTGCAGCGATCATCTCAACAAAGAGAGCCGCACCAGGTTTGCGAATGATCAAACCACCCAGTACACCACCGAGGACCCAGATACCCCCGACTAGTCCGCGAGAAGGAGGATAAAAAGCTTTCAACAGACTGCCCAGTGACCCGTCAGCGAAAGTCCAAGCGAAAAAAAGAAAACCTATCGTGACACCGAGTACGGCGGCAACGACAATATCAACGACCCGCCAGTGGAATCGCCGAGAAGGAGAAGTAGTAGACATGTGTGCCCTTTCTGTGTGGGCACGGGCGACATGGTGGTCGAAGAACATCCCTTCGCTGGTATTAGCCAGATCAGGTTCATGCGGTCGAAGGCTTGGGCCTTCCTCTCAGCCGGTTGGCTCCCGTGTTTCACTGCAAGTGTACCAACGAGGTGATCAGTTGTGCATCACCTACTATGATGGATTCGTTCCTATAGAGGAGGAATGATGAATGTTGTCATTGTTGTGTACACAGACGATCCCAGTATTCGTACAGATGTGGAGAATGCTCTGGGCACAACCTTGGGTGGTGTCGATGTTGAACTACGCTGTGTAGCCACCCAAGGTGGCGTACTCAAGGAACTAGACAAGAAGGATGTTGACTGCTGCATTTTTGATGGCGAAGCGACTCCTTCAGGTGGAATGGGTTTGTCCAAACAGGTTCGCGACGAATACCCAGACTGCCCTCCCGTACTTCTACTCGTTGCTCGCCCAACTGATTCATGGTTGGCAACATGGTCACGTGCTGAAGCGATACATCCTCTTCCCATCGACCCCTTCATGCTGACCAAACAGGTGGAAGACCTGGTGTTTGTCGAAGAAGCAGCAGCCTAACCGTACGACTTTGAAGAAAAACTCGGCGATCGCAAACCTCTAGGTTGCTTGGTAGTCGGGGATATAGCGGTCAACGACGAAGGCAGAGAACTCGGTGCGGCCACCCTCCCGATCGGTTAAGGCAAAATATCGGTTGATATTGCCACGTGATTGTTCCCAGATATTAGAGTTCCATGTGGGATCGATGATCCTCCACTGCTTCCCAAGTTTCACTTTCACCCACGCATGCCCCAGCCCCGAATCATCAGCATAACCGGTGATAATCATGGTCTCCAGCTGGGCTTCCTGTGCAAGAAGGTGAAAAGCACCAGCGTACGAGGTACACACACCTTTACCCTCCAACAGAACACCTGTCGCATTCCAGGAATGGGGGAACTTTTTCACGTAATCCTCCCGAGTGCGTTTTTCTGAAGAAAAATCGTAGGCACCCTTGTCGTACGAGGCCGTTTTGGACAGATATTCGTTGATCGCTAGTGCGCGCTCACGCTCGGTCATGGACTCCGTGAACAAGGATTGAGCCACGTCCATCACCTTGTTGTGGATTTTTTCAGCTGATTTCGCTCGCTCCTCAGCAGTGATTTCATAGTCAACATAGAGGACGTTATTGATCACTCCCACGATTGGAAACATGTCGATAATGTACGGATTTTGGACGTACGCCTCGTTAGCCGCATCAATGATGAGTGGGGCATCGGGGGTGATGAATCTGGTCATGTCGATTGCTTCAGTCCCAGCAAACATGTTCGCAGCGATATAGGTCACCATCTCGGAGGTGCCCACCCAGGTGTACGGCGAATCGGGTATGGTGTAGGAAATCTCCTTACCTTGAGCATAGTCACGGGTTTGTCGTGGAGACATCATGACCAGGTCTTGGCCAAATTCTCGCTGGTAGATCGGAGCTAACCCCTTCTTTTCCCCCATCGACTTGATCGTCGTATAGGAGCCTCCCTGGTCAGTATCGATCACAACACTCAGGAGCGTACCCTGGGCACCATAGGTGAGTGCAATATCTTTCTTGTCAGGGTGGGAGACCAATGTCCGGGCCTCGGTGTCGAGGAAGACAGTGCGACAGTCTCCCATGGTGACAGGCAATTGTGCAGGGAGAAAGGTCTCGGGTTTGCTTGATTGATGTCTCATCCGCTCGAAAGTTTTGCCAGCAATAGACCCAACCGTGGACATCACCAATTCTTTGCCATCGAGATAGGAGACAAAGGAGGTGTTGCCTTCACCATCGACTGCGACCACAGAAAAACTCGGATAGGCGAGGGTTGACGTGTCATGGTCGGGTGGATCATCGCCTTGATAGAACACATCTTGAGGCTGGCATTGAACTCCTCGCTGCGAATCGAAAGCTACGAAAGCAGAATTGTATACACTGACAGCCTCACCGTTTTGGTACCCATTTTGGTAGTCGAGATCCTGGGTCGATGCGTACCACTGACTTGTGTTCCCATCAACCACACCAATGATATCCATGTGGGTCTCATCCTTGGTGAGGGCCTGAGGTGGTTGTCGTACGACATAGTACGCTGAGGCGTCTTCAACCACACTCCACGAGAACAGTGGTACGCCGTATGGCGACATTTCCATGGTGAACTCAGGGGCAGCGAGGGCCCCACCGTGAGGTTCAACAGTAAAAATGTGCACCCGAGGTCTCTTCAGCAGCCCTCCGAGGAGAGAATATTTCTCAGCAACATAGTAGGTTCCACTAGGCCACAGGCCCGCAGCGCCAACATGGGGAGAATCCATGGACTCGGGAAGTGCGAACCACGGGTTTAGTTCTCCTTGACTTGGCTCCAGTACGACCGTGTGGACTCCTGGAAGTCTGGTTGACTGGTGAGTCGTCACATGTTTGATCGGGTAGTTCAGTTCCGGATCACCGTACACCTCGACTTTCTTCTCCCACGGATTGCGTGTAGAGGTTGAAGTGGAGTCTTCACCGGCGAAGAGTGGAAGTGTGATGGACCACGAACTGTCGGAGTCCTTCATGGCGCGCTCGACAATGTCGTACCCGTACGGGGACGCCTCCCAACCCAAGCGTGGAATGTACACCAACCCGGCTGCGATCAAAGACAGAACCACAAGTGTGATCAGCGACCCGATAAGGAGTTTTCTGCTGCGTTTCTTCTTGGGCACCTCGGGTGGATCCGGTTGTGTGTCTATGCGCTGGTACGGCGGGGTGTCCCTGATCGTGGGGAGACTAGCGAGTCTTGTTGGCGGGGGTGTTGGACGAGCCCAAGTGGAGGCACCTAAAGAGTTCGCATCAGGGAAGGGGTTCGGGTCCTGGCGGCGGGGTTCTCTTGGCACCCGTGGCGGTGGGTCACCAAATATCCCACTGCCATTGTTGCGAGGCTCATCCACAACTATAGATTTTATCATCTGAGACTATCGCGTTTCGACCCAGACTAGGTATCCACTATGCTGTTCATGTTACGACGATGAACGGAATCCCCATGAGCTCCTATGATTCTCCAGGTTTGCCCCCGTTCCATCCTCAGATGCCCGCACCTCAGCCACCGCCGCCTGGGCCTGCTCAGTGGAGTCCTGATCATCCACCACAACACTACCCACCAGCTCCTCAACCAGACCATCACCCTAGACCTCTCCCGCCCTACCAGGAACCCTACATGGGCCCCTATCAGCCACAACCACCCCAGAGGCCCCATGACCAGGGACGCTCATTCCAGGAACCGCACCAGCACCCCTACTACCAGGATCCTCAGGGAGCGCCGTACACTCAACCACCGGCAGAGCCGTACCCTGTACCGCATCCGGAACCTCACCCGGTTTCGTACCCAGAACCCCACCCGGCTTCCTCTGGGCATGCAACACCTGGATGGTCATGGGAGGATCAAAGTCCTCCATCACCTGCGGCTCCCCCCCAAGCACCAACAACTCCTCCACCTTCTCGACCGTTAGGGTCAGTACCGCAATGGATGATAGATACCCAGTCTTCTCCATCACCTGTGGCACCCCCGATTCCTGAGTACGCCACCGTACCGAGGGCGGCAAGACCAGCCTGGGAAACAGAGCCATCCTGGGAGCAGCAACCCTCCTGGGAGCAGCAGCCACCACCACCGTCGACCACCCCCGACCGTGTTCCACCAAGTCCCCCAGATGCCTATCCACCACCGCCACCCTCTCTGGGGGAAATCACTCCAGCGGTGGTGCCTCCAGCTGAAACAGTAGAGCCAATGGAGCCGACCTGGGAGACACCAATAGTCACTGAATCTCCACGTGTTGATACGCCAGTGATGGGTGAGCCCTTGGGTTGGGAAGGCGTCGCCACCGCGCTGATCACTGAGAGTGGGCCAGGTGTCGAACCAACCATGATCACTCGCGGAATACCAGAAGCTGAATCCGAGATTCCTCAAGGGCAACCTTGGGGACTCTTGCCCAGCGGTAGTGAGGATTGGTCACCACAAGACCATCCTCAAGGAATACCACTGTTGGATGAACCACCCATGTTGGTGACACCGCCGATACCCACACCGGAACCTGAACCTCCCATTCCTACAAAAGAACCAGTGATTCAAGACATCGCACCGGTGGTGGGGCAGGGTGAATTGATCGATGACAGCGCCAGTGAGGTTGTCGCTTCGCAAGAAAATGCCGACACCCACCTAGAACAACCCGTGGATCATGAGGAAGCCGGCATACCGCTGGTTCCTCCGCCACCACCAGCCCCGGTATCCCCAGAGCCCCCTCCTTCCCCCGACCCTGTCATCGTACCGGCTCAGGCCAATGAGCCAGACCCTGTCGTTGTGCCAGAACCGGTCATTCATCCCAACCCGGTCAGCGAGCCAGGCCCGGTGACAGACCTTCCACCAGGGATGCTCACACCGTTGAGTGCGTATGCAGAAGCTGCCATGGAACCGGTCGCTGTGGTGAGCACTCCACCCGAACCCAGTCCACCATCAGCTCCGCCGACACCCAATCCTCCACTAGTGCACAGCGAAATGGTGTATCCACCAGGCCCCATGGGTCCAGGACCAGCACCAGTGCCGTACGTTGTCGGGCCCTCGAGTGTACACAATGTGATGGTTCAATCCGGTAATGGTTTTGCCATCGCTTCCTTGGTTCTTGGAATAGTCGCAGTAGTCTTGGGTCTTTTCCCACTACTCAGATTGTTAAGCATCCTCGTCCTTCCACCGTGTGCTGTTTTGGGGTTTATCTTCGGTATCGTCGGAATCGTTCAAGGAAGGAAAGTGGGCAAAGGTGTGATCATCTCTATTGTGGGGATACTCTTATCCCTTATCGCAGTCGCTCTCTTGCTGGCCCCCATCTTTGAGTTCCTGAATTTCCTATCCATGTTCCAAATGTCCTAGCACAGTGGGGACCCACTGTGTTCGTGAATACCGTCGGGGTATGACCTGGCGTACTGGCTTCGCTATGCTGTGGTCTGGGAAGTGAGGTGACATGAACGATTGGTCCAATATCTTGCTGGCGACTAAGGCCCTTGTGGACCCTGCGACGACGTCCAAGGACCTGATGGATATTGCTCAGGTCCACGAAAGTCTGTGGACAGATATCGTTGCCCATCCGAAAGCTGACCCCACCTTGTTAAAGTGGCTAGCTGAAGAAGCGTACCATCCGTTCATTCGTACCCTTGCTCTTGCTCGACTGCCCTTAGAATCGCAGACGGAAGAACCGGTGGTACGAGTCCCTCTCCCCTTCCTCGGTGCTGGACTCCCAGCGGCAACCGAGCGCCGTACACCACTGGTACAGTCTCCACCAGTGGTTCGTCCACAAGCGCCGAAATCGAGCGTACTGCCGAAACCAGTGAACCCAGGCCAAGCGCGTACTCCAGCACCTAACACAGCTCCTGCGCCTACACCAGTGCATCCACCTGCACCCACGCTAGCGCGTCCCCCTGCCCTCAAACCTGCCACTCCCACTGCGGCTGCCCCTTCTCGAAACCCCGCAGACTTCACTCCAACAGTAGCCATACCCGTTGCTCGACCAGCATCGACCTATGCAGATGTGGATGCCCCTTTTATTGCCCCCCAACCACTTCGTACGAAGTCCGGGCCATCGTGGATCCCCCTGGTAGCTATCGGGGTGGGCCTTGGACTGCTCATTGGTGTCATCATCATTCTCTCTAATGCGAACTCCACCATGGATCCTCCCACTAGAAACCCCACCAGTACCATCAGCAACGCCACCGCGACTACCGCTATAGTCAATCCAGAACTCACCATTGATCAGTTCGTCTACCTGCTCACCGGAGGCCCAGATAATACAGGCGATCGACTGTGGTGGCAGATGTCAGCAGTCACCCAAGATTTCTATGGCGACTATTCCATCATCGCTTCGCGTTTACAGAACCAAGCCGCCGATTACCGAGGTGATGGTGTTCCTCCAGCTGATTGGCCCGCAGGAATCAACTATGGAACTTCCTCGAAAGGGATTTCTGCCGGAGCAACAACGAGCAGTGAAAACATCGGCGAAGTTATCCTTCGCTTCTTCAATAGCGAAGACAATGCTGTTGGGTTTTCTTCAGGGTGGGCCCAAGCCTCTCCACTACCTGATGGAATGTACCGCGACTCTAGTATCTTCGCCGGAGTTCATGTGTGGTGGCAAGCTAATGGTGAGGATGCTGCCTTCTATCATGTCACTGCCCAGTACGGGAATGTCACAGCCACCTTCGAAACCTGGGAACCTCTGACACAAGAGGAGCTCGAAGAGCAGTTGGATCTCTTCCGTACTGCTGTCGATCATGCGGCGACCCAGTGAGTCACCACAGCTAGGATATTTCTGATTCCTGCTGGCTGTAGAGCTGGGAGTAGAGTCCCCCAAGCGCCAACAATTCTTCATGAGTTCCTGTCTCTTCGATCTCCCCGGCTTTAAGCACGATAATTCGATCCGCATGTTGAACTGTCGATAGGCGGTGGGCGATCGCAATAGTGGTGCGATTCTTGCTTGCTTCGTCTAACGCTTCTTGTACGATCCTCTCTGAGACAGTATCGAGGGCCGAGGTGGCCTCATCCAGGATGAGAATGGGGGAATCCTTGAGAATGACCCGAGCAATAGCAAGTCGTTGACGTTCACCCCCGGAGAGCCGATACCCCTGCTCACCAACAATGGTGGCCATACCATCGGGCATAGCTTCAATAGTGTCGAGGATATTGGATTGGGCACAAGCCGCCCGTAGCTCCTCCTCGCTAGCCTCAGGCTTTGCATATCTCAAATTTGCGGCAATGGAATCATGGAAGAGGTACGCCTGTTGTGAAACGATGCCAATATGATCAATCAGGGATTGAGCAGTGAGATCACGTACATCATCACCAGCAAAAAGTACCTGACCAGAGCTCGCCTCATGGAGACGAGCAATAAGATAGCCGATCGTAGTTTTTCCTGCACCAGATGGTCCAACAAAGGCGACAAACTCTCCAGGCGAAATATGGAAACTTAAGCCCGACAAGGTGGGTCGTTCGTCAGTGGAAGCATCGGGATAGCGGAAGCTCACATCGGCGAACTCAATCTCACCGGCCAGCGATTCGTTCACTTCACGAGCATCATCTTTATCCACGATGGAAGGAACCATGTCCAGATATTCGAAGATGCGGGCAAAGAGAGCAGCTGAGGTTTGCAGATCGAGTGCAACACGCAGCAAACCCATCATGGGCATGAGTAAGCGTGCTTGTACGGCAGTGAAGGCGACCAATGTTCCGGCAGTGATGGTGTCGTCCCCCCGTACGATAAAGAAACCTGACAGGAGGTAAATCAATGCTGGAAGTAGAGAGACAAACACTTGGACTAAAGCAAAGAACCACTGCCCGGTCATCATCTGTTTGACTTGCAAAGCGATCTGATTGTCATTCTCTTGGGAATATCGCGCCGATTCATCCCGGGAACGCCCGAAAGATTTTGCGAGAAGAATACCTGACACAGACAGCGACTCTTGAGTAATAGCGGTCATTGTCGACAGAGACTCTTGGGTTTGCGCTGCAACCCGAGCACGAATCGTACCCACCCGTCGCTGAACAACCACCAAGACTGGCATGAGCAGGAAAGCAATGAGTGTTAACTGCCAACTGAGTATGAGCATGGTCACCGCAGCAGCAATGACTGTGACAGTATTGCCCACCACAGAGGAGACAGTATTAGTCAGTACGGTCGCCACCCCACCAACATCATTAGCCAGGCGTGACTGAATAACTCCAGTCTTCGTTTTGGTGAAAAAGGCTAATTCCATGGACTGGAGATGATCAAACAAAGTGACGCGCATATCACCCATCACTCGATTTCCGGTCCTAGATGTCAACCAGGTTTGCCAGATGCCAACCAGATTAGAGATCAGCAGTAGTGTCACCATGATCCCGAGAAGGCGAAGAAGGCGAGGCATATTGGGGCCCAAAGTCTGGCCTTGATCGCTGAGTGGGAAGAGCCCCTCATCGAAGATGCGCTGGGTGACCAGGGGAGGGAAGACAGAAACCACTGCTGTGAACAGGACCAAGATGATCATCACCGTGATGGCTTTCGTATAGGGCTTGAACAATGCCATGATGCGTTTACCCAGGTTGGCCACCTTGGGTGCAGCAGCATTGATGGCTTTTTGAGCCTCGATGTCACCTGATGAGATGCGGGCCGCTCGGCCGCGGCCTCCACCCATTCCACTCATGGGGTTAAGTAAACCATGGTTGGGGGATCATTGGGCGGTTCTTTATGCAGGAACAGGATCCATCAGGTGCCCGTGGGGGCGGTGGTCGTCGATGACGGTTGCACCAGGGACAGGTCCAACTGCGTGATAGGTACGTTGGGCTACCTCCAGTGAGGTGAGAAGCTCACCCAAATGTTGGGCCTCCTGTTCACTATCCACGAGGAAGGCAACAGTCGGGCCCGAACCGGAAATGATCGCACCATGGCACCCCAGTTCGACTCCAGCACGTATAGTGGTCGGCAACGTCGGTGCCAAGGAACAGGAAGCTTCATGCAGGTCATTGATGAGCTGTGCCCCCACCCGCTTCGTCTCCCCAGTGGTCAGTGCCATCATAAGTTCTCGAGGAATCTCAGGGGTTGTGGGTGGCGGATGATGGCCGGTGAGTTCATCGAATCTCTGGAATACCTCCGGAGTGGACAGTTGGGTTGATGACAGGGCGAGAACCCAGTGGAATGTTCCTCGGCTGAGAGCAGGGGTGAGGGTTTCGCCACGTCCAAGCCCGACAGCGCACCCACCCATCAAAGGGAAAGGTACGTCTGCACCAAGCCGGGAACCTAAGGCCATGAGATCTTCGAGAGATGCATCCACATCCCAGAATCGGGAACAGGCGAGCAGGGCCCCTGCTGCATCAGCTGATCCTCCGGCCATTCCACCAGCCACAGGGATCTGTTTATCGATGGTGAGGTGGATTCCTTCACTGACGCCGTACTCGTTCTTGAGCAGCCTTGCTGCGCGGTAGGCAAGATTCTCGTCACCAGGTCCTATGTGGTGAGCTTGTTCGCCGCGTACTTCGCAGACCAATTCTTCGCTGGCACGAACAGTGATGTCGTCATAGAGGGAAACTGCTTGGAAGAGGGTGGCAAGCTCATGGTAACCGTCATGTCGTTGTGCCCCCACGCACAGAGCCAGATTGATTTTCGCTGGTACGCGGACGCGAACCTGGTCTTCAGTGGCGAAGGTGTGGCTCATAGGATTCACCGTACCCCATCGTGAGACCAATGAGTCACCAATGGACAGTCTTGAGTAGTTTCGCCGCAAGAAAGTGGAGATCGCTCTTACTTGGACTTTTTCTTTTTCGGCCTAAACTTTTTGGTCGCTGGAGGAACAGGGGGGAGTACGTCGCCGTCGAGCAGTTCATCAAAGGGGCCATCGGCGCTCGGATCGACTAACAAGTCGGCTGGTGGTAAATCAGGAGGAGGAGGTGGAGGTGGAGGTGGAGGTGAGGTCTTGGGTGTTTTGGGGGTCTTGGGTTTTTTCTTGGCAGGAATGGCTTTGTTTGTTGAGGAAGCAGGGGTTTTCTGTTTCTTGGTTTGTTCGGTTTCCCTCTGTTCAGTGTCGTCGATACCAACCGCGTCCTCCTGGTCCGCAGTCTCCTCCTGGTCTGCGGTCTCCTCTAGGTTTGCGGTGTCCTCGGTTTCGTCGGGTTCGTCGGTTTCCTCGGTGCCCGCAGTGTCCTCAGGTTCCTGGGGTTCGGCAAGTTCCTCGGTCTCGATAGAGTCAACCCCATCAACCTGGTCTACCTTCTCGACCTCCACAGGGTCCTCTACCTCCTCTACCTGCTCGGATTTCTCAGTGTCTCCTGGGTCCAGTGTCTCAACACTGTCATCCGGCTGCTCAAACTCGACAGTTTCCTCAAAGACATCGACCTCGTCAACTTCCATGGCTTCCGTGGAGTCTGGGGTTTCTGCCGTTGCTGGTGTATCGTCAGGCTCTTGTGGTTGGGGAGAGTCCTCTGATTCGGCAATGTCTTCGCTGTCGCCATCACCGGCTTCTTCGCTCTCTTCAGCCCCGTCGGCCCCCCTTGGGTCATCAATCTCACTGGAATCGTTGGATTCGCTGTTGGCTTCTTCCACAAGGGAGTCAGTTTCTACCCGGTCCAATTCCACAATTGCCCACCCTGCCCAAGCAGCCTTGTCGGTAGCATCAAGGATGGTGGGTTCCTCATAGGGAATCAAGCGTGGATCGAGGACAAGTTCTGGTGGGAACCACCGGCTCATCATTGATCGTGTTGACTTTTCCATCACTTCGAGTGCATCAGGGGCTTCAGGAGGAATGGGTTTATGCACGAGTGTCACGAATTGATGGGCGAGGAATTTCCCAGACTTCCGTACTCCCCGAACCAGCTTTCCTCTGACTTTGCGAGCGACACCCTCGATATACTCGACGACCTCCATGAACTTGTCGTCCTCGTCCTCAGAGTTTTCCTCTTGCTCTTCGGTAGTATCGATATTCACACCATTGGGTGCTATGTTATCGGTGTCACTATCTGCAACAGCCCTAGTGCCCTCTTCTGGAATTGCCTCACCAGAGTCTTTCTTATCCGAGTCCTCCTCGCTGGAGGTTTCCAAGTTAGAGGTCTCCTCGTCGGAGTTCTCTGCTTCACCAGAAACCTGGTCGACACCCTCCCCAACAGGCTCTTCTTCTGATTCCTGATCCTGGGTGCCCTCGTCTGGGGTGCCACCCTCTTGTGACTCCTGGAATGGCTCCTCACTGTCCTCAGCAGTGGTGGCGTCAGTGGGATCTTCTTCGCTGGTTTCTTCTCCACTGTCCTCTGGTGACTCCTCGTCAGCACTGGCTTCTTCATTCTCGGTGATAGGTGGTTCTATGTCCCCCTGTTCAGAGTCTTCCTGAGAGGTTTCTTCACCCGAGTCCTCTACTTCAACAAAGTCGTCGCCCTCGGATTCCTCACCGGGAGTGGTTTCCTCGTCGTCACCGTCGTGTTCCACACCCTCTGCTGTGATGTCTTCTTCTTCAGGAACATTGTCATCCTCACTTTGCGGGCTGTTGTCCGCTGTCTCGGGCGCATCCTCCTCAGTGGCGGCCTCCGCCTCGTCAACGTTTTCCTCGGTAATGACCTCCTGATCGACCTCACCAAGTGCAATACGCCAGGCCAACATGCGTTGAGCTCGGTTCTCTCTTTCAATCTCCGACAATGCTCGCAGGCCGCTGCGTACTGCCCCAGGAAGAAGGTCTTCCTCTTCTTCGATCGCAGGCAAAGAGAAATAGTGTGCCCCAGCCCCGAGAGTTACTACGAGTCCGATGACAGACACCGCAGCACCAAGAAGTACGATGTGGGTTTCGCGAACAGAACCATGACCAAGACTGCCGAAAGCCCAAGCAATATCAGCTGCGACCATGGTCATCGCAGGAGCAATAGCTAAAACCACGAGCAAACAGATCACCCGGATCGTACGCTTGCGGAGCCCCCGATCGATAGCTCGATATTTGGGCAGTGGAAGATACGCCGGTCGTGCCACAATGGCTGCAATGGCCATAACACCGACCACGAACACCAGCGGCAGAGCATAGACCAGTCCAGCAGTGTAGAAGGTTCCCGCAAACGGTTCACGTATTCCCCATCCGAAGCTTCCAGCATCGTTCCATGAGGTGGTACGACTGCGCTGACCGGGGCTCGCTTCCGCCACTGCCCAGAAGCAGTACGCGATCAGGACAATGAGGCAGCCCATGGCTACAGCGAGAACTCTCCAAGGAAAGATATCTTTCACATACCGCAAGGGATAATCTAAACGATCCTGGTTGTGGTCGCTCCTGTCTCCAGGGGTACGTCCCAGAAGGAACCAGTCCCCCGGGACAATGACGACCATGGCCACTATTGCCCCCACAGCGGGGGCAATCAAGATGTTCTTCAAGTGTGCACTGGTGACTCCGACAATAATCCCGACGACAAGACCAATGAGCAGGGCGGCACCGCGCACAATGCGAAGTTTCTGGAAGACATCAGGAAGACGTTTGTAGTGGGTGACTCTCGGAGCATGGCGAGCGTGAAAAATCGTAGCAACAATGAAGAGGATGGACATGAGGATGACAGCTCCAACCACCCAGCTTCCAAGCAGGGATGCACCCGTCATCGTTTTTCCTTCACAGTGGTGTCAAAGCAGTGAGCCCAGCTCCATCCCAGCCATGGTCACCTGCCGACGGTGGTTGCAACCTCAACACGTCCTCGACAAGCCCCCCGCCCAGCGTGCGCGTTGTGCTCGTTTACTTCAGATTTTCTTTACTCGATTATGGATGGTGGACTCCCATGAGTCAATGTCACACTAACCACAAACCGGACATATTATATAAGGCAACCATCAATCCTCCCCAGACATTTGACCATGAGACAAGACGTGTGAACACCATTTGCCTGCCATGGTTTACATGGTGTGAGGAGCATGGATTCCCAGAAGGTCCAACCCTGTAGCAAGAACACGTTGTGTGGCTCGACACAGCACGAGTCGTGATGATCTTTCCTCGCTGTGAAGGACAGGGCACTGCTCATAGAACACAGACAAGTACGTGGCCAATTCAAAAAGATACCCACAGAGTTTGTGTGGCTGGAGATTCTCAGCCACATCCTCCACAACCTCCGGGAAGCGACTCAGCGTTAAAGCGAGAAGTTCCTCGGCAGGTTCGGTCAGTGCTTGGATCTCCGCATTGTTGTCATCCACCACGTCACCATCAGCTTCCGCGCGGCGAAGAATCTGCGAGACACGCGCATGGGCATATTGGAGGTACGGCCCCGTATCACCAGTTGTTGCTGTCATCCGTGTGACATCAAAGACATAATCCTTGTGGAGCCCATTAGACAGGTCAGCGTACTTCACTGCCGCCATGGCAACCTCAGGGGTCGCCACCTCTTCGGCTGCATCCAACAACGTATCCAAGGTCACAGCCTTCCCATCACGGGTCTTGAACATCTTGCCATCAGGGCCGAGAACTGATCCGAAACCCACATGCTCTGCTCGTACCTCACAACTGAGCCAGTTGGCGAGAGTAGCTGTAGCAAAAACCTGCTCAAAGTGATGGGACTGGGGTGAGCCGACAACATAAATAATTCGGTCAGCGGTCAAAGCATCAACGCGGTAACGAATCGCAGCAAGATCAGTGGTTGAATAGCCGTACCCGCCATCAGACTTGCGTACGATCAAAGGCGAGTCTCCCTCGTCAAGAAAGACACACAAGGCCCCATTGTCTTCGGTGGCTAATCCCAGATCCTCAAGGTCTGTGGCCACAGCATCCAGCATGAAGTTGTACATGGATTCACCAGCAAGGTCCTCGTCGGTGAGAAGAACACCCAAACGGGCGTACGCTTGGTTGAATCCAACCTTGGATACCTCAATGAGGGTTTGCCAGATTCGTATGGTTTCTTCATCTCCACTTTGCAAAGCGACGACTCGCTTGCGTGCAGCTTCCATGAAGTCCTCATCGCTGCGGAAATGGGTCTGTGCTCGTTGATAGAGCTCCACCGAGGTTTCAAGGGTCAAGGTAGTGGGGTCAATATCTTCATCAAGAATTTGTTCGACGAGCATGCCGAATTGGGTTCCCCAGTCACCAATATGATTTTGGGGAATCACGATGTTTCCCACTGCTCGAAGGACTCGTACCAAACAATCCCCAATAATCGTTGAACGCAGATTACCGACATGCATAGGTTTGGCCACATTAGGTGCAGAATAATCGACAACCACCCGCTGAGGTGATTCCTGTTGAGGGATCCCCCCATGAGGGTCAGCTAGATGCGTGGTCACCGCTTCCCCCAAGCGATCAGCACGGATGCGGATATTGATGAATCCTGGTCCTGCGATTTCGAGAGGTTCGCACAGATCAGAAATGTCTAGTTCTTCCACGATTTCTTTAGCGATATCTCTCGGGTTTCGGCCCGTCTCTTTAGCTAAGCGCAGAGCAACATTGCATTGATAATGACCGAAAGCCGGTTTCGTTGACAAGCGTAGTTCGGGGTCGATGTGAGTAACCGCCTGCATCCGGGCAGAGATAACCTCCAGAAGAGAAACCATGGGCTCTATTCTACTCAAGGAAAAGAACCGTCCTTCACCGCAGTCTCACCCAGGCAGTCATACAGCCGTGGGCTGTGTGGGGTTAGCCAGGTGGGTTTCCCCACAGTCTCACCATCAGGGCAACGGCAAACCCCACTATAGGTAACCCCACCCCTAAAGCGATTCCCACGGGCATCTCTTCAATGAACAGCGGCCCTAAGGTCCACGGGATGAAAACAATGAACAAGAAGATAGCAAGGCAGAAACCTAGGAACCTACCCTTACTCATTGGTGCAAGGTCGGCTCTCGCATGGACTAGCTCCGATTCGGCGCGAGGAGGTGCCACAGGCCACCACTGGTCTGTTTGCGGATCGTGGAGCCATCCTGCACCTGCGTGAGAGACAGCTCGAAGGAGATCGGTGATGTCCTCAAACACTTCGGTCACGAGGTAAAGTACTTGAATCTTCACGAGCTCAGCTGCAGCCATGGCATCGATGGTCATCTCCAGCCAGTCACGGTGATTATTGGTGACGATATAGACCAGAGCGATCTGCTCCCCTGATCTTTCACAGATGGAGAGCATGTCCTTTTCGATCTGGGAGATAGTCTTTCCCTGGGCAGAGCATATCGTCTTCCATTGCTCCATCATGAGTGGCTTGCGTGCGTACACGGTGAAATCCATGGACATATCAACAGACTATCGCGAGAGGATTTCTGGTGGTGGGACTACTTCAAGAGGCGACGAAAGATCACCAGTACAAACAAATTGCCTTGTGTTCCACCAATACTTGTATGGTCGACTTCCCATCCTGATTGAACGTAATAGTTCATGAGTTGGGTGAGCCGCTGGTCAACATTCACTCCGACTGCTCCTGGGATTGCCCCGGACTCATCCCACGAGCCAAAGCCTACTAACCCGAGATTTCGAACACGAACAGCCTGGTATTCATACACTCTTTCATTATGACACATCCTGGTTAGGTGACCAGATCACCAATGATCACGATATTTGTGGTCGATGGCCCATCTGATGGTTCAACCAAGCAGGTCATGAACACTAGTCGCCCAGGAGTTGATTCCCACAAACGAGCATCTTCACCAATCTCTGTTTTGGGGACAGTGTATATGTCCACCACCAGGTAGGTCAGGTCACCAATGATGATGAACTCACCAGCGTTGAGCATCACATTCTGATCAACTTGCACATAGTTCCCCGGGGATCGTCCACCAGCAGTGGCATGGGTGACCAGGAACACTGTCCCTTCCTCAGCGTTTGTTAAACCCACACCACGATTGCGTACATGGAAAACCGACTCATAGTTCGGCGGGTACATCACCCCGTCAACATCATTAATTGAACCCAAGTCAGCGGAGAGCCCAACGGAAGGGATCTGAAATTCGCCGGAGCGTTGATGAAGAACCATACCAATGGCTTGGTCGTCTGGGGTTCTGGAATCATCGTCAGCTATGACCAGGTCACCATTCATGTCAGTCAAGGTGACTTCACCAGTGTCAACCACCAAAGCGATCACGAGAATCACACCAGCCACGATGAGACAATCGACTACCCATCCCCAGTGGCCTCTCTGACGGGCAATACGCTGGGGTTTCATCGCCCAACAGTTGGCCGAGGTAGGCCTACTCGTACTCCACCAGTGGGCACCTTGATACCTGAGATAGTGTGAGTGGTCTGTGGAGCTAATCCTGGGCGATGTTCGACCCTGATGGGGGTGTCCATAGACGCCCAGGTGGCGACCAAGGTTTCACCATAGGAGTAACAATAACTGGGTTCTGCTTTCGCTATGGTGTAGGGCCCGACACCCTCGAACTCACCAAAGCCATCCTCATCAACACTGTCTGGAAGAAGATCAAACCCAAACGTGGCCACCTGTGTCGCTTGAGTCCAATCAACGCTCGTACATGATCCCTGAACCGAAGCCGCACGGATAAGGACTCCATCAACAGACCATGACACCTCATCGCCGTCAACATCCTGGAAGTGAAGGTTGGAGATAGTGATCCTATCTGTGATCGTTGAACCAGGCCCAGCATGTTGGTCCGAGATCTGGGTGGAAATATCAGGAAGGTCGCTGTGAACAAAGGTTGTCTCTTCTGGTTCCCCGCGATCGTGATCGGCTATCATCACCTCCTCGTCATCCTTGGGCACCGTACCTGTGAGTTGGACTTCATAGGTGTAGCAGTACGCTGGTTCGAGGCGTGGCACAAGGAATTCACCCAAGGCGATGGTGACTGCTCCTGCATTGTCGATCGTGGAATTGTCCAGCTGGTGGGTAAATTCATGGACTGGTGTGGAGGCGGACCAATCAACCTTTTCACAATCGAGGGTGACCGGAGTCCCGCGGTAGATCACTCCAGTGACCATCCACACAACATCCTGGTCATAGACCCGAGGAACTAACCCTTGCGCAGCCACCTCATCACGAATGATCGACCCTGGAACAGCTTGTTGATCAGAGATCTTTGTTGCTACCGAGACAACACCATCACGCAAGGCGACAGACAACACCGCACCCGAACCACTTCGCGCACCACCAGCAAGCATCAGTTTCTGTGAAGGCGTACCTCCACCATTGAACGCGCGCGGGTAGCGATCCGGGACACCACTGATCGACCACTGTACCTGGTAGACCCCAGGGAGTTGTTCAGAGGTTTCGTACGTCGCCCGGGCCCGACCAGTATGGTCAGTGGGTACGGTGATGCGATTTTGTGACCCATCCGGTTTCGTGATCACGAAAACAATGTTATGGCCAGCAGGGACACCAGGCAGTCGTACTGAAAAGTCCAGGACCTCTCCCGGCCAGCGGATATCGGTGAGATTGTGTGTCACTTCGGCTGTTGTACCATCCCACGAGGAGGCGTGGGTACGGGCGTAGTTGACCAAGTCGAGGGTCTTGCCCAGAATCCCTAGCCGAGAGGCAAACTGGCGCCCCGGTGATCCTGAAACAGTAACATCAAAGTTCAATCGCAGGCCTGAGGCCCCATAAATCTCTTGGTTGGTGAGACCAAGAATGGTGGACAGAGCAAGCTTCACTGCAGCTGCATTTGCTTTCGTTTTCGGATTCTCGGAGTACCACACCATCAGCGCAGAAGCCTGCGCTAGTTGATCGGCTGACACGGCTTTGCCTTGTCTATTCGTCCAGCTCTTCATCACCGAGGGGTCCTTGCCCGGTTTGCCTACAGGACCCACCCCTCCAGGATCTACGCAGAACGCTGGGCCGTGTGACGTGTTGTAGGCCCCCATCCACAGGGTTGCGGCATTCCCCCAGGTCACCATGCTTCCCACCCCATGACCGGTCACGGTGGTGGCCCCTTGTGCAGGTTGGGTCTGCCCAGGAAGGACACTGAGTACGCTGGTGAAGAGTGCCATTCCAATGGTGACACACAGTCGGGTCAGGCGCCGACAGGCTCTACGGCGAAATACGAGAGTTGAGTGCTGCTGGATCATGGTTTATCTCCTTATCATGGGGTGTCATAGGTGGCTCCAGGGGGGCAGTACGAGCCCGGCTAGGATGGTACCCACCACGAGCCACGGGCCGAAAGCGAAGACCTTGACTTTCGATATGACCGAATAGCCAAGAGCTAACAAGCAAGCAACGATCATTCCCGCGATCACCATGGTCATGGACCCCAACCCCAACCACCATCCACAGATCATGGCAAGTTTGACGTCTCCGAAACCGAGGCCTCCGCGACTGATCATGTGTACGACAAAGAAAGCAAGCCCACAGGTGAGGGCGCAGACAAGCCCTGCAACCAGTACGGCGGGCTCAGTCCAGAAGGTCACCACACCAGCGATGACCGAGGTGGCCGCGAGAATGAGTTGCCCCACATCAGGAAGTCGCTGAACATCCAGGTCAACAGCTGCTAGCCATAATCCGACAGCGCAAAAACACAGCCATCCAGCACAGATCCACCAGGATAAGAAAGTGGTCGAATATTGACTCGTACCTAAGGTGAGGGCCCAACCCACACCCAAGCAGATGGGGATCCACCGTCGCGGGCCGGGGAGAGCGAAAAGCCTCTCGTTGATGGCACCGTTATCGCCTTCCCATGTCACTCGATAGTCGAGTCGGTTGAGCAATCGCCGCAGAATCTCCCCGCAGGCGACCCCCGACACTAGACCTATTCCTATCCCCATCTGCGCCTCTTTCTTTGTTGAACAGTTCTATTCTCACCACTGGGTACGGGTACGCAGGAGGTTATCCACAAGAAAGTGTTGGCTTCCTGGGTGGAGGTGTTGTCCACAGTGAGGATGCCGGGATGGGATGAGGTGATGGGGATGAGGGAAGACGGAGAGAGCTGTACGCCAATGGTCGATACCCGCTGATTCGTGGACTCATGTGAATATGTCCGCCTGCGGGAGTTCGAGTTCGCGATCAATGAGCTCGGTTTGCTACACTGTTCTTCGCCCAGCGCCTGTAGCTTAATGGATAGAGCATCTGACTACGGATCAGAAGGTTGGGGGTTCGACTCCCTCCAGGCGCGCATTGTGGTGGTTCTCGCCGCAGTGTCCATGTTATCTTTCCCAACCAACAGTCCTGGAACCCATGCGGGGATCGGATGATACATGAGGCAGCTGTTCGCGGTGTAGCACGTCTCGTACCACCCGATACATCAACCACACCGAGACCCCGATCCGCACCAGGATGGCGAGGACATACAGCCACGGAACAGTACCCAACCCCAACGAGAGATGAGCCCCAGCCAAATACCGCCAGATGAGGACAAAATAGAACAATTCGGACAGGGTAAAGATCACCATGTCCAAACGGTACGGACGCACAAGAATCAGCAGGGGTAGCATCCACAAGACATATTGCGGTGAATAAACCAGATTTCCGACCACGAAGATTCCAACCGCAAGGTAAGCGATCTGGGCAGCACTAGGAGTTCTTCGAGCGAGGAAAATCACCACAGCCAACGCGGCGTACCCAAAGATCATGACCGCACGTGACCAGAACTCAGGATTGCTCAGCGGAAAACCAACCAATTGAGTAGCCAAGAAGATTGAACCCAAGTCTGCCCCTCGAGAAAGATAGTTGTAAGTGTAGAAGTACGCCCACCCTTCGGTGTTAGTGATCATCATAGGAAGGTTGACCAGAATCCAGGCAGCCACGGTCGTACCAGCCATAAGGAACCAATTCCGGGTCACAGGAGTCTTCCAAGCTCCTTTGCGTACGCACAAAACGATCAGTGCACCCACAATCACGAGAGGATATAACTTGGCAGCGATGCCAAGCCCCCACCACAAGCCAGCCCACACAGGTTTGCCCTCTCGCCAGGCGGCCAAACCAGCAACAGTCAGAGCCACCACGAGCAGATCCCAGTTGATGAGTCCAGTGGTCATCACCAGTGGGGACAGAGCAAGGCCATAGATGATGAAAGGTCTATCCCCTGCGATACGCATCATGGTGGAAATCAGCCACAACCAGCAAATGAAGAGCCCCACAGCACTGACACTGAAATAGATTTCCGTGTTAACGTACGCCTGAGTTGTCGTGATCTCGGAGCTGAGGTCCGCTCCAAGCAGGGAAGCAATGAAGTTCGAGATGGTGGCAAAATACCCGGTAAGAACAGGGTATTCCCACACAGCGTTGACATAGGGGATGCCGCCATGGACTTGTGCAACCTGGCCAAGACTCGTCTCAGCGCGGAAATACAAGGCAGTGATGTCGGTGTAGCACATCCACGAGAAACGATCAGGGTTGGTGTTGTTCAAAGACTGGTGACAGGGTATCTGCCGGGTCATACACACCAGCCAAGAAAGGGAAGCCAAAATATAGGCCCACGCTGGTGAGAGCCATGCCTTTCTCTGCCCCATTACCCCACCCAAACGGCGTGAGAGAACACTGCGAGAAAGAAGAGGATGAGGATCCACGTCCTGGAAGCTGCGACCCTCCAGGCCCAGGAAACTACGTAGGGTTTTCAGCAGCGAAACACGCCGCCCTACTGGTGGGTGTGGGTCTTCCATGACATCGACAAAAGATGGACGGTGTCACTATTTCCACAAAGTCATCAAGACGAAGGAGGACCCAATGAGGGAGATGCCGATGAAAATATTCCAGTTCTTCAAGGAGGCGATCACTGGGGCGTCCGGAGCTATGTTGGTGATGACAAGCCAGGCGACTCCCAAAAGTAAGCAACTAATGAACAGCGGTGGAACCCAATTGCGCTCACCGGGAAGACCTTTGCGTTCCTTTTCCCGTTGGACATCAGCGGCCTGTTCAAGGCGACGAAGTTTCCTCTTTTGTTCCGCACCGGCGCGTACTTTTGACTCGGGCACCAGGGGTACCACCTTTCTTCATAGCTGACTGCTTGGATTCTGGCTGTCGTACTGAAATAGTTCGCCTAAGAGCATACCCAATAAGGAGACTATCCTCCACCATCTTCACCGCCAGTGGGATCAGTGCTCGGTGTCGTGGCGGTTTGCTTCTTCGTGACATAAAGTGTGATAGGCGTATCTCTGGCGATAGGATCACCGGCTTGAGGCAGGGTGTGCATGACCGTATTTTCGGTTCCCTCAGTGATCGGGACATATTCGATATTCACAGTCTTGAAGCGATACTGTGGCCCAGTCAGTAGTTCCTTAGCTGATTTTGCATCCTGACCAGCAACCTGAGGCATCTTGATATTCCCTGTAGCAATGTACAAAGTGATGAGCTGATCCTTGGTCACCATGCCACCAGTGGCAGGATCAATGGAGAGCACCGAATTGAGTTTCGCTTCCGGTCCCTCGTCTTCAGCAGGGCGTACCTCAACAGAAGTGAACCCTTGCTCTCCAAGAATCTTCCTCGCTTCTTCAACATCCTTACCAATAACCTCAGGAATAGCGATTTTTTCTGAACCATCGTTGATAGTGATGCGCACCACACTTCCCGGTGGCACACCAGATTCTGCTGGAGGATTTTGCTCAATGACTGTTCCCACCGTATTGTCATCTGCACCGAAGACATGCACCTCCTCAGCTTCCAGACCATGAGATTCAAGCCTCTCGATAGCAACATCCTTCTGGAGACCAATCACCATAGGGACAGGAATGGCACTAGCCGAAGGATCCACAGGCCCGTTCTTTCCACCACCATTGAGCGCAAGAACCAGTGCCAGGGCTGCCAAAGCGACCACAAGTACGGCACCCAAACCTATGGCAATGATTCTCCCCAGTTTGTTGGGGGGCTCCTCTTCGTCATCAGGTGGCCCGCTACTTGGACTTGTTGTCATGACCTGGGTAGGTGTCCCATAGGTCACCACTTGGGTGGGGGTGTCTTCCACCGAGGGAGGAATCTGTGCTTGGACTTTCTGCCCAGCGAGAAGACGATCAATGTCCTCGTACATTTCGTGTGCCGTCTGATAGCGATCGGTGACATTCTTTGCAAGGGCCTTCAGCGTCACCTTGTCCATCTGTGGTGTGATCATATGGTCGACTTCAGAAGGAGGTACGGGAGTGGCGCGTACGTGCTGGTAGGCCAAGGACACTGGGGAATCACCTTCAAAAGGCGGTTTTCCAGTGAGGAGTTCATAGAGAAGAACCCCTGTCGAATACAGGTCAGAGCGGCGGTCAACAGTCTCACCGCGGACCTGCTCAGGTGAGAGATATTGTGGAGTGCCAATCACTGAAGCAGTTTGAGTCATGGAAGCTGCAGTATCTGACACAGCGCGGGCAATGCCGAAGTCCATGACTTTCACTTGACCAGTATTAGTCAGCATGACATTGGCTGGTTTAATATCGCGGTGAACGATTCCGTGGCGGTGAGAATAGTCGAGTGCATCCAGCACACATTGGGTGAGTTCTAAGGCTTTGGTCGGTTGGATCTTTCGCCCATCGTGAAGGATTTCGCGCAGAGTGTGACCGACGACAAGCTCCATGACAATGTATGGGATCATGACCTGATGGGTGTCATCCCAGGCTTCGCCAGTGTCATAGACAGACACAATATTGGGGTGGTTCAACCCAGCCGCCGAATGGGCTTCACGACGGAATCTCTCCTGGAATATGGGATCTCCAGCAAGATCGGGCTTGAGCCGCTTAATGGCAACATCCCTTTCCAGACGTGTATCGCGTGCACGACGGACCTCAGCCATGCCACCACGTCCGATCGCAGGACCGAGTATGTAGCGATCCTGGATGGTGTTGTCGGTCATAGCCGTCCTTTCCTCATGGTGAGGGTCATGAACCTGGATCCTTTCTCAACGCTACACCAAAGAGATTACATGGTGTGGCTGGTTGCACGCTGTGTGCTTCTATTCTGGCGTGTATTGCTGAGAAGAAACTGAAAATCATCGCGTTGCCTGGAGTACTTTCTTTGCCAGCGGGGCAGCATCGCCACCACCCCACAGGTCTGCAGAGGTGGAATCGTTGCGTTCGAGGAAGACAACAACAACAACATCGGGATCCTCAATGAAGCTAACAAACCAGGCGAGTGTCGGAGACGAAGGATCAGTTTCTGCCGTACCAGTCTTTCCACCCACGCGAGCTCCCGCGATCTTGGCACCCTGGGCCGTACCATTGGTGACCACACCGATCATCATTTCTTTCATCGACGCTGCAGTTGCTGGTGAGACTACTGGAGTCGTTTTCACCTGGTGTTCATACAAGACAGACAGATCCGGGGCACGAACTTCTTGGACGAGGTACGGATCAGGTTGGCGCCCGCCATTGAGGAACGACGAAGCAACCACAGCCATCTGCAAGGGTGTGGCTTGTACGTCGTACTGGCCAATAGAAGCCTGCATGATAAAAGCGTCGTCCAGGTCTTGGGGGAACTGTGAAGCAACCCCGCCCAACTCGGGCAGAAGAGTGTCATTGAACCCGAACTTTTCCGCTTGTGTCTGCAAGGCTGTGGGACCCAAACCTCGACCCAAGTTCGCAAAAGCAGTATTGCAGGATAGTTGGAGTGCACGAGTGAGAGTTACTTGGGTATTCCCGCAGTTGCTCGAGTTGTAGAGGTAAGTTGTTGAACCGGGGTAGAGCACTCGAGAGGGAGTATCAACCATCGTGTCTGGTGTGAGGCCACTTTCCAAAGCTGAGGCAGCCACAACGAGTTTGAAGGTGGATCCTGGGTGTGCGAATTCCCTGCTGGCGCGATCGTGCATAGCTGGACTGTTGCCGTGGTCATTACTCACCCAGTACTCCTGCTCGACATCAATGTCATGTGAGGCGAGTTGATTAGGATCATAACTCGGGGTGGAAACGAAAGCTAGGATCGCCCCAGTGTGCGGGTCCATGGCAACAATAGCCCCCGTATATCCTTGGAGAGCATCCCAAGCTGACTGTTGAAGGACAGGATCAATAGAGGTGACGACAGAGGCACCCTGGAGGCTCTTTCCACTCAACGTATCGACCGTACGCTGCATCCATTGGGAAGCTGAGGTACCCACCAGGTAACTGTTATAGGAGTGTTCCAAACCAGTAGAACCATAGGTCTGTGAATAGAACCCAGTAATGTGGGCGTACATGGGCCCATCGATATAAACGCGCTGATACTTCAAAGGATCATTCGGGTCCGGATCTTTAGCAACAGACTCAGCAATCACCACTGGACCAGCGAGGATCTGCCCGCGGTGAATGTCGTACTCGGCTTCACGGGCACGCCTGTTGTTGGGATCAGCTTCGAGGGCCTCTTCACGGGCAATATTGATGTACGTCAAATTGGCCAGCAGAGCGAAGACGAGCATAGCTGACAGAAGGCTCACGATACGGATTTGCTTGTTCACTCTTCCCCCCTAATAAAGTAATCATCCTCATCGAATTCTTTCGGGGGTTGGGGGGAAGCAGCAGGTGTTTCTTCAACAAAAATGTCCGACACCCGCCTCGTACCGCGTTTGGCTGCCGCAGCGAAAAGATCAGGGAGTTGATCGGGCGACACTGCAGCGGTGAGTTCCTCATCACCAGTGAAGTCGGCATCCTCCGAGATGGGTGCCCCAGCAAGGGTAAGGCGTACCTGCTCGGCATTAATCTCCATCACTGGTTGGATTTCTCCCACACCAACGCGGGCAAGTTCGCGAGTGGAGAAGACTTGGGTCTTTTCATCACTGAGTGCGGTGACCCCACCGACACCCACTTCAGCACTTTGGGCTTGAGGACGTCGGGCCTGGTGTGACATCACCAAGAGCAGGGCTATGAGAATCCAGTTGGCGATCATAGAAGATCCACCTTGAGACAGGAAGGGTGTGGTGAGGCCCGTTAAAGGAAGCAAGCGGGTGACTCCACCGATAATGGCAAAGGTTTGGAGGAGGAAAGCAAAACTGAGTCCAGCGGCGAAAAGTTTCGTGAAAGGATCAGCAGTGATCAGTGCAGTTTTGAACCCACGAAAGACGAGGATCCCGTAAATCATGATGATACCCATGAGTCCTACGATGCCGATCTCCTCCCCGATGGCGGCCGGTATCATGTCAGAAAATCCGAGAATGATCGTGTGTGGTTTCCCCAACCCCCATCCGGACCCGAGCAAGCCACCGTGGGACAGAGCAAACTGGGCTTGGATGATTTGTGTAGCATCGTAGGGATAGTCGAAAGGGTGCAACCAGTAGTCAAAGCGTGATTGAACATGGCTGGTGAATTTCAGTGCTGCAACACCACCGAGCCCGAAGAGCGCCAATCCTAAGATCACCCAGGAGGATTTTCCTGTCGACGCATAGAGCATCATGACGAATAATCCGAAGAACAGCAGGGATGTACCCAGATCATTTTGGAAAATCATGATCGCGAGAGAGATACCCCACATGATGAGTACGGGCCCGAGGTCACGCATGCGAGGGAGATCAATACCGAGAAAACTTTTACCAGCACTAGAGAGGACCTCGCGTTTGTCAGCCAGGTAGGCAGCAAAAGAGGCTGCCAGGACGATCTTGGCTATTTCTGCTGGTTGGAAAGAGTACCCTCCCACAGTGATCCAAATCTGGGAACCATAAGATGAGGTGCCGATACCGGGAATGAGGGGAAGAAGAAGCAGGACGACACCGAAACCGGAGAGCAGAAAAGGGAATCCTTTCAATCGCCGCGGGTTCTTAATCAGGAAGACAATAATGAAGAGGGTAGCAACACCCAAACAGACGGCAATGAATTGGCTACCGAGCATAGGGGGGTCTGTAGGAACTCCCATGTCGAAGCGATGGAGGGTGGCCAATCCTATTCCAGTCAAGGTGAGTACGAGCGGTACGATGACTGGGTCCGCATAGGGGACAGCAATCCGAGATCCGATATAGATCAGAAAACCTAACCCAAACCAGAGGATCGCGAAAGTCATCCAGTTCTCGGGCAGTGTGTTGTGCGGGAACAGGCTCGAGAGAATATATCCGGCAAAACCTATAGCTTGCCCGACGATGATGAGAATGAGTTGCACCACACCGCGATTGCGGTACCCGCGTACCTCAGCATCCATGTCAGCACCCGTCCAGTGGTGCTGGGGCATCGGGGAGCCTACTGTGGCGACGTTCTTGGCACTTCTTTGATTCCTCTTCAAGCTGTTTCACAGTAGCTCTGGCTCCATCAATCCCACCAGTAGTGATGATGTGTGACTTGACGCGGTCACGGCTGTTGAAGGTGAGATCGGTGAGTTTGATCGAGGGCTGTGGAGTCGGGTCTTCATAGAGCCAAGAAGTCTGAATTCCGGCGATATCCCCGGGAAGCCCTTGATAGATGGCGACCTTCCCCCCCGATTCACCAATGTAGTACTGGTTAAAGACGTACGTACGTACGCCCCAAGCTGCCGCACCAAGGCCACCAAGAATCAGCAAGGTGATGAACAATTGTATCCAGCGTCTCTTCTTCGACAGGAGTGAATAGCGGAAACTTTCTGTTTCACCGGAGGTGGCCTCAGCCGGTGAGAGTTCTCGCGTACTGGAGGAAGCCGATGCGTCGGAATTTTTCGAGCTCTCTTTTGCGCTTGGTTTCAGAGCCAACTTGGGGTTCAATTTTTGGCCGGTTTTCTTCGCTGCTTTCACTCGGGAAATGATCTTAGGGTCACAGGCTGCTCCGAGAAGTCCAGAAGTTTTAAACTCCATGACAGGGAGAATCTCTTGGTCGAGAGTGTCAGGGTCGGCAATGAACGTGATGGTGTGATCTCCGAGGTTTTCAGGAGAATCACCACTACTAGGCAGGGCCTTGATTTCAACCACGTCAGCAATGACGATTGTGATGTTATCGGTTCCTCCCGCATCATGGGCTAGACCAATGAGATTGTGGAGGGCAACACCTGGATCCTCCGCAGCTAGCCCGAGAGCAATATCCTCATCAGTAACTAATCCACACAATCCATCCGAACAGAACATGACCCGATCACCGGCTTTTACTTCAACAGAGAAGAAGTCTGGCTGGAGTGAAGGTTGGCCGTTGAGCACTTTGAGCAGCAGGGAACGATGGGGGTGGATCATTGCTTCGCTGGCTTCGATCTTTCCCTCATCGACGAGTGACTGGACGTACGAATGGTCGTGGGTGAATTGGGTGAGGGCACCTTGGCTGTAGAGGTATCCGCGAGAATCACCAATGTGAGCAATGTGGAGGTTCTCACCGTCAAAGATTCCCCCACAGATAGTCGTACCCATTCCATCAAGTCGCGGGTTGGCAATGATGAGGTTCGCCATGTCAAGGTTGACCGATTCGAGTGCTTCACGCCATGTGTCGAGTATTTCTTCACCAGTACCTGACGTATTATTCAAGCGCCGAAGTTCTCGTACGGCCACAGCCGAGGCAACATCCCCGGCTGCAGCTCCACCCATCCCATCAGCGACGAGCAACATGGTGGTGGAAACAAAACCGGAGTCTTGGTTGGTTTTACGAACCAAACCAATCTCAGAGTGGGCCAGTGGCCGAAGTGTGATAGTCACTAGATCTCCAACCTCATTTGTATTTCACCAATACGGATCACATCTTTGATGCCGACTGCTCTTGCGTGGGAGATTCTTTCCGCATTGACGAAGGTGCCATTCGTTGAGCCTAAATCTTTGAGGAACCATCCACCTTCTTCGCGATGGCTCAACACTGCGTGAGTGGAGGAAACATAGTCATCGTCAAGGACGAGTTCGCAACCGTCGGAGCGTCCGATGCGCACTTCGGGTACGAGCTGGAGGCGGTCCCCTGCATGGATCCCAGAATCGATGGCGAGAATCCATGGTTCCCGCTTTCCCCTCTTCGAAGCTTTGCGCATATCTGGTTGCGGTGGCAGGTCAACCTCACTGGTTTTGCGTTGACGTCGTCCGATCATGTCAGAGTTCACCACAGCTGCAACGAGGAGAATGAACAGCCACAGGACTGCCAAGAAGGCAATCTTCAGCACCAGTACGGTAAATTCAGCCACGTCAGCTCCCTGTGGGGGTGTAGACCAGCATGTGTGTTTTTCCTATGTCAATCCTGGAACCGTCATGCAAATCTGCTTGGACCATCTTGCGTCCATCGACGAGGATTCCATTGGTGGATTGAAGATCTTGAATTTGGACTTTCATCGTTGCCCCAGATCCGCTCACGACGAAGCGGGCATGGACCCTTGAGATTCCTGGGTCGTTGATACGAAGATCAGCATCAGAGCCTCGCCCAACAGTGAAACCTGGGGGTGTCAGTGGGTGGCGTACCCCATTGACTTCGACCACTAAATTGGCTGAGCGCATCGATCCTGGCGAACTTCGAGGTGCATCCACACCGGCCACAGTGTGGCATCCGACATGGAATCTTCCCACGGGAAGGTCAGGGCGTTCTT
This sequence comes from Propionibacteriaceae bacterium, assembly GCA_009782785.1. GTDB lineage: Bacteria > Actinomycetota > Actinomycetes > Propionibacteriales > Propionibacteriaceae > WQYJ01. The sequence continues at coordinate 46,368 of WRIJ01000004.1, read as the reverse complement.
CAAGATTGATCGTGATGGGTCCGTTAAAAATATAGTCATTGGTAGCAGCGTACTCGCGGATATCGGCTGTCATTTCTGCGGTCATCGTTTTGGAGTACGGGAAGAGGCGTGAATAGTCGTGTTTGGAGAGGGAGATCAGAAAGTCATTGGGAACCAGATAGCGGTCGTCGCCCATGATTTGAGCGGTTGAATCAAGTTCTTTGCACAGGCGGTGAGTGATCTCCACAGGCTGTACGTCACCTTTGAATGCTCGAGCGAAAATACCTCCCACGGCTCCTTCAAGTTTTCTCTCAGCTTGGGAGAAGATACCCATCGCTCAACCTCCTTGAGTGAGAACGTACTGACCTACGTTTCACCATCCTACCTAATTTCTCCCTCGTACCCACAGTAAACGGTCATCATAACCGTTAACTGTGGAGGGGAGCAGCATAAAAGGTACGTCCCAGTGTGTTGGGTGGTGTTCAGGCTTCCGGGGTTACTGGGGCACTTGATTGGGTTTCTAACTGTGCGCTAGGAATCTGGGGCATGGCGCCTTGAGGAACAATGCCAGCAGGGGAAGCCGCTTGGCCCGACCCAGAACCTTGGCGTTTGTCGCTGGCGAGCCCTTGGCTGTAGAGCCGGGAGATGCCTGCGGCAGCCGCTTGGACAGCAACAGCAATCAGATCAAGGCGAATGGTTGAGGTTGGACCAGACACCGACACGGCTCCCAGAACGCGGCGCTTGTCTCCAAAGATTGGTGCACCACAACAACTCGTTCCCACCGCATGCTCCTGGCGAGAGAACGCTATGCCCGTTTGGCGAGCTTTCGCCAATTCGTGACGTAAACGTTCTTCATCAGTAATGGTGTGGGGGGTGAGTACGGGCAGTCCTTTGGCGAAAATGGCTTCAACAAGCTCTGGTGGTGAAAAGGCCAAGATGGCTTTTCCTGCTCCAGTGACACTTGCTGGCAGGCGTCCACCTGGACGAGTCCAACGCTGAGGGACCGATGTTGGTCGAATACGGTCAAGGAACACCACATCATGATGATCAAGGACAGCCAGATGTGTTGTTTGGCGAGTGGTCATGGCCAAGTCCGCCAGGAATGGGGAAGCCAATTCTCGAAGTCCACGCTGATATTGGGCTTGGTGGCCAAGTTCGAGCACTTTCGTACCCAGGCGATAATGGCCATCAGGGGTCTGTTCGAGGGCCCCCAATTCGGAGAGCTCACCGACTAGGCGATACACCGTTGAACGGGGGAAGCCGACTCGGCGTGCGAGTTCGGCAGCAGATAATTCGCGGTCTCGGGAGTGAAAAGCAGACAGTACGGCTAATGCCCGTGCAATTCCACTGATGCCCCCGGCTCCATCACTCATGGTGCGAAGATACCACCCCGTCTGTTTGTACCGCCAGCTGAGACAATTGAAACGGCTAGATCAGGGCCATTTTTCTCACTGTGTGAGACAAACTACTCTTTTGTGCCCCTATTTCTCTTGTGAAGTTCGTTTTCTTTTGACGATCATGATGGCCACAACAATCACGAGAGCACCCCCGACATAGGGGGCAAGGGTACGGGCATTGTCATGGAGCCACAACCAAAAAGATGAGCTCTTATCCGAGATTGGTGAGGCAATCAGTACGTCAGTTTCTCCGCGACAAAACCCAGGACCAGGTGCTTCATTATTGATAGTGCTCAACGACCCTGTGGTGACACCTGGAACAGGGATCCCCCCCAATAATCCGAAGAGCCCTTGTGCCGTTGATTCGAAAAGGTACTCGGTGGTCTCAATCGGGTCAAGTTCATCAACAGGCCCAGAACGTACCTCCATACTGGCTGCAAGTGCCCCAATGGTGTCCATGGACTCAGCAGCAGTGGATTCGCATCCGTAACTCATTGCACGAAGATAGTCCTGTCCTCGTTCCACTAGTTCACCGTGGCTACCCAAGGAACCAAGCCCTGCAACAGCGAATCCAGTGGTGTAAGTATTCGTACCTGACCAATCGGAGAAGAAACCACCCAAGTCGTCTTGGCGGGAGGCAAGGAATGCCGCTGAGGTTTCCAAGCGCGTAGCGTCCACGCCAGCTGCGTGGAGGGCATTGAGTGCAAGCCCAGTGGAATCAGGATCAGGATCCTCGCAACTCCCTGGTTCCGCGAAGTGATACCCACCGACATTGGGGGAGGTCGGCTCGCTACAGGCGGCATTGAGCAACCATTCGATTGCTTCCCCAGGCACTGGTTGGTCCCGGGTCGCTAGGGCCAGCAAGGCAATCGACTGTCCAAAGACATAGGGCTCCTCACCGATGTAACCATCACCACTGACTTGGTTGGTGACGTCCATATAGAGGTCTCTGAACCCACCCTCGTACTCATAGAGGGAAGGATCGAGCGAGGCTGCTTTCATGGCAAGGATCATGAGAGAAATCTCGGGGATCGACTCATTGGCCTCATCGAGCAGGCCAATGAAGTCTTCTCCAGCAGCGATGAGCCCCTGGGTTGAGGCAAGAATTTGGTCTCGCCCAATACCTGCGCCAGCCATACCCAGAATCGCGTAGACAGTGGTGGCGTACTGCTCACCGGTGCCAGCCTCATCACTAGGTGAGATATAGATCCCATTCTCACTAGCAGCCAATTGGCGAGCGAGGAAACCAGCAGCCAGCGCAGTGTATTCATCGTTGGTGAGGTTCTCTGGGGGTTCGCCTTGGGCGAGCAGGGGCGCACCGAGAAGCAGGAAAAATGAACAGGTGCCCACTATGAGGGCTTTGAAGTTGTGCACGATGCCGCCTTTCTGGGCCCCGTTAGCCTACCGCAGGTCTGGTCAGCTGGTGAGGATTGTTCCATCAGGGATTCTTCCACCCTCTGGGCCCAGATGAACATCGCCTTCGATGTGAACACCCTCACCAAAGAACCAGTCACCATCAACAGTGAGGCTGCGGGTGTGGCGGAGAAACAGTGGAGAGGGGATGCGTTGCTCGAAACTATCGAGTGCGGCGTACGCCTGGCCAAGGCGGACAACTGGCAGGGGATTCACCTGTGCCCGCGGTACGAAATCTTCACCCAAGGTGAAGGCGTCACTGCGCAGGAGGGCGAGTTCATTAGTGGATTTGACTGGGAGGAATCGTGATCGAGGTACGACGATAGCCTTGGCTCCTTCAAATGATTCTATGGCCGCACCCATTGCTGTCTCTATCTGGATGACAGCAGGTGAGGCAGGATCGTGGGGGTCCACATGTTTGGCATTGCGGATCAGGGGAAGACCCAGAACACCCTTGGTCGCACGAAGCTTGTCGCGGAGGGCATGAAGATCAAACCAGAGATTGTTGCAGTGGGCATGGGGGTGGATGGTGGGGTCAGTGAAAGAGACCATCTCTTCTGGAGGAGTCTGTGCTGATTCACGCAAAATGAGTTGGTTGTCGTGACGTCTCACAGCAATATGTCCACCTTTAAGATCCATGGGAGTACGGGCGGTGATCTCTGTTGCGAAAGGGGCACCACTTCGTGCGAACCATCCAGCGAGCCCCAGATCGGGGGAAGCTCCGAGGTTATCTGAATTGGATACGTTAGCGTACAAGAACCCCTCGTCGATGAGCTGGTCGAGAATGCCCGAGTCGAGCATTGTGGGATAGAGATCGCCATGCCCAGGTGGACACCACTCCAGGTGCGGGTTGCTGGGCCATGACACTGGAGTCAGATTATCTTGAAGAAGTTTAGGTTCCTCGGATTGCAACATGTCGAGGGGAAGATCCCCGACGCGGAGTTCTGGGTACACACTGAGCCCCTGAAGGACATCACTTTGAGTGTTAAAGGAATGGAGGAAGATCAACGGAAGTCGTACGTCGTACTTTTTCCGCGTCCAGAGCACTTGGCGCACCATGAGGTCGACGAAGGTCATGGTGTTGGTGACCTGGAGCAGGCTCTTGGCTTTGTTGAGTCCCATGGTGGTACCCAACCCACCATTGAGTTTAATCATTGCTGTGGAAGCGAGAGCCTCACGATTGTCGCGGGTATCGGTGTCTTCACCTTGGTAGGAGTCAGGATTGGCTAATGGAGTGATCGTGGATTCGGGGATCATACCGGTTGCCCCGCTAGCTAGTTGATCCCAATTGTAAGCAAAGATCGCGATGGCGGACGGTGAAACCCCCCGTTGAACCATTTTTTCTATAGCTTGGATTTTGCCTTCAGGACTCTGTTCTTGGTGCACGACCATGGCCACATTCTATATCGTGCCGAGTGTGATATCTGGACCCTGCGAGTCGCGGAGCCTGTGTTTCTCACTTCGTTCGTCAACCACTTCCTTGGTTTCGGGATAGTGCGCAAGCGCACTCTCCGCTCAACCTGCGTCGTGGTGCTGCGGAGCCCACTAGGGCGACTCACAGTGCTCCGCAGGGTGACACAGCAGGGGCACATCCTGCGGACCGCACCAGAGCGACTCCCCCGTCATTCTGCGGAGCGAAGCGACTCGCAGAATCCATCAGTTCCATGGTGAACATAGAGATAGCTAAAGAACACTCCCGCCACTACGCAGGGCAGACTACCGCGAAGGTTTCGTACTAATCGTGGGAATCACAGCCAGAATAGACGCGAAGAAATCGTTGCCCTTGTCATCGACCACAATGAATGCGGGGAAATCCTCGACTTCGATCCGCCAGATCGCTTCCATGCCGAGCTCAGGGTATTCCAGGACCTCCACTTTCGTGATGCAATCCTGCGCGAGTCGTGCAGCAGGCCCACCAATCGAACCCAAATAGAATCCTCCATTGTTCTGGCATGACTCAGTGACCTGTCTCGTACGATTCCCTTTGGCGACCATGATTTTCGACCCACCGGCTTCCTGGAATTGTTTCACGTACGCATCCATGCGCCCCGCTGTCGTAGGACCGAAAGACCCGGATGCCATCCCCTCAGGTGTTTTAGCGGGCCCAGCATAATAGACAGGATGATCCTTGAGATAGGAAGGCATCGGCTCACCAGCGTCCAAGCGCTCCTTGATCTTGGCGTGTGCAATATCGCGACCAACAATCATCGGACCAGTCAGGGAGAGACGAGTACGAATAGGGTACTGGCTCAACTCGGCAAGAATCTCTTCCATGGGTTTCGTCAGATCAATCTTGACCACCTCGCCGCCGAGTTCGTCAGCGGTCACATCGGGAAGATACTGCCCAGGATCAGTGTCCAGCTGCTCAATGAACACACCCTCAGGTGTGATCTTGCCCACACATTGGCGATCAGCAGAACAGGACAAAGAGATCGCCACTGGGACTGATGCGCCATGGCGTGGCAGCCGCACCACGCGTACGTCATGACAGAAGTATTTCCCGCCAAACTGCGCGCCGATCCCGATCTCGCGAGTCAACTCCAAGACCCTGGCTTCCATGTCGAGGTCCCTGAAACCGTTCCCTCCAGGGGACCCCGAGGTGGGCAAACCATCGAGGTATTTCGCCGAAGCATATTTCGCCGTCTTGAGGGCGTACTCTCCCGAGGTGCCACCAACCACAATAGCCAGGTGATAGGGAGGGCAAGCAGAGGTACCCAATTCAGCGATCTTGTCACGCAGGAACGTCATGAGGGATTCCTCGTTGAGTAGCGCCTTGGTCTGTTGATAGAGGAAAGACTTATTAGCAGAGCCACCACCCTTAGCCATGAACAAGAATTTGTAGGTGTTCTCGTGGCCCGGTTCGGTGTCGGCATAGAGTTCGATTTGGGCTGGAAGGTTCGTACCAGTATTGACTTCCTCAAACATCGACAAGGGAGCATTCTGGGAATAGCGCAGATTTAGGGTGGTGTACGCGTTGTACACTCCCCGGCTCAGGCTCTCCTCGTCACGCTCAGATTCCCCAGCAAGAACTCGCGTACCTTTTTTCCCCATGATGATCGCGGTTCCGGTGTCCTGGCACATCGGCAGTACGCCCGCAGCAGAAATCACCGAGTTCTTGAGTAAATCGAGGGCCACAAACTTGTCGTTGTTGGAGGCTTCAGGATCATCGAGGATCGCCCGCAACTGCTCGAGATGGTATGTACGCAGGTAGAAAGCAATGTCGTGAAAAGCCGTCTCGGCAAGCAGGGTGAGAGCGGAAGGGTCGATGTCTAGAAAGGAGCGCCCACCAGCTTCCACGAGTCGTACTCCGTCACTGGAGAGCAAGCGATAGACCGTTGAATCTTCGGTTGCCGGAAGAATATCTGTAAAGCTGAATTCGGCCATGGTTGTCCTTTCCCAATGGGTTACTAGACATCGTAGACCCGTTGAGCAACCAGGCACAGTTCCCCATTCAATTCTGATGTGCAACACTGGTGCACTTCAGAATTGAATGTGGGTGGTCATCAATGACTGGAGAATGGAATGCAAGCACAAAAGATGGCATTCCGCACTGGGATACAAAACCCCAGCCGAATACACCGCCGACTACAAGCAAGACAATTGACCTCTCACACCAAGTTGACCCAAACAAGGGGTCCCGTCACGATCAGTGTTCCTCGTGTGAGAGAATTATTGACTATGGCACTCTCCCACAGCGATGAACTACCTGTTGATGAAACGATGCCCACTGACCGGGGGCGAATGGTTCCGCGCGCATTGTCGATTCTGCTTGGTTTGATGGCGGTCGTACTCGCAGCTCAAGGGATTCAACCCATCAAGTCGACGTTTGCTGCAGCATTCCTGGCTCTCAATGTTGTCATCGTGGTTTTCCCCATCCAGCATTACTTGTCCAAAATTGTTCCACGATTCTTGGCATCCCTGGTGGCCGGTTTGACGGCGATTGCTATCTTGGTTGCCCTCGTGTGGACGGTTGGATGGACGATTGCGTCCTTGATTAAAGAATTGCCGAAGTATTCCTCGCAGTTCAATTTAATGATCTCTGAGACTGTGGGATTAGCTGAGAGTTTCAATATCAACACAAACCTGCTTGTCGAAGAGGGTATCAACCGGTTGCGGGGTCTCGAACTGTCGACCATCACCTCGACCCTGGGCGGGATTGCTGCTGGATTGTCGAGCTTCTTGGGTATCATGTTCATGATTGCTCTCGTGCTGATTTTCATGGTGATTGATTCAGTGGGGTTCTCTGAAAGAATGAAACGCCTCGGTGAGCGCCATAATCCCACCCTAGCGTGGGGATTGTCGTCCTTCGCCAAAGGAACAAGAAAATACTGGGTGGTGTCGACCGTCTTCGGTGTCATTGTTGGTATCTGTAACTGGATTTTGTTGGTGGTGCTTGGTGTTCCATTAGCCGGAGTGTGGGCTGTGTTCAGTTTTGTGACCAACTACATTCCGAATGTGGGTTTCCTTCTGGGTGTTGTTCCACCAGTGCTCATGGCTTTACTCGCTACAGATCCGTGGACGGCTCTGTGGGTGGTCGTGGGCTACTGCGTGTTCACTGGAATCCAGAACCTTGTCCAGCCGAAATTTGCTGGTGATGCTGTGGGGATCACTCCGACCATGGCCGTACTGTCACTGTTCCTCTGGGCCTATATTCTTGGACCCTTGGGCGCCATTCTCGCCATTCCTGCTACTCTGCTGGTGAAAACAATATTTATTGATATTGATCCGCGTAATCGCTGGTTGAATGCTTTCATCGCCTCGAATCCGCACACCTCAGATCAGGATCCGATGAAGCTGTCGAATATCCTTGCTCGTACGAAGCGAATGCGAAAACTGTCTGCTCGTGTACAAAAACCTGGGGTATCTGCTGAAGATGCACTAGCGGCACAGGAAGAGCTGGAAGCCCTTGAAGTGGATCATGCAGCCGACCATGATGACGAATTTGCTGATTCAATCCTCCCCCATCACCACTAGGTGCCCTCAGTGGTGCTGACGCCAGTGAAAACTCTCGACAAGACTGGTTTGGTTGCTGCTGTTGCAGCCTACGGGTTGTGGGGCGGATTCCCACTGTACTTTTATCTTCTTGGGCGCAGTGGGTCCGTGGAGGTGGTCGCCCACCGCATAGTGTGGACCCTCGTTTTCTGTGTGGCAGGTATTTCACTGATAGGGGCATGGCACAAGGTACGTACCGTCTTGGGCGATCGTCGACTCCTGGGGACACTATTGGGGGCAGGTGTCTTAGTCAGTGCTAATTGGCTTATCTATATTTATGCTGTGCATGGCGGGCATGTTGTTGATGGTGCCCTGGGTTATTTCATTAATCCTTTGGTCACGGTCGGGTTGGCCGTGGTCTTTCTTCGTGAGAGGCTCCGCCCACTGCAGGTTGTTGCCTTGGGGATAGGGGTGGCAGCTGTTCTAGTCCTTGTTGTTGGGCTTGGGCGCGTACCATGGATTGGGCTCGGCTTGGCCTTCAGTTTCGGGTTCTATTCCTTAGTGAAATCGAAGGTTGGGTCCAGGGTGTCGGCCTTCGTTGGGTTAGGGGTCGAAACCTTGGCTCTAGCGCCGGTCAGTGTCGGGTTTCTCCTCTTTCTGGAGTTGGGCAACCGGAGCACGTTCACTACCATGTCACCAATCTATGCTCTGCTTCTTATAGGTACGGGAGTGGTCACTGCTGTTCCCTTATTGCTATTTGCTGTGGGAGCGTCCAGGTTGCCCTTGGTGTCTTTGGCTTTCATTCAATACCTGGCACCTATTGGACAGTTTCTTGTTGGTGTCCTGTTCTTCCACGAGTTGATGCCACTGTCTCGTTGGATCGGTTTTTGCTTGATCTGGTTGGCTTTGGTTGTTCTTAGTTTTGACCTGGTGAAGACAGCCCGTACTAGCGGGCAGGCGGAACAAGATCAGTGTAGGGTTGGCTAGGGTCAATGTGAAGTTCCGAAGAGGAGGTCATCATGCTGAATGTATACATGTCCAACCAAGCCGGACAAATAACTGAGTTAGATGACATCACTGAGGGGGCGTGGGTGTCGTTGGTGAACCCCACAATGGAGGAACTGCGACATGTAGCTACGACCTGCGATGTTGATGTGGAAGAGCTCGCTGCAGCTCTGGATGTGGAAGAGCATTCCCGTGTAAGCCCGGAACGCGGATGCGTACTGATTCTGGTGGATGCTCCCACAATAGAGGAGGAGGACGACTTCGGTCCGAGCCACATCACTATTCCGATCGGCATCCTTATTTCTGCCAAGAATGTCATCACTGTTTCTCTTCAGAAGGTTCCTGTTTTGGCTGAGCTTGAAGCCGGGCGAGTACGGTACTTGAACACGACTCAAAAGACGCGGTTTACTCTCCAGATTCTTATGCGGACAGCGCGGTCGTACATTGTCGCATTGAAAGATATTGAGAAGATGATTGACCGCCAGGAGGCGGCTCTGCGAAAGTCGACAACAAATGAGTCACTGGTGCAGATGCTCAATTTGGAGAAATCTTTGGTGTATATCAGTACGTCGTTGGTGTCGAATCAGAAGGTTCTGGAGTCTATCGCTCGTACTTCTGCTATCAAAAAGTATCCGGACGATGACGACCTTTTGCAGGATACGATCGTGGAAAATGAGCAGGCTGTGGAAATGGCGAATATCTATTCGGGGATTCTGTCAGGAACCATGGATGCCTATGCGTCGGTTATTGCCAACAATCAAAATGTGATTATTAAAACCCTGGCACTGATTACGATCGTGCTGTCGATCCCTACCATGATTTTTAGCGCATACGGTATGAACTTGAATCTTGACGGGATGCCGTTATCGGCCACGGTGTGGGGTTTTGCCCTCGTCGTCGGCATTTCGTTCCTCATTGCTTTGATTGTCATGATGATTTTCATCCGCAAGAAGTGGTTCTAAGAGTACGGGTGGTGGTGGGTCATTCCATGTCCACGACTGCTTAGCGGCGTGCCCACAAGATCGTTGCGGTGCAACTCTGTTTCCATGTCCGCGTTCCCCACCCAGACGGTCTTTCCGCAGTTGTGAGCATATTCGACAGACCCACCCTTGCACTTGATGTGATATCTGGACCCTGCGAGTCACTTCGTGCCGCAGGGTGACATGGTCACCGTCATTTTGCGGAGCGCGCCAGCGCGACTCGCAGAATCCATTGATCGACCACTAGTGTGGACCTTAAGACATTGTTGCACCCTGCCGAGGGTGATTGAAGTGAGGGAAAGCCATGGTCGAGGAACAGTACGCCGTACCGGATTGGGATGAATATTTTCTGGGTATCGCCAAGGCAGTATCAGCCCGCGCCAAGTGTCGTCGGCGCAAGGTGGGTGCGGTATTGACCTTGGATCATCGGATCATCTCCACTGGTTACAACGGTGCCCCATCAGGTGAACCTGATTGTTTAGAGGGCGCTTGTCCACGGGGGCTTCTCGACTATGCGACTGTGCCAGGTTTGGGTGACTATGACCGACCGGGTACACCAGGGTTCTGCATAGCAATCCATGGGGAGGTCAATGCCTTGCTCTATGCTACAAGGGATACTAAAGGTGCGACCGCTTACATTTCTGAACCTCCGTGTCCGGGATGCCGCAAAGCTTTGGCGGCTGCAGGTATTGTGCGAGCTGTATGGCCAGAGGGCGAATTGGATCGCCAGGGTCTCACCAACTGGGAGATTCCTCTGTGAGATAACCGCCCCTAGATTCAATTATTGAGTAGTGGGGATCACCATGGCTTGTTTGTTGTGTGGTACAGCAATGGAACTAAGAAAGCTATTTCTTTTGGGAGGGTTTTGTGGTGGATATGATGGTTCCTAATCCGCGTGTTGCTCGTTTCCAAGGGCTAAAGGCCTGTTACACCTTGCGTGTACGTACCCACACTTCTTCAGCGGAGGCAGTAAATACTCGGCTCACTGTAGTGGAGGTACGAGGGTTGTGCAGTTCCTGGGTGAGATGCAGAACCTCACTTTGAAGCCGCTCGACTTGTTCCCGCAGTTCAAGAATATGGCGTACGCCCTCAAGGTTGATTCCCTCTTCTTGCGTGAGATAGTGCACGAGGCGCAGCTTGTCGACATCCACCATTGAATAGCGTCGCCCTCGTCCCGAGGTGCGTTTCGGTGTGACGAGACCGAGACGATCATAGGTACGCAAGGTTTGGGGATGCATTCCTGCGAGTCGGGCCGCAGTGGAGATGAGAAACATCGGGGCCGAGGCATCGTACCTCGCTGGGAGATGATTCTTGACCTGCACCATTAGCTTTCTGCTCTCAAATCTGCGCGGGGGTTTCCTTCGCCAGCGAGAGTTTCATAGACCCGGAGGGCATCTTGGGCCTCGGGGGAGAGAAACTCCGGAACGTGCACATTGACTGTGACGAGCAGATCAGTTTTCCCTGCCTTTTTTTCGATGCCCTTGTTTTTTGCCCTAAAAGTACGCCCAGACTTGGTTCCTGCAGGGATCTTTAACCGAACCTGGCCCCCATCAAGGGTGGGTACGCCGATCTCTGCACCGAGGGCTGCTTCAACATAGGTGACTGGAACGGTGATGGCGAGGTTGTTGCCTTGGCGAGTGAAGAGCGGATCGGGGTTCACGTGGACGACGACATAGAGATCACCGGCAGTTCCACCGTTAGATGAGGGTGTCCCTTTTCCTTTAATACGGATGCGTTGTCCATCATTAACCCCGGCAGGGATGCGTACTTGAATTGTACGATTCGCCCGCCCTTGGCCCGTACCGGAACAATTCGGGCAAGGGTCGGTGATGGTGAGCCCGCGCCCATGGCAAGTGTCGCAAGGTTCGGAGAAAGCGAATGCCCCGGATTGGCGGGCAGTCATCCCAGAGCCTCGACATGTCGGGCACGCTTGTGGTTTTGTGCCCGCGCGTGCACCCGTCCCTCGGCATGCATCGCAGGCTGTCTCAGAACTGAGGCGTACCGAGATCATAGTTCCCTGTGCAGCGTCTTTGAATCCGATCCTGACTTCGGTTTCTACATCCGATCCGCGACGGGGGCTCCTCGTACTTGAACCAGCATTATTAAACAGCCCACCGAACAGATCGCCGAGACCTGAGCCCCCTGCTGAGGTGAAAAAGTCTTCAAACCCCATGGAGGGCCCACGAGCTCCACCTCCTCCAGGGAAGCGGAATCCTGAACCGAACAGAGAACGTGCTTCATCATATTCGGCACGTTTCTTCGGGTCAGAGAGTACGTCGTTGGCTTCGGTGACTTCTTTGAATTTCTTTTCCGCTGTGGAATCCTTGTTCTGATCGGGATGATATTGGCGCGCGAGTTTGCGGAAAGCTTTCTTAATCTCTGCATCTGTGGCATCTTTTTTGACGCCTAAGACAGAGTAATAGTCTTTCTCAAGCCAGTCTTTTTGACTCATGGCACCTCTTCATCCGGGAGTGTTTTAGGTTGCGTTGGCGCTTGAGCAGCAGCCAACCGAGGCTGTGCCACAGCAGTCATTGGAGGCTGCACTGCGGCAGTCATCATCACGGCAGCATTGGCAGTTGGTGCATTCGCAGGTGCATTCCACACATTTGTCTGGTGATTCACAGCATGCCGAGTCTTTGTAGCAGCAATCGCATTCTTCGCAGCAGCAGCATTTCTTGGTTGTCATTCTTGGTTCCCTTCGTCGTTTATCTCTGTCGAGGCACTGGGGGCCTCGGTTTCATCGATGTTCTCATCCACACCCTGAGTTTCTCCGCTGGCAACACCTACTCGTGCCGGTCTCACGATTCTCTCACCAATACGGTAGCCCCGCTGAAACACTTGCACGACACTGTCGACCTCGTACCCTGGTTTGTCCATGTGCATGAGTGCCTCATGGATGTGCGGATCGAAAACATCATCGGCTTCCCCGAAAGCTTCCAGGCCATACTTGGATGCAACCTTGGCCACTTCTTCGGCGAGCATGGCTGCACCACCAGTGAGCTCATCGTGAGCACGTGCCCCGTCGATTCCATCCAGCATGGGCAGCAGATCAACGAGTACGGCTTCGATGCCGCGTCCACGCGCCTGATCACGATCACGATCGACGCGTTTCTTATAGTTGGCGTATTCCGCTTGGAGGCGTTGGAGGTCAGCAGTTCTCTCTTCGAGCAGCTGCTCAGGGGTCTTGGGCACCTCGGGTACGTCAGCTACCTCATCAATGGGTACGGTGTTGGGCTCTGGGATCTCGGGCGGAGCATCCGGGGATGCTCCTAACCCGGCAACGAGGTTTTCTAGTTCCTCATCCCAATTGTGGTTGTCGTCGGTCATTTCTCGTCGTCTTCATCCACGATTTCCGCATCAACAACATCGTCATCACTCGAGGTTTCGGAGCTCTCATTGCCTTCACTGGCACCCTCCTCGGCCTCTCGTGCTTGGGCTGCAGCATAAACGGCCTGGCCCATGGCAGCCGCCTTGGTGTTGAGGTCTTCCATGGCCGCTTTCACTGCATCGTCGTTGTCGGTACCTTCTAAGGCTTCTTTCAGGGCAGCGACAGCTTCCTTGACAGGGTTCTTCACCTCGTCATCAAGGATCTCATCATGCTCATCGAGTAGTTTCTCAGTGGAGAATGCGAGCCCATCAGCGGTATTACGCATCTCAACGGATTCGCGACGCTTCTTGTCTTCTTCCGCGTGCGATTCAGCTTCAGCCATCATCTTGTCGATCTCATCTTTGTTGAGAGCCGACCCACCAGTGACAGTCATGGATTGTTCTTTTCCTGTGGCGAGGTCTTTCGCTGACACGTGTACGATTCCGTTGGCATCAATATCGAAACCAACCTCGATTTGCGGTACGCCGCGTGGCGCAGGCATGATTCCGGTCAACTCGAAGTTGCCGAGGGACTTGTTGTCACGAGCAAATTCGCGCTCACCTTGATAAACCTGGATCATGACCGAGGGCTGATTATCATCAGCGGTGGTGAAGATCTCAGAACGCTTGGTCGGGATAGTGGTGTTCCGCTCAATGATGCGCGACATCACTCCGCCTTTGGTTTCGATACCGAGACTGAGGGGGGTCACATCGAGCAGGAGAACATCTTTGACTTCTCCTTTGAGGACGCCAGCTTGAAGTGCGGCACCAAGGGCCACCACCTCATCAGGGTTCACACCTTTGTGGGCATCTTTCCCTGCGAGTTCTTTGACGAGGTCAACCACAGCAGGCATACGAGTGGAGCCACCGACCAAGATGACCTCGTTGATTGCTGAGACAGAAGTTTTTGCATCTGAGATGACTGCATTGAATGGTGCGCGACAACGATCAAGAAGATCTTGGGTCATGCGCTGGAATTCTGCTCTGGTGAGTTTGGCTTCCAGGTGCAGGGCACCATTTTCACCCGCAGTAATGTACGGCAGATTGATGTCTGTTTCTTGTGCAGAGCTGAGTTCGATCTTGGCGCGTTCTGCAGCCTCTTGGAGGCGCTGGCGGGCCATCTTGTCTTTGGAAAGGTCGATTCCGTTGGAGTTTTTGAACTCTTTGACCATCCAGTCGACCACGCATTGATCCCAGTCGTCACCACCGAGACGGTTGTCACCTTTGGTGGCTTTCACTTCGAAGACACCATCAGAGATTTCGAGCAGGGAAACGTCAAAGGTCCCACCTCCAAGGTCGAACACGAGAACTGTTTGTTCCTTGTCACCCTTGTCGAGGCCGTACGCCAGCGCAGCTGCAGTGGGTTCGTTGATGATACGGTCCACGGTGAGACCAGCGATTTCTCCGGCTTCTTTGGTGGCTTGGCGTTCAGCATCAGAGAAGTACGCAGGGACGGTGATCACTGCATTGGTGACTGGTTCACCCAGGTGAGCTTCCGCGTCTCTTTTGAGTTTCTGAAGCACGAAGGCTGAGATCTGTTGGGGTTTGTAGTTTTTGTCGTCAATGTCGACTGACCAGTCAGTGCCCATGTGGCGTTTGACTGAGCGAATCGTACGATCAACGTTGGTGACAGCCTGCCTTTTGGCAACTTCACCGACGAGCACTTCACCACCTTTGGCAAAGGCGACCACGGATGGGGTCGTACGCGCACCTTCGGCGTTCGCGATAACGGTGGGTTCGCCACCTTCTAGTACTGCGACAACTGAGTTTGTTGTGCCGAGGTCGATCCCTACTGCACGAGCCATTATTTCCTCCATGATGGTTGTGTGTTGTGCCACTGCGGCACACGATGTGAAACATGAGTGTAATAGACTCAGGTTTGGCTGTCAAGTAGAGTTGAGTCCAGTACGCTCATGTTTTGCTCTACTCGTGTACGAGTTCCAGGAAGGCGTCGTAGATGTGTTGGAAGTCTTCAGGTGCTGTAGAGACCCCCGACCAGCGATAGAGTTGCCCATCTTCTGCGATGACAGCAACGAACCAGCCTTGCAAATCAAAAAGGTCAGGGTCCAGTGTGGGCCAGTGTTGATTGCCACCCCAATTGCCTAGGGAGTGAGATTCCCGGTCAGTTGGTCAAGAACACTGTCTGAGATGACAGTATTGTTTACCCATAGAATTGCAACCCTTCCTAGAAATTGATATGTGCACACCACATCCTAGCTAAGACGTTGCACTTCTCATTTGAACCCGGGTCATAGAACACGAAAGATGTCACCCACTAGACTGGTCGGGTGAGTACGCATCATCCTGGGCCAGACTGGCTGGCGCCACCCCACGACGACGTACCAGTCCCCGTACTGGATATGGAAGGGCAGGTGATGCATCACGATAGCGAATCTGACGCTCAGCCACGGCGAACCTTCACCTGGAGGACGTCGTACTTTGTTCTGATTGGCGTAGTATTCGCTCTTGGATTGATCGCTGTGTTGGGCGGATTCCATCAACGCGCCGACTCACAAATCAATGTTGACCCAGGATCACTCATCAACAACTCCATGGCTGATGTTCGCGTCGTGAAAGCAACTGCACGTGAATCATGGGAACCCGGCACCTGGGAGATTTCGGTCATGGCTGAAGTCAGCAATACCTCGGATTACCCTTTTACAACTGAATCCTTGTCGAATGTCACCGCCATGGTTTACCACGATGCCCAAGGCCAGCAACAAGACGCACAGGTCGTCATTTACCTCATCGCCGACCTGGACACCATCAACAGGAGTCCACGTCAAGTGATTCCACCAAATTCTGGGCCAATGTCCGTGTGTTTCCAAGCACAGGTCAATCAACAAGTTCAATGGAGCCAAGGGATAAAGTTCGGAGTCTTTCCGGCCGTACGAGACAGAGCAGCTATCCTCAATCTCTCTGACTCCCCGTCTTGGGAACGGGACCCCTCAACAACATCGTACTGGCTATATGTCATCATCCCGGAGCTCATAGACTCCGACTAGGTGCCCAGCGACCCTCCTGGTATCAAAGATCGGCTTACTGTAGTGCGAAATTCATTCGAATCAACTCAGTGTCCCATGCATCATCGAGAGTCCACGACAATTCAGTCCTCGCAATGAGTGTGAGCCGTACTGCTTGAAGTTCATCGACCGCATCTAAAGGAATCTCAAAGAGTCCCGCAATCGTTCCACTAGTCGTCAGCATTCCAAAGTCGTTAGTGTCACAGTTCGAATGATAGGAATCGAAGAACCGCGACAGATCCAGTCGAGAATCATAGGTAGGATTCCACGTACGATCCTTGCCCACAAGCTCCAGATAGCAGGAATACTCAACCTCAGGATCTCGCGTTGAATAATCGACACTCACGATCACCCAAGATGCTCGCGGTTGAGGATCGACCCTCTCACCCCAAGGAGTGACCAGTGGTGCCCCAGTGTGCATCTCACCAACGGTGAAAGTCATCACGTCAACGCTCCACGATTCATCCAGGGGTGTGGTGGGGAGTCGATCGCCTTGCCAAGCAACAGAAAAACCCACCACCATGAGTACCCACACCACAACGCCAATCACGACAGTAAGCCATCCAGCACTCATCCAATGCCAGGACTTCCGCTGAGGTGCGGTGTTCACTGGGGTGCCACCCACATCTTCACTCACCTGCTCACCTCCTCAATGGATGTTTCATTCACGACAATCACCTCGGACACAGGAGTGTCGGCAGGGATATGGAGTACGCCGCGAGGCAAACTCGTAAAGTCTGCACTGATCGGATAGATCACAACCGTGAGATCGCCGAGTCCATCAGCAGGAATCTCGAAGACAACATCAGTCAATGAGGTGAAACCAGCACTGTGAGTCAGACTCACATAACCATGCCAACCAGGATAATCCACCCCGTGAGCGCGAGCAGCAACCCCCACAGCCCCCGAAGAATATCCCGAAACACTCACTGTCACAGCAACAAAAACCCCCACACTGTCCACAGAATCCTCGGTGTATACCCCAGTGATGGTTCCATTCAGTGACGTACCCACCTGGAGATTACTGATCGACACCGATTCACCCATCAAGGTCACCGATTGTCCCAGCTCGATATTGTGGACCGGATCTGTAGAACCGGGGCGAAGATAGGTCAGTCCACCTGCCAAAGCAATAGCGAGTACAGCAACGAGAACTGTGCTCAGTCTCCGTGATATTTGTGGGTGTTTCTTGGTGCTTGATGCAGTAGGACTCGTGGCAGTATCCCATGATGGCAGTGGCAGATTAGTCAGAACCGATTCTGCGCTGAGATCAACCTTCAGTAGGCGCATGCGTACGTACGCCACAGCCAGGATGGCCGCTTGGCACATGGCCACCACAACCATGGGAATCACCGTGAGAATCGGCTGAACAAGCATGACATATTTATGCTGTACGGGCCCGATAGCCTGGGTGAGGCCATGAGTCAGCCACCGACCAGCGAGATCGATGATGGAATAACTCACAATGAGGGCAGCCAAGAAGGGAACCCCCGAACGCAACACCACAGTAAACATGTGAAAGATGCGCAAGAACCCAGGCAGTGGGCCAACAAGAAAATCTGGTGCATGATGGATCACCATTGTGGACGCTGCATTGTCTCGGTGGGATCCTCGACGGCGGCGTACAGAGCTCCAGACAGTGTCGATCTTCATGAGCTGCATTCCACCGACCACGCCGACAACTGCCAACCACACAATCGGTTGTGTGAGCGTATTCCAGAACAGAGGCCACAGATTGTTGACGAGCCACTCCCACACCACCATGATGCCCTGGGGAAGAGTGATGCGATGGGTGATCCACTCAAACCCCTGATCAGTCCACATCATAAAACGCCGTGTCTTCCACCAAAAACTTATTGCAGAGAACACATGGAAGAGAGAAAACAGTACGAGAAAGGTCATGCATGCAGAAAAGAAAGTACGCATGATCGACAACACCGGCCACTGCTTTTTACTCGTGACCTGTTTGATCACGACGACACTCATCCACAATGCTGTGAAAACCCCTAAGGTGATGGCCAAGGTGATCGGGGATTGGAAAGGATTGAGATTAATGAGGAACTTGGAATCTGCCAGAGTTCCACTCATGTACGTCGAAGCTACCAAAGCATCGTGAGCGTACTGACCGAAATAGCCGAACGACGAAAAAGCCGCTGAGAAAGGAACCAAAAGGCTCGTGACCAAAGCGAGCAGCAGCAAGGACGGCAGTGATGGAGCATCCATGGATTTTTCAGAAGCACGGATCGCCATCTGGTAGGCAGCCAAGGTAACAGTCAACTGGATGAGGCATCCGCCAGCCATGAGAGGTATCACAGCCCAGGACCAAGTCACTGCGATAGTTCCCGCAAGAAGCACAGTGAGGTAATAACCCACCCAGCCCACAAGAAAAAGCAAAAAAAGCTTGTGGAATTTGGCTTTGAGTACGCGTGCGCCATGGGTCCACAAGAAGCCAAGAGTGGTGGCGGTTTCGCGTACTGTCGACACCTGTGACCTCTCTATCGCGAAAGAAAACTGACCTTCATTATAGAGGTTGCCGATTGGTACTCCCGTCCCACGTAGTGGACCGTTTTGTGAAAAGACTAGATCGCAGTGTGTTACCTGAGCTAGCCTTGAGGTTCACCCACAGTGAAGCGTGGGTTCCACGAGAAAGGACGACGAATGTCGCGTATTCGTTCCCCCAAGTTCCAAGCCAAAGTGATGAGTGCTGCCGATGCTGCCAGTTTTATCGAGAATGGCGATAATGTTGGCGTCGCCGGATTCACTGGTGCAGGATATCCGAAAGTACTTCCCGGTGCTCTTGCTGACAGAATCAACGACGCAAAAGCGAAGGGCGAAGAGTTCCGCATCGGTTTGTTCACCGGCGCTTCGACCGCACCCGAACTTGATGGCGTACTCGGTGAGACTGGTGCCATCAGTTACCGTACTCCCTATCAATCAGAGCCTGCGATGCGCAATGCTATCAATGCAGGAATCACTGACTATGTTGATCCGCACCTATCCCACACGTCAGCCCAGGTACGCCAAGGCTTCCTCGGACCCATGGGTGCAGCCATTGTCGAGGTGACCGCGATCACTGAAGACGGGGAACTGATCCCCTCATCGTCAGTGGGTGCCAACAATGTGTATATCGATTGTGCCGAGAAAGTCATCATCGAGGTCAACTCTTGGCAGTCAGAAGATCTCGAAGGCATGCACGATATTTATTACGGTACACAGTTGCCTCCCAACAACGTACCCATCCCTATCCTTGCCCCTGGGGATCGCATCGGTCAGCCGCATTTCCGTGTCGATCCTGACAAGGTTGTTGCTGTCGTTGAGACTGATGCTGCCGATCGCAACACTCCCTTCAAACCCCTCGATGAGGATTCTAAAGCCATTGCCGGTTATTTCATTGACTTCCTCAAAAACGAGGTCAAACAAGGCCGTATCCCCAAGAGCCTGCTTCCATTACAGTCAGGTGTAGGCAATATTGCTAATGCTGTTTTGAGTGGGTTGCTCGAATCCGATCTGGAAAACCTCACCTCATACACTGAAGTGATCCAAGATGGCATGGTTGACCTTATTGATTCTGGCAAGCTGAAGGTTGCGTCTGCGACAGCGTTCTCACTATCACCAGAGTACGCAGTGAAGATGAACGAAAATGCTGCCCACTATCGCAAGTCGATCGTACTGAGGCCGCAAGAGATCTCCAACAACCCCGAACCGATTCGTCGACTAGGTGTCATCTCATGTAATGGTCTCATCGAAGCAGACATGTTCGGCAACGTGAACTCGACCCACATCATGGGGTCCAAGATGATGAACGGTATCGGTGGGTCGGGAGACTTCACCCGCAACTCCTATATCTCTTGCTTCGTGACTCCATCCGTTGCTAAAGGTGGTGACATCTCCTGCATCGTACCCATGGTGAGCCACCATGATCATACTGAGCATGACGTGATGGTCATCGTGACCGAACAGGGGATCGCTGATCTTCGCCGCTTGTCTCCACGCAAGAGAGCTCGTGCGATCATCGAGAAATGTGCACATCCTGATTATCAGCCGATGTTGCTCGATTATTTGGAGCGCGCTGAGAAGACCACTTCCTTGCACACCCCACAAGATATGACTGAAGCCTTGAGCTGGCATGCACGGTTCTTGGAGACAGGATCGATGAAAGTCTAGATGACCTCAGACATTGCAACCCTACCCGCGTTCATGGGGAAGGCGCCTCTCGCCTACCCCTTGAGCGTGCGTACGGGCGAACCCCGCCACCCGGTTCTCCTCGTCATCGCATCGTTGCTGTGTTGGTTGTCTGTACCGGTCACGATCGTGGCGTACGCCCGGTGGTGGATCATTTGTTCTGGTGTTGATGGTTTCCATTATTCGGCTTGGCTCCTGGAACGGCTCGAACCTCCACCAGTGAGTTGGCTGGCTGTCATCATGGTGATGGTGGTCGGTCTGATCACAGCACTGATGGTGATCGCTGCTGGCATCGCTGGATATAACGCCTGGAAGGGTCAGTTGTGGGTTCGTTTTGGTGTATGGGGCCTGCTGGGTGTTACTGGGTTGTCGTACCTTCTCAACTGGTGGTTTATGGTGGCCATGATTCCGCTCGCACTGGGTGGTATCCTCCTGCTCTTTCCACCCTATGGTGCTTATTGTCAGGCGGTCGAGGAGTTCCATGCGGTACCCAAACCGGTGGTTCCCACTTCTGGGATTAAGTACGGACCGCAACCCTTGATTGGTAGCCGGTTCTGATCCCCAAACCACCGACGGTCACCACCATAGCCAGTGTGATATCTGGACCCTGCGAGTCACTTCGTTCCGCAGGGTGACCAGGTGTGTCATTCCGCGGAGTGCACCCTCCCGTCATTCCGCGGAGCACCGCAAGTCACCCCGGCGGGCTCACGGTAACCGAGTGTGTCAATCTGCGGAGTGCGCCCTCCCGTCATCCTGTGGGCCCCACCCTCCCGTCATTCCGCGGAGCACTGCAAGTCACCCCGGCGGGCTCACAGTAACCGGGTGTGTCAATCTGCGGAGTGCGCCCTCCCGTCATCCTGTGGGCCCCACCCTCCCGTCATTCCGCGGAGGGCGTCAGCCCGACTCGCGGAATCCAGTATCCACATTAACCCCGATGTTGATCGACGGCTGCTTAGGACCACCCACGGACTCACTTTCCATGAGACGGCTCACGTATTCCCACGATTAAGGAATAGGGCCACCCGAACCTATGTTGACATAGTGTGAAACCAGGAGCACCACTATGCAATTCGGTATCTTAACTCTCGCCGATGTCACCCGCGATCCCGTGACAGGAATGACCATGTCACACGCTGCGCGCATCGACGAAATTCGGCTCATCGCCAAAGTCGCCGAAGAGGTTGGTTTAGATGTTTTCGCACTAGGGGAACACCACGACTCACATTTTGTGGGGTCCTCTCCTCCCACGATTCTCGCAGCCATCGCTGCTGAGACAACCAAGATTACTGTCACAACTGCGGCAACACTGATCACCAACAATGATCCAGTACGCATTGCTGAAGAGTACGCCCTTCTTCAACACATCGCACATGGGCGAGCAGATCTCATGATCGGGTGCGGAGGTTCCGCCCTCATGTACCCCTGGCAGGGAGATGACTTCCCCGTAGGACTCGACATCGCCACAGAAAATTACTATCTGCTTCGCCGTCTGTGGCATGAGGAATCGGTGGAATGGGAAGGGGAATACCACACTCCCCTCGTGAGCTTCACGTCCACACCACGTCCGCTCGACGGCGTACCACCCTTCGTTTGGCATCAAGGACACTCGATCGATATTGCCGACCAGGCAGGGTTCTATGGTGACGGCTTCTTTGCCAACAACATGAACTCTTTACGCAAAGATGTTGCGCTTGTGGCCCACTATCGTCAAGCCTACGAGAAATACAATCACGGACCTGCCACTGGTGCACCCGTCAGTTTGGGTGGTCAGATCTTTGTGGGCCGTACGACACAGGATGCTTTCGCAGGGTTACGACCGTACTGCAATGCGAATGCCATGTACTCAATGAATCTTGAAGACGCCGCCCTCCACACTTCTCTCGCAGTAGGATCCCCTGCGCAGGTCATCGAAAAGATCCTCAAAATGCGGGAGCTCTATGGTGACTATCAACGCCAACTCTTCCTCGTCGATCCCGGTGGAATGCCCTTGTGGGCAGTCCTGGAACAACTCGAGATTCTTGGTGGTGCGGTCGCACCTGCACTCAAGAAAGAATTCGATGCTCGCCGTCCTGCGCTCGTACCCTCTGATCCTCCCACCCACGAATCCCGAGTACGCCAACCCACCCCAACCCAGTAACACAACCCCAACCCCTGCTCGACCCTATGGTCAACAATCCTTCCAACTCCTGTTACCTTTTGGGTTCCTCGCAGGAGTTGTTCATGACAGGATGATCACTAGGATGTGATCTCAATTGCGAGGGAAGGCATACTACATGGGGCCAATCGCCATAGCAGATCCAGTGGATCTCATGCCAACAGGCATTGATACCACGACGATTGTGGAGCGTTACCAAACCATGGTGTACGCCATTGCTCTCACACATTCACCAACGCGCAACGACGCTGATGATGTCTTCCAGGAGGTGTTCCTCACTTATCATCGTAAGAATCCACCCTGCGAACATGAGGATCATCGCAAAGCCTGGCTCATCACCACAACGTTGAATATTGCTCGACGTGTGGCTGGTTCTTCATGGAGTACGAAAGTAGTCCCTGTGGATGCCAGTGACCTGGGTGATAGTTCGTACCGGTTCGACAACCATGAGTACGACGAATTGTTTACAGCGTTGAGGTCGATACCGCACGAGTATCGTACGGTCATTCACTTGTTCTATTTCGAGGATCAATCTGTCGATGAAATCGCCGGTGTGCTAGATGCTAAGCCGGGTGCAATCAAAATGAGGCTCTCGCGCGGGCGTACCATGCTCCGCGAGGTTTTGTCGAAGGAGAAGGACCATGGCTGACGAATTTGCTGAAAAGTTCCAAGCAATGAAAGAACTAATGGAACCAAGCCCCGAATTGATGGCTCGGTTGACGGCTGCCCTTGATGCTGATCAAGGGCCGGCCGTGACAGCGGATGGCGATAGTGTGACGAGTGAAGTCGAGGATATCGAAACCCTGAACGCAGAAGCCGCCGACACCACCGTAGGTGTTGGGTCGGGGCGCTCTTCTGCTGGTGCTCTGCGACCCTCGCGAACCAGGAGAGGGACGAAAGCACCGCGAAATCGTAGCGATGCCACCGGGCCTGGCACTCGACCAAGGAAGAAAAGGCGACTGACCGTGTTAGCCTCTGCTGCCACTGCAACAGTGATGGCAGCGGTACTCATCGTGACCATGGTGAACCTCTCCCCACGGACCACTCAGCACGACTACGCTGCGATCTATCATGTGGTGGACTCTGCATGGACCGGGCACAGCAAAGATCCCAAGAATAAGGGAAGTCTTCAGCGGGGGGATATCCCACCTGGTTGGGCCTCAGACTCTGACTTCGGTAGATGGACCGATGGTGTCTTCCAGGGACCATCAGAAGGGACAGGGCCGATCACCACCACTCCAGACACAGGGACAAACACCCAAGTCGAGGGTATCGATGAGGGCGACATCGTCAAAACTGATGGGACCAACCTGTACATCGCTGGTCCGACGACTCTCGCCATCGTGAAAGCTGATGGCGCTGCGTCGACCCAACTGTCGTCTATCGATGTCACTCACGAAGCCAAGTCAGGGCGAATCGTTGATCTCATGCTCGATTCCGGAACCGCTGTCGTACTGATGTCGACACCTCGATTGACCATCACACCCAAGTGTGACATCTTGCCAGAGTGCCAAGACGAGGATGAAGAAGTATCTGACGGTGCTTTGACCGCCGTATTTTACGATGTCAGTGATCCAACTGCCCCTAAGGTGAAGACCACGATGACACAGTCAGGAGATTACGTCACCTCACGGTTGAAAGATGGTGTCCTCTACTTGGTGAGTACGTTTGACATCGTCGAGAAACCACAATCAAAAGAGCCGCTCACTTTCGTACCGGCTCTTGAGCGAGATGGCACCATCGAGCCCTTCAGCTCTGATGATGTGACGCTCTTCCCTGGTGTGAGGGCCCCCTCGTACACAGTGGCAACAGCAATCACCTCCACCAGTGGTGAACTGGTCAGCCGACATGCAGTTTTGGGGGAGACCGACACGGTGTACATGGCTTACGATAATCTCTATCTCACTGCTGCAAGCTCGGAGGCTTTTGATGCTCGCAGTCTGCCTGAAGAGGTTGCCTCGAAACTGGGATACAACATGAAAGTCACCAACGTTGTACGCCTGTCACTGACTGATGGCAATATCACTGTAGCTGCGCGCGGCGTACTGCCCGGGACAGTGCTCAACCAGTATTCCCTCGACGAGTACGATGGCCATCTGCGCGCTGTCACCAATTGGAGCTATTCATCCCCGCGGGAATCCTGGGGCGAATATGCTGGATTGTGGATCATGGACTCGTCACTCGATCATGTTGGCTCGGTTGCTTCCATCGTTACTAACGAGTCAGTACGCTCAGTACACTTCGCGGAGACCACCGCGTACGTGGTGACCTTCCAGCAGACCGATCCACTGTTCACGATCGATTTATCCAATCCGAAGGCTCCCGAAGTTCAAGGGGCCTTGGAGATCCCTGGATTCTCCTCGTACCTCCATCCCTTCGGCTCTGGACTCCTCTTAGGAATAGGCCAAGATGGGACCCAGCGAGGTCTCAACGGTGGAATGAAGCTGTCGATGTTCGATGTCTCCGATCCGTACGATGTGATAGAGCTCGTGAACTTCCGCATCGATGCCTACGACTCAGAAATCAGTGTCGACCATAAGGCAGTGTACGTGGATCCCGCCAAAGGCTTACTCGGTTTTGCGGCATTGAGCCACTCAGAAACCAGAGGACTTGATTTCACGCAAACCGTGACACTGCCCGATGGAGTGGGTTCCCGCCCGGAGCGAGTGATACGCCAACTCGGGGATGCTGGAGTACCCATGTCATCGATCCGTATCGAATGGAACACGTCGGGCAACAACGACAACACAGTGTCCCGGATGGAACCAACAGCGGGTTCGACAATCTCTCGCGACACTCTCGTCACACTGACTGTGGATCTTCAAACTTTCGTTGATGTGATCGACGACCAGGATCCTGTTCCTTGTGGTCATCCGACTCAGGATTCGAATCCTCGTGATTGCGGACCTGTCGGGGAGGCCCCTGTTCCAAGTGCGACTTCTCAGCCGTCGACCGTACCCGGTGTGGTGGGGATGAGTTACAAAGATGGTGTGTCCACGATCACCGATGCTGGTTTTCAATTCAACACTCGTGTGGTGTCCGGAACTGTCGCTCATGACATGTCGATCACTGCCTTGGACTGCAATGATCTAGCGAAGTACTGTACGGCTACTGTGGCTGTTCTTGATTCGAAACCAGGGGAATGGAATTACCATCTGTTCTCCTGGAATGGATTCACCTTTGACCAAGTAGCACTCATGAATCTGGATGGGGTTCACAAGACCGCCAGCAATGATTATGGGTTTGACTCTGCTCGCGGAGTACGCCTCGGTGGAGAGTTCTATGTTGTTGCTGGGACCTCAGTGCTCGTGTACGACGCGGTCGGTTACTCCAAGATCGGTGAAGTAGTGATGACCTAAAGAGCTGAACTCTTGACTGCCGGGGCAATGCTTGACGTGTTGCCCCGCAGTCGTTGTTTGCGGTGGGACAGTGGGGATTCTCTGATCTGTCCCACGCTGAGTAAACAAACGGCCCCGTACACCCGGAAGAGCTCCCTTACCTTTGCTGCCTTCCGGCCCTGGAGGAGTTCGGGGAGGTACCGCCGTACGGGGACCGCCCACCATTCTAGTCCAAGTCTCCGGCTGAATGCCCAACCTGATCGCCCGTGAGTTCGCCCCCGAGGGTCAATCTTCGGTATGATCCTTGGCGGAGGATTCGCCTAGAGGCCTATGGCGCTCGCTTGGAAAGCGGGTTGGGTTCACGCCCTCACGAGTTCGAATCTCGTATCCTCCGCCACTGCCCTCGTACTGGTTGACATGCAGTCGCTGAGTGTTAGGCCCTCAGGGTGAAGCTGTGTGGTACCCAAGCGGGGCGAACCATCAGTCGCGTACGATCTCTGAACTCACCCAGAAATAGCTGCCGTCTTCAGCTTGCTGGAAGGTGTGACGATAGGTCGGAACCGCACCTTGGTCGATAATCCGCTGTACGTCGTCAGCATAACCCAACCAGATGTCACCTTCAGTCGTGATGCCTGTCGAGCCGATCTTGTCATTCCCGAAGCTGCCATACACTGTCGTGGAGTCCTCACTGACCCTGAAGTACTGGTCGTACAAATAGATCTCGTTACCGAGCTGTTCGGCTTTGAGCAGTACGGAGTTGTCGTACGCTGGGAAGCCGCCACCACCAGGATACTGCGCGGACACCACACCACCGCGGCAAGGATAGAATCCTTCACCCATTCCTTTATCAGCAGTGAGCGCCGGTAAGGTGGGGCCAAAGATTTTATGGAGTAAAGCATCGACCGTGTCTTGTGGATACAACTGGGGGGCGACCATGGTGCCTTCATTAATGGCATCAGTCATATCCTGTGCAGTGTCAAACAATCCATCCAAACAGCCCACGAGTTCCTCTGATGACAAGGTGCCAGCATCGGTGAATTGTGCAGGGTCAAAGTGGTTGTAAATGATTCGTGACGCATGAAGAGCAGAAATGTCCTCCACCGTCACCAGCTTGTCCTGATAGAAGGTTGACGGACCTGTCCACATCAGATTGTTGTGGCCAACATAACCGTAGAGCTGTTCCACGAGGGGGTCATCAATACTGAGCACCTGTGCTTCGACTGCTGGAGTGCCAGTGTCCGTGGGTGTGGATGTTTGGGGTTTCAACCCATCAAACCAGCCCAGAATGAAACCGGCAACAAGAAGCCCTACAAGTACTGCAACCAGCAGTACGGCGACAATCCAGCCGCGCTTCTTTTTTGGCTGGTACGAGTTGGTGTGTTCAGACATGGCCTTCCCTTCCCGGTGAGCCACTTCGGCTCTTCACAACACACATCATATCAGAATCCTTGGTCGTGCGGAGAGTTGGTGGCACCCCAATCGGACTCCACGAAAGAGCTCGGGCAGTTCTATGTGCCGTACCTCACCCACGGGGGTCGCAGTCGTACTGCTATACTCACTGATGATTTTGCGAGTGTAGTTCAATGGCAGAACAACAGCTTCCCAAGCTGTCAATGCGGGTTCGATTCCCGTCACTCGCTCCACCAGCACTCGATGGCTACTCCCCACTCACCGCGTCCACAGTTTTCTGAGCTTTTTATCCCAAATGGCCTCTTGTGCACACAAAAACCCATCAAACTCTCAGAGAGGGGCGCCTGGGGGTGTGAATAACCCACCAAACTGAGTGATTTAGACAAAAACTCTGTGCACAAGAGCCATTCTCGGATAAAAATCGTCACTGTCTGTGCATGGAGGTTTATTTCTCACACGACACAGCATTGCAGTTCTGGAGGTTGCAGGGACGAACACGCAGTTCCTCCCCCCAGCGAGCCCGTCGGAAGACACTGCCCACCATTGGGCAAGTCTCAGCGGTGAAGACGGCTATCCCCAAGCTACTTGAACCACCATACGACATCCTGGTTGCTCAACGAAGTGCTAGACCGCGTCACCCGCTGTTTTGCCCACACGTCTATAGCGGAGTGTTGCCCTATAACTCTTTTGCTCTCCTGGGGAGCGGTCTCTTCGTTTGTTCCCCCGAATTCTGCTTCCAGCAGCTTGCCCGGAAACTGACGCTCATTGAGACTATTCAACTCGGATTTGAGCTGTGTGGATCGTACTGTCTTCCTGCGATTACTCACCATGCCGGCCTCAAGACTCCAGCCAGCAACTGCCAATACTCTCTGCCAGAGTTGACCAATGTGCGGAAACTTTCAGTGTTCATAGGCTGTGTGAAGTCAGAGAAAGGAAGCGGGCAGGCTTTCAATGCTTTGAAATACGTCACCAATAATTCAGGATCTCCGATGGAAACTATCTTGGTCATGTTGTTGACCCTGCCCTATCGCTTGGGTGGATATGGGTTACCAATGCCAGAACTCAACTACCAGATCAACCCTGTAGGGGTCACGAAGCGCAGCACGAACACCTCTCATTACCGTTGTGATCTCTTGTGGCCAAGTGTGAAACTTGCCGTTGAATATGACTCCGAACAGTACCACTGTGGTGCAGAGAAAATTTTCGATGACTCCAAACGTCGGAATTTGCTCTCGTCCATGGGGTATCCACCGATCATTGTCACTAAGCAGCAGCTCTACGACGTGGAGGAGTTTGAAAAAGTGGTACGGCTCCTTGCGCAGAAGCTGGGCAAACAACTCAAGCACCGATCGAGCAACTTCCAGGTCGCTCATCGTCGATTACGCAAGGAACTGTTGGGCCAGTGATTGCACTACAGCAGCGAGGCTTTCACTTTGGAGGCCACGAGTGAGCCCTCGGCGCGGCCCTGAACGCGAGCATTCACTGCTTTGACGATGAGTCCCATCTGTTTGATGGTGGCATCCTCGATGGCACTCACTTCCTCGGCAACGATGACATCGAGTTCCTCTTCGGTGAGGGGAGCAGGAAGGTACGTACCCAACAACTCGGCTTCGCGAGTCTCCTTCTCAGCGAGTTCAGGGCGATTGCCTTCTGCGTACGCTTCGGCAGATTCGCGGCGCTTGCGCGCTTCACGGGTCACGATAGCCAACTCTTCATCAGAACTCAGTTCGCGGGCCTCATCCCCAGCGACTTCTTCGTTGGCAATGGCAGCAATGGCCATTCGCAGTACTCCGGTGGTGAAGGAATCCTTCGCTTTCATCGCGATCATGAGGTCACTTCGTAGTTGGTCTTTGAGGTCAGCCATGATTATCTCCTTTGAGTTGCAGGTTCCATCGTCTCACATGTGTACCGAGGAGGGACGAATCGTAGAGCCCCTTCGTGTCACAGTCCACCGGGTCCCCACATGTCGGGGGCCATTGCCCCACCGGCATTCAGGTGCAGTACGCAGGACCCTTGCCAGCGAGGTAGAGTTGGTTTGTGAATATAGATGATGTCCAAGGCGACCTGACCACCGTACTGTTCACTGAAGAGCAGATTACGAACCGAATCAACGAACTCGCAGCTGAGATCGACCGGGACTATGACGGGCTACAACCACTCTTGGTGGGGATCCTCTCCGGTGCGGTCATGGTTATGGCTGATCTGTCACGAGCCATGCGCATTCACTGTGAAATGGACTGGATGGCCATCTCCTCGTACGGTTCGGGGGTCGCCTCGTCTGGGGTGGTACGCATCCTCAAAGACCTCAACATCTCGGTTGAGGGCCGCCACGTACTCATCGTCGAAGATATTGTCGACACCGGTTTGACTTTGGCGTACCTTATTGACAACCTCAAGTCCCGCAATCCGGCCAGTATTGAAGTGTGTGCAGGGTTCCGCAAACCTGATGCAGCAAGCAAGAATGTCCCAGTGAAGTACCTCGGATTCGACATCCCTGGTGATTTCGTGGTGGGATATGGGCTGGACTATGCCGGAAGATACCGCAATCTGCGCGGGCTTGGTGTGCTCGACCCCGCGGTATATTCCTGACAGCCCACCACCAACGTGCACGAAACAACACCCATGAATGAGAACTGAACCCCATGAAACTTCTGAAAGCACTTCTTCGCAGTCCCTTCCTGTGGATCATGATCGTGCTGGCGATCATAGGATTCGTCATTGTTCAGGTACGATCCCAGCCGGAGGTTGAAGAGATCTCCACCTCTGAAGCCATCATGATCATCATGGGTACGGACCAACTCGATGAGGTCGTTCTCACTGACCAGACCCAATCGATCGAAATCACCAGAAGCCCTGACACGTGTGCTCCGAAGAAGGATGCCAAAGATAAAGAAATTCCCTGCAATCTCAAGGCGTACTGGATTGGTCAGGGTTCCGATCAACTTGTTGAACGCCTGAATGAGCGGTACGCCGAAGGGTCAGTCAAGACCTGGAATGGCAAAAACCCTATGCCCAGTGTGTGGGATGCTGTCCTGGGCTGGATCATCCCCATCCTTTTTATCGTGATACTGATCTGGTTCATGATGAGTACGATGGGGGCTGGTGGGAGAGCCATGAGTTTTGGGCGATCCAAAGCCAAGGTGGCCAACAAGGATAATCCGAAGACAACATTCGAGGATGTTGCAGGGGTCGACGAAGCGGTTGAAGAACTCCAGGAGATTAAAGAATTCCTCGCTGATCCGGGCAAATTCAAAGCCCTTGGTGCAAAGATCCCCAAAGGGGTGTTGCTCTATGGCCCACCAGGAACAGGAAAAACTCTGCTCGCGAGAGCTGTCGCTGGGGAGGCCGGTGTACCGTTCTATACCATTTCTGGGTCAGACTTCGTGGAGATGTTTGTGGGTGTGGGTGCTTCACGGGTACGCGACCTCTTTGAGCAAGCGAAAGCCCACCCGCCGGCTATTGTGTTCATCGATGAAATTGATGCTGTTGGCCGTCACCGTGGTGCTGGTATGGGTGGAGGCCACGATGAACGTGAGCAGACCCTCAATCAACTCCTGGTCGAGATGGATGGCTTCGATGCCCATTCTGGGGTCATTCTCATCGCAGCAACCAACCGGCCTGATGTTCTCGATCCGGCCCTGCTTCGTCCGGGGCGTTTCGATCGCCAGATCGCTGTTGATGCTCCCGACTTGAAGGGGCGTTTCAACATCCTGAAGGTTCATGCCCAAGATAAACCTCTCGAAGAGGGTGTCGATCTGGAGTCGGTTGCTCGCCGTACACCGGGGTTCACTGGCGCTGACTTGGCTAATGTTCTCAATGAGGCGGCCCTGCTTGCAGCCCGTACGAACCTGAAACAGATCTCCAACTCAGTCCTCGATGAGTCGATTGATCGCGTGATCGCTGGGCCCCAGAAGCGTACCCGCATCATGAACTCTCAAGAGATCCTCATCACGGCCTATCATGAGGCGGGCCATGCTCTGGTGGCAGCAGCTATGCCGGGCAACGATCCGGTCCAGAAGATCACGATCCTCCCGCGAGGCAAGGCCTTGGGGTACACCATGGTCATGCCTGATCAGGACAAGTATTCTCAAACTCGCGGCCAGTTGCTGGATCAGTTGGCGTACACTCTCGGTGGACGAGCGGCGGAGGAGCTGATCTTCCATGACCCTACGACTGGTGCGGGCAATGACATTGAGAAAGCAACGAAGCTTGCTCGCGCAATGGTGACCCAGTACGGGATGACTGAGGCCTTAGGAGCAGTACGGTACGGATCGGATGATCGGGAACCGTTTGTGGGCATGGAAGTGGGGCATTCTTCGACCGTGTCCCCAGCCACTGCGGCGATGATCGATTCAGAGATTTCTCTACTCATCAACACCGCCCACCAGGAGGCTTTCGATGCGCTGGTGGATAATCGGGAGATCCTCGATGAGTTGGTACGTCAGCTGTTGGAGCTGGAGACCCTGGGCAAGGAGCAGGTTGCGGAGATCTTCACAGACTTGAATCTGAGGCCCCCGCGACCAGCATGGACAGGGTCCAAGACACGCAAACCGTCAAAGATTCCACCCATTCCAGCCCCTGAGGTTCCTGAACCTGTCCTCGACGACTCTGCGACCCAGGAGCCCGGTTCCAAGGCTGAAGGACCGAGCAATGCAGAACCCACTGATGCGGCGGAGCCAGCAAATGCATCCCATGAGTCTGGTCGGCTCGTACCGAAGAAAATCACCCCCACGCCTTTAGGGCCGGAGAATCCCATGGGACCAGGAACGTGGATTGATCCTCAGTCTCCAGAGGATTTTCCCCCACCAAAAGTTTGAGGAGGAGTCATGACTTTTGATGCTGAACGTGTTCAATCCGCAGTACGGGAGTTGCTCATCGGGATCGGGGAGGACCCTGATCGTGAAGGATTGCGCGAGACTCCTTCACGGGTAGCGCGTGCCTATGAGGAGGCTTTTGCTGGGTTGTACCAGGACCCTTCGCAGGTGTTGGGGACACGGTTCAATATTGATCATCAGGAGATGATCCTGGTACGCGATATTGAGTTGTGGAGTTATTGCGAGCACCATCTGGTGCCTTTCACTGGATTGGCTCATGTGGGATATATCCCGGGCAAGAGTCGCGAAATCGTTGGGTTGTCGAAGATTGCGCGCCTGGTGGATGTTTTCGCAAAGAGGCTCCAGGTGCAAGAGCGGCTCACGACCCAGATTGCGGATGCACTCATGGAGGAGCTGGATGCAGCCGGAGTCATCGTTGTCATTGAAGCTGAGCATCTGTGTATGTCGATGCGTGGGGTACGTAAACCGGGTTCGCGTACTCTCACTTCAGCAGTACGTGGGGCTCTGATGAACCCGACGACTCGTGCTGAGGCCATGAGTTTGATTTCTGCTCCCCAAGGTCGTTGACCAGTGTCCGAGGCGGAAGTCGATCGTAGGGTGGCTTGTGCGGATTTCGGGTCGCATGTCTCCATACGCGAGCGAAGGGGCACAGGACCCGTGACCAGCCAGAGTCGTCCTTCGTTGGCATCCCTGTTCACCGGAGGACCGACGCGCTTGATGGGGATCGTCAATGTGACCCCGGACTCTTTTAGTGGCAGTGTGGATTCTGGCAGCTTCCCCGCCACCGCGATGGCGGCTTCCCCGTCGCCCTACGGCCCCCATCCCCATCCAAGGAGTGCACCCCCATCCCCATCCAAAGAGCACACCCCCAGCCCTGTCACCCTGCGGTGCACTGCGAGTGCGAAGCGCGAGCAGTGCGACTCACAGGGTCTACCACGACGCAGACCGAGGGCAGGGATGCTTGCATACATGCCGAAGTCAAGGAAATGGTTGACGAACGAAGTGAGGAACAGAACCACATCAACCACAACACTCATTGACTCCTCCATTACCCTGGGACTCGACCATGCCCGCAAGGGTGCTGCCATCGTCGATGTGGGTGGGGAGTCTACCCGCCCAGGAGCTCACCGAGTATCGGAAGCTGAAGAGTTGGCTCGTGTGATTCCAGTGGTGGAGGCGCTGGCCAGTGAAGGGGTCGCTGTCAGTATAGATACAGTGCGCGCCACCGTGGCAAAGCGAGCCATCGAGGTTGGGGCGGTGATCATCAATGATGTCTCGGGTGGATTGGTGGAACCAGAGATCATGGGGGTTGCAGCGTCACACAAGGTGGGTTTCATCCTGGGGCATTGGCGTACTCCTTTCGACCATGAGTCCACCCACGAGTCTGTGGTTAACGAGGTTCTTTCTGAGCTCACCGACCGTATTAAATCAGCACTAAATGCGGGTCTTGATCCTGGGCATCTCGTCGTTGATCCCGGTATTGGTTTTGGTAAATCTGCAGAACAGAATTGGGAGCTGATTGCGCATGTCGATGAGATTCAATCACTCGGGTTTCCGACATTGTGGGGGGTGTCACGCAAGAGGTTTCTGGCAACGATGTACAACCACGACACTCATCCCTGGGAACGTGATGATGCCTCTGTTGACGTGGGGCAAGCCCTGATTCATGCCGGTGTTTGGGGTTTACGAGTGCATCACCTTGATCGATACCATGTGGATGAGACTGAGCGTGAGGACATGTGATGGTGGGTGATTGTTTCGTGCGTACTGTTTATCGTGGCAGTGTGAATTCTGGATACTGCGACGCGGTATTCTCCGCGCGCAGCATGACGGGGTTGGTGGAATCGTCCCGCGGAGCAAGGAAATGGTTGACGAACGAAGTGAGGAACAGAACCGCATCAACCACCAAACTGAGTCGGAAGAGTAATGATGAGACCATTGTCTGACCACGACCTCACCCGCATGGAGACCCTTGACCGTATGGAGGTCCAAGGGATCACCACCTGGGCGTACCACGGTGTCTTCGATCATGAACGTAGGGACGGGCAACCTTTTATCGTGGACCTCTCCTGGTGGCAACCCATGGCTTCAGCTGCCGAGTTCGACGATCTTGGGCGTACCGCCGATTATGGGGAGGTCTCGAATTTCGTCATTGAGCTCTTGCAGGGTACGCAAGTGGACCTCATCGAAACTCTGGGGTACCAGATCCTCGACCGCTTGTTCACTCGTTTTGGTTTTGAGTACGCTCGAATCGTACTGCACAAACCGGATGCACCACTCGATGTGGAGTTTGATGATGTCGTCTTGACTCTCACCATGGCAGAAGAAACGGGCCAAGACCACCTCCTCCTACGTGCCAGTGAAGCCCCCACTCCCGTCACCCTGCGGAGCACTGCGAGTCGCTCTAGCGGGCTCCGCAGCGCAGGCTCCGCGACTCGCAGGGTCCAGAATCCACATCATCGCACGGACCCTCATGAACTTCGCACCTGCGTCTTCTCCTTGGGATCCAACATCGAACCCCGGTTGGATTACCTCCAATTCGGTGTTACCGCCTTAGCATCAACTCCTGGGATTCACCATCCGCGAGTCTCCTCGGTTTACGAAACCACACCCCAATCTGAGGTCCCACAATCCGACTTCCTCAATGCCATTCTTATCGCGGAATCGTCATTGTCGAGCGTCGAACTCTTGCGTCGATCCCAAGAAATTGAGGATATTTGCGGAAGAACCCATGAGATATCTCACGGACCTCGGACTTTAGATATCGACCTAATTACGGTCGGGAACGAGACTTCCGACACCGATATTCTGGTGCTTCCGCACCCACGAGCAGCTTTGCGAGCGTTCGTACTCACCCCTTGGATGGAGCTCGATCCAGGGGCGATTCTCTCTGATGAGCCGGTAAATATCCTTGTCAGTGGGTTATTGGATCAAGGAGTACGAAAGACTGGGGACTCACTATTCCTACCGTAGCCGTACGACCACTCACCAGGGGTTTCTCGCCATGTCACCAGGTCACCATCACGGTAACGCAGTGGTATTGACAGTTCATTCGTTATGCTAGTATTTCCACAACAATGATAGCTGATGCGGGGTAGCATTAACTATCATAGTGGTAGCTGAGCCTCGTGGGGGTTCGCTACACCACACTAGACCGCGACAAGGCCCGCCTCCCAGTGCCTTGTCGTAGAGAGGGGCCTGTGCTTTTGTGCAGGCCCCTCATTCTTTATGTCCCATCCCACGGGTTGGTTCACCCCCACATCTTGGTGAGGGGTTATAACCCTGAGCCTTCTAGGCGCTGTCGGTCGTCAAGAAGTTCCACTCCACTATCCTCGATGAGTGTTCCTTTTTCGATGAGCAGTACGCGGCTACACACCTGGTGAGCAAAATCCAGATCATGGGTGGCAATGAGCTTAGCTTGCGGAAGATCCGACATCAGCGCAATGAGGTTTCGCCGTGCTTTCGGATCGAGGAAAGCAGTCGGTTCATCAAAAAGGAGGAGTTCTGGTTTCATCGATAGTACGCTCGCTATCGCACCGAGACGTTTCTCGCCAGCAGAAAGTTTCAGTGGTGAACGATCCCCAAGGTGACTGATCGACAGACCACCAAGAGCTGCCTCCACCCGCATGGTCGTCTCGGACTCATCGCACCCAAAACTGCGTGGCCCAAACCCCACATCCTCACCGACGGTGGGCATGAAGAGCTGATCATCAGGATCTTGAAACACCAGACCGACTTTTGCACGTACCTCACGCAGAGTCTTCTTCGACAACTGGAGACCAGCGATCATGATGTCACCGCGCGCTAGCGGAAGAATGCCAACCAGTGCCAGCAGCAGTGAAGTCTTTCCAGCACCATTCGCACCAATGAGTGCCACCGATTCTCCAGGCGCTATGGCAAGACTCATTCCATCGACTGCTCGCGTACCATCAGGGTAGTCGATGACTATATCAGTGACGTGGAGCATACCTACCCAATCGTGAAGAATCGTAGAAGAACAATGGCGAGACAAACCAACACTAGTGTACTGATCTCTCCAGCTCGCAGTGGTCGTCGTGGGCGGTGCGTTGCTTTGAGGGAATACCCGCGACATCGCATCGCAGCGTGTACTCGCTCGGCACGCTCGAGGGCCCGCAACGTGAGTTGGCCCAAGAAAGACCCCGCGTGAGTGATGCGCGGGCCCTTGGTCATGCCAGACCTGAGGCGGTACGCGGTGACCATGGCGTGAACCTCTTCGAAAAGTACCCCGATATAGCGGTAGGTCATTTCGAAGACCATAATGAAGATCATCGGTACTTTGAGTCGGCGCAATTGGAAAGTGAGATCGGTGAAGGGCGTGGTCGCGACGAGGATGAGTGCAGCCATGACGCAGAGGTACATTTTGAGCAGGATCGTCGCCATGGAGAGCACACCCATGGAGACGTTCACAGGGCCGATCGTGAAAGCCAAGTCACGGTCGAAAATGATATTAGCCAACCCGGCGAAGAGTACGAACGGTAGTGCAATGAGAACTCGCGGACCAATAACTCGGTAAGGGAGTTCAGCCAGCGCCATCATCAGAAAAGGATAGAAGAGGTACGGTGTGAGCGACACGAAAGCGTACCTGTTGAATGAGGCAACCACCACAATGAACACAAGTGTCATGATGAGTTTGACAAGCGGATGGAGGCGATGGATGACCGTGGTACCCAGGGAGAGGTTGTCGAGGGCACGCAGTTCACGTACCCGTGCACTCACATCAGGCATCGACTTTGACCCGCCTGCGTTTCTTGATTCCCGAGATGGTTAGTCCTGTTCCGGCTGCGACAAGGAAGGTAACTCCAGCACCCACGAGACCACTGAGCGGGGTGCCGATCGGATTGTCAGGGTTCCCAGGGAGTGAATAACCAGGGAATCCAGCAGTGGTATTTTGGGCTTCTTCTGCTCCCTGGTGGATGGGTGTGGTTCCTTCAGGTTCGGTGGTGCCGGTTTTTTCTGTCGTACGCCCAACAGCCCACTCCAACCCATCAGGGTTGGTGGAAGCAAACCAACTCAGCCCTCCAGCGATGAGGACAGTAGCGACAGCAAGGGTGACCAAGAGTTTCTTGGAGGTCTTCGCTGTGGCCGGGCCATGGGTGGCGCTCAGGATCTCGGGGCGCATCATGTAGACGAACCCCAGGACGGCTGCTGTGATGATCCCTTCAATCACACCGATGACCAGGTGGATAGGCAGCATAGTGGCGAGGAAGACGGTGAAAGGAAGTTCGACGATCCCCGAGAACAAGGTTTGCAGAACGACCCCGAGTGCACCAAGTTGCAGGGCGAGGATCACAGAGAGCAGGGAGGCGAGGGTGAGGCGAGGACGGCTCGTACCTCCTCGAATGATGGGTGCAAATATCAGCGGGAAGACGATGAGGCACGGGATGACTCCCAGGTTGAAGATATTGCATCCCAGGGCGAGCAGACCACCATCAGCGAAGAAGAGGCATTGAATGGTGAGTACGACCGTCATCGTCAGGAAGGCGGGGATCGCACCGACGAGTCCCGCTAGGAGGATTCCACCCCCGATATGGCCCGAGGATCCCGTACCGGGGATTGCGAAGTTGATCATTTGACCGGCAAAGATCAGCGCACCAGCGACCCCCATGAGGGGTACTTTTTTGTCGGCAAATTGGTCTTTTTTGATTCGAGCGACCGTACCTGCGACGACTGCGATGGCGACAGCGTCCATGGCAAGTCCGACGACTGGGGAGACCAGCGCGTCAGTCATGTGCATGGGAGTGCCTTTCAGTGGAGTACGGCGCACTCCAGTGTAACAGCGTAACCCCCAACGACCGGGGAGTGGCCACATTCACCAAACTCAACAATGTGACGGTTTCAGGGTCTTGACAAACCGGCGATCAGCAGGCGGGAGTGCCCGCTCGATTCCAGTGTCATAGGTCGCCAAGATGCCATCACGGGAGGCGGCAAGATTCACCAAATGAAAATCGGTGACTTGTCGATACCCTCGCAGGGGAGCAGTGCTGATGAATGGTTCATCGAGTGAAGAATTCTCGACCCAGTACTCATGTTGCGATCGACGCCGTACCCTGCCCAGAGCTACCAAAGCATCAGCGCATGAGGCGCCAGGATTAATCACCGGGTTGGACAGTAATCTAAGAAATCCTTGTTCCGTTGTTGCACATGTTGCGAAATGATCAGCAGTACGCAGCCAGCTCACTGCCAGGTTGTGATACGGATGTATACCAAGGTGTGCTGCTAGCAGGAGGTTCACGTCGAGAAGGAAAACCTTGCTAGCCATGGATAGACTCCAGGTAGTGATTGAGAAAATCCTCCTCCTCAATTCGTTTGATCTCTTCTACTGTGAGGGGTGGTCTATCCGGATGGAAAATAAGAAAGTCTTCTTCTGGTACATCCAGCAGGGCATCGGCCTTCTCCACTAAGCGTACGAGCGTGGCAGTCTTGGGTTCACCGGGCACCTGATGGCGAGCCAGGATCGCTGCGAGTTGCGGTGTCTGGGTCAGGTGTATGCGCTGACGAGTGGCAGTCATAGTGTTAATGGTAGCCTCCTTTGAACGAAGTGGCATCCACCTTTATGGGTAGTGGATGCCACCTGTGAGCATGAGTCGTACTCCCACAGTAGTTTCCGCTCCTTGCATAGCGTGGCGTTATACACAGGCTGAATTCCCCGGAATCACCCTTCGCGTCCACAGTTAACGGTCATCATGACCGTTTTCTGTGTACGCGAAGGGCATGTGGGGGGAATTCCTCGTCGTCCAGCCGGAGGTGCTATCTCCCGGCTATTCCTCATTGCTACGACTGTGTCAGTATGCGCAGAGTGTCTTGCCCGCGTACGGCGAGGTCATTCGGCAGAGCCACCCAGGCAGGGTGAAACGGATCATGAAGGGTGGACTCCAACTTCATCAAACGTTTTCGATCGGAACCATGCAAGCGAGACCTCTCCCACCTATGATCAGTGATCAGTGCTGCCAGGAAAGCAGCGTCAAACACATGGCGATCTGTGTCTCGGTTATCTTTCACTGCTGCAGCAGCTTTCAAAATGAGCGCCCCGAGCAAATCGGGGACAGTAACAAGGAATCGGGCGTCGTTGTGAACGATATGGACTTCCATGGTACGTTCCAGAGCTTGGGCACCGCCTTCAATTGGCATAATTGAGCGACGAAGAATCCTGGGGCGTACATGCTTGGGCAGGTGATCGGGAACCAGAATGTCAATGACATCGCCACCGCGGCGAAGCCGGTGAAAGGGTGCGTCCGGCCATCCGGGTTCTTGGAGTGCAAAACCCAAACCCTCCAGATCAGCCACAATAGAGGAGACCGATGCTCGTCTGGTCAGAAGGTCGAGTAGGAGGTCGACATCGTTGGTGACACGAACGGGTGCCACACCGGCCAACCTTGCATGAATGTCCACCATCATTCCACCAACCACACTCCAGGAACCATTGTGGGGAAGACTCACAATTTCCAGAAGGAGTGGCCATGGTGGTGGATATCCTTCGGGCGGGAGTACGAGTTCGTTGCGGCTCATCTTAATAAACTCCCCATAAGCCGTTGCCCGGCTGCCGAGGCTCTCGGGTCGGCACAGTCTATTAAGTCCATGGCCACCACAGCAACTGGCATCACTCCTGACCACTGGTCAACCACAGGGAAATCAGTAACACGCAAGACGGCGTTCCCCGAAGGATCGTCGACCATGAAATAGTCGTCAACAGCCCTATGGCACTCTTCGCTGGTGACGTATCCCTCCACTCGACCATCAGATGGAGAGAGCAGGTCGCGTCCCGGTTCCACCGCTTGAAGACCAGAGGTGCGTACGCATGTAGCCAGCTGCGGTACGAAGGATTCGCTGACACGGAATTTCTTGACCTGTGCTCGTGTTCGACAAACCCAAGAAAATCTGGCCTCATCGATCGTTGCTAGCCTTTCGTTGAGGCGCCGAGTTGCTTGCCCAGTGAGCCATGGTATGTCTAACCCAGATAACTGCCATAAACCAGCCCAGGCAGTTGCTTCGTCCCAGGGGCGCCCTCGGTGGCGGTCTTTCTTTGCCCACGCAGTAACCGATTCCACATCCACCATCCATACACGCCCCACCTGTTTCACGCGGGTGATCGCCCCGTACTGGGCAAGACGCTCAACCTGGCGCTGCGAGACCTGAAGGTACGTGGCTGCTTCAGCAGTTGTCATCTCCATGCCTCAATTATAGTCGCATAAGCGACTATTTATGAATAGTGCGGAGGGTTTTCACGCGGTCATGTTGAGCGTTTGAAGGTGATGTAGTCAGCTGGCTCCTGCATGGTGAGGATATCCTCCAACTCTTCGGCCTTTTCCACTATTGCTTCGTAACGTGGCACAGACAAGAGCACACCGACAGGGCGCCCGTGTTTGAGCAACACAACGTCGTGATCTCTTGCGTCGTCAAGTAGTTCTGTGAGCTTGTCACGTGCCTCACTGACAGGAACAACATGGGTCATAGTCATCGTTATAGCTCCTTATAGATTTCTCTTCGGTGAGCAACTTTCTCAATAGAAACCACCAAGTTGAGATCGTCGATGGTGTACACCACCCGATAATGAGAGATTCGGATCCTGTAGAGGTCGTTCGAGACAGAGAGTTTAGCCACACCGTGTGGTCGCGGTGTGGCAGCCAAGGATTCTATGGCATCTTCGAGTTTCTCTCTGTACGGCATGGGTACGTTACTCAGTGCTTTCTGTTCCTGTCGACGAATACGAATCTCGTACACAGTCGCTCCATTCTACCAGTGTTTATGGGCAAAGTTGACCATATTCTTCGACTGTCGAGCCCCTGCGCTCTGCATTCAGATGAGCAGTACGCGTAACGACCAGTCGTACTGCCAGCCTATTGACCTCTCCTTGAGCGCCGTGGCGTTATACACAGGCTCAACATCAGGCGACTCGAGTATCTGGATTCCTGCCAAGTCGCGCTAGCGCGCTCCGCGGAAAGACCATCTGGGTGGGGTGCGCGGACATGGAAACAGAGTCACAACGCAACGATGACCGTTGAACAGTTGCGGGCAATGACAACCCACCCCGGTCACCCTGCGGAGCGAAGCGACTCGCAGGGTCTAGATATCATAGTCGCTTGGTTGAAGAGTCCAACGAATGCACCTACCACCAACAGACTCCACAGCCGTGGTAAATCGCATGTCTGGATTCCTGCCAAGTCGCGCTGGCGCGCTCCGCGGAATGACCAGTTTGTGATGGCTCGTCAGCGATCGATCCTGCGAGACGGTTTTCATCCGTCCGCAGGATGACGGGGGTTTGATTAGTCCCTGCGAAGCCGAAACCACACTGACCGAGTAAGCAGAACTTGCTTGTGTAAGAGCGCGTCAGCGATCGTGCACAAGCAAGGTCTGATTAGTCTCCTGAGGCGAACTGGGATTGGTACAACTGATAGTAGGCACCCTTGGCGCGGAGGAGCTCCTTGTGGCTGCCTTGTTCGACGATGTCGCCGTGTTCCATCACCAAGATCACATCGGCGTCACGAATCGTGGACAAGCGGTGGGCAATCACGAACGACGTACGGTCCTGGCGCAGGGCACCCATGGCACGTTGAACTAAGACCTCGGTACGGGTGTCGACCGAACTGGTGGCCTCATCGAGGATCAGGATCGACGGGTTTGCCAAGAACGCCCGAGCAATCGTGATCAGCTGCTTTTCGCCAGTGGACACATTCGAGCCCTCTTCATCGATGATCGTGTCGTAGCCTTCTGGCAGGGAGCGTACAAAACGATCCACGTAAGTAGCTTTGGCTGCAGCACGAATCTCCTGCTCGGTGGCATCAGGACGACCGTACGCGATGTTCTCGCAAATCGTGCCGTGGAACAGCCAGGTCTCCTGGAGAACCATGCCCACCGAGGAACGCAGAGCCGAACGGGGAACCAGGGCAGTATCCATCCCATCAAGATGGATCATGCCACCATCAATGTCATAGAAACGCATGAGCAGATTCACCAAAGTGGTTTTACCTGCACCAGTCGGCCCCACGATCGCAATCGTCTGGCCCGGTTGGGCCACAAGGTTAAGGTTCGTAATCAGTGACTTTTCTGGGGTATACGAGAATGCCACATTGCTGAATTCAACGTGCCCCTGAATGGGCCCCGGCAGTTCGCCCGTACCATCAGGAGTCTGCTCCGGTTCATCGAGCACCTCAAAGACACGCTCCGCGGACGCCACCCCGGACTGCAACAGGTTCATCATCGAAGCGATCTGGTTGACCGGCTGGGTGAACTGGCGAGAATACTGTATGAAAGCCTGTACTCCACCGAGCGAAATATTGCCCGAAGCGACCCGCAGGCCACCGACCACAGCGATCACCACATAACCGAGGTTCCCAATGAAACCCATGATCGGCATGATCGAGTTCGATAGCGCCTGGGCCCCGAAAGCCGACTCATAGAGTTCCTGGTTCTTCTCATCAACAGTTCCCGAAATCTCTTCTTGGCGACCGAAGACCTTGACCAAAGAGTGGCCGGAGTACGCCTCCTCGATTTCAGCATTCAGCTCACCGGTGGACGCCCACATGGCAGCAAACTTCTTCTGGGATCTCTTCGCAATCTGCATGACGACAAGGATCGATACTGGGATCGTCACCAACGCCACAATCGTGAGAAGCCCCGAAATCGTGAGCATCATGATGAGCACACCAATCACCGTCAACACCGCGGTCATCACCTGTTGAAGGGTTTGCTGCAAGGACTGCGAGATATTGTCGATATCGTTGGTCACCCGCGACAACAGCTCGCCGCGAGGTTGATGGTCGAAGTACGACAGGGGCAACTCATCGAGTTTGCTGGCCATCTGGTTCCTCATCGAGAACACCGTACGCTGAACAATCCCGTTGAGAATCCACCCCATACAAATCATCACCAGGGCAGCCACCAGATAGAGCCCAACAGCCAGACCAATGATCGTGAGCAGGCGAGCAAAATCGATCCCCATCCCAGGGGTGAAATCAATAGCGGTCAGCATATCGACCATGGATGGCGGAATCGGCGACTCGGCACCCGCATTCTGGCTCATCAACTCCATGAGCGCCAACACATCATCTTTCGACAGATTGCCTGGGTCACACCCCAGTTGGGCACAGATCTGCGGCAAGGAGCCACGTACCTCATCAGAATCGAGTTGATTGCCCACCATCATGCCGATCACACCGGAGAAGATCGTGTCGGTAGCTTTGCCGAGCAGCTTCGGGCCGTACACATTCAAACCCACACCGATCGTCCCGAGGATGAACACCAGAACCAGGCGAATTCGCTCAGGTTTGAGGTACGTGGCCAGGCGCTTCAAACTCGGCCAGAAGTTGACGGCCTTTTCAGCCGGGGCCCCTCCACCCATGGGACCGCCACCACCACGCCCGCGGCGCTGGGGACCATGTTTAGGTCGCTCGTTGGCTTTGCGAACCTCAGTGGTTTCAGTGTTAGTGGTCTCGACCACGTCGATGTTTGCTTCGGTGCTCATGCCAGGGCCTCCTCTGCTGTCATCTGTGATTCCACAATCTCTTGGTAGGTGTCGCACGAGGTCAACAGTTCCTCATGGGTGCCATCACCAACGATCCCCCCATCATCGAGAACAATGATTCGGTCAGCTCCACGAATCGTGGAGACCCGCTGGGCAACAATCATGACCACCGCGTCCTCAGTTTCGTCGTGCAGGGCGGCGCGCAGTTTCGCATCCGTGGCCACATCGAGGGCCGAAAACGAATCATCGAACACATAGATGTCGGGTTTCTTCACCAGCGCTCGGGCGATCGATAATCGCTGTCGCTGACCCCCAGACACATTCGTACCACCCTGCGAAATGGGTTCATCTAACCCGGCAGGCATCTTCTCGACGAAGTCTTTCGCCTGCGCGATCTCCAGGGCGTGCCAGAGCTCCTCATCGGTGGCATCCGGTTTCCCATGACGCAGATTCGAGGCGACCGTACCAGTGAAGAGGTACGGCTTCTGGGGGATCAACCCAATGCGTGACCACAAGAGTTGCTCATCGATCTGTCGAATATCGACCCCGTCGAGACTGACCGTACCCTCGGTGGCATCATAGAGACGAGGTACGAGGTTCACCAGTGTGGTCTTACCGGAGCCGGTGGAACCAATGATGGCGGTGGTTTGACCCGGTGACATGGTGAACGAGATGTTGGAGATGACTGGCTCGTCCGCACCCGCGTACCGAAAAGCAACATCCTCAAAGACAACGCGGGATTCGCCAGTGAGTTCCGTGACCGGGTTCTCGGCGGCAACGACCGTATTCTTCTGGTCGAAAACCTCCATGATCCTCTCCGCGCAGACCGCAGCGCGTGGCACCATAATGATCATCATCGTCGCCATCATGACCGACATGAGGATCTGCATGAGGTACGTGATGAAGGCGGTCAATCCACCGACTTCCATCTCCATAGCGCTGATCTGTTTCGCGCCGAACCACATGACCGCAACCGTGGAGAGGT
The DNA here is from genome assembly GCA_009782785.1 of Propionibacteriaceae bacterium. Taxonomy (GTDB): domain Bacteria; phylum Actinomycetota; class Actinomycetes; order Propionibacteriales; family Propionibacteriaceae; genus WQYJ01. The sequence continues at coordinate 1,889 of WRIJ01000004.1, read as the reverse complement.
TGAGGATGAACATCACCAAGGGGAACATGGTCATCATCAGGCGCCCAACCTTCACCCCGACCTCCATCAGGTCGGCGTTGGCTTTACCGAAACGCGCTGCCTCGTGGGGTTCGCGTACGAAGGCTCGTACGACCCTGATACCGGTGATGTGCTCGCGCAGGACCCGGTTCACGGTGTCAATGCGTTTCTGCATGGACTGAAACAGCGGCCCCATCTTGGTGATGATGATCGCTGCCAGCAAACCGAGCAGGCAGACCGCAGCGAGGATGATCCACGAGAGTCCCCAGGAGGTACGGATCGCCATGATGACACCACCAACCATGGTGATGGGCGCGCCGAAGATAATGATGCAGCTCATCAGTACGAGCATCTGCACCTGTTGAACATCGTTGGTGTTGCGGGTGATGAGCGATGGTGCGCCGAACTTGTTCATCTCACGGGTGGAGAAGGACAGAACCTTCTTGAACAGCGCTCCACGGATATCGCGCCCAAAAGACATCGCCAATCGTGCACCAAAGAACACTGCGAGGATCTGGCAGATCACTTGGGCGGCAGCAACCGCGAGCATGACACCACCGTGACTCCAAATGTACGCAGTGTCACCCTTGGCGACCCCGTTGTCTATGATCTCGGCGTTGAGCCGCGGCAATTCTAACCCCGCAACAGTGGCACAGAATTGCAAGAAGATGACCACAGCAAGCCACCCCCAATAGGGCTGCAAGTACCTGAAAACCAGGCGGTTCAAGGGGAGTTTCATTCCGGTTCCTTTCCGGTCAGCGCGCGTACGACCAGGGCCACTGTGGTGGTGGGATCCATCGGGTCGATGACCATGTCGGTCATGACCGAAGCCAGTGCGACGGTGAGTACGTGGGTTGCTGCCGTATCGGGGTTCACAGTGAGTTCGGCAGTGTTATGGGTGAGGGTGTGTTCGATGGTGGCTTTGATGGCCCCAGTTTGGGCAGAGAATCTCTGGCGAGGGTCCCCCTGTTTGGGGGGTGTGAACTTGCCCGAGAATCCGTGGGCTGGTTTTCTGTGGCTGCGCCCCGCCATGGCCGCCATGAAGGTGTGGATGCGGGACGCCGATTGTTCAACAATCATGAATATCTGCGCGATCTTGTCGGGCAGTGGCGTGGCAGGGTCAATGTTCTCGATGTCACCCACCAGATCATGAACATCCATCACTGAGGAGATTGCCGCATGAATCAGGTCTTCTTTCGTAGGGAAAACCCGAAAAATCGTCCCCTCTGCGATCCCGGCTGCTTCTGCGATCCGCTTGGTGGACACCGTGAACCCTTCTTCTTCGAGCAAGGGTACGGTCGCGTCAATAATCTCTTGACGTCTTAGCTCGCTCGATAGGGGTTGGGCTCGTACCACACAAGGTAGTCTAGTGAGTGAGTGCTCACTCACGCAAACTGTCGCAACTGAAATTTACCAACCAGCGGGACTCCCCCCTCAGGCAATCACCAGTCTGGGCCCTGTTACTCACTCCGTTCGGTCAACCACTTCCTTGACCTCGCCATGTTCGCAAGCGCCCCTGCCCTCGGTCTGCGTCGTGGTGCGAGTCGCTTCGCTCCGCAGGGTGACACCTGCCCTGTCATGCTGCGCAGCTCACTCACAAAGTCATTCCGCGGAGGGCGCTAGCCCGACTCGCAGAATCCAGAAATGCAACCAGCAACAGTTGGTAAGTCTGTCGTGGTTGATCATGACACACAGACTCCCACACATGCTGAATATGGTTTCTGGATCGCTTGTGCGAGTCGCGGAGCCTGTGCTCCTCACTTCGTTCGTCAACCACTTCCTTGGTTTCGGGATAGTGCGCAAGCGCACTCTCCGCTCAACCTGCGTCGTGGTGCTGCGGAGCCCGCCAGGGCGACTCGCAGTGCTCCGCA
>WRIJ01000003.1 GCA_009782785.1 Propionibacteriaceae bacterium | reverse complement strand
ACCCCCATCCTCGGCGCGACAGGTCTTCGCTGATGAGCACTGAGCGACATCGGCACATCAAACAGGTTCCCGCGAGTTGATATGCAAGAATGATTCCATGAATAACTTCACTGGGATTGTTGACTTGTTTCCTGGGGACAAGGGATGGCACTATGTCGGGGTCCCCACCGAGGTGAGCAGGCCGCTGGAACACCTAGCAGACAGGGGACTCATTGCCATCACAGCAACCATTGGCGAGTCGAGTTGGCCAACATCGTTTCTTCCTCAGGGTGACGGTACACACTTCCTTGCCCTACCTGCCAAGGTACGCAAGGCAGAAGGTCTTCATCTCGGAGACCTGGTCACCGCCAGTTTCGAGACGAGAGTGCGCTAATCCACGCTGCCTCGTACATGGTCATGTATACTTGACCAAGTACGAGGCAGCGTGGATTAGCGCAGTCTTGTTCGTTGCTTCCCTAAACTAGAGACAGGGAAATGCCTATGGGGCTTAGGCCTCATGGGCACCACGCAAGTGAAAATGAAGCTTCTTGGGGGGCAACAATGAAGAAACCGGGTCGTCGACTTCGCATCATCGGAGTGCTTGTTATCGTCTTATCCCTGGTGGGTGGGGGATTCTTGGGATGGTGGAAGATCATGTCCTGGATCGATTCCCGTGATGAAGGCTCGAGCGCGCCACCATCTGATTCCGCTGGTACGAGTACCTGGCTCGCTGATGCACTTTCCCCGAGGAGTACGACTCGTATCGCCATCTTCGGGGATTCCTACTCCTCTGGCGAAGGAGCGGGAGCGGAGACCTATGATGAGTTGACCACCGTTAGTCGAACCAATAAGTGTCACCGCAGCGAGAACACTTATCTCGCCTCGGCGGGGTTGGATGTCATGAATGTCGCGTGCTCAGGAGCGACGATAGCGGATGTTCTGTTGCGAGGGCAGTGGGATGAACCGGCCCAAGTGGCCAACCCGGAAGTCGCCAGCACGTCGGATCCTATTGAGGTAGCTTTCATGACGATTGGTGGGAACGATATTGGGTTTGCGCCGATCCTCCAATCATGTTTGTTGACACCAGATTCTTTTATCCCCTTGATCCAGGGGTGCCACGAAAAGTTTGATTTTAAGATCGCAGAGGTGACCTTGCTCAAACCTCAACTGATGGACGTTTATCTCGGAGTTTATTCCGCGATCAACACCCCCGAGTTGATTCAGGCTCGCGAGGGAAAGGTTGCCCCGCTCGTGATTCTTCCCTATCCGAACGTTGTTCCCCTGGAGAAAACCGGGAATTGTGGCATGAGTGACAATGAGTTGGTTTTCGCTCGCGAACTGCTCGATACCCTGAACGCGACCATGCGCGACTCTGTTGGCGAGTTGAGAGCTCGTGGGTACGACGGAGTTTTCTTTGCTGATGGTGTGGAAGAAGCCTTGGAGTACCACGGATTCTGCACCACCTATCCCCACGTCAACGACCCCAGTGTCACGAGCATCGCTGCGGAAAAAACTAAACAGTGGGGAGCACAGCTGCTGGGGGCGACCAGGCAAGCATGGCCTTTTATCACCGAGTACGTGGCCATGAGGGCCCCCTATGGTCCGCTCATCGCCATCGCAGGCACGCTCGTACTCGAGAATGTCGATGAGTCTGAGGTGGATTCCCGCGACTTTGTTGAATGGGGGCATCCCAGTGCTCAAGGGTACGCGGATACAACGGTCGCTATTCAGGCGTGGGCATCTGGGCATCACATCGATCCTGCAACCTTGACACCACCCTTCGAGGTCGATGCGAGAGATTCTGAACCAGGTGCGGAACCTCCCGTGACGATCTCTCTGGATACCCGGATTTCCGCCATCGCTGAGGCAGGGCAGACTCTCCGCATCACGGCTTCAGGATTGAATTCACTGAGCCCAGTGATGGCGAGCCTCGAATACTCTCAGAGTCTCACTCTCAGCGGTGGTATAGCTGACGAGGATGGAAACGTGGACCTTCTCGTTGCCATCCCGAGCGATCTCCCCACAGGTGAGTACCAACTCAAACTGCAAGGGTTTGACCCCGAGAATCAACTCACGGCCTTGAGCGCTGACCTCACCTTGACTCAGCCACCTATCTGGTGGTTGGTTCCATCCCTCATCACCATCGGTGCACTGTTCGTGATCGGGCTGCTACTTCTCGCGGTAGCATCGATCATGAAGAGTGTGCACAATCGCAGGATGAGGCCAGCTCGTACCTGAGTTGTGGGTGTGTCTCGCATAGCAGCGCGCACATTCGCAGAAGTACGTGTTGTAGCGAGCCTGTTTAGGCTTTCTTCTCCTTGCGGAAGCACAGGTACCAATCCAGGCAGTACTGGTTAGCATCAGTGGATTCCATACGTTCTTTCGCCACACCACAAGAACCAGCAGTCGGTACGATCACATCGTCACCCGGTTGCCAGTTGGCGGGAGTTGCACAGGCGTCCTTATCGGCTTTCTGCAAGGCGACGATGATGCGCTTGATCTCATCGAAGTTACGACCAGTGGTGAGAGGGTAGTACAAAATCGCGCGTACCTTGCCCGCAGGATCGATCACGAACACTGCGCGTACTGCTTGGGTGGTGGATTGTTCGGGCTGGATCATGCCGTACTTCTTAGCCACATTCATGGTGATGTCTTCGATCAGGGGGAAGGTTACCTCGACACCTTTCATGCCGTTCCATTCAAGGTTTTGGATGGCGCGCAACCAGGCGATGTGGGCATACAGAGAATCGACCGAGATGCCCACGAGCTCAGTGTTGAGAGCCTTGAACTCATCCATCATGGAGGCAAAAGTCATGAACTCGGTGGTACACACCGGAGTGAAGTCGGCAGGGTGTGAAAAGAGGATCACCCACTTGCCTTCGTAGTCGGCTGGGAAGTTGATTTCACCTTGGGTGGTGGTGGCGGTGAACGCCGGGGCTGGATCGCCAATGAGGGGCATTCGATAATTCTTCGACATGGGTATTCTCCTTTTTCTGGGGCAGACTGTTATCTGGGGTCAATGGTAGGTGTAAGAGATTGAACCATTGAATCAGTAGGGAGAGTCTAGTGACATTACTCACTGGTGGCGAGATGTTTCCTATTGAGGAGGAGAAAGATACCGTACATTCCCATCATGATGGGAATGACCAAAATCAGCAGCGGAATCTCATAGATCACAGGTACGTCGATCAGGTTCTTGAACAGCTCCAAAATCTCGGCTCCTTCAGGATCAAAGACATAGAAATAGTTGGCATGTGGATCCACCCATTTTCGCAAAGCAAGGGTGATCGGCAACACCAAAAGCGCGAGTACGATCACGTACGCCGCAGACAAAACAGAGTCAAGAAACCGTGGGCGATACAACTGGAGGGACGCCATGAGGAAGGGGATTACTGCGTTAAACCCGTGGCATACCCAGAAGAAAGTGTGCAGGTCGAAGAGGCTGTAATCCCAGTAAGAGGGTGCTGCCGAATACAAAGCAGCGATACCAGCGAGAGCCCCCGGAAAGAACACTACTGCTCGCAGGGGCCTCCAATCGAACCACACAGCGATAGGCAGTAGCCAACTCATCAACGTACACAGGTGCAAAGGGAGATTCTGAAAAACAGGGAAACCTGTTGCTGGGGGAGAAATCATGTAGGTGAGATGAAAAGTGATCGAGAAACCCAGGTTCACCAGAGCGAAAACGAAGAGTGCTCGACGCCTAGTTGACCACGTCCGTTTCCTGAGCAGCAAGTGAACGCCAATACCTACCATGACCATGATGACCAGAAGTAGTCCCCACGCCGGTGACAGTGGATAAACGATCACGGTTTTCCTCACTTCCATTCAAGGATCCGTTGACAGTGTAGTCCACGATGGTCAGAAAACGAGTACGATGATGCCAAGTATAAAGAGGAAGAATGGTGTGAGATGGCTGAGTTGTATACCACCAACGACCAGGTACCAGATGATCCTCCACCGCAGCGCCGGTCATGGATTGTTCAAACACTCGCTCTCGTTGTCGTCCTGGCACTGATCACCTTCACCGTTTTCGCTATCTCTGAACTTCCCCAACCAGTGAGACTGGATTCCTCCCAGGTGGAGCGTGCTGTTCACTATGCTCCACAAGTCATCGTTGACCCGGAGACTCGAGCAATTGCCCGACATGTGGATTGGGCAATCAGGGAAGCACTCGATGTTCTTGGCCAGGACCCACGTGACGATCTCTCGCACACGGTCATCCCACCAGAGTTTCTCCGAGACCAGCTCAGTGATGATGATCAGCGATGGTACGACCAGGTAGTGGAAAAAATGATGGCCGTGGACACAGAATTCTTCACCGATGACATGATGGGGCATATATATAATTCTGAGGACATTGCCCCTATCTGGGCTCTCACTGACGATCACCCAGAGTTGTTCTATTCGACGGTCAGTTATCCAGCTGAAGGCGAGTCGATAGGTCAAATTCTCTACAAATTTCCCAGCAGTTCGGATCTAGTTTTTATTGAAACCAACGACCTGGATTCAGTACGCGAAGAGGTCACCCTCTTCTTGGGTGTAGCGAACCGAATCGTTGATCGGATGCCTGCGGAATTGTCGACCTATGACAAGTACCGATACCTGGCCTATGTCTTATCGCTGTTGACCGACTACGCCTACTATGCACTCACTGAGGAGGGGGAACTCAATGAAGACTATATGGTGGTCGCCAACGCGTACGGTGCCTTGGTCAATCAGGAGGCGGTCTGTGCTGGGTACTCCTATGCGTACTTGGTTCTCTGTCGACTAGCTGGCTTGTGGTGCGACACAGTTGTGGGGGATGTCTTTTTCGACAATCCACAATCCCACCAGTGGAACATCGTCCAACTTGAATCCGGGACGTACTTTCTTGATGTGACCTGGTCTGATGGTGTTGGGTACATCGGCGATGAAGAGTGGATGTTTTATTTCATGATGGATCATGAAACCCTCAGCCTTGATCATGACCCTGGTGAGGTGGTTGCCACTGGTTCCATGCGGGCTTTGGAACGCTGAACTCGACCCACGCTCCGACATCCTTTCCGGAGTGTGGAAAACAAAGAGCTAATGGGCCGCCTTCGCTAAGGAAGACGGCCCATTGGCTCTTTGAGGAGCACATCTGTGCTCGCTAAAGAGGACCTACCGGTCAGGGTCCTCAGCCATGAGGCACTGCTGGGTAATCTCGGATTGCTGGTGGACAGATCCGAGACTGTCAGTGAGCAACCATGCGATGACAGTATTGTCAGTGGAATCCATGGAGACCCGATTGGCGATCACTTCAGTACTTCGCAGTGTCGATGCTGCAACTTTGGCCTCGACGACGAGATCAAACTCGATAGTGACACCTTGGCCACCAGACAGTTTCACATCACCAAGGCGAATTTCCAGCTTTTGGGTTGTTGCATTGTACGAATAACCTCGTACGCTCGCAGCACTAGAGTTCTGTGGAACAGCGTGACTGGCACCAGGCCCATCCTGACCACTGGTCGTGTAGCGAACAGAACCAGGAACCAGAGCCATGCCACCCGGCATCACATCAACAACCTGAAGGCGATCAGCCCACTGCTCTTCGAACCCATCATTGAACACGGTCACCGAGTATCTCACCTTGTCGCCCACCTTGCGTACCTCGGTTGCATCACCCAGATTCTGGGTGTCGATGGTTGCAGTGATGTCGATAGGACGGGTGAGATCCACCACGACGACAGCCGTCTGGGAGTCATCGAGACCGTCTTCACTTTGTACGACCTTGATCTCATCGCCTTCGTTGAGGGTCACGGTGGGTGGCACTTCAATGGTCCACTCAAGGTTCTCATCAGTTTCGGTTTCGAGTGTCGTACCATCAGGCAAGGTCACTGAGATGGTTGCAGCAGCGGTCGTACCCACACCCGAGACTGTCGATGAACTCGCGGTGACACCACGAATAATCGGCGGGGTGGATTGTAGGGCAATACCCAACTTGAAGTACGGGTAGGTTGCTGTTTCAGCTGGTGTGCCGTTAAACCATCCAATGTCGAAGATAGTGTCAAAGTCCCAGGTGGCTCCACCTTTAGTGAACGTGCTCACTTTCTTCATCTCGGAAGTTGGTACGCCATGGAGGCGATTATCTTGCGGGATATTGGTCATATCTTGCTCTTTTGTCGTGGACTTGGCCGCGACATCCGAGTCGTAGTAGAGGTGACCGCGCAGGATTGGGCGAGAGGAGGCATAACCGATCAGAGGATTGATCCGTCGCTTGCCGTTACTTTCCACCACACCTGTGGCATAGACATTTTCCATGGCACTGGTTCCGGCCACTGTACCTATCAGGCCACCAATGTTCTCCCCGTAGTTGATGATGGGTTTGGCTGCCGTTCCTGTAGTGGTGGTCAACCCGTGAACATACCCACGTGCGAACGAGTTCTCAATGCCGGTCCCATAGGCATACCCTACGAGTCCACCGACACCGCTATATCCCGAAACGTTCACGTACGAGGCGCTGGAGGAAATCCCGGTGTGGTACGAGTACCCAACGAGTCCACCCACCCAGCTATCAACAGTATATCTGGCTTGAACTTGGATGGTCTGGCTCGTTTGTGGGTGACCAGCATAGATTTCGTTGAGTCCGTTACGTCCATAGACGAAGGATCCACCGATGACAGAGTTGTTGGCTCGTCCAACGAGTCCACCAACATAGATGAAACCGTTGACACCATTGTCGCCCAGCTCGACGCGGACACCCATGATCGTCACGCCATCAGCTAAACCGATGAGTGCACCCACGTGGCAGTAACCCTTGACACCGCCGTCACCAACAACGAGTTCAAGATCCTTGAATGATGCTCCGCTGGTGGCGTACCGGAACATTCCCTGGTCACAGAGATTCGGGTTATTGATTGTGAGGTTACTAATGGTGTGGCCGTTACCATCCAAGGTACCGGTGAAATGGGCAATCGGTGCCCATGGTTTGGTCAATTCAATATCATTGGCCAACCAATACTTGCCGCTCACTTTCATGGCTCTCAATTGATCCTCAGTGGAGATCACGGTGTATCCCTCGGGTGGAGCAATAGGTACGAGCCCTTCCATGGCCGCCACGAGTGCGGTGGTAACGCGGCCAATCTCGGATTGAGACGCATCAGTGTTGTAGACAGTGAGGGCATCGGTATAGGCCATCAAGAAGACCGTCCATGAATCCCTGTCATAATCGGAGCGATTCAAGAAACTGGCTTCGTTGAGCACACTGGCCAATGTACCCTTGTCAGAATCTGTAGGGGTATTGACGTTGACAGCTATCGTACGCGACGCCGCTACTGAACCAATGGAGAAGGTCAAGGTCAGGTCCTGGGTCCCTGTCTTCTTCGGGGTCAAAACCAGATCATAAACATCCGATTGGTGCGGGACCACATTCTCAGTGACCTTGTATTCACGGGTTCCCTTGGCAGGGTTGTTGACGATCTGGTTGTCCCAACTAATGTCATTGACATCTTTGGTCGTACGCTTGATCAGCTGAGCACTGACAATGTCAGAGTCATAGGTGACCTTGAGGTCGGCTGTTGACGCACGAGCATCAGTGACCAGTACGGTCATCGCTGTGGAGGAGGCAGTACTGAGAGAGATCCCTGTGGGCCCATTGGGATAGACACCCAATTCCATAGGATCGGCTCTCCACACTTGCCCACCATTAAAGGGGTTAGCAGTCATGACGTTGAGGCCATGCTCGGAAGAAACCATGACACGTCCGCCATAGTTGTACTTGTCCCCAAAACCGTCCACAGTGACTGGTTCGAAGTTCTTTCCATCCTCAGTGACGAAGAGATCAAAACCTGCAGGGTTGGAGGCATCTGAGAAATACCCACTAGAGAATTCGAAATAGTCCATGATGAGTGCGGCGATCTCGCGTGTTGTGAGTTCGACATCATCAGTTTCGTTAATGACATCGATGATGATGTCAATGAGCCACAAGATGGCTGCACGGAAATCAGCAGTGGGAAGACCACGAGCGATCACACCCACAGCACCTTGGACCTGCGCCCTCAACTGCTCGGGGGTTTCAGCAGGGGTATTTTCGATCGTGGCGAGGTACGCATCGAGGTTGGCGGTCATCGCCGGGAAGTCGATCAAGTGTGCATCGCGCATCAGCAAGAAGTGGAGCTTTGCCAGATCGGCATATCGAGGATTGAGTACGGCAGCAGACCCAGGAATGATCGTATCAATGTACCTGTTGGTGAAGATGGCGTACTGGTCTTTGAAGGTGCTCATATCCCAGGTGGTGGCATACATCTTGCCTTCATGTTCGGTCATCCACCAGGTGTATTGGTTGAAGGACACGTTCGGTTGATCATCGGGTAGCAGCGAGAACCCAGCTCTCTGGTTTCCAACATGGGGGACAGGTTTGCCGGTGGAATCCACCGCTACTCGATCACCTTGGGTGTCTCCAACGAGAACCTCCCACTTGTCGTTTGCATCAAATCTGTAGATCTGTGCAGGAGAGAAGAGATAGGTGAAGGCTTCTTTAAACAATCCACGAAGGATGCCGACCGCGATAGCTGGGCCTGAAGCAAACGTTGTGACATAGACATAGTCTTTCTCGAAGGATGTCGAGAGGAACCCGGAGGCCGAGGCATTAGAAGCCCAGCCCATGCCGAAAGGATATTGTCCGTCGTCACCAACGATTTCTTTCACATCTACCCCGTTGGCTGTTGGAGTGACTTTGACCACGCGAAATCCTCGCAGGTCAATGTCTTCCATCTTGGTGACCCCGGCAGGATCAAGGTACATGTTGTAGGCGAGGAAGGCGTATACCGAACCATTGAAGGCGAGGATATCCCAGACCGAATCGTCCCAGCCGTACTCGGAGAAGTCGACAAGCAAATCCCAACCGGTGTGATTTTCTCCAGCATTGGGTGTGAGGTTTTTCAGTCCAGAACCGTCAGTGACATAGATCTTAGAATCGAAGGTGCCAATGAAGAGTTGATCATCGGTGGAGGTGGCGGCCCGGAAGTGCTCATTTCCATCGGTAGGCAGGTTGTCCCACAGAACGATCTCGGGTTTGTCGCCTGGTTTGAAGTCCTTCGAGAAGCGGAAAACCATGGAGTAGTCAGCAACGGGTGTGTTCGTGGTGGCACCAACGACATAGAGATCGTCATTGAAAACAATCATGCGACGGAAACCACTGACTAATGGGCTCGCATAGACCAGTTCCCAGGGGGCTTCAGGATCGGAGGCGCGTTGGCGGTAGATTCGGCCAGCCATGTCTCCATTGGGTTCTGGAATGTTAAAGACGGTGAACATTCCCGGTGTGGGAGTGGCTGCTCGTGCAAGAATATTGCCAGCCAGGTCCCTGTTCATACCCACCCAGAGGTAGTCTCCTTGAGTCTGGTGGAACAATTCGCTACACCATGCGTAGCTATTGTGTTCACCAACGAGTGGATTGGGGTCCAACCCATCGATCCCTCCACGACTCTCGGAATGCGAGACCTTTTGTGAAGCTGACGCGGTTGTTGGAACGAGGAATGCAAGCATCACAAGTGCTAGGAGCACTGATACTATTTTCTTCATGTGTATGTCTCCTCAAAGATCATGGCGGAGTACATTGAGATCACGGGGATAATTTTTGAATTATTCCGCCCCTCCCGCCTGCTACTATGATATTTCTCCTGCTTTCATAGGTAAAAAACAGGTGGGACTTAGTGCGGTGACAAGGGAGTTTGCATTTCCGGAAAAATCCAAGCTTTGTCCTGATGGGTGGGAATGGATTTGACAGTGATGGCTTTGAAGTAATAATGACCAGGAATTCTGGTGGCTGTCGTACAGAAATCCAAGAGGCTCGAGTCACCTTTCTCGGAGTTTTCTTATAAACAGTATGATGTGATGTTGGTCGTCGCATCGGCGAATAATGGCAGCTCACCTGCCCCGGACAGAAAAGGAACGAACATGAAGAGAGTTTTGATAGCCCTCGTGGGAGTGGGACTCGTCGTCACGCTAGCAGCCTGTGGGGGTGGTTCCGGGAATAACAGAGCTGATACCATATACATCTTGGGGCCAGAACCAGGAAGTGGATCAGTCAACCAAGCGGGTACGATCGCTGAAAAAGAGGTGGCAGAGATTAATGCTGACGGCACCTACAAGGCAGAGTATCTCTCAGCAACAACAGGTGAGGAACAAAACTCTTTAGTGACCAACATCATCTCCAAGAAAAAGAATGCAGCTGGAGTCGTCTTCATAGCACTCGATGATGATGCCCAATCAGGCCAGGAGGCACTGATCGAAGCTGAGATCCCTTTGGTGACCTACGACAAGAGTTTTGATGGGCCCAAACAATCAGCCGTGCTGAATTTCTCTGGAAATGACCTACTCGTGGGAGCTGGAATGGCTTACTGGTTGCAAACCCAAGGGATGAAACCTGGCGACACACTGGTCGTCTTGTCGGGCAGCGACAGCGCAAAAAATGATCGCAGAATGGAAGGTTTTAGCCGCTTCTTGCTGGGCGATCTCCAGTACACCGACAAACTCACAGCTCTGAGTGTTTCCACGACTCAGGCATGGAAGCAACCACAGATCGATGCATTACTGGCAGGGTTCGAGTGTCAGTGTGAGAGCAACAACGACAAGGTCAGTGAATACCTGACACAGAATCTCTCCGATATCGTTTCTGCAAGCCAGGATTCGAAACGTCTGTTCGTGGTGACGATGGATGATGACATGGTCTTTGGCATCTTGGACACCTTCGATTCTTCTTCCCTGACAACTGAGACAAAAAAGTCTTTCGAGGCGCTCAATGTTTCTGTCGTTTCAGTTGGTGGTATGCAGGAGCTTTTTGATGTCATGACCGGTACGGATCCGCAAGCTGAAACGGCTTCGACATACTTCGATAACCTGGCCACCATGTGGTATTCGCCGATGATGGTGTCCACAGCCATCAACTACCTCATGACGTACCTCACCATTGAACAATGGCCCTATGGTGTTGGTGCCAATGAATTCGAACAAACCTATGTCGTGGATGGGCAAAGAGCCTCGTCGATTCAAGGGTATGCCGGGCGCTAAGGCACGATAGCAAGGAAGATAAAGGTAGCGAATAGCGACAGGTGGAGCATGGCGTGCAAGGTTTTTGCTCGCCCAGGCACCACCGTGAGAACAGCTACCACTGCAGAGGCGATGAGCAAGACTATTTGAGTAGGCTCCAACCCCAAGGTGAGCGGTGTCGTCAACCATATGGTCGCTACTGCCAGGGTGGGGATGGTTAAACCAATGGAGGCCATGGCAGAGCCGTACGCTAGGTTCAGTGAGATTTGGGTACGGTTCTTGCTCGCTGCTCGTATGGCAGCAATAGACTCTGGCAGCAGCACCATGATGGCAATGACCACACCGACAAAAGAAGCAGGCAAACCCAACCAGGAGACACCGGCTTCAATGGCAGGAGACTCGATTTTCGTCAGACCAACCACGCACACCAGTGAGATGGGAAGAAGAATCAGCGACGTCACAGTGGTGGAGGTTGATGGCCCGTGAGCATGGGCTGACTTGTCTTCCCCCACAGGAAGGAAGAAGTCGCGATGCTTGATGGTTTGAGTGAAGACAAAGAATCCGTACACAACAACAGAAGCAATCCCGACAAAAGCGAGCTGTGGGCCCACGTAACGAGGGGCTATATCTGAAATGGTGAATCTGGGGAGTACGAGAGTGAGAGTCGCCAACAGGATCACAGCACCAAGTGCTGCTCCGGTGCCTTCCGGATTGAACTTCGTCAGATGATACTTCTTTGCTCCAACCAACAGTGAAATACCCACAATGCCATTCATGGTGAGCATGACAGCTGCAAAAACTGTGTCGCGGGCCAAGGTGGAGACGTTTCCTGTGTTGGACACCATCAGTGTCACAATGAGCGCCACTTCGATGACAGTCACAGCCACTGCCAGGATGAGTGAGCCGAAAGGTTCACCAACTTTGTGGGCAATGGTTTCTGCATGGTGTACGGCAGCTAATACTGACCCGATGAGCAGGATAGCTTCGAGAGCCAAGATCCAAGTGTTCGGATAGCGCCCCCAGGATAGTGCCAAGGCGATCAGAGCCACGACTGGGAGGACTGTTGTCCATCGAGTCAGAGCGCGTACAGATGAATTCACAGGTCAAGTCTACGGTACGACACAAACTCACTCAGCAAAGAAAAACCTCATCGTGTCAGCAATGATCACCCAGCTACCCAGACAATAATCCCGTGTCCAGACACGTCTGCTGGGAGGTCTCCATCATGGTCAGGACATAGTGAACTCCTTTGAGGGACATGAACCCCCACTCATCCAGAACCCCACCATCTTCGTGGACGAAGGCAGACATAGTTGACCATAGGTTCTCCCCGACGTCAACGGATTCCGGTTGTGAAGCACACTGCAACCTGGTGTAGGCGTACAGACCAGTCAAACTGGGTTCCGTATCAGCCAAGAGAGCCAGTTTCTCTCGCCACTGGTCGACATAGTCCCTGCGCTGAGAGGGAACATCTCGCTCGCATTGGTCAAAGAGCCGATTAGCCAGGGCAACAGTAGTGGGATCGATTTCAACATCGAGGGAGTCAAGAGTTGAACCCACCAAGTCCAGTCCTTGTTGTGCACAGCTTGCCTCTGGGTCGGCGCTGAGCAGCATCCATGAGGAGACAACATCGATCATTCCCATCAAGGCCGCAGTATCCGATTTGAAATCTATCTTCTCAATGTCAGCTAAGTACCCCAGGTCTTCTTCGGTGATCCCTTGCCCGCTCGCCACCAAGATAGCTAGATATTCTAGGGGGTCTAACTGGCCCAGAAATTCTTCACTGAGATCAAGTGGTGAACCCAACAACCGGGCATCGATGATGGGAATGTGCAGGGCAGGGCCTGTGAAGTATTCACCCCTGGGTACGTCGCCGTCGATGGTCTGGGTGGTCAACATCTGCATCTGATCATCAGTGGGGTGGTACTCCTCGCCTAGAAGGAACGCTGTTGCTTGAAGCGAGGCGAGTTGGTTGGTGGTGAAGGTAAGTTCACCTTGAGTGAGTGTAGTGCTCAAAGCGTTGAACACCTCTGTGACCTTGTCGTGGTAGGCCTGGTTGTCGGGGAAGTGTGTTTCCCGGGCGTGTTCGAGAAGTAGCAGTTTGAAGCTTTGACCCGATCCCTGGAGCGCCGTGGCATCGGTCATGGTCGCAGCAATGTTCTCCCACAGACTTGCCTGTTGCTCAGCAGTGCACACTGTTGGCATCCCTGGTGGGAAGGCCATGAGGAAGAGAGCATAGTCCCATCCGTCCGCATCTTGGAGCTGATCACACAAGGGTTGATAGGGTTGAAGAAAGTTGTTCATTTCACTGCTCAGAACCCCGACATCTCGCCCCCACATCACCCATGCCCACGACATCATCAACAGGTCAATGAGTTCCACTTGGTCTGGAGTGACAGTGCTCAAGGGGTAGGCGCCAAAAAACCTATCGGCCAGTTTCTCTCGTTGCTCTTCGGTGAGCATGTCTGTCATTTTGTCTGCCCAAGCTATTTCATAGGCAACATAGGTGGGATTAGCCCAGGAAAAGGAGGCCTGGAGAACATCATCATCGTCCACAGCTGCTGTGTATCTGTCCTGTACAGTGTTCCAGTCGGAGACTCCCAGGAGCTCTGGTGCTGTAGGACCAAGGGCAGTCACAGCGCGGGAACGCACATAGAGTCCAGGAACCTCTACTGCCTTGAGCTGATCTGATCCAATGTAGGTGGACACCCCTTCTTCTGCCTCCTTGATATCCAACGTGAGATACATCGGTGCAGTGGACTGTTTCCACTGTTCATAGGTCAGCGCCAGAGCAGAATTCGTACACCCGCTCAGGCATACTGCCAGCGCAACCCCCAGAACAACACGACGCATATCAGCTCCTTTGACTCATCAACGAGTCTCCCACATCAACCAGTGAAGTGATGGCCCATCTCACCGGACTCATCAGTACCAGTGTGGGGCTGGCCCGACCAGGACAGTTGGCGACATGGCGTACGATGTCTGGAGCGTACTTTCATGCTAGACAACGCAGTCAGGAGGGCCCATGGAGACCTGGGTAAAGAATCGCCGCGACGCTCCGCAGGATCTCTTCGCTGCAGAAGCTGCAGGGTTGGAGTGGCTCCATGTCGATGGTGGGGTCCCGGTGGTGGAGGTCAGGGCTGTTGATGAACAATCGATCACACTATCTCGACTGAGTCGAGGGACTCCCACACAGACATTTGCAGAAAGGTTTGGAGTCGAGCTCACGCGCACCCATAGCGCTGGTGCCTCAGGGTTTGGCGCGAGTCCAGGTGGCTACAGTGGACAGTGCTATATCGCTGATGTACCTCTGTCATGCGATCTCGTTCCTACGTGGGGCAGGTTCTATGGTGAGCAAAGAGTCCTTCCCTTTGCCCATCAAAGTGGTCTTGGTGCCGAGCAGATGCAAGTTTTCGATGCGCTAGCTAGTCGACTGATCGATGGTGTCTTTGACGATGAGGCTCCACCGGCTCGCCTCCATGGGGACCTGTGGAGTGGAAACGTCATGTGGACACCTGCAGGTGTTGTGCTCATTGATCCTTCAGCCCATGGGGGCCACCCCATCACGGATCTGGCCATGCTGTCACTGTTTGGTGCGCCCTTCTTGGAGACAATTCTGCATACCTACGAGAGTGAATCCACGTTTCTACCTCCACAGTGGAGGTCACTCATCGGGCTCCATCAGGTTTATCCACTCTTAGTTCACGCCGTACTCTTTGGTGGTGGTTACGCCGATCAAGCAGTACGTATTGCACGGTCGTACCTGTGAATCAGCACTGGTGCACCGGTGATCCGCTGTCGTGTTTGCGGTTAGCGGTCATCATGACCGTTTACTCCATACAGGAACAAGAAAGTCAGTGGCCCAGCATGGAAAAGCCCAAGTGGCCCACGAGGATGCCCACGGCGTAGGTAATGCCCATGGTCATTGCTCCGACGAAACAGTTCCTCAGCAGAGCTCTGATCTTGGATGCTTGACCCAACCAAGCAGAGACCACCCCAGTCAGGGCTAGTGCAACGGTGACAGCGATGAGGGTGACCACGACGCGAATTGATTCTGGAGAAGCCATGGCAAGCATCGGAATCAGAGCACCAGCTGTGAAGGCAATGAAGGAAGCGAAAGCAGCAGCCCATGGCGAGGTTTGTTCATGGGCGGAGATCCCATAGCGGGCCTGGGTATGTACCCCGATCGCATCATGGTCAGTGAGAGCTTCTGCCACTGAGCTGGCCATTTTCTTCGACAGTCCTTGCTCCTGATACGTTCCGGCCAGGTCATTCAAAGCGCGATCCTTGTCGGTGTCGAGCAGGTGGCGCACCTTCTTCACGGCACCCAATTCAGTGTCTTTCTGTGTCGACACCGAGACGTACTCCCCGCCAGCCATAGCGAAAGCGCCAGCAACGAGCCCAGCTAAGCCGGAAATGAAAAGGTGTTTGGTTTCCACGACCTCAGAGGTGGCAGCTGCACCAGCTACCCCCATGAGGATCCCGGCCACCGAGACAATGCCGTCGTTTGCTCCTAGTACGCCAGCGCGAAGCCAGTTGAGCCTAGAGGCCATAGATTTGGATGACTTCGTGAAGTCCGTCGTTTGCGTGGTTTCTGCCATGTCACCATCGTTGCTGATTGACACGGTGACGACAACTAAGGCATGCCTAGGCTTGGTAGAATCTCCTGGTATTCCTGCGCTACGTGATCCCTTCCATGATCATGTGTGCAGGGCAGACATGGCGGAAGGAACTTTTGTGAGCGACCAAGAACTAGGCCGTGGCGGTGAAGGTGCCCCAGGGTACGATGCGGTGGCAGCCCAAGAAAAGTGGCAGAAATACTGGGAAGAACATCAGACTTTCCGTCCCCTGGATGATGGTTCCAAGGAGCGCCGCTACGTCCTCGACATGTTCGCCTACCCGTCGGGCGACCTGCACATGGGCCACGCAGAGGCTTTCGTCATGGGTGACGTGATCGCGCGGTATTGGAAGCTGCGCGGCCTCGATGTTCTCCATCCGATCGGGTGGGATTCTTTCGGGTTACCAGCGGAGAATGCAGCGATTGCACGCGGAAGCCATCCCGCCGAGTGGACGTACACCAACATCGAAACCCAGGCGCGCTCCTTCAAACGTTATGGCTTGAGTGTGGATTGGTCCAGGCGATTGCACACCTCAGATGTGGAGTATTACCGCTGGACCCAGTGGCTGTTCTTGCAGTTCTATAAGAAAGGATTGGCCTACCGGAAAGCTGGGTTCGTCAACTGGTGTCCGAGTTGTCAGACGGTACGCGCCAATGAACAGGTCGTCCAGGGCGAATGCGAGAGATGCCACAACGCCGTCACGAAACGCCAGCTCACTCAGTGGTATTTCAAGATCACAGCGTACGCTCAGCGCCTGCTCGATGACATGGATCACCTGGAAGGGATGTGGCCTGATCGCGTCTTAGCGATGCAAAAGAATTGGATCGGGCGATCGGAGGGGGCATACGCGGATTTCCGTGTTGCGGGAAGGGCTGAACCGATCAGGGTTTTCACCACTCGACCGGACACTCTCTATGGCGCAACGTTCATGGTGGTGGCCCCAGATGCTGACCTAGCCAGTGAACTGGTTAGTGACCAGTGTCGCAGCGACTTCGAGGTCTATCTGGAGAAAACCAAGCAAGCTACCGATATTGAGCGCCAATCCACTGAACGTGAAAAGACCGGGGTGTTTCTCGGGGTGTATGCCACCAATCCACTCACCGGTGCGCAGATGCCGATCTGGGCAGCTGACTATGTGTTGAGCGACTATGGCACGGGTGCGATCATGGCGGTTCCAGCCCATGATCAACGCGACCTGGATTTTGCTCGGAAGTACGACCTACCTGTGGTGGTAGTGATCGACACTGGCGAAGAAGACCCAAGGGTCTCGGGGGTAGCGACCACCGGTGACGGTACGTACATGAATTCTGGTGTGCTCAATGGGCTCAGCGACAAGGTAACAGGTATTGGAACCATCAATGCGAAACTGAAACGTGATGGTACGGGAGAGGGTGCCGTGACTTATCGTCTGCGTGACTGGTTATTGTCACGCCAGCGGTATTGGGGTTGCCCGATTCCGATCATTCACTGTCAGGCATGCGGTGAGGTGCCCGTACCCGAAGACCAACTGCCCGTCGAACTGCCCGATCTGCGCGGCGCAGACCTCACCCCTGCTGGAGTCTCCCCCCTAGCAGGGGCAACAAACTGGGTGAACACCACCTGTCCGAACTGTGGTGGCCCAGCCACCAGGGATGCTGACACTATGGACACTTTCGTGGATTCCTCCTGGTATTTCTTCCGCTACTGCTCGCCGCGCGAAGAGACTGTTGCTTTCGATAAGCAGGCGGTAGCCACCTGGATGCCTGTCGAACAGTACGTGGGCGGGGTGGAGCATGCGATCTTACATCTGCTCTATTCGCGATTCTTCACCAAGGTGCTCTTCGATATGGGATTGGTGGAGTTCACTGAACCCTTCGAGCGCTTGATGAATCAGGGTCAGGTCATCAACCAGGGCAAGGCTATGAGCAAGTCACTAGGCAACGGTATCGACCTCGGCGAACAGATCGACCAGTACGGGGTGGATGCGATACGTACCACCATGGTGTTTGCTGGCCCCCCCGAGGATGACATCGATTGGGCGGACGTGTCCCCCTCTGCGACCCTTCGATTCTTACAGCGGGCCTGGCGTCTAGCTAACGATGTCACCAGTGAGGTCGGGGTTGATCCTTCCACTGGAGATATGGGATTGCGACAGGTGACCCACCGTACTTTGAAAGACATCACTGAGCTGTTGGCGTTACGCCGGTTCAATGTGTGCGTGGCGCGTTTGATGGAATTAGTCAATGCTACCCGTAAAGTTATCGATTCCGGTGCTGGACCTAGTGATCCAGCAGTACGTGAGGCAGTGGAATGGACGGCCATTGCTTTGTCGCTCTTTGCTCCCTATGTTGCTGAGGAGATGTGGGAATTACTGGGTCAACCTCCGTCAGTCGCTGAAGCAACCTGGCCGAAAGCGGATAAGAAACTGGCTGCTGCTGAGACGGTGACCATGGCTGTGCAGGTTCAAGGCAAGGTACGGGCCAAAATCGAGGTGCCAGCTGACATTGACGATTCGCAGGCCGAGGAGCTGGCGTTAGCTGATGAGAATGTTCAAAAGTTTCTTGCAGGTCGTGACGTGGTCAAGGTCATTGTTCGTGCACCGAAAATGGTGTCGATCGTACCGGCAGCCAACACTTAAACCTGCCTGGTGATCGTACGCGACGGGGCAGTTATCCCCAAGGTTGCGCTCTGTCGGCAAGGTTGTCCACAGATTCGGTGTGCCATAGCACTGATGCCGGACAAGCTCCCATTGTTAGGGTATGACTGCTCCTGCGCACGAAGAGTCCTATGTCCACAGGCTTCAGACACTGTTCCCGTCATCACCTGCTCGTGATCCGGACCTAGGTGGTGGTGTGCTCCAAGAGAATCGCTCTAGGTCTGCTGCACCACGACGCGGAGTGTCTGAGAGTATTCCAGCGCAGGTGAAGAGGTTCGCTGTTGAACACGTGAAGGTGATGTCGGCAGTGGCTTTTGTAGCAGTGATTGTGGCGACATGGATGGTCATGAGTGCCCATGGGGTGGTGGTGGATGAACCGACCCAAAGCGAAGAGGTCACGATTGATTCCCAGGAAGTCGAGGAACCACCCGCACCAGTGTGGGTGATCCATGTCATGGGTGCCGTGGTGTCCCCTGGTGTTGTTGTTGTCCACGAGGGGGATCGAGTTGTTGATGCTATTGCAGCAGCTGGTGGATTGACTGATAGCGCTGATCCTGCACAGTTGAATTTGGCAGCAGTGTTGAGCGACGGATGCCAGGTGATTATTGGTACGGTCAAGAAACCTTTGGGGGAGGTCCGCTTTGGAACAGGGGGTGAACTCGATCATTCGTCGCAGTCAACGAATCCGGGTTCATCACCAGGATCGTCGACGATCAATATTAATAAAGCCACCCAAGGTGAACTCGAAACTCTTCCTGGGGTAGGTCCGGTAACTGCAAAAGCTATTCTTACTTGGAGAGAAAATAATGGTTCCTTCACTTCAGTTTCTCAGCTGCAAGAGGTGGGTGGGATAGGGGCCAAGACTTTCGCTCAACTCGAGCCGTATGTCAGTGTTTGATAGCCCTGGTTCTTCATTGGGGGACTCAGGATCATCGAAGGATCGTACCCAACCTCAGCCCAGTGAATGGGGGTTCAACTCTTGGTGGCGATCACTCGGCGATCTCCGTTTAGTACCTTGTGCTATCGCAGTGTGGTCGGTGATGTGGTTCATCACTGGATGGCAGTGGGGGCTGTGGTTGTGTGTCGGCGTGAGCGCGGTGTGTGCCCTGGTCTGGGTGGTTCTTCGCCGACACGCCACGCAGGTGGTGATCGCATGGGGAATGGTGACTGTGGTGTTGGCAGCTTCTGTGGTCGTGGGTGGGCTGAGAATAGAATCCATCAGCTTCAGCCCCCTGGTTCAAGCGGCCGAGAAGCACAAGGTTGTTGATGCGGATGTGGTGATTCGCACCTCACGGACTAGTCCCACCTGGGGAATAGCTAAGGTCGAAGCTACCTGCCTGAAGGCGACAATTGGCGAGAAGACTTACTCACTGCGACAACCGGTTGTGGTCTTCGTTCCGAGTGCCTCTGCTGAGAGATGGTTGGATTATCCTGCAGGAACAGTGCTTCGAGTTTCGGCGAGATTAGGGGAGACTTCTCGAGAAGATGAAGCCGTCGCAACGATGAAAGTCCTTGGTGACGAAGAATATGTTCGCGGCCCTGGTGCTCTTCAAGGGGTTGTTGAATCTATGCGCTCGGGTTTGCGTGAGGCGATGGTTTACTCCAGAGATGATCAAGCAGCGTTAGTTCCTGGACTAGTTGTCGGTGACATCTCTGGTATGTCCATGGATCTTCGTGACGAGTTTCGTACGACTGCACTCACCCACATGACAGTGGTATCTGGCGCACACCTGAGTGTCGTGCTGTCCTTCTTGTCGCTCCTAGCTCGCTATTTAGGAGTTCGAGGGCGATGGATAACAGTTGTGTGTGTCGCAGGAGCTGCCATGTTCGTACTCCTGTGTCACGGGGGACCTTCAATTCTTCGAGCCTCAGCAATGGGGCTGATTTCCCTCATCGGGGCTAGTCGCTCCCAGGGCCAAGGTTCGGGTGTAAGCAAACTATCTATTGCAGTGATCTTACTGGCCTGGATTGATCCATGGATCGTGAGATCCTTAGGGTTCATCCTGTCTGTCCTCGCCAGTTTGGGTATCATCTTATTCGCTCGTCACTGGGCAGATCGACTCTCGACGTGGTTGCCCAGATGGTTGGCTGAAGCTATGGCTGTTCCACTAGCTGCACAGATAGGAACCCAAGTTGTCATATGTTGGATTTCTGGTTCTTTCAGTGTGGCAGGTGTCATGGCCAATGCTGGGGCTGGACCGTGGCGTGCTCCAGCGACTGTCTTCGGGTTACTAGCTGCGGTACTTTCTGTGCTGAGTCCTTTTCTTGCCTCCTGTGCAGGCTTTCTTGCTGGTTGGTGCGCTGCGCCTATTCTTGTTATTGCCCATCATCTCGCCCATCTGCCAGGGGCTAGTTATCCGTGGCCAACCTCACCGGCCGGAATGATTGTGATCACCATGGGATGTCTGATGGCCTGCCTTGTCATCCCTTGGATGTTGTCACGACGATGGCTTGTGCTTGTGGTGAGTTTCGCCATGGTAGCGATCATGGTTCTTCCCCCTTATCAACCCGGGTTCCCGGGAAAAGGATGGCAAATAGCACTGTGTGATGTGGGCCAAGGTGATGCATTAGTGGTGCGTACTGACCACAACCAAGCTATCCTCGTTGATACTGGACCCACTGGTGGATCCTTGGCGACCTGTCTTCGCCAACTGGGAATCAGCCGAATCCCTCTGGTCGTGTTGACCCACTACCACAGTGACCATACGGGAGGATTTGAGGAGGTGGTGAATCAGTTTCACGTGCGCACGCTGCTGGTGCCTCACGGTGGGGGAGATTCTTCTTCGATCCTTACCCTGGCAGATTCCCGGGGTATACCAGTGGTGCGTGGGCAAACAGGATCGAGTGCGAACATTGGGGAGGTACGGATGGTGGTTGCTTCAGCGTGGCAATCCCCACTGCCATCGAGTGGGGAGGTTGAGTCGCCCGAAGATAATGACGAGTCGCTGGTGGTTCGCTTTGATACACCCCAGATGAGTGTTTTGGCTACTGGAGATATTGAGGTGTTGGGACAACGTGTTGCTTTGAAGAATCCATCACTGATCGCTGTGGATGTGGTCAAGGTACCCCACCACGGTTCAGCGAAGTTCGATCCGCTCTTTTTTGAAGCAACTGGTGCCCGGATTGCCATCATTGGTGTGGGAGCCAACAATGGGTATGGCCACCCCAGCACATCAGCCTTGTCAGAGTTGTCGAATCTTTCCATGGAGGTGATTCGTACTGATGAACATGGCTCTGTCACGATCTCGCACAGTCAAGACTGGAGGATCGTCACAACGAAGTAGCCGCTGCCTTGGGAGGGTTACTGAGCGGGGTTTTGTGCGGTGTTTGTGTTACGAATGTGCGGTTCGACGCAGGTGAGCGAGTCGAATGATCAGTCGCTCAAGGGCATAGTCAGGATCTGTTGAGGCACCTTTGACTTGAGCATCTGCTTGACTGACTGCCCTGATCGCAGCCGCTAGAGCTGTTGGGGACCATGCTTGGGCCATGGGTGTAAAGGAGCGAAGTTTCCAGTCGGGGATCCCAATGTCCTCCCCTCGAATGGTACGTTTCTTTCCACTCAAGCTCAGATAGTTACCTATCTGGCGCAGGGAACTGGCCAGAGCTGAGGTCATCGCGAGATGGGGGACACCAGTGGATAAGGCCCAACGAAGCTTGACGATCGCATCGCTGACTCGCCCAGCAAGAACATCATCACTCACGGCGTACTGGGTGATCGTGGCCATCCCTGCAAAATACTGGTTAACTGTTGAGGTAGAAATCGTCTCATCTTGGGTTGGTGAATCTGCCAAGAGTTGTGTGATGGCCCCGACCAGGCTGCGAGTATCAGAGCCGACAGCATCCACCAAAGCGCGTGCTGCTGATGCGGCAATGTCACGCCCCAAGGATCGTACTTCCTCCATCACGAACCCGGGAAGATCCTTTGCCTTGAGCGGAGGGTGGGGGAGGACCACACCAGCCAGTGGTGTGAGTTTGTCGAGCAGTGATTTTCCTTCACGCCCTGCAGCGTGGGAGATAATGAGAGTCAAGTGGTCGGGGATGGTGCGGGCACAGTCGAGGAGAAATTTTTCCACCTCCCTTGGGGTCTTTTCTGCCCCTGTGATGCACGTGATGGTGGCCGAAGAAAATAGGTCAGTCCCAGTGAGTTGTTCCAGGTCAGCAGGGGTGAGTTGCGCCGCTGCTGCCTTGGCTACTCGTGCCTCAGGAATCTGTGATTGTGCACGTGCGATCTGTCGGGAGACTTCGCGTTCGGCAAGAAAAGTCTCGGGCCCTGTGATGAGGGTTAACTTCTGCATACTCGGCACACACCAAGTATGCCCTATTGTGGTGGGCTATCGAGGTGAGTCTTAGTGGTTGAGGTACCTGGGTTGAAGATAGGGATTCCTCTCTCGCTGTTCACCCATCGTCGCTGTGGGGCCATGGCCCGGATGGAGTTGGATGTCGTCACTCACAGCGAGGACCTTGTCGCGTAACGTGGTGAGCATGACGTCAGGTTGTGAACCGGGAAGATCAGTACGACCGATGGACCCGGCGAAAACCACATCACCACAAAAACAGTACGAGGTTTCTTCGTCGCGCACTGTGATGAGTACTGATCCACGAGAATGACCGGGTGCATGGTCAATGTGGAAATCAAAGGAGGCCTGTGTCAGGGTTTGCCCATCGGTGAGGGACTCGACTCGCTTGGGTTCAGTGATTCCATGAGGTACGGCCATGGCGTACCAGATGGCCATATCGCGGCCCATCCCTTTCTCTGGTGTCGACAGAAGGTGGCGATCCTCGGGATGGATGTACACCGGTATCTCCCAATGATCACCCACTTCCTGGGCATTCCCGATGTGGTCGAAGTGCCCATGGGTGGCGAGTACTGCCACCGGGGTGAGATCGTGGTCAGTGATATAACTGGTCAGGACACCCATGGCTTCCATCCCGGGATCGATGATGACACACTGGGTTCCGCGATCTTTGGCTAGAACATAGCAGTTAGCCTGGAGTGGCCCGACAGGAAAGGTTGCGAGAAGCATATGCTCAGCTTATCTAGTACGTCGTGGTATTCGCATGGTGAGCCTAGAGGCACTACACTATTCGGTGCCCCTATAGCTCAGTGGTAGAGCTCCGGACTTTTAATCCGTAGGTCGCGGGTTCGAATCCCGCTGGGGGTACCAGCGAATCAGACGGTAACAATCTCAGAGAATCCTAGGAATGCCACGACGGAACCGGGAACATCATCAACAGTAAAGATAATGTCTCCACCTTTGGAATACTCTTCCTTCATCGGAGTTCCATCTGGGCCCGTTTGTGTCATCGTAGCGAAAATGACCACTGCCTCGGTGTCCACTATTCCACGATAGGTGGCTGCAGGCAGTTCGTCACCAACGAGCCAGTAACCGTTAGTCACTGGGTCAGGATTGGCTCGAAGTTTGCCCTGGGCAAGACCAATGCTGGTACATCCGGTGAAGGTAACGACAGACTTTTCCATGTCGACCACCGTAAAGATGACTGATCCTTGGGGAGCTGCCTGGGCATCGAGGGTTTCCTGATTCCCGTCAGCTTGGGAGATCGCACACTGGCCGATTCCGTCGGCACTCTCATCGATATCCGCCCGGTAGACACCAGGAGTTATGTCGGTTCCCACATGGAAGTCACCATTGACTAGTGGAACAGCAGAAGAACTCGGGGACTGGGAGGCACCAAACCCGTCCTTTTCTACCACCGGGAGCAGCTTGATCAACACTGCGAGGATTGCGGCGATCACCACGAGGATCGCGATCCAGACCCACAGTCGGGATAGGGGTGACTTCTTCTTGTCTGCAGAGTTTTTTTGAGATGCTTTCTTGCCGGGTTTATCGCTGGGGGCAGTCGTCGATTCTGGAGGTGAGAGGGGGTCGGTGGATGGTTTTTCTCCCTCACGAGGTACAGCACTCGCCCGTACATCTTCACGGGGCGTGTCGACGGGTGGTTCTTTCGCCGGAGTCGCCATCGTTGGTGGTGTTGTGATCGGTGTCGCATCAACCGGTGGCTGATCCGAGAGCGGTGCGTCATCGGTGCCGGAGTTCTTGTCGCCGGGGTGTGGGAGCGGCTTTGTGTGGTCGGTCCACGCCGTACCATCCCAGAATCGCATGAGAGTGGAATCACTGGGGTCACGGTACCAATTGGGAGTAGGGCTTTGCGTCATGTCCTGAGGATATCACGGCCCCGACTCTTTGAGCGGAAGCTAGGAAGTTGTGGCACATAGCAGTACCACAGCTTCCAAGCTAACGAGAGGTTTCACGAAACTAGTTTCTTTCGGAGCAAGCCGACCCCGCAGCCGAGGCCCGCCATGAACCCAGCCCAGATGAGGCCCCTAGGTGATGTGGTGGTTCCACCAGTGTTGACCATAACAACTAGTTCATCAGCGTTCGGCGCTTCAGCGGTGGGGGGCTGGGTCACAACTGGGCCACTGGGTGGGAAAGCCGGAGGGTTGTTGGGCTGTGCGGGATTCGCAGGATTGGAGGGCCCAGGGGTGGGTGCTGAGTTCCTACAGGACGGGGTTGGAATCCCTGCGCTTGCACCGTTCGAGGTGAGGTGAGCATAATCTGGTCCCCCTAAACCGAGGATGGCCTGAGTAGTCGACATCAGTGTTTGCGAGGTGAGTACGTCCAAGCCATGATCGACTATTGTCTGGAAGCTCTCGTCATTGTAGGCAATGGCACCCACGTCTGCTTGCACGAGCGTTGAATCATGATCGAGGATGACCGGACAGGTGACCTGTAGTCCACCAATGAATTCTTGGGCCGTGGCCACGGATGCTGGGTGGGAACTACCAAGAGTCTGGGCGGCCAGCCCTGTTGAGTTGGTGTTGGTTGCGCCCCAACTTTCGAATCCACCATCAACTTGTTGCTGGCTCAGCAACCAGGTCTGCGCGGCAGTGAGGGGAGAATCTGACGAAGTTGAAACACCACTAGCCGCGAGTGCTTGGGCAGCCAAAGCTGTCGAGTCAATGTCCGCCATCATGCACTCGGCCCACCCGAAGGACCCATAGTCCGCTGAGGTGGTGTCACTGCATTGTTGATCAATCATCCAGGTCACGACTTGGGGTGGCACACCCACATCAGTACGCGCCAGGGCAAGCATGGCGAGAGGGTGACTGTAGATGTTGTCCGTACCTTCTGCTCCGAAAGAGCCATCAGCGTTGAGTACGGAACGTAGATCTGCGATCAGGTCTCGCGTACCACCCGGGACAGGGAAAGCGCTGGTATCCAAGCCGCTGACCTGTAGCGCGAGAACCATCTTGGCTATCGCAGGCCACGACGTGTCTTTGTCTGATGCAGCCCCGATATAGGCCTCACCAGAGGAGAAGATCTTGTTGGCAGTGGCTTCTATCTGGTCGCCAGCTACCCCAGCCGAGGCCAATGCGAAGAGAGCATCAATGGTTTGACCCCAATCGGTGGCTCCACCGGTGACGACCACATCATCGCTGGTGGCGAGTTGTCGAGCAATCCACCCCGCTGCGGCTTCCGCACGCGACACATCAGCACCTGGTTCCTCACCCTGGACAAGCGGTGGGGCCGTCAGTGAAACAAGAACAAGAGAGAAGGAGAAAAGAACAGCTATTGCTGTGGAACGTAGGTGACGCATCAGTGCGTCCTTTCATGTGAGCGATCCGAAAAAGGATGCTCACCAAGCGACCTAGTCGCCTGCGCACCCCTCCGCAGACCTCGACGGATGGTTCGCTCCGGAACAGAAAGGTATCTGGACTCATCAATATAAATTGATCTACCATTGCGGGTCAGTGTCGGAATTTGACCGACTTCCCCAATCTGGGCCGGTATGTAGTTGTGGGCCTCAGCCTAACACATCAATCTCAGCTCTATCGGTTGAATTCGTTGGTGTACGCCAGTGTGGGGTCGCTATCCTCACCAATGAGCCCCACTGCACTCATCACGCGAGCCATGTCAGCCCATTGTTGCTCGTCCAGTAGTGGCGAAACGACACCATGTGAGTCCATGAAGAGAGCAGATGTTGCCTCCAGTACGATTCTGGCCGCATCGACGGTTTCCCCCCGAAAGCTAGGAATATAGTCAGCAGAGATGTCGAGGGTTCCTTCCGGATCAGCAATGACACTAGCCATCGCTGTCTTCATCGCTACGGTGACGTCAGAAACAACCTGTGGATTTGCTTCAGCGTACGTGGTTGTCGTTGCTAGGCAAATGGACACCAGTGGAACCTCAGGATCGATGACATCAACGTCAAATCCGGCAGTACCAAAGTTGAGGACATCAGAGTTGGCGAAACCCACCACGGCATCAACTTCCCCAGTAGTCAGAGCAACCTGAAGGGTGTATCCGATTTCTACGATGGTGACGTCGGTTTGTTTCAATCCAGCTTGATCAAGCCCGAGCAGGAGAGCAAACCAGTTCTCCCCGAACCGACCTGGGAGTCCAATGGATCGTCCCTTCAGATCTTCCACAGTGTTGATCCCAGAACCAGCTGGGGCGATGATGCGTACAGGATATTGGGCGTAATAGGAGGCGACAGCCACAATGTCGATCCCTTGATCTCGAGCCTGGAGGATCTCATCTCCACCAGCGACAACAAAGTCTTCTTCACCAGCAGCAAGGGCAGTGAATAGTCCTTCCCCAGCACCGTGATGGCGCAAAGTGACGTCCAGACCATCAGTGTAGAAACCTGCGGAGTCGGCTACATAGAACGGGGCAAACTGGATATTGGGTATGAAAGTGAGTCCTATGGTTGCCTGGGGAGTGTCCCCGGCGGGGGTTCCTTGCGTGCCGCACCCTGACAGAGCTAACCCCACTGTGGCCAGGATAGCTATCAAGGTAGTACGTATATGGGTGGATCGTCGGGTCATTGGGATTCTCCTTGAGTGAGGGGTTTGGTGAGATTTGACCATCGTCGTTCGATGATCGACACGATGGTGTACATCGTGGTGGCAATGAAAGCCAAGATGAGTACGATCGAGATCAATCGGGCGGTGTTGAGTGCCTCCACCTGTGCTGTGAGAAGGCTGCCCAGTCCCAGGTGGGTTCCTCCCATGACCATTTCGCCCACGACAGCTCCAGTTACCGACAAGGTGAAACCATTGCGGACGCCAGCGAGGATATTGGGCATGGCTAGGGGGATCTCTATCGAGAACAAGGTGGCGAGCGAACCGGCACCATCAACTTTGGCAGCACCCAGGATTTCAGGATCAAGATGGCGAAAACCGACAACGGAACTGACCAGGATGGGGAAGAACACCATGAGTGCGCACAAGACTATTTTTGCCGAGACAGAATATCCCACCCACAGTACGAGCAGTGGAGCTAGGGCAATAGCAGGGATGGCTTGTGTGGCTCCAAGGAAAGGCAAGGTTGCAGCTGAAGCGATTTTTGAGCGATAGATAATGACGGCTAGCGGTAAGGCAACGAGGAAGCCGAGGAGAGCTCCACCGAGTGCCTCACTGAGAGTGACCAAGATGTATGCCCAGAAATCCGCGTAAACAACGAGCCCGTCCCATAATTCTTTCCCCACGGCTATCGGGGTGGGGAGCCGGTAGCTGGGAATCCGCCCACCAGCGGTGGTGAGGAACCAACCTGCAAGAAGGATCAAGCCTAAAACCCAGGGCGCGGCCACAGTGAGCCAGGAGTTTTTTCGCTGTTTCACTGACCTTCCTTCCACGACTCTTTTTTTTCCGAGCAGGGAGGTCAAAGTACGCCATGACGGCTCACATTCCTCCCATCCAGACTGTGACTGTCGGTTCTGGATTCTCACCAGATCGGCCAACTGGTGTTTCACCACTTGGTTCGCGGACTGCGGGTTTTCACCCCTCACCGCCGGTTCGGAATTTCACCGACCCCGGAATGTACGTCCGCCAGTCTAGCGCATGATGGCCGTGGGGCTGGTCGAACCTCAGCCAAATTGTTTGCGAGCGCGAATGGTGCCCATGAGGGTAAAGATCCCAATGATCAACGTGACAATTCCGATGATGCCAATGACGATCCAGTTAATAGGAATGAAGAGCCAGGTCCAGGAGTATTGATCCTGGTTGAAGTAGGCAAAGACTGCCAAACCTATGATGATAAGCCCGCCGAAGATGGTACCGATGGGGCCACCTAGGCCAGGTTTCGCCTCGGGTGTTGGCTGGCCAGGATTGCCTTGTTCACTCATGGGGTTAGTGTTCATAGGTTCAGACATGTGAACTCCTCGTCTTGGAATAACTGTTCAGATCGCAGGTCACGGTGGCTTGGCGCGAGTGTTCGCAAACCCCGGGCCTGACTGAACTCATGCAAGCAGACCGGGAATGATGAATCTCGTTCCCCGTGTCGGTGACGAGATTAGTCGAAGACGACCGTACGTACTCCATCAAGAAGGATGCGATGTTGGGCAAACATTTTCACTGCATGCGCCAAGGTGGTTGATTCGATGTCTCTACCAATTTCTCGAAGATCCTCCACCGACTTGGAGTGGTCGACTCGTTCCACTGATTGTTCGATGATGGGTCCCTCATCTAGGTCAGCGGTGACAAAGTGAGCAGTCGCGCCGATCAGTTTCACCCCACGCTCATGGGCTTGGCGGTACGGATTGGCACCCTTGAATCCGGGAAGGAAAGAGTGGTGAATGTTGATGACCTTCGTGGAGAGGAACTCGCACAATTCTGGGGAGAGTACCTGCATATAACGGGCTAACACCACTAATTCTATGTCCTGCCTCGTCACGACTTCGCGGATGCGATCCTCGAAGTGGCTTTTGTTCTCGCGTACTACATAGTGGTGCTCAAAGGGTATGGAGTAGAAGCGGGCCAAAGGTTCCAGATCCTCATGGTTTGACAGGATCAAAGGTACGTCGATGGGTAGTGCTCCTGTGCGTGCTTGTGCCAGGAGTGTGTTCATGCAGTGCTCTTCTTTGGAGACCAAGACCAGGGTGCGAAGGCGGCGACCGACTTCATCAGCGCTCACGATTGCTTGGAAACGATCAGCAACCTCCTGCAGGGACTCTTTCCACTGCGCCGCGTCCGCCTGGGATTCCACCTGAATGCGGGTAAAGAAGGTGCCAGTGTCGGGGGAGGAGTACTGCTGGAGTTCAGTGATGTTCCCGTTCATGGACACAATGACCTCAGTGATCCCGTGGACTATCCCGGGCCGATCAGGGCATCGTACTGTTATGACACTATGGTTGGACACCCCCACATCCTAGTGTGAGAAATACCCCCGTCCCTATTTCCGTCACCTTTCTCTACCGGCCACTGTCACCCCGCGGAATGACCCTCCACCGTCACCCTGCGGAGCGAAGCGACTCGCAGGGTCCAGATATCACAGTTGAACAACTGTACAGTCTGGATTCCGCGAGTCACTTCGTTCCGCGGAATGACTTTTAGGAGTCACGTGTCGACCTCTACTGTTTGGTGGAGAATGCTTTGCAGGCGAAATCACAAGGGCTGTGGGGGTTTTGGCCCCTTGCGACTTGTGCGCAGAAAGGCAGGCTATGTGACAAAATGGAACCGTCCCCAATCCAAGGAGAAACCGATGTTCGACAACCTCCAAGACCGCTTGTCGAAAGCTTTTCGCAGTTTGCGGGGCAAGGGAAGGCTCTCCGACAAGGACATTGAGGTCACTTTGGGGGAAATCCGGATTGCCTTATTGGAAGCGGACGTACACCATGAGGTCGTCACATCGTTCATTGACAAGGTACGCTCCCAGGCTGATCAGGTGGAACTCTCAGCGGCTATCAACCCCGCTCAACAAATCGTCAAGATCGTCCATGAGCAACTCATTGACGCACTCGGTGGTCAAACTCGCAACCTCCAATTCGCAAAAACTCCTCCCACGGTCATCATGCTGGCAGGCCTCCAAGGCGCAGGTAAAACCACTCTGGCTGGAAAACTTGCCTGGTGGTTAAAGGAGCAAGGACATTCTCCACTGTTGGTTGCTGCAGATCTTCAACGCCCCAATGCCGTGACCCAATTACAGGTGGTTGGTGAGCAGGCCAAAGCCGCCGTCTTTGCCCCCGAGCCGGGCAATGGCAAGGGCAACCCTGTGAAGGTGGCGCGCAAGTCTATGGCGTACGCCAAGAAGAGCCTCCACGATGTGGTCATTGTCGACACAGCAGGTCGGCTCGGTGTCGATGAAGAAATGCTCAAACAGGCTGCCGACATCCGTGACGCCGTATCACCAGATGAAATCCTCTTCGTTGTTGACGCGATGATCGGTCAGGACGCAGTCACCACAGCACGATCCTTTGCTGACAAGGTGGGCTTTGATGGAGTGGTTCTCACCAAACTCGATGGTGATGCTCGTGGTGGTGCAGCTCTCTCAGTGGCAACGGTCACGGGCGCTCCTATCATGTTTGCTTCCGTGGGGGAGAAACTAGCCGATTTCGAGGTCTTCCATCCTGATCGTATGGCTGGGCGCATCCTGGACATGGGTGATGTACTCACCCTCATCGAACAAGCAGAGAAGCATTTCGATGAGGAACAAGCTGCTGAAGCCGCAGCCAAGATCATGGGTGGCAAAGGGGGTTTCACTCTCCAAGATTTCTTGACTCAGATGCAGGCAGTACGAAAGATGGGACCCATCGGAAAACTCATGGGGATGCTTCCTGGTGCTGGTGCCATGGCTGATCAGTTGAATGAGATTGATGACAAGTCCATCAACCGTATTGAGGCAATTATTTATTCCATGACACCTGCAGAAAGAGCGGATGTCGGCATTCTTAATGGTTCTCGGCGCTTGCGCATTGCTCAAGGTTCAGGAGTGGAGGTCAAGGAAGTCAACGACCTGGTCACTCGGTTTTCTGAGGCTCGCAAAATGATGCAGCAACTTGGCGGGGGAATGCTTGGTGGGCTCATGGGTGGAGGCATGCCCGGACCGGCTGGTGGCCACATGGGCGGTCCTGGATCCTCCATGAGAAAACCCAAGGCAGGCAGCAAGCGCAAAAAATCAGGATCGAAGGTTTCCGGCAATCCTGCCAAGAGAGCCGGTGCCCTCGCAGCCCAAGAACCGAAGGACATTGATCCCCTGGCAGCTTTTGGTGGGTCAACTGAGGTGGAAGACATGGAGGAGGCGATGAAGGGTTTCCAGCTTCCACCAAGTCTGGCCAAGATTCTGGGGGGATAATGCCATGTATCTCCAGCAGAACGTCCCTCTACCTCTGAGCCACATCAATGGAGTCAAGGATCGTCCCGTTCATGTTCAAGGTACCCTGATCTCCACAGGGGAGGACATTGAATTCTGGGTCACCGAGGGGCAAATCAGTTTCACGAAGGTCAAAGGTGCGATCACGATCGCTCAGGATGGGTTGCTCATGCCGGGACTCGTGGATGCTCACTGTCATGTGGGTCTCGGCCCAGAAGGTGGCGTTGAACCGCATATTGCCGAGGACCAGGCCCGCCAGGATCGAGCGACGGGTGTTTCCCTGATCCGCGATGCGGGAGCACCCATCGACACTCATTGGCTCGATGATGTTCCCGAGATGCCGACCATTATCCGCTGCGGTCGCCATATCGCTCGCCCCAAACGCTATATTCGCCATTTTGGTGCGGAGGTGGCTCCGGAGGATCTCGTGGAAGAGGTACGACGCCAGGTTGCTGCTGGTGATGGCTGGGTGAAACTGGTGGGAGATTGGATCGATCGTGACTTGGGCGATCTGTCTCCACTATGGCCTGAAGAGGTAGCCCGTGAAGCCATCGACGTCGCTCACGAGTTGGGCGCTCGGGTGACGGCCCACTGTTTCGCTGAAGAGTCCGTAGCCCAGCTGGTGAATGCAGGTATCGACTGTATTGAGCATGGTACGGGCCTCGACGAGGCGACATGTCAGGAGATGGCGCGTCGTGGTGTGGCACTCGTACCCACTCTCGACAACGTCAAGATTTTCCCCGGAATAGCTGACCAGGCTGAGGACCACTACCCCACGTACGCCAAGCACATGCGCCACCTCTACCAACGCGCCCCCTTTGTCGTCTACGAGGCTCTCCAAGCTGGGGTGCAGGTGTTCGCTGGAACTGACGCTGGTGGTACGAGAGACCACGGAACGATCATGGATGAGATTTGGGCACTCACAGAAATTGGCGGGCCTGGGTTCGCTGTGGGGGCTGCTTCATGGGAGCCACGTCGGTGGTTGGGTGCCCCGGAGCTCACCGAAGGTTCGACCCCAGATCTTCTCCTGCTCAGTCATGATCCGCGTATTGATCCACGAGCGCTAGCTGAGGCCGTACTCCTGTTTGCCTGAGAAGTTTTTCACTCTGGCTCCATATTCTTCGAGATCAGCAAGTAGTTTCGCCTCATCCACGATCGACGCACTTTGGTGATAACCCAGGAACTCTTGAGGTGAATCAATGAATTGGTTGGCGCTTGCGGCCGCCACTGCAGCAGTGAGCCAATAGCCATCTTTGTGGGCAACAGTGAGCCGTACCATCTCCTCCCCACTGTCCCAAGCATCAGCAATGAGTACGGTCCCGTAGGGGGCCTTTTGGAAGCTGGTCCACCCCCACCAGAAGAGTTTTTGTGCACGCTCCCTGCGCCCGAATTTGAGCAGGAGCATACACAGCGGAAGGACAACATAGTCGACAAAGAAATGGGTCCCAGCCATGAGCATGGCAGCTTCTTTGAGCTCAGGAAGGGTTTCACGGATCGCCTTGATTTCTTCCAGCTCCATCATGAAAGCTTCCCTCTTTCCAAAGGGTGAGCCGAAGTCTACCCGGCGTACTGCTTGAGGATTGACCCAGGAGAAGGATTGATATTTCCCTTCCACCCAACCAGCGGATTTCATCATCGAAATTTCGCGGGAGGCTTCCTCGGCTGTTTCCTTGGTGAAAGAATACTTCCGCCAATCAACACTCATCATCATGGCCACCTGAGCTCCGATCGGGGAGTCGATCTTCTTGGTGACGGCGCGAATCAGGGCCGCCGGAAGCCCAGGGTGGATCCCTGTCCCGGAAATGAGTTGGAGTTTGGCCTTTTCGAACTGTGGTCCGAGCTGCTTCATCGCCTCGATCTTGGCTGGAGTATCCATGAGAAGGTCCAGCCAATGTGTCTTCGTTTCGAGTGCCACTTGGGCGACTTGTTGAATGTGATCAAGCAGTGGTGCAGCCACAATGAGCAGGTCGATGTCTCCCAGCGTCACACGCAGGTCATCAGGTACGAGGGCGTCGACGACTCGCGTTGACATTCGTGGATGGTTTTCAGTGGGGAACTTCGAGGCATCCCTCCCCATGAGAATGAGTGTCAGGTCTTCGCGCTCTGCGAGAAGTTCCGCGATGATGTGGCCAGCTTCTCCCGAGCCGCCCAAGATTCCAATAGTTTTCACATTTGTCCTTCCGATGGGGAAATTCTAGCCCGAATCCTCTTCCTCGATTCTTCCTTGGGCTCGTGGGAGGTTTCTCGCTACCACTGCGGTGAAACTTTCTACTGGCGTGCTCAAATAGCAAAACTGGGCGACATCTGGCACAATGGCTCATTGCGTATCTATCTCGGCTGGTGCCCTCTAACTCCAGGCGAGGTAGGTCCCCTTCGGACATTGGATGAGGTCCCCACCTTCGGACAATCTCCACCCACCGCCCACCGTGGGCACACACTTTCAGGAGATAACACACTAGTGGCTGTCAAGATTCGATTGAAGAGGCTCGGCAAGATTCGTTCGCCTCACTACCGTATTGTCGTCATGGACGCGCGCCAGAAGCGCGATGGTCGAGCCATTGAAGAAATCGGGCTCTATCACCCCAAGAATGATCCTTCATTAATCCAAGTCAACTCTGAGCGCGCCCAGTACTGGTTGGGTGTCGGCGCTCAACCCACAGAAGCCGTCGTGGCGCTGTTCAAGCGTTCTGGTGACTGGCAGGCTTTCACTGGGGATGATTCACCAACAGGTATTGAACCCCAAAAGGAACGCCCTGATCGTCTTGCTCGCTACAATGCAGCTGTCCAAGCGGCACCCGAGGAAGCCATCAAGGTGAAGAAGTCCACGAAGAAGGCCGATGATACTTCAGCTACGGACACAGCTGAGAAACCAGCGAAGAAGACCAAAGCTAAGGCTGAGGAAACCGCTGAGGCTGCTATCGACGTGACTGAAGACATTGTGGAGAAGGTCGAAGAGACTGCCTCGGCGCTCACAGAGGAGGCAGCTGAGAAGGTTGCTGATGTGGCTGAAACTGTTGAAGAGGCTAAAGAAGTTGTCGCTGACAAAGTGAGCGAAACAGCTGAAGAGGTGGCCGAGAAGGTTGCCGAGGTAGCTGAAGAGGCGAAGCAAGATGTCGTAGAGACCGCCGAAGAGATTGTTGAGGCAGTAGCAGAGGCTGTGGAAGAAGCAACCGAGAAGGCAGAGGGCTGATCATGCTTGCCGATGCTCTTGAGCACCTGGTTCGTGGGATTGTCGATAGTCCGCAGGAGGTACGGGTCCGTGACCTGGATCTTCGTCGGGGGCGGATGCTTGAGGTGCGCGTGAGCCCCAGCGATATCGGCAAGGTGATTGGGCGTCAGGGGCGTACTGCCACAGCGCTGCGAACTGTCGTGGGAGCTTTAGCGGGTTCCGAACAGGTACGAGTCGATTTCGTCGATGTCGATCGTCGCCCCACCAGGAATCACCGCTCCTGATCATGGCCTCCACCGACGTCATTGTGGGTACGGTGGGTCGTGCCCATGGGCTTCACGGTGAGATGTACGTCAATCTGCGTACGGATTCCCCTGAACTACGGTTCACTCGTGGAGCTGTGTTGACTTGCCAGGACCAAGTTTTGACTGTGGCCAGTTTCCGTACTCACGACCATCGCGGTGTTGTGTCTTTCGATGAGGTGGGTGACCGTACTGCTGCTGAAGTTTTGGTTGGATCCGAATTGGTGGCGAGAGTGGAAACTTCCCAAACCCCTATAGAAGACAATGAGTTTTTCGACTATCAGCTCATTGGGCTTGAGGTGGTGAGTGAGACTGGAGAGGCGGTCGGGAGTATTACTCGTGTTGATCATCTCGGTTTCCAAGACAATCTTGTGGTGGAAACAGCACATGGCGAGCGTCTCATCCCCTTTGTGGCGGACTTCGTTCCCGAGGTCAACCCCACTCAAGGGCATGTCATCGTGACCCCGATCCCCGGACTTCTGGTGGACCTATGAGACTCGATTATGTGACGATCTTCCCCGACTATTTCTCGGCCCTGAAACTCTCCTTGGTCGGCAAAGCCCTAGAGTCCGGCATCATCTCCGTGGGGGTCCATGATCTACGCGATTGGACTGACGACGTCCATCGCAGTGTGGATGACACTCCTTTTGGTGGGGGAGCGGGCATGGTCATGATGCCTGAACCATGGGGTCGCGTACTCGATGAACTCTTCGGTGTTGGCACCCAGGGGACATGCTTGGTGATTCCAACACCCAGTGGCGTACCCTTCACCCAGGCTCAGGCTCAGGAACTGAGCTCCTATGAGCATCTGGTGTTCGCTTGTGGGCGTTATGAGGGGATTGATGCTCGCGTGGCACAGTATGCCCGTGGGTTTGTTGAGGTGCGCGAGGTCTCGCTCGGTGACTATGTGTTGAATGGTGGCGAGGCCGCAGCCCTAGCGATGACTGAGGCGATCGTACGACTCCTGCCTGGTGTGGTCGGGAATCCTGAGTCCCTAGAGGAGGAATCACATTCGCCCGGGTTGGACTCCCTACTGGAATATCCGGTCTATACCAAACCCTCGTCGTGGCGGGGAATCGATGTACCCGACGTACTGCTGTCTGGGCATCACGCCAAGATCGCCGCGTGGCGCCGCGACCAAGCCGAGCAGATTACCGAGTTGAGACGACAATAGTCAGACCTAGAAGACTTTCATTTCGGCAATAGGGAAAATGATCGGCCTATCAGCAGTAGCAAAGCGTGGATCGTCGAATGGTAGAGACTGATACTCGACAAGGGTCACGAAATCAGTGACACTGTAAGTCGACACGGTCAACGTTGTCTCTACCTCGATGTTTGGGTCGGCCCACCAGTCCAGTGCTCCAAGAACACTGTTGGCGAGTTCGACCAGAATCTCTTCGGAAGGTTGGCGGGTTTCATCGATGAGGACATTGAGATATATCCCTGGGCCAATATCTGTTTCGCCCTCGTCACTGTCAGTTATCCACGATATCAACTCTGGTGTTGTTGTGTGCCCATCAAAAGTCTCAGGGTAGTGTTCCCCGAGATTATCGACACTCACAGTAATCAGCGCTTCTGGCAGTATTCCTCTCACAGGCTCCGTGATCGCTTTTCGGATATCGTCAGCTGCTCTTTTGTAGAGATAATCGTCACTGAACTCGAAGTTATCCCAGGAGGACTTTCCATAGAAGGGTTGTACCCGTATGGCCGCAAAACCATGCGCTGAAGAGAAGTCACGCACGTACCCAGTGAGTAGGAAACTCGTCTTACCAGTCAATCCAGTGACCGGTGTTGGCTCTGCAGGGATCTCGACACGGACCTGGTAGCGTTCCCACATATAGTCGATTGCCTGGGTGACCATGAGTTCCTTATCGACTGCTTGGCCGTGATATTCCGGTGTGGCTGTGCACCCTGACAGGGCTAGTCCAATACCAAGTACCAGGGCAAGTAATCCATTGATTTTTCGTAGCATGGTTGGTCCCGTCTCACACAATCGCTGATGTTCTTCGCATGCCGCGCCAGAAGCTGCGCTCATACTATCACCGAGACAACACACCAGGACACCGACCTCGAATTATTCCTTGCACCCCGAGATGAGGTACAGTATCTGGGCAAGCCTCCTTAGCTCAGTTGGTTAGAGCAGCGGACTCTTAATCCGCGTGTCCAGGGTTCGAATCCCTGAGGGGGTACAGTAAAACACCTAGTCAGACGGTACTTGCTGAAAACTATAGTTTCATATAGTTAACTATAGTATGGCTATACCAATGGCTATACTGGTACACTTTAAGCATGGTGAAACAATCAGGGACACGCGCGAAAGGCGAAGGATCAGTCTTCCAAGACAAAAATGGGACATGGGTCGCAACCATTGAAACTGGTGTGAAAAACGGAAAACGCCAAAGAAAACGAGTCACTGGAAAAACCCGTGCCATAGTCCAAACGAAACTTCGCACCATCCAACGACAGCAAGACGCTGGGAAACTCACCACCATCAATCTTACGGTTTCTGAATGGCTCACCTACTGGCTCGAAGAAATATGCCCAACCAGGATCCAAGAACGCACCCTCTACGGATACACCAGATGTATGGAACTCTATGTGCTGCCGCACATCGGCAACATCAAGCTCACGAAACTCACCACCGAACATATCAGGAAAGTCCATAGTGAAATGCGGAAACAAGGACTCTGCGAAACCACTGTACGCCAAACCCACGCGATCCTTTCGAGAGCGTTGAAAGTGGCAGTGAGGGAAGACAAAATCGACAAAAACGTTGCATCCCTCGTTGATTCACCATCGCCACGCAGGAACCCACACCCCGTACTATCCACAGATGATGCCAGGCGCGTCATTGCAGGCGCTCAGTCACCCAGGGAACTCGCGCGGCTCACCATCGCACTTGTGCTCGGATTGAGGCAGGGAGAAGCCCTCGGTTTGAAATGGTCAGATATTGATCTAGGCAAAGGATTACTATCGGTCGAGCGTGCCGCTCAACGGCTCCCAGGTAAAGGGATCACCACTAAGGCCCCCAAAACTGCTGCATCGAATCGTGTCATTCCACTCCCACGCCCAGCCATCGCCGTACTTCAAGCCTGGAAGCAAGTAACCGATGAGCCGGATGGGTACGTGTTCCACGGGTACGACCTAGATAAACCAGATGAGACACGCAATGACTGGACAATGTGGAAGGTCGCACTA
Organism: Propionibacteriaceae bacterium; assembly: GCA_009782785.1. GTDB lineage: Bacteria > Actinomycetota > Actinomycetes > Propionibacteriales > Propionibacteriaceae > WQYJ01. The sequence continues at coordinate 156,589 of WRIJ01000003.1, read as the reverse complement.
GAACGGGCCGGTGTGCCTGGTGTGCCGTTACATGGAGCTCGTGGAACTGCAGCGAGTTTGCTCTTGGAGATGGGTGTACCAGAGAGGGTGATCGCTGACATTTTGGGTCACGCGAATGTGAACGTGACTATGCAGCACTATCTTCACAGTGACGAGCATCAACGAGGGATGGCATTGGATGGGTTGGCAGACCGTTTAGCTATCGCCCCATTAGAGTAGGTAATTCTCAACCCCGGCGAGCCACCACCCACGCGCCTATTCCAACGAATACTGCAGTGCCAATGCTGGTCGCAGTGAGCCATTCATGTGCCCCTAGTGCCAGGATGATCGCTGAGACCGCCATCAAAGCTGAACATAGGAAGAGGATGTTGCTTGTCTTTTTCATCGAGAGTGTCCTTTCTTGATATGATGTGAAGGAGTGGCCCCTAGATAGTTGCTTGATCTAGGGGCCTTTTCACCGATTATTCGGTGTCATCCTCTTCGGCTGGTTCCTTTGGTTTCCTTGTTCTCAGTAGCAAGATTATGGTTGCTACTGCGGTGATTCCTTGGAATACCAGGGTGAGGATTTCATCCATTTTCATCGGCTCACCTCCTTTATTCAGTTGTATTTCTAGTTTGGGTGAGGGGTCTGACAATTCTAAGGTGGCTATCGTACAAATATTCGAACCTAAGAAGGGGCCTTACTGCCAGGATTATTCCAGCCCAGTATTGTGAATAATCCTCCTCGCCGTCCGACTCCTGTGGCTGCACTGGCGGGGGTTAGTCTTTATGGTGTCAAGTATTTACTGAGCAGTTGTTGAAGCGACTATTTGATGACTCTCAACAGGCGGAAGACTCTGTACACCAGTCAGAATATCGCCACCACTATTCACGAATTCCTCAGCAGTCGGTTCTACCGCATACTCCACTACGTGAACATTAGAATCTTTCAAGGCTCTCAACACATCTGCAGGTGTCACTCTAAAGAACTCGCGATGAGCATTAGTCTTATTAATCCTCTGGGCTGCAAAAGTGTGGTGGAGGGCTGTCTCGATTCCTACAGCATCTTCAGCGAAAAACAAGGCGTGGGTGTCATAGCGGAAAGGAACGGATGATCCACCTAGTTCTCTTATTCTGTCCTCTGGTTTCAATCGTCGAGTCATCCCGATTTTGACAACCCCAGGGCCAAAAGCACCAATGTTGGAGATGACGTACACGTAACCTGCGCGAATATTGGCGACCCGGAAATCCACATCATTGATTGCGCGATCACAGTCAGCGATCTTGGATTCCATGTCTGCGATCCCAGCTTCATTATTTTGGATCCTCATCTGATCAAGAGCGTTGAGATAATGCTGTCGTTCTTTTTCCAGCTTGTCCTTTTCTGCTCGTAGCTCACGCTCGGCCTTTTCGGCTTCACGTTGCTCAGCTCGACGTTCACGCTCAATCTCTTTCTCCCGTTGAACGGCTTCCAGATGCCTAGCAGCTAGACCAAGTTCGCGAGACCTTAAGCGATGGAAAGTCGGTGTAACTCGTAGACTAATCATCGCGCCATTCTTGGCCACAAGTTCAATTGCTTTATCAAGTCGTATCTGTGCTGTCTTCAAATTTCCGGCCCGCACAGTCTTGACGCAATTTTCAGACACTGCGTTGTAGTAGGCGAGCATTGCTTTACTCAACTGGTCAACAAACTTCTTGCCCTGGGCAAGCGATGAGTTGAAGGTGAAATTCCCGTTTGCAGTAGTAGCTTGATTATCACTGATCGCATACTTGATTTCTTGCCTGACAGCTGCGAGATCTGCGGCAAGATCAGCCGATGATTCTGCAGGGTGATCAAAATCAAAGAATCCTGCTTCTTGTAAACCTACAGTTGCTCTGACATTGACAATTTCTGATTCAAGCGATTGAAGCTCCGTCTGTTTCGAGGAGATTTTGCTTTGGATGGTTGCAAGTTCTTTGTTTGCCGTGGCGATGGCTTGCTGAACATCGTTGTACTCCATACCGCCGAGTTGATTGAGCGATGTTTGCAGTTGATGAACTTCTGTTTGAAGTTCCTCGGCTTTCTTGTTTGCACCGAATACCGGGATCTTCTCAGCTAGAATCTTCGCTACTGAAATCTTTGGTTCGGGTGCTTGGGTTGAGGTCGATTGTTTGGCACGCATCACGGGGCGCTTTGGTGATGGAGCTGGGTTCTGGGTGATCCTCCGTGGCTTCTGTGCAGGCATTTGAGGTGTTGCAGGAACATCTTGCTTAGCACTGGTGTGCTCTGTCCATCCTTGTCCACTCCACCAACGCATGATTTCTGGGTTCTGTGGATCTGGATACCAGGCTGGGGGCATAGGTTGATTCATGGAAGGAAATATACGCCAGCAGGGCATTGATTTCTCGGCAAATTCTTGTAGTTATCCCACTGACAAGGAACACTGTTGGCGTGTCGAACATAAGTACGATTAGCTAGAGGACACCAAAACAAGAGGACCGCCAGGGTCTAAGTGGAAACAAAACCCCTGACGGTCAACACCTCACAAAGGAGGAATCATGAACTAGTTTACACGATTTTGCTGTCGCGGCGCTCCAATTCTGCGGTGATAGATTCCGGACTTACACCTAGCGCTTCGGCATAACTGAAAAGGTCAGTCAGCTTCCAGTTCGTTTTTCCGTTGAGCTTTTCGCTGATGCGTCCAGATGATACACCGAGCCTTCTTCCAAGCTCGTTGTACCCGATTCCCTTTTCCTGCATGATCTCCTGGATCAAGCGAACGATGTCGCTAACAGTAACAGTCATGTAGTAAATAGTATCAAAGGTGCTCCGGGAAAACGAGCACAAAGACATCTATGGAAAATACTTGACATGCTCCGAATGGCGGAGCATACTGTAGACATGCTCCGGAAAGCGGAGCACTTAGGAGGCAACATGATAGCCGATCATTGGGCAGTAAATGTGTACAGAGAACTGTCCTCTGAGATTGCTCGCCAAGGGCTGACAATGAGTGAAGTCGCATCTAACGCTGGACTCAAGCAGGACAGATTGTACTTTGCAATGAAGAACAATACTCTCAAGCTGACTGAATTCCTCGCAGTAGCAGACGCTTTAGGAACTGGTTCAACAATTCTGATTGATCGTGCGCGTACCGACACCCACAAGGACACGGCATGAGAGCATCAACTCCCTTTGACGGTATCCCCTTCACCATCAACTACAACGATCAACCAGTCCAAGCAATCATTCTCTGTCATGAACCCCAACGACTCACCGACCCCGATGAGCCAACCTCCCTGCTCGGCGTACCGGCATCCGTTCAAGTAGTCGTGATGCCGTCAGGGGAATGTGTTGCACGGGCCGCCGACCCCTACGAGTGGGTTGCTGTGTCCATTCAACCCGAAGACGTTAAAACCCGGCTCGATGCCCATGAGGAAGCATCATGACATCGATTCGCGTGTTGAACATGTATTCGGGTATCGGTGGGAACCGTGCCCTGTGGCCTAACAGTGTGGGGGAGAGAGCAGTGAAGATAACCTCGATCGAGAATGATCCCGGTGTTGCTGAAGCCTATAGGGTTCTCTGGCCTGATGATGAACTGCTCGTTTGTGATGCACACAACTATCTCGCAGATCATCTCACCGATGGTTGGGATTTCATCTGGAGTTCACCACCATGCACCAGCCACTCAAAGTTGCAACAATTTGTCACGCGTCGGTCAAACATCTACCGGTATCCCCAGTTAGAGCAGCTGTACGGAGAAATCCTATTGCTGAAACATTTCGCTCCATCTGGTACGGCATGGATCGTGGAGAACACCATTCCCTACTATGAGCCACTGATTCCCCCAACGACGAAGCTGGATCGTCACTATGCATGGTCAAACACTCCACTTCCATACGTGGCGAACAGTAAGGATCGTCCAAGAATCGCATCGGAGAAGCTTGCGTACAGGAAGAATCAACACCATTCACTTTCCCCAATGATTGTCGCCACGACACAAGACCTTGAAAGAGCATATGGGATCACACTTCCAGCTTGTGCCGACAATTGGGAAGCATCGAAACGTCGTCAAGTAATGCGCAATTGTGTCATGCCAAGCATTGGGAAAGCAGTGTGGGATCAGGTGTTCAACCGGCATGAAACACTTCAGGGCACTCTCATGGAGTGTGTGTCATGAGTGCCACGATTCAACGCCCAGCATCAGCTTTTGACCGGATCACGCACTCACGGGACGACGGGACCGAGTATTGGTCCGCTCGTGACCTCATGCCACTGATGGGATGCCAGTATTGGGCAGACTTCTCGAAGATAATCCTCCGCGCAAAAGTATCAGCATGGAACACAGGGCAGGGGAGTTGTTTCGTCAGTTGTACCGAAACACCCACCGGGTTAGGTAGCCGTCAGCAAGACGATTACCACCTATCTAGCTTCGCGGCGTATCTCGTCGCTATAAACAGTGACCCAACAAGGGTTGAAGTTGCCCATGCACAAGCCTATTTCGCAATGAAAAACCGTCAAGCATCAGACGGAAAACCCTGTCCACCGCAAGGAGAATCCACCATGAGAACTGAAGTCAGACTATTCAATTTCACGAACCAGCAAATCAGGATCCATGTCGATGATAACGGCAAACCATGGTTCGTACTCGCAGACATTTGCAAGGTGCTGCAATTGGGGAATACCACAATGGTTGCCAACCGTATACCCAAGGAGCAGAAGGGTATCAGCCAGGCTTACACCCCTGGTGGGAAGCAGAAACTCATCACCGTCACAGAAGCAGGTTTATATCGTGTTGTTCTGCGATCTGATTCACCACTAGCAGAACCCATGATCACTTGGGTGACCGAGGAAGTGCTCCCATCAATCAGCAAACATGGGGCCTATCTTGTGCCAGCGAAAATCGAGGAGATCCTCACGGATCCTGACACGATTATCCGTTTAGCAACAGAGTTGAAGAACGAACGCTTGAAGATAGCTGAACTGGAACCAGCAGCCTATGCTTGGCAGTCAATCGCTAACGCCGAGGGTGACTATTCGGTTGCTGATGCCGCGAAACTATTGTCAAGGAATTCACATATCGACACTGGGCAACGACGCCTATTCGACTACATGAAACGCAGGTTCTGGATTTTCCGTAGTGAAGGTGCATGGCATGCGTGCCAGGAAAAGATCGATAGTGGACTGCTGGCCATGAAGGCGCATCCACCACATTGGAGTGAGCGTCGTGGGGAATGGGTGAATTCAGCACCGCAGGTTCGAGTTACACCGAAAGGACTGGAGAAGCTCCACACTTTGATGGCAGCTGATGTATTGGAGGTCACATCATGAGCAAGATCGAGGTTTCCCTTGACATTAAACCGTGGACTATCCAACGAGCCCTCACAGAAATCAACAACAATATCAGTGGGTTACGTCACCAGCTGCAAACAGATCGACTACTCTCTTTCGTCAACCCAGATAGGAACGCCAGCGGTTCTCAGCAGATGAACAACCCCGCTCGTGGTCTCGACACTGATCGCCATGTAGGACCCTACTCCTTCAGCGAACCATCCGAGAACCTGCCTAGGCGAGATATTATCTGCAAGCTCGAAGAACTGATCTCCGTAGTGAAGTGTAGCCATGGGTTTTCTCCTTCTGCTGGTGACGGGAATTCCGTCTGTTTGAGCAATACCAGTGTAGGAGAGCAAGAAGGTGGTGGGAGTGCCAACCCCACTCCCACTCCCACTCCCACCACCTTCTATATAACGTTCGGCGTCAAATACAACCATATGAAACACGAGTCAGGCTATCCAGTGACAGGGGAGGGTTGGTGTGAAATCAGTGGGTCTATCAATGAAGAACAAGCACGCAGGGCCGCGACGGGTTTATTCCATGGCCAGTACGCATTTCTTTACACAGAAGAGAACTTCCAACCATACCTGTATCTGAAAGGATGCCAGCTTCGTATCACTATCAAGGAGGAATCATGACCACGAGAGAATCAATCGCTGAAATCATTCACACTGCGAGATTCCAGTTACAGGAAGGCAAAACACCAGAAGAGCATGAACTTGCTTCGAGGTGGGTGCAATTAGGGATCTTGGAGTGTCTCGCTGAAATTCTCGATCACCTCAAACCAGAGCCCATGATCGAACCAGAACCAACACCGGTGTCTGTCGAGGAGCCTAGCGATGCCCCTGTCGACCTTGTCGAAGAACCACAAGGCGTACGTGTTAATCCTGATGGTATGGGTGGTGAATTCTGGATGCCAGCCAGAGCATACATTGCACCAGCGGACACACCCGTCAGCGAACCAGTGCTGACCGAGCTGGCCCCACAAGCACCGCAATGGATGGAAAAAGAACCCACACCATTACCGTCCTATCTGTTGGATCTTCCCAACGAAACCAAGACACCAACACCACCCGTACCACCAGAACAACTACCACCCTTCCCACGCATGGAAGACCAAACCCCACCGGTCAACGACACAGGATCCTTCGTGACCTATTCACACGACTATCTGGAAGGTTTCCACAGTGGTGTGAACGGTGGCGAACCACTGTTCGACAAGGGGCATGATTTCACTCTCGGATGGCTAGATGGCCGCTCACAGCAGGAGATCAGTCATGGGTGACAAATTGTCGTACACCATTGCGGAAGCGTCCCAATTGACGGCTTTTAGCCCAGCGCAGTTACGGCGCTGGTGTCAGGAGGGCCGTATCGGTTTCAAGTTTGGGGATCGTGTGTGGGTGATCCCTCATGAGGATCTTGTACGGCTCACAGGTGAACTCATGGACGCTTGGAAAGAGGAATCATGAGAGCGTTATCGGCTGTGATGGGTGCTGGTTGCGCCCTGGTGGTGTGTGGTGTCACTGGCGCGTTGTGTGACGCTGTGGAGGTTGTCATGGTTGCCATGTACGGGTGCGTACTGTGCCTAGTACTGACCATTGTGTTTCTTGTTGCGATGCTACGGGGTGCAAGATGAGTGACGAACTAACCCAGCGTATCCTCACCGCTCTCACCGAGCTAGGCGAAGCTGTGGCGACGTTGAGCAGGATCACAACCAGCATCGTTGATCTCCTTACACGCGACAATCAGGAGACCATTCTCGCGTGCCCCTGCATATGCCATGAGGGTAACTCTGGCATCAAGTGTGAGTGTTTCTACCGGTCGCCGGTGGAATGCTACGCATACACCCAGGAGGACACAGATGCATGACATCACTGCACGTAAGTGGAAAGGGCATTCCACGTTCTATATGGATGGAAGAAAACTACCAGGGCCATCCAGCCTCACCACGACAGACTTAACCAAACCAGCGGTGAAAGAGGTCGCCAACTGGGTGCTAGACAATTGGTCAATGCTTGCTGAGCAACCCCTGTCAAGCATTCCCAAGATGATTGAACAGAAAGGCTTATCCGCATGGGACCATGCTCGTGACAGAGGTAAACAATGCCACCTGGTGATGGAAGGACTGGTCACTGGTCAACCAGTAGCAACAGACGATCCGACAGTATTAGCGGACGCCGAAGCTGCAGCTCGACTCTTAGACGGTTTCAACATCAAACCCTTCAAGAGTGAACAAGCACTCATACACACCGATCTGTTGTATGCCGGTACAGCTGATCTGATCGCAGAGATCCCAAACGTAAGTGACCTTCCTGTTATCTTGGATTTCAAGTTCGGGAAATCGATCTACCCGGATCATGCGATCCAAGCTTCTGCATATGCTCATTCCACGAACATGATCATTGAACACCATCACAGTGGACCAAAGGGTGGGAAACAACCCTCTACATATAGTCTCGATGCGATACCAGAGATCAACCAGCGTGAAGCATTCCTGCTGCATGCACATGATGGTGTCGCACAATTGTTTCCAATCAAAACAGATGGATGGGTGTGGGAATGTGTCCAAATCTTTCTCGACCAGTATTGGGAATGGAAACTACGCACCGACTTCTATAACCGTGACAAAGACACGTTCAATAACCCGATACTTGACCCTCTAGTGCCACCACAATCAGGCACGATCCCTCCACCATTTTAAGGACAATATGATGACCTCTACCGATCTTGACCGTATCGACTCATGGGCTGATGTCCTCCCACAATCTAAGGAACTCGCTGAACTCGTATGCCAGAGCGATTTTGTGCCAAAGGACATGAGAGGCAACGTTGGGAAGGTTTTCGCGGCTGTCATGACAGGCAGGGAGCTTGGTATGTCACCAATGAACTCTCTGCAATCTTTCGCTGTGATTAACGGTCGCGCATCGTTGATGGCTGAAGCTATGAGGGGCTTGATTCTTCGTGATGGCCATCAGATCAGGGTTGTTGCGTCTGGTGCTGAGAAATGCACGATTAAAGGCCGGAGGAAAGAGGACAAGGATGATCCTGATGCGTGGCAGTCTTTCACGTTTACCCTTATGGAAGCGAAAACAGCAGGACTCACGGGTAGAGATGTGTGGCAGAAATATCCTGCGGACATGCTCCTCGCGAGGGCAACCACACGCATGGCTAAAGCCGTGTTCTCTGATGTGATTCACGGACTGGTGTCCACTGAGGAAGCCGAAGATATGGCGTACACGCCTTCCTATAGTGCAATGGTTGTTCAGCCACCGAAGGGATTGGAAACGATCACGACCGTGGCTGGTGAGGTTGTTGAGGGTGATGGCGGGATCATTCCTGAGCGTGCCCCACTGGACCCACCGAAACGACCCAAACGAACACCCAGCGCTCGCAGCCTCACGAGTGCCGATGATCTCCCTGCTGACCTTTCTACAGCAGGTGAACCAGCAGAATCTATGGTGGATAGTAGTTCTGCTGATGTAGGGGAGGGAGGTTCCCCGAGAGCAACTGACCCACCTCCCTCCCCACCACCACAAGAAACACCACCGCCCGATGATGACCCGGTTGAGATCATTGAAGAAGTGTTGGATGCGGTCGAAATGATCACCCCAAAACAACTCCAGAAACTCCATATTGTTTTGAAAGAAACAGGATGGTGGAATCAAGAATCGAGGGAGAAAGGTTTGCAGTTCTATTGCGATGTGACAGGCCGTGACGACATCACTTCATCGAAGGATCTGACCAAACATGAGGCCAGTCAAGTGATTGATCTTCTCCAGCAGGGGCTAGAAATCGAGGATCAAGAATGAACGAACTACAAGAACAATCACTTCGCAAAATGTGTCAGCGAATGAACTGGGTAATGGTGACAACGTGTATTCCCGACCAGGGACCACCTGGAGGGAATGCAAAGCCTGCAAGTGGGCGTATCGAGCCCCTCGCAGCATTACTGCCAAACACTACACGCCAGGAGGTGTGTAGTGATCTACGAAACGAGTTGTGAAACACGCGCCTTGGTGACCCCGAGGATCACTGCTGTATCGGTCATGGACACACCACTATCAGTGAGTTCGCGTACAGCATCCTTCATGCGTTTGGCGGCGTTTCTGGTGGCTTCTTGGGCGAGCTCTGTGTCTGTTTTTGCTTCTAAGACTTCATCGAATATTCCACCATGTTCGGGAACAATGGTGATCTCCCAGCTGGTGTGGTCAACATCAGGGTCAACGGTGTCGAGGTATTCACGGACTTGTTGTTTGGCTTTCGCTAGGGAGCGCACTTGGGTGATTCCACCGGTGTCGAGTTCGAGTTCCCACCCTAGTTTCCAGGGTGTAGCGGTGACGGTGATCATTAGTTTTCCTTTGCTTTTTGGATGGCGTTCAGGGCTTGACGGGTCACCCCTGGTGAGCATTCAGTGTCGCGAACCAGGACAGCCCTGGCATTGTTTGGGCCTGTCCATATTTCGTGATCTCCTCTACCTGGTCGTGACTGGAAGCCAGCTTTCCGTAGCAGTTGCGCTAGTTTCAGGTATTTCATTGGCTTCGTCATATGAGAAGCATACCCCACCTAAACATAAAAGTCAACCCCATCTAAACCAAGCATAGCAAGAAAACATAAGCCCATACACACAGCACAAGGAGAGAACGGATAACATGCTCACCCCAACCAAAGCATCAATCCTCTACAAAGACCTCACCACTGTGCTCACCTACTGGGATGCTCTCGACCATATTGACGCAAGCATTCGCACAACCACCCATCCAGGCATCCGCTCAACCACAGTCCACTCCCGAGCACTCGCGGACCTCGAAACACTCGGATACGACACACAAATACACCGACTCACTCGTGGAGTTATCATCCCCTGGGAAGGCTGGACAGCACACCAACTATGGACCATGTGGGAACACGATCAAGGACCAAAACCCATCATTCCCGACAATGAACAAGACGACCAAATCATGGACACCACCATGTGGCGGATCCGGTTCATTCTCGCCAACTATGACACAGCTGTCACACACCCCAATATTGACCAATACAGGGACACGATCACCCGTGACGTCGGAATGATTCACCAGTTACGCAAAACAGGTCGCATACCACCAGTAGGTGAATCATGAAAGGCGGTGTGTGGGATTATCCACACTACTTCCAATACTATCTATCAGACAATATTCCTGGTGACATCGCTAGTGAGAAAGCACTCGCTGGACTTCTCCTATTTTCTGCACCACAAATAGTTGTTGACGCGGTCAAAACAACGACACCCGAAGATTATCAAGACCCCAGTACACGCGACATTATTACCGAATGCCTCAACGCAATAACCAATGGTTACACCATCGACCCAGTGAGCATACGTGCACGACTCGACAAGGATATGCCACGCCCAGGTGGTTGGGGAAACCCCCTCATGCAAGCCATTACAGCCGCCTCTTTCGCTATCCCAGCAGTCGCGCCACACTACGCCAAGATCATTAAAGAAACAGCCTCCAGGAGACGCAGAATCGCCCAAGCATGCCACATACTCGATGAAGAACTCAACCAGCAGGACAACCCATGACCGAACAAGAATTCTGGGCTGCACGCCCCATCCTCACCTTCATCCGTGAAGAATCACTCGCACGCATGGCCCCACCCTGGGGAGTCCTCGGTGTCACCATCGCCAAAACCATAGCCAACACACCACCCACCGTTGTTATCACCGGTGGAATAGGTGCACCAGCCTCCCTCAACTCCATCATCACCCTCGTGTCACCATCATCCGGTGGGAAAGGCATCTCCATCTCCACTGCGGAACACATTTTCCAATGGGACAACGACACCAATGTTTACAGTATCGGCACCGGTGAAGGAATCGTTGCCACCTACGCTAAACCCAACCCGAAACCCAGTGACGATAACCCTGCGCCAATCCTGTGGGAACGCACCCAAGCAATCTTCAACATCAACGAAATCGATACACTCACCGCACAATCAGCACGCCAAGGTGCCACCATCATGCCCACCATACGCTCAGCATGGTCCGGTGAACTCCTCGGCTCCACCATCGCCGACCGCACAAGACGATGCCTACTCCCACCACACTCCTACCGGGCCGTGTTCATTATCGGTGCCCAACCCACCAGGTCAGCAACCTATCTCCAAGGAAAAGAAGCCGACGGGGGAACACCACAACGCTTCCTGTGGCTACCCTCCTATGATCTAGCGATCACAGAAACCCAGACAGATCCCGATAATCGGCCACTTATGCAACTCCACAGTCCAGAATGGTCCCGGTTCATTGACGATAATCCACAAGACAAACACGGCAACACCATCATGAGTGTTTGTGCACAAGCAAAGAAAGACATGAAAACTGAACGGGTCAAAGCACAACGTGGGCTCATTCACCCACTTGATGGTCACAAAATGCTTGTGCGGTTGAAAACGGCTGCTGCACTTGCTCTCATGGAGGCACGCACAAAAGTCAACGATGAAGACTGGGCACTCTCAGGAGTGATCATCAACAAAAGTACAGAAACCAGGCAACACTGCCTTGATTCCATGGTCCTCCAGCGCAAACAGAAAGCTGAAGAAGATGCACAAATCACCGATGAGTATGTGAGATATAAGGCCAAGATCGCTCGGCAGCGTGTGGAGAAAATAATTCTTGCGAAGCTGAAAAGTCGTGGGGGATCCATGACCAGGAGTGAGCTTAACAGGGCTATTGCTGGTCGTGATAAGAAGAGCGGAGCCTACGAGGAAGCCATATACCGGCTTCACAGGGTGGCTAGAATCACGACAGACGAGACTGAGAAGGGTGAAGTTTTCACGCTCCTCGATGATATAGAAATCTAACTATAGGACCGGTTTGTCCTATCTCTAGTATGTGAGTATTTATGATTTCACAAGGTAGGACATTTGGATGTCCTACCCGTCCTACTCGACCTAATTATTGAAATCTCGAATTATAAGAGATATACTGCCTGACAAGGTATTATATATACAAACAAATATATCTTGTATATAGAGTATTATATTATATAGAGATAGTGTATATTTATATAACCCCTTGAAATCAAGCATTAGGACGAGTAGGACAACGAAATCATACAGAATAGGACGAAACACGTCCTTAAACCAACTACCACAATTCCGACACGCCAAAAACAAACACTTGACACAAAAGTTATCCACAGGCATACTTGACACCAGTCGGCAATGCTAGCGCCCAAAAACAAGCACCAACACAATCACTCCCTCAACCCGTGCCCCCACCGACCACGACCAGGACGAGAAACAACCCAAGCATCAATCGTCTCCCTCCTCCAACCACGAGCCCGACCAATACGAGCATCAGCCTCAGGAAGTCTCTGAGACGCAAGACCACCAGTAGTCAACCCCAACAACTCAGCAACCTCAGTCAAACTCAAAAACACCTCAGTCATGATGAGACTCCATCGAAACAATCTCCACAGCAACAAACCCCAACACACCAGCAGTCAAAGCACTCAACCCACCAAGCAAACTCCCAGCATGAACAGCCAAAGCACACGCAGAAAACGCAAACGACAACGACAACCACTTGAACACATGTCCAATACTTTCCTTCATGATAATTCAACAAGAATCTGGTAACCTAGTGAGAGACGCCGGGCCAGTCACCACCAGCCCGACATCTACCCACACTGTCAGCCTCTTGGCTTACGGAAGATGATTACAGCTAGGGCAATTGCTGCGATAATCATGCTTGCGATGGAGCTAAGCTGGCTGAGCAGTTCGATTACTTTCATCTTGCTTCCTCCTTTCTCTTGGATACATGATAAGTATAGCATGGCTATGCTATATAAATCAACTCAAAACATGATCTGACAAGCAGAAATACAAACACAATGAGCAAACAAACCTCCTGGTCAGGCAATAGAACGGCATTCCCCACCACACTCAGAAAACAAATCCTCTACCGCGACCAGCGATGCCAACACTGCGGATACGCCGAAGCCACTATAGCTGACCACATCATTCCCTACACCGAATGCATCCGACAAGGCATCAACCCACACACCCTCGACAACGGACAAGGACTCTGCAAACCCTGCCACGACACCAAAACCCAATACGAAATCCGAGCAGGAAAAACAAGAATGAAACCCAAAAGAACCTACACCCACCCATCCGACATACCAGCTACCTAGCATCACAAGAACGAGGGGCCCAGGGGTAACCCCCCCGGCCGGGTTGGAAGGTCAGACGGAAAGCATAGGGCGGAAGAATCCGTGCAAAACGTGGTCTGTCTGGTCAGGGTGTTCATGTGTTTGTGGAAGCGGATGAGGGGACTGGTTATCGACGAGGAAACGTTGAACGTTACACGAGGGCTCGCTTCATTACGATGACAGGGAATAGATTTCAGATGAGAGGGTGACTATGCCTGTGACTGGTAGGAAACCTAAACCTCAAGGGCAAGCGGTGACACGTCACAAGCCTGTTCATGAGTGGGTGGAGGTTGTGAATGTTCCGTTTGCTGGCAGGCCGCTACCGGAGTGTCGTCCTGGTGGGTTTTCATGGCCGTTGCCGACCCTGAAATGGTGGGAAACTGTTTCAACGATGCCTCACTGTTGCTTGTGGTCGGATTCTGATTGGTGTTTCGCTGAGCACACAGCAAGGTTGGTGGCATTGTTTGATGAGGGCGCTTCGAGGTTAGCGACAGAGATACGTAATCGTGAACGTGTGTTGGGTACGACCGTTGAGTTTCGGCGTGACATCAGGATCAGATATGTGGATGAGGCTCCAGTTGTGGAGTCAGAGAATGTGGTGAGTTTGGAATCGTACCGGGACTTGTAGTGATTGGAGCAGATCGATGAGCACATCTGATCTGCTTCTTCCGGGGTATTGGATTGATAAGGCTAGTGGCGCGTGGTGTTCGGTTCCGTGGCCGGTGGGGGATGAGAAGAAGTCGAAGGATGCGCGTCACCTGTTGGCTTCTATGAGTTTAGGTCCAGCGATTATTGATTGGGCTGAGGGTCGTACAGATGAACCGGGGTTGATTCACCCTATTTCTGGTCGGCGTTGGGTGTTCACGCCTGGGCAGAAGCGTTTCCTGGTGTTGTGGTATTTGGTGAATGAAGAGGGGCGGTTTGTGTACCGCTCTGGTGTGAAACGTGGTAGTAAAGGATCAGGAAAAGATCCGATGGCGGGAGCTTTGGCGAATGCTGAATTGTGTGGGCCTGTGGAGTTTGCTGGTTTCGTGGGTGGTCGCCCAGTTGGTGTGCGTCGTGGTTTGCCACTGGTGCAGATCGCATCGAATAGTGAGGAGCAGTCGAAGGATCTTCTGCGGGTTGCGAATGCGATGTGGTCGAAAGCAGCTCGTGAATTTTATGGTTTGGATGTTGGCGCTACCCGCACAGTTGTGAAAGACACTGGTGGACGGTTCGAGGTAACAACCGCATCGGAAGCGAGTTCGGAGGGTGACCCGGTGACAGCAGGGATCATGAACGAATCGCATCATATGACTGAATCCTCTGGTGGGAAGAAATTGGCAGCTGTCGCTCGACGTAATGCTGCGAAGTCACCTTCACAGATTCAAGCAAGGGTGATTGAGTTCACGAATGCTCACATGCCGGGAATGGGTTCTGTAGCTGAGGATTCGTTTGAGGCATGGCAGAAACAACAGGCTTTGGGATACCCGGGGGCGCTGGATATTCTTTATGATTCGATTGAAGCCCCACCAGACACTGATGTGTTAACAGCCAAAGGGCGCATGAGGGGTTTGAAGGCAGCGTACATGGATGCTCCGTGGGCTGATCTTCCTCGATTGTCGGATGAGATGCTGGATCCTCGCACTTCTGTGGCTGATGCGATCAGGTACTACTTGAATGGGTTGGCCACAGAGGAGGATGCGTGGGTTGATGCTGCCAAGTTTGATGCGTTAGCTAGTCAATTCTTGATCGAAGATGATACACCTGTTGCGTTGTTTCTGGATTGCTCTAAATCTGAGGATGCGACAGCGTTGATTGGTTGCACTCTGGATTACCGAGTGTTCGAGGTGGGTGTATGGGAGCGCCCGAAGGGCCCACGGGGAATGGGTTGGCTTGTTCCACGTGAGGATGTGGATTCAGCGGTGAGGGATGCTCTCAACCGTTACAAGGTGCAATGGTTCGGTATTGATCCTGGCCCTGCAAAGGACGGTGACGACGAGGCTTTGTATTGGGCGTACATGATCGATGGGTTGGCCCGTGACTATCGTGACAGTCTGCCTTTGTGGGCTTCTCCTGGGGTGGGTGGTTCACCAGTGTTGTTTGATATGAGGCATTCCACATCTGGTTCACGTAAACGAAACTTTGATTTCACGAAAACAGCTGAGCTCCTCCAATCATGGATTGATCAAGAGGGAGAATCGTCTCCGTTGCGATGGGATGGTTCACCAACATTGCGCCGCCATGTTCATAATGCGAAAGCAAGACCTAACCTGTACGGTACATCACTGGGGAAGGTAACAAGGGACTCCTCAAAGACTGTGGATGCCGCGACATCAATGGTGGGGGCCGTGATGGGTGCCAGGCTTGCTGGTATAGCGAAAACCAAGACAGATGCACCGAAATATGCGCCAGGGCAAGGGCGAATGGGTTACACCACTACTATGCCTACTGAGCGTCGGGGTGGGGAAGCTGAGAGTATCCAGCAAGCCACCAGAGACTTTTCACCTCGATTGAAGAAAGGAGGCTCCTGATGGGATTATCGAGTGAAGAACACGGGCTGATAGCCCAGATGGAGTCTCAACTCTCCAAATATGTGAAGAAGAACAAACAGAAAACGACCTACTATGAGGGTGATGCGAAACCACATAACGTGGGTTTCAGTGTCCCACCCTTGATGAGGGACCAGGCACCCAGAATGGGGTGGGCTGGCACTATCGTGGATGCCCTCGAGGAACGTATTCAACTGTTGGGATGGCATGATCCTTCCGGTGAACTTGGTTTGGATGCAGTGTTCAACCAGAATCTGTTGGAGGTTGAATCCGGGTTGATTCACTTGGATTCGCTCATGTACGGGATTGGGTTCGTAAAAATCGGTGTTGGTGGTGAGGGCGAACCAGATCCACTGGTCACCATGGAATCAGCAATGCACACGACAGGGATCATGGATCATCGAACACGCCTACTCTCATCTGCGATCACTCTTGATCCCATAGAGAAAGGCAGTGACCAAACCGGTGCACTGTATCTCAAAAATGCCACTGTCAGGATCGTGAAACGCGACCATGATTGGGTGGAAGAATCTAGGGATACCCATCATCTGGGGCGGATCCCTGTTGTAGCACTACCAAACCGCACTTCAGCATCAGTGATCGGTGGGCATTCAGAAATCAGTGCACCAGTACGTGACCTCGTTGATGAAGCCTCACGGGTACTGCTGGCCATGGCTGTCAACCGCGAATTCTTCTCGATGCCACAACGCCTAGTTTTGGGTGTGAAACCCGAGGACATTGATGGTTGGCAGGCTGTCATGAGCTCGTTCTTCACTATTGAACCCGATGCTAAAGGTGCACTCCCACAAGTTGTCGACTTGAAACAGGTCAGCCCTGGACCACACATTGACCAGTTGAAAGCACTCGCATCACAATTGGCAACAGTCACGGGTGTACCGGATGCGTATTTCGGGGTCACACCCACCGCGAACCCGTCGAGTGCTGATGCTATTCGCGCCTCAGAGGTGCGGTTGATTAAGAAAGCTGAGCGCCGCTGTCAAATGTTTGGCCGGGGATGGTTGGAAGTAGCTCGACTCGCTGTGCTGTTCGCTAAAGGCGCGGTTCCTGAAGAGTTCGCTGATGTTTCCGTCTGGTGGGCTGACCCAGCAACACCAACACAGGCAGCTCGTGCTGATGAGGTAGCGAAACTCGTTGGTGCAGGGATTCTTCCACCACGCTCTGAGGAAACATATTCGAGGATTAATTTGACCAGGGCTCAGCAAGATCAGGTCGAAGCGGATTGGGAACGGGCAAAGAATTTCGGTGACATGCTCGGTGATGTGATCGACCATGAGGCCCCCCCCAACAGCCCGGTAGCAGTATCGGATGAGCAGGTTGAAGAAGCAATAAAAGACAAAGCTAACGCTCTTGGTGTGCTGATCAGGGCTGGTGTTGATCCTCGTGAGGCAGCAGACAGGGTCGGGTTACCAGGTTTGGTGTTCAGTCACGGTTTGATGCCGACCACACTGAAACGTACAGATGAGTGAGGAACTATGGCTGTGACACTGAAAGGTCGTGAACTGACCACACGCCATAGGAAAACCCAGAATCTTCTCGCAGCTCATGTTTCTCAAACCGCGTTCAACCGATTGTCAATGATTGACCCCAAGGATATTAGGGGCACGATCACACCATGGGTGGAGGACATGGTCAAACTGTCCTTGTTAACCTATCAGCAGGGCACACAGCAAGCACAGCGCTATGTGACAGGGTTCCGGGAAGCCGAATGGGGCTCCAGCGTTCGTGGATTACCTGTCGTCTTACCCAAGTATGATCCGAAACAAGCAGTCAATGATGTGATTTGGGCACCGCGCTTAGCGCAGAAAGCCATCAACTATGGTGTCTCACCCACGGAAGCATGGATGGAAGCATCAGCGCATTTGATGGGATCAGTGTGGTGCAAAGCACTCGAACCGGGCCGTGACACGATACGACTATCAGCCGAGGCCTCAGGATCATCGTGGAGGCGTGTCACCCAGGGGAACCCGTGTGCATGGTGTGCGATGCTGGTCACTCGTGGGCCAGTGTATTCCTCGATGGATACTGCGTTGAAACCGCAGAGTCGTAGAGCAACAGGGGATCATAGAATCCACCCTGACAAGTATCACAATTTTTGTGGATGTACGGTGGAAGAGTTCCGTGGTGATTGGGGTGATTGGGTTCCCACAGCGCAGGAGCAGAAATACATTGATGCTTATGATCAGGCGTGGACTCCTGGTGCTACTGGCAAAGAGGTTGCTCAGCGGATGCGCGCCAGTGGATCAGGATTATTCCATGACTCTCCGACACCACAGACACAGGCTGGTGGTGCTAGTGGTGGATCAGGTGGAGGGAGACCTCCTACTGTTCTTGGTGGGGTAGACGACAATCCTGCATGGAGATTCAATCCAGGACCAGATGGGGATGAAGATTGGCCTAAGGCCATTCCATATGTGCATGATGGAAAACTCGGAAGAGTCAAAGACGCGAAACAACCGCCATCCTGGGATGTGATTAAGACACGGATTCAGCATCCCAACGACAAGCAACAGGTGAAAAGATGGGATGCCGTTGAGAGCGCTACAGCAGCTTGGATGGAACTGATCGGGATCGATCTTGTTCCTGTGATGCGAAGCGAAGAACTCTCGCTACCAGATTCAGCAGATCAGGTTAAAGAGAAGCCGTGGGAATTCAAGAATAATTCGTCACTGAATCCTGTCACGCTCGAGAGACATGTGTTGAAGGGAATTGAACAGTCATCTCAAATCGTGTTTGCCCGTGTTGATGGTTCAGTGATCGTCGGAATGACGGAAACGCAGGCGCGAGAACTCATGTCGTATATACTTGGGCTAGCTGGAGAACACTTTGACCATGTGATTATCGTTCTTGATGGAGGTGACTACCTTGACTACCAGAGTAGATGATCAGATCATCTTTGTTGGGCGTGGGGTTTCACGTTCTGATGTTGAGCGCGCTGTGAATAGCGCTGGGATTATCGGTCAGGTTTCAATTTTCGAGTCTGAGGATGAATTCCCTCTAAGCGTGGCATTGTTTTTCCCGAATGACTTTGATCGCATCGTCGATCATTTCAAAGAGATGCTTCCTGCCGATATTTCCACCATGGAAGAATTGGAAGCTATCTACGCATAGTTAGACACCTAGGTTTTCGCCTTTTCTTGTGGCGTTGTGACAAGGAACACATTTAACACCTTGCCCTGAGGGTTAACAGGAGGAACACATATGAGTACAGAAGACAAGTCTGCCCAAACGCAGTCAACCGAAACGACCAAGACACTAGAGGATCTTCCTGTGGAGTCTGAAAAGAAGTTCAGTCAAGAGGATTTGAACAGGATTCTCGCTGATCGTCTCAGGCCGTTGAAGGAGAAAGCCGAAGCATACGACAAGGCCCAAGAGGAAGCCAAAAGCGAGGCTCAGCGTGAGCAGGAGGCTCGCGTGAAAGCTGAGGCTAGGGTTGTTGAGCTGGAAGCTGTGGAGGCCCGCAGAAAAGCGGGTGATGATGCAAAACTTCCCGCGTCGTTTGCTGGTTTGATTACTGGGTCGACCGCTGAGGAGATCGCTTCCTCGGTTGAACAGGTGCAAGCCGCCTACCTGGAGGCAACCAAGGCAACTGAGAATGGGAAAACCAAGCCACAACCAGACCCATCGCAGGGTCAGGGATTGGGTGTCACACAGGTGACTGATTCGGTGGCGCAGGCTCGGACAATGTATTCACAGAAATTCAAGAAATCCTAACAACGAAAGGAAAGACCATGACTGATCTATCGATCAAGACTACGGTCACCGAGGGCCAAGGCGACTACCGTTGGCTCCGTACACGGCACGCAGACGACAACACTGTCTCTGTAACAGTGCCATACACCCTGCTTGATGCAGGAACACATTACGACGACAAGGGTGTGATCCCCTCAGGGTTGCCCCTTGGTAAGGTCACAGGAGCCCAAGAATGGGGCCCCTATGACCCAGATGCTGATGATGGTCGACAGCATTTGGCAGGATTCCTGCTTGATCCTGTCGCGTTACAAGCTGATTTCGCTGGAGTATCCACAAAGGTACTCCATGTGGCGATGGTCGTCCACGGGATCATTGACCCCAGTTTCGTGCCAGGAAATCCCACACTCGACAACACCACTCCCACCACGGGACAGTTTGTGTTCTTCGATGTGGACTATGTTGGAAGTGAGGGCTAATCATGACGCTCATGAATACTCAATACAAGACACCTGTCGAATTAACAGGTGCAGCACAAGCTGCCGCTTCGGCGTTTGCTGACTCGATGCCATTGACACGGTGGTTCACACCTAATCAGAATCCAACGTTGAACTATGAGTTCGATGTGAACCAATTGACTGGTGTGGATGTTGCCACCTATCGTGCATTCGATACACCAGCACCGTATGGGAAGATCGGACCATCAGCGACCATGTCTGGCCAGTTGCCACCGATCTCTCGGAAGGTCCCTATTGGTGAATACACACAATTGAAGTTCGCTGGGCAAATGAACATGATGGGTGACAAGCTCGTTGATTATGCCGCGAAACTCGGTGTGGGTGTTGAAGCTCGCCTGGAGATCGCCCGGGTGCAAGCCGTCACCGAGGGCAAGGTTATTCTGGCTGAGAATGGGATCTCTGCGGAGATTGATTTCGGTCGTGACACTGGACTGACACTCCCACCACTAGCAGGTGCGAACATGTGGACTGATCCAGATTCCAAACCTATTGATCAACTCCTTGAATGGATCGAATTGGTTAAGGTCGCTTCACGTGGTGCCATGCCCACAGCGATCATGATGAGCATTGCTGTCATGAATGCAGCGGCAACGAACCAACAAATGATCGAGTTCGCTATGGGGCGTAACACGGATCTCCCTGGGCGGATCTCCACTGAACAGGTAAAGGTAGTGTTGGCTGGTTATTGTGGATTAACTGAAGCGATTGTCGCTGATGAACCATATTCGACCTATGATTTCGGTCAACCAGTATGGCCACAAGACACTATCGTGCTGCTCCCGCCTGCTGGTGTGCTACCGCTTGCTGGGCAAGGCTTAGGTACGACTGAATATGGTGTGACAGCTGAGGCGATCCAAGATGAGTACGGGATCCCTGCAGGGGAACGTTCAGGTATTTTCTCTGGCGCGTTTGATCGTCATGATCCTGAAGGGCTGGATGTATTGGTTTCTGCTGTGGCATTGCCTGTGATGCAGAAAGCAAACACGACACTCTCAGCGAAGGTCATCCCTGCTAGTTAATGATCGTGGTGAAGGGTCGGGTTGGTTATGAGACTCCCGGCCCTTTGCCATACCTGGAGGTGAATCATGATGGTCTTAACCCCTAATGATCTACGACCGCTCATCCCTGATTTGGATGAGGAAGCCACACGGATCCGTATTGATGATGCACTTGCTGAGGCGAGTCTTGTTGCACCCTGTTTGGAAGACTTGTCCAAACTCTCACCGACACAGTTACGCCAATTGAAAGCGGTGCTCAGAGCAGTTGTGTTGAGATGGACTGCAGCGGGTGCAGCAGGGAACGTTACGACACAATCAGGAACAGCAGGGCCCTACCATGAGTCCGTTACAGTGGACAACACTCAAGAGCGGCGTGGAATGTTTTGGCCCTCAGAGATCACAATGCTGGAAGCGATCTGTAAAAACGCTCGACGCTCAGGAACCGTAGATGTCACCAGAGGACTCTCCTTATCAAGACGTGACATTGAACTCGGTAGGTTCCGATGACAGTGCTACCTTTCCCCAAACCTCACCAGGTGAAATGCCAGGCATATATACCTGGTAAGGATACCCACCAGTCAAACGTTGACCGATGGGATGAACCCCAAATTGTGATGGTGCACGGTTGGGCACCCACATCATCACGACAGAACGTGAAACCAGTAGATGGTCGGCGAGCTGTCGAACTGGAACTCGATTTGTTCACACCTATCGGTACACCGAATGGTCCACGGTGGAAATGGATCATGAAAGGTGAAGTATTCGAACAGATCGGTGAAGCAGAAGATTTCAGCACCGGCCCTTGGGAACGAGAAGGCGGATTGAGAATCAACTTGAGGAGAACCAGTGGTTAGTGGTGGCCGTACCCGTATCGGTGGTGGTGACTATATTCAGTGGGAACTTGATTGGGCTGCACGACAAATTGATGCTGTAGGTGCTGTCGATGCGCTTGCACAAAACATCGCATCCTCATGTGGGGTTGGTTACCAAGCAAAATCTGCAACAACCATTCCAGACCCGAAAGGTGGCCGACGTGCCGCTGCCATGGTATGGCCAGATATGGAAACTATGCGCAGGGAACGAAGAACACGCCGATTAGCAAGTTTCGCTGAAGGGAGACGCTAATGTGGGCCGACGTTGAAGAACTCACCATCAACTATCTGTTAAACAGTGACATTGATGTGCCAGTCCTGAGCATGATTCCAGCACCAGAAGATTTACCTCAACGTTTCATTCGCATTCAACAAGTAGGTAGTGAACGGAGAACTCTCGTACACCGCCGGGACATGATCAGTGTCGAATGCTGGTCACAGCTAGGAAAAGCTGATGCGAAAACCCTCTCCGAGACTGTATACCAAATATTGGATAACTGGGAGAAAGTACCTGATTTTGGCGGGTGGCCCGCCGGGCCTCGCTTTGAGGCAGATGACGAAACAGGAACACCACTATATGAAATGCGGTGCATTGTTTCTCATCGGACTGATTAAGAAAAGGAGATGATTCATGATTCTCAAGCATCCCATCACCGGGATTGAACATGAAATACCTGACCAGGCTGCCCCCAAGTGGATAGCTCAGGGATGGATAGGTGCAGGTGGTATGCCACCAGTGAAAGAAAAAACACGAAGGGCACCATCAAAACCAGCCCCTCACGTAGTTGAGGAAGCTGAACCTATCGATAAAGAAAACAACGATGAAGGAGGCGCACTATGAGTGCAACACCCAACAAGAACAATGTGATGGCTGGCAAGCCGAAGATTAACGGAGCGGTGTTTCGTGCACCACTGGGCACACCATATCCAATAGATGCCAGAACAGAACTGTCAGAAGAGTTCGTCCATTTGGGCTATGTGTCCAGTGATGGATGGAGTCGACAAATCAGTAAAGCATACTCAGAAATTAACGCATGGGGTGGAGATCAAGTAAAGAAGTCACGCACCGAACATAGCGTGAGTTTCAACCTGTCCCTGATCGAAACCCTCGATGCTGATACACAAACAGCCAAATGGGGTGAAGCGGCGATAACTCGCACTGAAGCCACAGAAGACCACGGAAACCTGGTCACGATCTCTTATTCTGGTGAAGACACAGAATCAGCGATGTGGATTTTCGACATGAACGATGAAGGCCGTCTGCGTCGCACAGTGTTCTTCTCTGCACTGGACACAACAGAGTCCTTTGAAGAAACCTACAGTGACGAGGATGTGATCGCACTACCATTCGAAATGAGCGCATATAAAGATCCTGACACGGGATTGTTCTTCATCGATTATCTCGACGATGGTCAAATAGATAAAGAACCAACAGGGTAAGAAAAACTAACACAGGCTCGACCTGCCGTACTGGTGTACGGCAGGTCGTGTCTTGAAAGAAAATGGAGGTTCCTCACGTGGAGGACATGGAAACACAGGCTATTGAAACAACAATAGTCACCACTGAACAACAAACCAGTGCAATGCCCGAACCAGTACACGAAGTCACACAGGTGGCAAGACCAGTCCCACAAGATTATCAACACAAGAAATCTGGTAAGACTCTCGAGGATGGTCGTACACAAGTGGAAGCACGAGGACGTACCTGGATTATTGAACCGGATGCTTTAGACGATGTTGAGCTTTATGAATTGTTAGACAAGTTCGGTGAACAAGGGCAAGGGGCCATGGTCCCTAAAGCATTGCGCGGTTTCCTTGGTGAAAAGCAGAAACAAGAAGCTTACGAAATCATTCGCAACAAGAAGACAGGGCGCATTTCGTTTAATGCTGTTGGGGAATTCCTCGAAGAACTCTTGAACGAGATCAACCCAAACTAATCCTGCTCCTGGTTTTACTCCACCAACACCGGGGGCAACTCACCGCTGATTTTCAGCGCTATTATCATGGGCTACCACGCCAACTCATTTCACAAGGAGTCAGTGTCAGCGAAATAGCTGACATGGCGCGTTGGCTTCCACGAGACTCGGCTTCCATGCTGAGTATCGCACCACCAACAGAATACGATCTGTGGACGGATCCGCGACTAGGTGGTGGTGTGGGTGTGATGCTCGCTGCACACACGTTTGATGCGTTAAATATTGCGAATTGGCAACGTACCGGGAAGAACCGAAACCGACCTAAACCCGTTCGTATACCGAAAACACCTTCAGCTACGGAACATTACACGCGAGAAGACATTGACAATTTTGATTCTTGGTATGTCAAACAAGCTGGAGGTCAACAACTCCACTAACAGAAAGGCAGGTGGTGGATATGGCTAGTCAACTGGGCACCGCCTACCTGACCGTCGTGGCACGCACTGACAAGATTGCACCACAGATTACTAAATCAATGGGTGGAGCTGGAGCAGTAGCTGGTAAGCAGAGTGGCTCAATGTTTACTAAAGCATTCAAAGTCATGGCCGCTGGTGCAGCTGCATTGGGTGTGGGAAAACTCATCGGGAAAACTATTTCCATGGGTATGACACGGGCCATGAGTATTGAGAATGCTGAAAAGAAACTCAAGGGTTTGGGCCATTCAGCAGCAGATGTAGAAAAGATTATGGCCAGTGCCATGGCATCAGTGAAAGGCACTGCATACGGGTATGGTGATGCTGCTTCTGTGGCAGCGATGATGGCAGCATCGTCTGTTGCTACTGGTACTGCTATGACTCACACGTTGAAAACTATCACGTCTGTGGCTGCTGTCTCTGGGCGATCCTTGACAGATATTGGCAATATTTTCTCTTCTGTGGCAGCGAAAGGAAAAATGCAGGGAGATGACATGCTGCAGCTGATGTCATCGGGTATTCCCGTGTTGAAGAGTCTCTCAGATCATTTGGGCATTACACAAACAGAGGCTCAAAAATTGGTTTCGGATGGGAAGATCTCTTTCAATGATTTCCGTGATGCTATGAGTAAATCAATGGGTCCGGCTGCTTGGGCTATGGCTGACACGTTCAGTGGTCGACTAATGAATGTGAACGCAGCTTTGGGCCGTTTCGGCCAGAGGCTCATGGAACCAGCAATGAAACTGCTGTCTACTGGTTTTTCTAAAGCAATACCGTTCATTGATCTCATGACAGAGAAAGTTGAACCGCTCAGCAAATCGTTGGCGAACAAGCTACAGCCAGCACTTCGGAATGTTGAAGAAGGTTTCAAAGCGCTCGTGATCGGTAAGACTATATTGAAGTCAAACGAAGATGGGTTGGTTGGTGTAACTCGGCAAGCAACACCTTTGCAGAATGCCATGTTCAAGTTGCGTGACATTTTTGGCAATGTTGGAACCATCCTTAAGAACGTTTTTGCTTCGCTTCGCGACGTTGGAAAATCTTTCGGGAAAATGGCGCTCAGTGTTCTCCCACCGCTGGTTGAGATCTTTGGCAGATTAGCGGACCTTCTAGCTAAAAATCCGAAATTGGTTGAACTAGCAGTGAAGGCATTTATTGGGTTCAAGGTAACCAAGGGTGTGATCGGTGGTCTCACGAGTGGTCTTGATAAAGCCACCTCGGCTCTGACAGGGATGAAGAAAGCGATCAACACTGGATTTGGGCTAGCCGACTTGGGGAAGAACTTTGGCAGTTTCATTGGTGAATTAAAGAAGGTTCCTAAAATTGCCGGTAAGGGCAAAGGGGCACTGGATGGGTTGTTGAAATTTCCGAAAGTCCATCCAGTTGTTACGGGTATTGCAGCTGTTGGTGCAGGGCTTGGATTGTTTTTTACGAAAACGAAGACTGGTCAGAAAATCTGGGAGAAGTTCACTGGTTATTTGGGTCGTGCTTGGGATGGTCTCAAATCGAAAGCCTCACAAGTCTTTTCGGGGATTAAACAAACCATTACTAGTGCTCTTGGTGGAGCATTCACTACTGCTCGTACCATTCTGGGGAAAGTCACTAGCGCTCTTGGCGCGTTCTTCACACATGTATGGAGTGTCGTGGTGAAAGTCTGGGATGCCATCAAAGCAGTCTTTGGCGCTATCGTAGGGTTCTTTAAAGGTCTTGTGGACGGAATCAAAGCATCAGGAGTGTTTAGTTTCCTGAAATCTGGTGCTGGTGACACGGGTAGTGTTTTCAAGACTTTGGGGGATGTTGTCAAGAAGGTCGCCAGTGGCATTGTCCCGGTGCTCAAAGTGATCTTCGGTATCATCAAAGTAGCAATAGGAGCTATCGTCACGGTATTTAAAGTAGTGTTCACTGTCATCAAAAAGGTTGCAGAGTTCCTCGCGCCGTTCTTTACAATCGCAGGCAAAGTGATCGGGTTCTTGGTCGGGACAGTGATTAAGGCTGCAATCGCTGGTATCGGCACTGTTTTCAAAGTAGTGTGGAACATTGTTAAGATCGTGGCAGGAATACTGGTTCCTGTTTTCAAGACAATCTGGGGTTTGATCACCAGTATTTGGAGCGTGATCAAGGCAGTGTTCACAACCATTGTTGGATTCTTTGTGGGGATCTGGGAGAAAACAGAGGGTGTTAGGTCACTCATTGCTGGGTTCTTTGAAACAGTGTGGGGAATAATCCAGACAGCATGGGGAATTCTCTCACCAATTTTTGAAGGCATATGGAATGTGCTGTCTGGAATTTGGGGTGTTATCAAATCGATTTGGGATGCTGTCGTTGGATTTTTCAAAGGCATCGGTGACTTCTTTGGGGGAGTGAAAGACGGTATTGAATCCTCTGGGATCGGTGGAATTCTGGAAGGAGTCTGGGGTTTTATCTCTGGCATTTGGGAGGGTGTGAGGGGTTTCTTTGGTGCCATTGGTGATTTCTTTGGTGGCGTGTTGGAGACTGCTGGAAATATTTGGAATGGCATTACTGACACGATTGGTGGTGCATGGGATTGGCTTAGCTCTAAGGCTGGAGATATTTGGGGTGGGATTAAGGGTGTTGTTGGTGGAGCGTGGGATTGGTTGAGTGAGAAAGCTGGTGGTTTGTGGGGTGGCATTACTGACACGATTGGTGGTGCATGGGAGGGTCTCAAATCTAGTGCTTCATCGATTTGGGGGAATATCTCCGATACTGTTGGTGGAGCGTGGGATTGGTTGAGTGAGAAAGCTGGTGGCTTGTGGAATGGGATTAAGGGGATCTTTTCAAAAGGAGGTAAGGAAGCAACTGACGAAGCTGCGAAAACCATTGAAAGCGTAGCAACAGTGGCCACGGAGGCATCCACAACAGTCACATCAGCTGGTGAAAAATCGAAGTCCCTCATGGGAAAGGCTTGGGATGGGATCAAATCCACAGCCTCCAATGCTTGGGATGGTGTGAAATCCACGATCAGTGGTGCTTGGGACGGAATAACATCCACGGTGTCTGCTTCAGCTGATGGTGTGAAGTCCACTGTAGAAACAGCATGGAATGGGGTCACATCGACAGCATCCACGATCTGGGATGGTGTGAAAACTACGGTGAACACTGCATGGGATGGTGTGAAAGAAACAGCTGGCACAACCTGGGACGGGATCACTTCCACGTTAGGTTCGGCGTGGGACGGGCTCAAAACCAAAGCTGGTGAAACTTGGGATGGTGTGAAAGAAACAGCTGGCACAACCTGGGACGGGATGAAGACAACCGCGAGCACTGCATGGGGTGGGATTACCTCCACATTAGGTGGGCTATGGGGTGGAATCAAGTCAAAAGCAGGCGACACTTGGGATGGGATCAAATCCACAGCCTCCAATGCTTGGGATGGTGTGAAATCCACTGCGAGCACAGCATGGGGTGGAATTAAGTCCACGATTGGTGGTGCATGGGACGGGATCAAATCGAGTGTCGCTAGCTCCATCAACTCAACTGTCGATGCAACTAAGTCCAGTCCAGCAAAGATTACCAGTGCACTATCAGGTTTGTCATCATTGAACTCGAAAGCTAACACATGGTTTGGCGATTTTGATAAAGCAGCAAAAGCGAAACTGCTTCAAACATTGACATACACCAAGACGATCCCAGCATTACTGAAGGCAGCATTCGGCAATCTCGGGTCCATGTTGACTGCATCAGGAAGGTCACTCATGCAAGGCTTCCTGAACGGTATCACAGCCATGACAGGGAGGATCCTAGCCACCGTCAAAAACACCATGTCCCAGGTGCGAAGCTATTTCCCATTCTCACCAGCAAAGAAAGGCCCCTTCAGTGGCAAAGGGTGGGTGCTATATTCCGGTCAAGCTGTGGGTGAAGCATATGCCGAAGGTATCGAACGGCGAACTAGGCTAGCGGTACACAACGCACAGGTGATGATGAGGGACGTTTCAGATGTGTTCAATCCTCGTGGGATGAACGGGAACACTATGAGTGCTAACCTGCAACATCAAGTCGCAGCCTCACTAAGTGTTGAATCCAATCAACCCATTATTCAACCCCTCTCCGAGATCGTGTCAATGCTCCATTCTGGTATTCCAGTGTGGGATGAGGCACTGCAAGCAAAGCTAACGCGACTGGAAGACCAGCAGAGGATGAACAAACTTGTGGAGGCCGCCCATGTCCACTAGGAGAATTACTCGCACAGGGATGACAAGCCCCACAGCGTCTTTTGGGCTTGATGTTGATGTATTGTCCACCAACAAAACAGCGAACAGTCACACACTGCGATTATATAAGCATGCTATACCAGGGACGAGCACATCCTGGTATGGGAATAGTAACGGTACGATTCGTGGGATCGTTGACGGTCAACAACGGCAAGCTACGAATGCTGACGCGAATTTTGGTTCGAGTAGCAATTCGAAATCGAAACAATGGGGACCGTACGATATTACTGTCCCTGGTAGTTCGAATGGTGCAGCTCGCAGTATCGACCTGAGCCTGTATATCAACTATCCAAGTGCAAGTGGTTCAAAATCTGGGACATCCACAGCAAAGATGACCCTCCCATCAACACTGATCGCTCCAGAAGTTCCAACAAACAACCAACTGTCACGAGTAAATGATTCAGCCCTGTCAGCATC
Source organism: Propionibacteriaceae bacterium (assembly GCA_009782785.1). Taxonomy (GTDB): domain Bacteria; phylum Actinomycetota; class Actinomycetes; order Propionibacteriales; family Propionibacteriaceae; genus WQYJ01. The sequence continues at coordinate 127,439 of WRIJ01000003.1, read as the reverse complement.
GTTCACCCGGCAAGGAGCCTCACACGGGCAAGCAACACAAATCCAAATCTCTACACAAGTCAATGATGGAAACTGGGCAGATCAAGCGTGGATGAACACTGTAGGGTCAACAACGATCTCTGCCGAGCCCAACCGGAAAATCGTTTCCAGGGTTCGATCGAGGAATGATGCTGGAACATCGAATTGGTCTTCAACATCAGCGCCCGTGTGGACAACACCGGGGGCCCCATCGAGTGTTTCTATTGTTCGCCTTCCCGGAAATAGTGTCGGGATTGTTTTCACCCCGACCGTTGCCTACAGTGAGCATCAACATGTGATCAAACATGGGGCCCTCGTGAATGGCAGTGTTGTTTGGGATGATGGGATCCTGGTTGCACTACCTGCAGGTGTGAACGAGTGGTTGGATGAATCACCAGACCCATCTCTAGTCCATGTGTATGGCATTGCTGCTCGCACAATGGACACGAGCCAACTCACCAGTGCCTTTACACCATCAAACCATCTGCAATTATTGGCAGCGCCGAATCCACCGAGTTTCACGAATCTTCCACCTAGTGCACCAGCCTCCAAAGATTTCCATGTCAGGTGGAACCATAATCCTGTGGACACCACTGAGCAAACAGCCTTCGAACTGGAATATTCAGAAAACAGTGGAGCAACATGGTTGTCGACTGGGGGGAAAACATCTTCTGATGTTTCCCAATGGCTGATACCTTCAGGGACCTACCCTGTAGGTACATCGATCATGGTCCGGGTCAGAACATGGGGCATGGCAACAAGCGGAGGATTTGATGGTGAGGGCGGATCAGACTGGTCACAATTCGCTACGGTCACATTTCGTGACACATCTATAGTGACAGTTGATAAACCAGCAGCAGATTCATCGCTTACACGGTCAACCATTGACGTGGGGCTCACCTATCAACAGTCAGAAGGCGCTACACCTATCAGGGCAACGATTGAGCTCTGGGACAAGATAGCGAATGAACTCGTTGAAACACTACTGTCGACAACGTTATCTTCAACGATTCTTGGCACGCGTGCGATCAATGGGCACACCTATGAGCTTCGGGTTTCTGTCCTTGATTCCTTTGGGATGATCACCAGCACTGATCCTGTAGTTTTCACGGTCGAATACACTCCACCAGTAAAAGCAACCGTTGAAGTGAGCTACCTTCGTGAATCAGGGCGAGCGCAGTTAGACATTTCGTTCATTGAAGATAGTGAACGATCATTGCCAGCTTTCATATCGGTGCGACGAGCGATCTTGCCAAGTGTAGAAGCTCGAATCCACCCCATATGGGAAGCAGTCGAAGTGGAAGACATGACCGCGCAATCATGGGATGTGTTCATAGATCAATACAGGGTCGAAACGATAGACCTCACCGGGCTTATTGATACCACTCCAACTATTCATGGCCAGAATCTGTATGAGGTTACTGGTTGGGGTGATGATGGAACCTCGATCACAACCCAAGTGTTACTCACAGTCAGGGAAGACAGGTGGGCATTCGTGTCAAGCGGTGCAACATGGGAAGAATCCATTAGTGTTTACGGGAACCTCACACTTGGGGCAAACCCTGGTCGTCAACAAGATCTTTTCAATGCCGCTGATCGTGAATACCCGATAGGAATGTACGGCCCAGCGAAAAGCTACGCCATTCCAGGCTCAGCAACGATTGTTGACGGTGAAGGTTCCACAGTGAAACAGATCAGTGATTTTCTTCAACACGCCGGGCGAGTATGTTACCGAGATCCAAGCGGGCATCGAATCTTTGGCCAAATCCAAGGGAGCGTATCCTCGTGGAGTAAAGGTTTGGCTACTTTCACCTACACGGTAACACGGACAGGTGAATAACCATGACAGTCGTTTCAGCGAAACAACAGACTATTGTTGATGTTCTCTATGGTGCAAGGAAAGTGTCGTGGCGATGGGAGATCCTGGATCATGATCCAGCAACTGGCATTGATCATCACATTGGTGACTTGTGTGGTGTTGAGAAAGGCGATCTGAACGGGAGCTGGTATTCACCTAGTGTGAAAGGCACAGGGTCCCTTACTGTGACAGAGATGGTTACAGCTGAACCAGGTATGATTCGGCTACAAGATCTTGATCTTTATAACCACCGCATTCGACCTGTTCGTACGATCAGTTCCTTAAATGGTTTGATCCAATTCGATGACCAGCGTGGTTCATATCTGATTGTGACGGCACCATCAGATTGGTCAGGGTTGGGGCGTATACGAAAAATAGGGTTGCACGACCGCACCACAAGACTGCGGCAATCCAAGGTACGCCACACTTACACATGTGACCAGTCGCTAACCGTGATGCAATGGGTACAACAACTGGGCATGGAAGCAGGTGAACTGATCACAGTCGACCTTGGTGACACAACAAAGACTGCGAATCCATTAACTTTTGATGTGGGCACATCCCGGTTATCTATCATTAACGAACTGCTGCAAACTATTGAGTATCATGCGTTGCAGGTTTCACCCAATGGAAACTTGGTGACTGTTCGCAATATTCCACCTGGTAAAAGGAGCCTTTTCTATGATTCGCTCCCAGGGATCCGCCGAGAACTCATTGATGGTGCACTCGCAATATATGAGGAAACATGGACTCACGAACTCGATGATTTGTCCACACCTAACGTGGTGATTGGCGTGGCAGCACCAACTCGGGATGAATCTGAAGAATCCACTGATGAGCCACCGTTGGTTGCTGTAGCAGAGAATCTCAATAAAAACAGCCCGTATTCAATCCCTCGCCGTGGTGGCCAAGAAATCGTTGACACCCTGGAAAATGAGGAACTTCCCGCTGGCACTACCGAATACCAATTGCAGGTTCTCTACCAGAGGTGTGTGAACTCGCTGGTAGCGAAATCTTCACCAGTGGCAGCAGTCACAATCAAAACACTTCCCATGCCCATTCGTGAAGGTGATGTGTGCTGGTTTCGTAGTAAAAATGCAGACATCGAGGGACTCTATCTAGTGACAGCAGTGGCCGAAGACTGCTCCCCACTCGGTTTAATGACACTCACACTGCAGGAGATTATCAATCCTGATGCTCTCATTGGCGATGAGGAGCAGTAGCGAGAGCAACGAAGGAGAAATGAAACCATGAGCACCTTCAATTGGGCCACGGTAACCAAAGCAGGCCCAGACTACCGAATCAAGCTAGGTAACGACACCCAGGATCTCCCGTACCGTCCACGTGCATTGTGTGACATGTCCAGGGTGAAGGTCGGGGATCTTGTCCGATATGAGTTGGCCCATGGCCATGTGATTATCCACGGTGTTGTCAATGGTGATAATCCTCCACCAGCCCCACCTGTTGAACAATTATTGGCAGCAAACGGACATATTTGTTTCCCAGACGGGTTCATGATCGCGTGGAGAACACTAAGTGCTAACACCGGTGGAACATCGTGGGTTGGCTGGTACTACTCGAGTCATGCAATGGGCAACTGGACGAAACCTTTCACGGTGATCTATGCGACTACCCCATCATCCACGTACTACAGCCAGATACCTAAATGTTCTAGTTGGTCAACCACTTCAGCAGGATCAGTCTACCTGTTTGGGCCTGCTAGTAACGTGGTGAGCCAGAGTATTCAGGTGGTTGGGTTTGGACGCTGGAAGTAGATCCACGTTGATAATGTGCGTGGGCCGACAGAAACTGTTAGAGCTTTCTGTTTCATCAAACATTCAACTGTAAGGAAATTATCATGGAAAATCCGCTCGCTCTGATCCCTGCCAGGGCACGCCAAGCCGTGTATCTCACGGCTCTGATTGTTGGTGTAGCAGGCCCTATGATCCTGTCCAATCTTGAAGGTTGGACTGCTACTGGTGTGTCTGTCTTGATTGCCGTGATGGCACTTTTTGCGAATGCACAAGCATTGTCGATCATCACCCCTGATGAGAACAACCAAGCCATTCAGGAGCATCTGGCACGCCGTGCGATTCATGACAATGAAGGGAACCCTGAATATGCGGACTAACTCTCTCTCTCTCTCTCTCTCTCTCTCACACACACACACACACACACACAGATAGCAACTAGCATCCATTGGGGTGCGAAATGAGTACCTGGAAATGGGGTACCGTCACCAGTGTGAACCCCATCAAAGTCACACTCGATGGGTACGGTGAACAACCCACACCAGCAAGAACCTGCGCCACTGTCAAAGTAGGTGATCTGGTGTACACACACCTCGCCAATAGAAGGCTCGTCATCTTAGGCGTTAATGGTGGTGACACTCCACCATGGATGCAAACACTCGAACCTAACGGTCATGTGTGTTTCCCAGACGGGTTCATGATCGCGTGGAGGACCGTCACCGCTACACTCGGATCGTGGAAGGAGCTTGAAGTGGCCACGCGAGTGCATGTGGAGCCCGCACTGTTGATGTGGGCTCTGGATCGAGCGCGCCTGAGTGCAGACGATGTCCCAGAACAACTCAAGGCCTTTCCGAAATGGTTGGCTGGCGAGTCTGAGCCGACTTACAGGCAGCTCCAGAAGCTAGCGGGCTGGACTCATACTCCACTGGGCTTCTTCTTTCTCGCTGAGCCGCCACAGGAGATCGTTCCCATTCCTGACTTCCGCACGCTGGGCAATAGGCAGATCGCTCAACCATCCCCGGATCTGCTGGACACCATCTATCAATGCCAGAAGCGACAGGACTGGTACCGTGAGTACGCCTTGGCTGAGGGGCTTGAGCGCCTGGCGTACGTCGGTTCGATGCCGCAGGGTACCCCCGTCAAGGTTGCGGCCGATGCCATCCGTGAGGCGCTCCACTGGGAACCAGAGCAGCGTGATCAGAACCGGACCCTTGGTGACGCCAGACGCACTCTGATCTCCGGCATCGAAGATCTGGGCGTTCTCGTGGTGGTTAATGGTGTCGTGGGTGCGAACACCCACCGTGCTCTTGATCACGACGAGTTTCGGGGTCTGGCTCTGGTGGACGATCTGGCTCCGCTCATCTTCGTGAACGGCGCAGACAGCAAATCTGCCCAAATCTTCACCCTGATCCATGAACTTGCTCACGTCTGGGCGGGAGACACTGCCTTGTCTGATGCGAACCTGTCTGCCCAAGACGGCCAAAGCAGCAAGGAGTCCTGGGCAAACCGGGTTGCCGCTGAGGTGCTGGTTCCAGCAGACGAGTTAGTCGGTGCCTGGAGGCAGACGACCGTGAAGGAGCTAACTGCCCGCTTCAAGGTGAGCGAGTTAGTGGTTCTGAAGAGCGCCTTCGATGCCGGGTTGCTGGAGTGGGACGACTTCCGGCAGCGTTACCGCGACACCGAAGCGGCGGCTTCTCAGAGCCTCGCTGATCGCGATGCCCCAAGTGGTGGCGACTACTACAAATCCCAGCCTTACCGGCTCAGTCGGCGATTCGCTCGCGCGGTGATCGCTGACACCCGTGAAGGGCGGACGTTGTACACCGACGCGTACGAGTTACTAGGTGTGGCGAAGCATTCCACCTTTGAGAACCTGGCCGAGGTGGTGATGGCATGACGTATTTGCTCGATGCGAACGTGTTCATCGAGGCCAAGAACCGCTACTACGGCTTGGACTTCGCTCCCGGTTTCTGGGATTGGCTTACACGCGGGTGTAGCGCCGGTCTAGTGCAGTCTGACTAGGGATTATATACGTGTCCGAGAGAGGACTTGATCTCTCGTCTACATATGCATTTATATCAGCACCTCAACCACGAAAGGAAACACAATGCCAACAGTCAACGACACCTATAATAAGGCCCGGGCCACCATTGGTGTGAACGGGTCGACCATTCGGACCTGGTATAACAAGAATGTCGCAAATTTGGGAGTTAGCTCTTGGGCGTGGTGTGCTGCCACCATTGCCTATGTCATGGCGAGTGTGGGGGATAAGTCAACGGTTTATCGAACAGCTTGGGTGCCAACATTGATGAGTCGAGCTAAAGACGCCGGATTGTGGCACTCGGGTAAGTCAGGCATTAAATCTGGTGACATTGTCCTGTTTGATTTCAACGTGAACAATGTCCCAGATCATGCAGGAATCGTGCTGGCTGTCACTGGAACTATTTTAACAACGATGGAGGGGAATGCGAGCGGTTCCTCTATGGTGCGACAAATGACACGCTCTAGTTTTGTGCAAGGCTATGTCCGACCAAAATACACCAGCACACCCACATCATCAGCAGCAGCGAAATACAATCTCACTAGGCTCCTGCTCACCGGTTCGCGAGGCACAGATGTGAAAACCCTCCAAAGCCGACTCATGGCACTCGGCTACCGGTTACCGAGATACGGTGCTGACAGCATTTTTGGTAATGAAACCCGCACGGCTGTGATCAATTTTCAGCGTGCGAAGAAGCTCACGGTTGATGGGATCGTGGGGAAAAACACTGCCCACGCTCTCGGCTGGTTGTATCAAGGAAAGTAGGCAACGATGACGATCCCTGAAGAGATAATGATAGCTATGATTGTGGGTTTGCTATCCTTGATTGGCACGTGTATCACGGCGGTTTTCTCATACCTCGCTTCCAAGAGATCTAAAGAAGCATCAATCCAGGTCACGAATGGGCATTCAACGAACCTTCGTGATGATATCACGGGTATTAGGGATGATGTGAAGCTTTTCAGGGCTGAACTGCAGGATGAGCGTAAGAATGCTCGGATTGTTCATGCGAAGCATGATGAGCGGATCCGGCGTGTGGAGGAGAGGTGTCAGCTTTGTTTGAAAACATGTGACTAGTTCGCTCGTCTTGTTCGTTTTGGCCCCTTCGCCTATGTGGTGGAGGGGTCTATTTTTCTTGTCTCTGTGCGTAATGTGTTTCACAATAATGGCTATAGTTATGGCTATACTTGAGGTGTTTTCCCTTGTCAAACGGCATATTATCTGGGACTCTTAATCCGCGTGTCCAGGGTTCGAATCCCTGAGGGGGTACCGTACCGTCCACGCGCTATGCTGGAAGAAGCCCACGTCCCTACCATCACGTGAGTGAGTTCAGCGCCACATGCCGAAAACACTGAAATCCATAGTTGCCACCATGGTCGCTGGCCTCACCCTGCTCACTGTCGGATGCCAAGGGCCGAACCAAGAACCGATTGACCAACCCAGCATCTCGACGCCCTCACCTGGTTCAACGCCAACAGTGAACACCCCTTCACCGCTTCCCACACTGATCGAATTGCTAGAACCTCCCCGCTGTGACGAGGATGGGTTGCCTGCCGGTTTTGTGTGTGTGAACAGTGTTGATCCTTCTATTGCGGTCCAGTTGAGGTATGCCACGACCAACAATTTCACTGGAGCGGTGGTGGATGGTTATGAATCAGTCACGGCAGCGATCGTACTGTCGGATACGGCAACAGCCCTGGCGAAGGTTCAGGCTGACTTAAAGCAGGAGGGGTTTGGTTTGTTGATCCTGGACGCTTATCGGCCAACTCGTGCTGTCGCCAACTTTGTGGAGTGGTCCAAGAATTCTGACACCAGTACGAAGCAGGAGTATTACCCGAATCTCGCGAAAACGGATCTGTTCAGACTTGGCTATATCGCTGAGTACTCGAACCATAGCTTGGGTACGGCTGTGGATGTCACCCTGGTTGATCTCTCCACTGGCAAGGTTCTCGATACGGGTAGTGAGTTCGATTTGTTTGATACCCGGTCCCACTATCAAGCCTCAGGGTTGACCAGTACGCAATCGGGGAACCGTACTCGGCTACGTCAAGCCATGGTGAAGCAGGGTTTCACCCCGTACTCGAACGAGTGGTGGCATTTTGACTACACAAATGCCCGCACCCAAGGAGCCCAGAATTTCCCAGTACGCTAGCGTACGTGAGGGTAGCTAGGATGAGGTGAAGCCAGTGGTGGTTTTTTCGACTTCACCATCAACAGACTCCACAACCGTGGTTGTTCGCTTGCCTGGATTCCGCGACTTCGCGCGGAATGACGTGCTGGGTGGGCGTGTAGTCAAGCGGCGTGGCAACACTCGAAGCGCTCACACTCTGTGGGGCCTCACCGACCATGTCACCCTGGATGCAATACCCCACCGGTTCATTGGGAATGGAGTTGTGGGGTAAGTTGCTTTTTTTTTTTTTTGGAACCCTAGTATTACATAGACAAAACGTTGGTGCTCATGGGGGAGCACCGGGGCTTGTAGTGGCTGTTTTATCCCCCACGGAAGATGAAGGTGACCATTGTGAGATCACGGCGGTTGGTACTATTTGTTGCAGGTGGTGTTATGGCATTGGCCTTGGCTATGTCTGGGTGCGGTGGCGCAAGCTACGATGGCGTGAATGGCAGTGGGGCACCTTCCCGCCCCGATTCACAGCGCCATGGCTTCGACTACGACAAAATGATTGTTGGGTGGGGGCATGTTGGTGAGAAGCTAAGTAGAGATTTTCCCGATACTCCAGGTATAAGCATGTACGTTGCAGTAAATGCAGAACTGTACATGCAATATGTGCAGGAAAACTATCGCGATACATACCATCCTGATGGGTATGATGGCCAACAATTAACCCTCGTGAGCACAGGAACCAGTGATCCCAATCTTATTGAATTCGTTCAGGTAGCAGGCAGCGATCCGGTAGATGGCGCGTATGCCTTCACACTGGATTTTCGCTCGGTCCAAATTACCTATGATGGTGATCGTGATTTGTTTAGGCCCAATGGCCCTCCACGCATTTATTATCTCAAGGGGCACGGAGTTATTGGGTACGAAGAGTGGAAGCAACTTCATTCTGGTTAACTCCAGGCTCAACTTGCAGTGTACTGAATAACGTGCCGGGCGGGCAACAACCCCGATGACGACTGTTGTGTTGCCTTAAGCGTGTGCGTTGAATCCTTGAATAGCCCTTGCGTCAATATTTCTTGACATTGTCATCATATGTCAGGTATGCTTGACACACGGATATAGTTCACAGCGCTAGGAAACACAACATCCCAGATGAGGACATCCTCCCCGCTGTCGACTACGCAATACTCGTACTCCCCATGGACGGGTACACGATGGTCATCGGACCAAGAATCTCGGGAGAACTTATCGAAATCGCCATCAATCGCAATGAACAAATATTCCATGCCATGCCAGCCCGCCCAAAATATCTACGAACAAGAAGGTGAACACCATGAGAACCAATGAAGACATGCTCAATGAAATCGAAAATGCAAACAACGGTGAAGGCCCAGACCCCATTCGTACCTATGAAGGAGACGCTGTGGAAGCCATCGCACAGGCGGTAAGCGATCGCAACAACCTTGATGGGTTCATCGAGTCGATGGTAGCTGTTGCGCAACGTCAAGGCGCATCATGGGCAAAAATTGGGGCAGCGTTAGGGATCAGTCGTCAAGCAGCCCACGAGCGCTACAGCACCCATGTAAAACTCGCCGCCTGACAATATCCTGATTCCTTGTGAGACTTCGCACAGAATGACGCGGCTCCTGGGCAGGAGATGCACCTCACACCTGGAATCTGAGGGACCTAGCCCTTATCTTTGGCTTGCTTGATCATGTCGTCAGCGAGGTTTGAGGGCAACAGCTCGTACCCATGGAATTCGCGGGTGAAAGAGCCCGATCCGCGAGCAAGCCCACGAAGATCAATCGCGTACTTGCTCAACTCCGATTGCGGGATCAGAGCATGGATAATCGCGTGATGGGCATCGTCAGCGTCCGTACCGACCAACTGGCCGCGCCGGCCCGATACATCAGTCATGACCGCACCCATGTATTGCTCATCCACGGTGACCGTCACCTTGTCAATCGGCTCCAAGAGTGCAGTGACCCCAGGGGTCGCAGCTGCTTCCTTGACCGCGTGGGCTCCAGCCATCTGGAATGCCAAGTCCGAGGAATCCACTGAGTGGGCTTTCCCGAACACGAGGTTCACGCGGAAATCAACGACCGGATATCCTGCAATGACACCCTTCTCGAGCTGGTTACGGATGCCCTTCTCCACTGAAGGAATGAACTGGCGGGGAATCACACCACCCACGATCTTGTCCACGAACTCGAATCCGGCACCGCGCTCCAGGGGTTCAATCTCAATCGAGCACTTAGCGAACTGGCCGTGCCCACCGGACTGCTTCACGTGGGCTCCATCAGCTTTTACCGGCGCAATGAAAGTCTCGCGCAGAGCGACCTTGATCGGCTCCGAGACCACGTTAACCCCATAGCGATCCTTGAGGCGGGCCAACAGAAGATCCACATGGGCTTGTCCCATCGTCCACAACACTGTTTGTTTCGTTTCGGCAGCAGCCTCGACCCGTACGGTCGTATCCTCAACAGCCAAACGGTTGAGAGCCACTGGCAACTTATCTTCATCGTTGCGTGTGGCAGCCTTAATGGCCACCGGCAGCAATGGTTCGGGAAGATTCCACGGGTTAATCAGTACGGCCGCGTCCTTGGCGGAGATCGTGTCAGAGGTCTCTGGTTTACTCATCTTGGTCACGAATACGATCTGCCCAGCCACGGCCTTCGGTGTGGCGACATTCTCACCAACCTTGGGTACGGCCAAGGGGCCCACCTTGTCGGGATCATCATGGTCAGGGTGTGCCGGATCCTCCCCAGACGTGAACAAGGAGCGATGCCCGGAAACCATGACCGTGTCATCGGTCTTGAGGGTTCCGTTGAACACGCGTACCAGCGAGCCACGTCCAGCGAACTGATCCGAAGTGGTACGAATAACCTCGGCCACGAGCGGTCCATCAGGATTGCCGACCTCAGCTTCGACCGCTTCCACCTTTCCACCAGCAACCTTGGAGACGGTCAAGCGGTGGCGCGAAGGATTCGGGAAAGCGTTAATGATGACCGTCAGCAACTCTTCGATACCCACAGCATCAAGAGAGTTCACCGGGATTACCGGGAAGAAACGACCTGTGTAAATCGCCTTGGTCAAGTCCTCGACGAGTTCGTCAATCTTGAGTTCTTCACCCTCCAGATAGCGATCCATGAGTGCATCATCCTCAGATTCTTGGATGATCCCCTCAATAAGTGCAGAACGGTAATCCTCGATCGTCGCCAACTCTTCAGCGCTTGCCTCTCTGCGTACTCGCGAACCAGAAGAATAGTCGTGAACATTTTTGCTCACGAGTGACAGATTGCCCGTGATCTTCTCCCCATTTTTGATCGGTACGTACGCGGGCTGCACCGCTGGCCCCCACAAGTTTTGAATATCTGCGAGAACATTGGCGAAATCTGCACGGCCATCATCGAGTTTGGTCACAGCGATCCCGCGCGGCATCCCCACAGCAGCACACTCTGCCCACAGGGCTTCGGTTGCTGAATCGACACCATCTGAGGCTGAAATCACGAACACCGCACCGTCAGCACCCCTCAGGCCCGCGCGCAGTTCACCCACGAAGTCGGGATGGCCAGGGGCATCAAGCAGGTTGACGGTGGTGGAATCGACTTGGATTGACGAAATGGCGAGAGCGGCTGCACGCTCTGGTTCCATTTTTTCTCCACGATAACCGCTAGTGCGTGACCTGAGGAGGGATTCATAGAGAGTGGTCTTTCCTGACCCGGAGGATCCAACAAGGACAACATTGCGGGTGGCTGAGACAATTTCGGGTACGTTCGCCTGTGAACTCATGATGGAACTCTGCCGTATCTCGCCGACTCATGCAAGTTTGTTCCCCACCGGTCCATGATCGAACTTGCTTGGTGGGTTGAACGCGATAGAATGGTCGACGGTCTTTGGACCATATTTCGCACATCGGAAGTCCGAAATGGCTCTCGTAGGTCCGGCACATGTCGGTGGGTGTCATTCCGATGTCAGGGATGCTTGAAGCATCATGAACTCACTAGGGGCCGAGTTTTCTCGGTCTCGCAACGAAAGGACTGCTATGGCTGTCGTTACTGCACGTCAACTCCTGGATGCAGGAGTCCACTTTGGGCATCAGACTCGCCGCTGGAACCCGAAGATGAAGCGCTTCATTTTTACTGATCGTAATGGGATCTACATCATTGATCTTCACAAGTCGATTAAAGAGATCGAAACTGCCTACCATTTCGTACGCGACCTGGTTGCTTCTGGTGGGCAAATTCTCTTCGTTGGTACGAAGAAGCAGGCTCAGGAAGGGATCGCTGAACAGGCGATGCGTGTGGGGATGCCGTACGTTAATCAGCGCTGGTTGGGTGGAATGCTCACCAATTTCCCCACCATGATGAAGAGAATCCAACGAATGAAGGAACTCGAAGCCATGGATTTGAGTGAAAACTCAACCTTGCCTTTCACAAAGAAGGAGATTCTCGGGCTCGCCCGTGAGCGCGATAAGCTCGCTCGATCACTGGGCGGGATTCGTGACATGGGTAAGGCCCCGAATGCGGTGTGGGTGGTGGACACCAATAAGGAGCACCTCGCGGTGAAGGAAGCCCGAAAACTGGGCATCCCTGTGGTGGCGATCTTGGATACGAACTGTGATCCTGATGAGGTTGATTATGGAATCCCTGGAAACGATGATGCGATTCGCGCAGTAGCCTTGCTCACCAAGGTGATTGCTGATGGGGTTGCTGATGGCCTCATGGCTCGTTCACAGGCTCCCAAGACTGGCACCGAACAAGAGGTCGAATTGGAGCCTATGCCTGAATGGGAGCGCGAGCTTCTTGCTGGAGGGGATTCCACGGGCGCGGATCAGGCGAGTGAGGCACAACCATCTGTTGTGGAAACAGCAGTTGAGGAGCCAGCAGTGGAAACACCTGCAGTGGAGGAACCAGCACTTGAGGTGCCGGTCGAATCTGCTGGCGTGGAAGACACAGATGTGAAGGCAGAAACCACACCCAAGGCAAAAGCCGAAGCAAAAGCAGAACCCAAGGCGGAGACTGAAGCAAGCCCCACACCCAAGGCAAAAGCTGAAACCAAGAAACCAGCGACCAAGACGACGACACCAGCAAAAGCTGCGCCGAAGAAGACGACGAAAGCCGCTGAAGAGTCACCCACAGAGGTTCTCAGTGACGCCGTGGAAGCTCTCGTAGAGAAAGCTGAAGAGACCCTCAAGGAAGCCAGTGACGTGGTTAGTGACGTTGTTGATGATGCAACCTCGAGTATGACTGAAGCTGTCAATGAAGCTGTCGAGGCCACCGGCTCTCAAGAAAAATAACAACCAGAATCTAACGAAAAGAGTAAACCATGGCAATCACTGCCGCTGATGTGAAAAAACTGCGCGATCAAACAGGCGCGGGAATGATGGACGCCAAGAAGGCACTCACCGAAGCCGAGGGCGATTTTGAGAAAGCTACCGAGATCCTGCGCGTTTCGGGTGCGGTGAAAGCCGCGAAGCGGTCAGATCGTGAAGCGAGCAATGGACTGGTCGCTGGTGCTGGTAAGGCGCTGATTCAACTAGGAGCCGAGACCGACTTTGTCGCTAAGAACGAAGAGTTCATGGCTCTTGCCTCACAGGTTGCTGAAGCCGTTTCAGCTGATGGCGCTGACAGTGTGGAGGCAGCCCTGGGAGTGAAACTCGCTAGTGGCCAAACCATCGAGGAAACAGTGGGAGCTCTCTCAGCCAAGATTGGTGAAAAATTGGAGCTGAGCAACGTGGCACAGTTCACTGGTGAAACCCACACCTACCTCCATCGTCGTTCCCAGGATCTTCCACCCCAGGTTGGTGTGTTGGTTGAATATGAGGGTGCTGATGGTGAAGCCATGGCCCACAATGTGGCCTTGCAGATCGCTTCGATGAAACCTTCTGTCGTACGCAAAGAGGACGTTCCTGAGAAAGTGGTTGAATCGGAAAAACGTGTCGCTGAAGCCACGGCCAAGGAAGAAGGCAAACCAGAGCAGGTGATTCCTCGCATTATTGAGGGTCGTATCAAAGACTTCTACAAAGATGCCTGCCTTGTTGAACAAGCTCCCATCTTTGCTGATGATGCCACTGTGGGTGAAGCCCTTGCCAAAGCCGGGGTGACTATTACTCGATTCGTACGCTTCGCGGCAGGGGCCTAACCTCGATCCCAATTCAGGAGGAGCCATGACCAGCTATCAACGAGTCCTACTCAAACTCTCAGGGGAGGCTTTTGGTGGTGGTGCGGTGGGGGTAGACCCAGACATCGTCTCGTCAATTGCCAAAGACATTGCTGAGGTGGTCAAATGCGGAGTTCAGGTGGCAATTGTTGTCGGTGGAGGCAACTTCTTCCGTGGTGCTGAATTGCAACATCGTGGAATGGATCGTGCCCGCGCCGACTACATGGGAATGCTGGGTACGGTCATGAACTGCCTGGCCTTGCAAGATTTCTGTGAAAAAGAGGGCATTGAGACCCGCGTACAGACAGCTATCGCAATGGGTCAGGTTGCTGAGCCGTACATTCCTCGCCGGGCAATGCGCCACCTCGATAAGGGTCGAGTAGTCATTTTTGGTGCTGGATCAGGGATGCCTTTCTTTTCGACCGACACTGTGGCTGCCCAGCGCGCTATGGAAGTCGGTTGTGAGGTGATTCTTATGGGCAAGCAGGGAACTGATGGGGTGTACGACTGTGACCCTCAGAAGAATCCTGAAGCCAAGATGTTTGATGAACTCACCTATGACGAATTTCTCGCGCGTAACCTCAAGGTTGCCGATGCAACAGCAATATCGATGGCCCGTGATTTTGGGATGCCCATGATTTTCTTCAACTTGGACGTTGCGGGGAATATTTCTCGGGCTGTGAGTGGCGAATCCCTCGGCACTCGCGTCCATCCTTGAGTTGAGCACTATGACTCTAGGGTCAAACTGGGATACCATTTCTGCATGGGATGGACCCACCAACCCTCGTGGTAGGTCGCAACCACCGATGAGCTAAGAAGGAGCCACAGTGTTATCCGAGATTATTTCTAACGCCGATCACAAAATGGATCAGGCAGTCGAATACTCCAAAGAGGAGTTTTCTGCGATTCGTACTGGGCGCGCTCATCCTGCCATGTTCCAAAAAATTGTGGCTGAATACTATGGGGTCCCCACCCCCATCCAGCAGTTGGCCAGCTTTAATGCGCCCGAGGCACGGACCATGCTGATTTCACCGTACGATCAGTCCAGTGTGGCGGCTATCGAAAAAGCGATACGAGACTCTGATTTGGGTGTGAATCCTTCCAACGATGGGCACGTCATCCGGGTCCAGTTACCCGTACTGACCGAAGAGAGACGCAAGGAATACACCAAACTTGCCAAAGCAAAAGCGGAAGAAGCTCGTGTTGCGATCCGTAATGCTCGTCACCATGCAATGGATGCCTGTAAGAAGATGGATAAGAATCACGAAGTTGGGGAGGACGAGATCCGCAAGGCTGAGAAGAAACTCGATGAGGTCACCAAGAAGCATGTGGAATCCATTGATGAGCTGCTCAAGGTCAAAGAAGCTGAGCTCCTGGAAGTCTAATGTCCTCACGATCCACAACCACTCGCGCATCCAAGACCGCCAAGGAGACTGATTCTGACGACCTTTCCTCGGGTCAAGAGCTCACTGGTGGCACACCCAATAAGGTGGGATCAGCCCACGGTGTACAAGGCGGTGAATTTGCTGATGTAGTAAAACATGCCGTTGATGGGGTTAACAAGAGGGCTGGGCGCGACATGGTGTTAGCTGTCATCTCTGGGTTGGTTCTCATGGGTTTCGCAGCATGTTCCTTGATCTGGTTCCCCTGGGCACTCGTGGTGGTCATTGCCATTGCCATTGGTGGAGCGCAGGTCGAAGTTGGACAAGTCATGAAGAAATTGCGAGGGATTTCTATTGGCTATGTTCCACTCATCACTGGATCTATTCTCTTTGCTCTGACTGCCTATGCGTCTCGGGTGTATCCGACCCATGTCCCCACCCTAGGGTTGTGGGTGATTGCTGGACTCACAGTCGTAGTGATCATGGTTGTGCGGTTGCGTGGACCAGTCGAAGGTTATCTTGCAGATACCGCTCATACGATCATGCTCTTCGGATATCCGGGCCTATTGGCTGTCAGCGTGGTCCTCATGCTGGCAGAAGAGCAAGGTCCGGCCCTCACTTTCGCTTTTCTTCTCACCGTTGCAGCAACCGATACGGGTGGCCATCTGATGGGTATGGCTATTGGTAAACACCCGGTGGCACCCAGGATTTCCCCCAAGAAATCGTGGGAAGGACTGGTGGGTTCGGTCCTTCTTGCCTGTGCTTCAGGGCTTGTGACCGTCATTTTCCTTCTCCATGATGCGTGGTGGAAGGGGATCATCTTTGCACTGGTGATTGTCGTGGTTGCTTTCCTTGGTGATCTGGTTGAATCACAAATCAAACGCGATTTGGGGGTCAAGGATATGGGGACCCTCATTCCTGGACATGGCGGGATCATGGATCGTATGGATTCTTATATCCTGGCTGCCTTCCCGGCCTGGCTGGTCATCATGTGGCTCTTCCCTAGTGGGTGAGGTGTGGCAGTGAGCCAGGATTCTTCCACTCAGCGCAGGGGGAAACCTCCACACCATTGGTCGGAGATGAGTAGTGACGAGCGCCAGGAGCTTCTTCAGCAATGGAGGTTGCCGTCGTACCGTCTGGGCCAGCTGTTGCGGCACTATTTCGAGAGGTACTCCGCGGACCCATTATCGTGGACTGACTTGCCTGCCTCAGCTCGCGAATCGGTGAGGACGGCTTTCCCCGTACTGCTAGAACCAGTAGCCCAAACCCTCGCTGATCGTGGGAAGACGGTGAAGAATCTCTACCGGTTGTTCGACGGCGTCCTGGTTGAATCGGTCGTCATGAGGTATTCGAGAGGGGAAGGTACACGCTCGACCTTGTGCATCTCAAGCCAGGCTGGTTGTGGGATTGGTTGCCCTTTTTGCGCGACAGGGCAGTTAGGGTTGCAACGAAACCTGACAGTGGGTGAGATCTGTGAGCAGGTACGGTTAGCTGTGGTCGACTTGGGGTCTGCCGGTGCCAAGGCAAAACTGAATAATGTGGTGTTCATGGGGATGGGGGAGCCTTTAGCGAATTATGACACAGTGATGAGTGCAATCCGGCGAATCACGAGTGAATCCCCTCACGGTTTTGGGATCACTGCGCGTGGTGTGACCGTATCAACAGCAGGAATCGTACCTCGAATTGCTGACCTCGCCGGGGAAGGATTGCCTCTCACGTTGGCGATTTCTTTGCATGCCCCTGATGATGAGTTGCGCGAAAAGTTGGTGCCGCTCAACAAGCGGTGGGGTGTGGGGGATGTGCTCGATGCCGCACGGGACTATTTCCGTACGACTTCTCGGCGGGTTTCTATCGAGTACGCACTCATGAAAGGGGTCAATGATCAGGTGTGGAGGGCCGAGTTGTTGGCGAAGAAATTGAATGCACTCGGACGGGGCTGGGTGCATGTGAATGTGATTCCGCTCAATCCGACACCTGGGTCACCGTGGCAACCCTCCACGCGTCAAGTGACCACAGATTTTATGGCCATCCTTGATGGGGCTCGAATACCAGTAACTCTCCGTGACTCTCGTGGTCAAGATATCGATGGAGGATGTGGGCAGTTAGCGGGGCGCCAGACATGGGTTGAACCCTAGGGCAAGAGTGCTCAGAGTCGTTTGACGAATTCGGATGCGATCGCAAGAGGGACAGGATCGGTTGTTCTCAACTTCATGACAGCCTTCAGGACCCCTGTTCGTCCACTGTCGCGGATGGAAAGGAGCTCCAAGCGGTCACCGCGATATTCTTCAAGCATTCGTTCGACTGAAGATCCGTACCGCGAAGCGAAATAATCCTGTTCTTCAGCATTCTTCCGTTTTCTTCGATTATTCCCACTGAGTTTTAGTGCCACATAGGCGGCGACGAGTACGAGAGGAAACACATACACGAACACCATGTGCATGTCGATGGCCACGAATAGTTGCATTGTTCCCAGGCCCTCCTTGCTCACTACCATGGAATCTAGATCCCACCATTATACGACATGGCTTGCCGGTTGAATTCGGGGTGAAGAGAGTACAGTGGGCCCCATGGAATCGCTGGTCTTTGGACCCACAGGTCGTGAGGTCTCAGTTATCGGGTTGGGGTGCTGGCAATTTGGCGGGCAATGGGGTGACATCTCCGATGGTCAAGCCTTTGATGTTCTCTCAGCAGCCGTAGAGTCTGGTGTGACCCTGATCGACACTGCAGATGTCTATGGCAACGGTCGCTCGGAGGACCTCATTGGGTATTTTCTTGAATCGATTGGTGGGGCCCACGTCAATGGCCTGACCGTCATCACAAAGATGGGGCGTCTGGCGGACCCACATGTGGCCTCGGCGTACTGCTATGAGAATTTCCGCACCTGGCTTGATGCTTCAAGGAAGCGATTGAGAATGGATTGCATTCCTGTGGTTCAACTCCATTGTCCACCGACATCGGTGTATTCCTCCCAGGAAGTATTCGATGGTCTCGACCGCCTTGTCGCTGAAGAAGTGATTGAGCATTATGGGGTGTCAGTGGAGACCTGTGAGGAAGCGCTCACTGCTCTGGAGCGTGACATTGTCTCTATCCAAATCATTTGCAACATTCTTCGGCGTAAACCACTGACGGAGGTTCTTCCTGCAGCGAAGGCCAAAGGGGTTGCGGTGATTGCGCGGGTACCTTTGGCGTCTGGACTGTTGACTGGAAAATTCTCTGAGACCACAACGTTTGCCCCTCAGGATCATCGCAGTTTTAACCGCTTCGGGGAAGCCTTTGACATGGGAGAGACTTTCTCTGGCGTACCCTATGACCTTGGTATCCAGGCTGGTCGCGAGGTTGCTCGAGTTGCAGCATCAATGCCAGAGAATCCCACCCCGGCCCAGTTGGCTCTACGTTGGGGTATTGATCAGGAGGGAATCACCACGATCATTCCGGGGGCTTCCCATGGGGATCAGGCACGAATGAATGCTGAAGCTGCGGGGTTTGCTCCGCTGAGTACAGAAGTCTTGGATGAGCTGGAAGCCATCTATGACCAGTACGCTGCAGACGCGGTAGCAGACAAATGGTAGGCGACCTTGCGTCGTACTGGGACGATCAAAGCTGGCCTCCTGGTCTTCGTTCCTAGGGGGTTAGCGATCAGCTTGTGCAGACTTGAGATGTTTAGTGGTCATGATCCAGGTGGCCCCACGCAGGATGAAGAAACAGTTCAGCAGAACCAAGCCGCCGAGATAGGTGTAGGGAACACCGCTCCCAGTCCACGAAACGATGAGGTGGTACGTGTCGTACTTGTCGAGGGAGTCGGACGAATATCCCAGGATGAAAGCATTGACATACACATGGAGTGCTCCGGATGCCATAAGTATGATCGCTGACATCAGTACCAGTGGTGATGAAGTCGTTTTGATGGTGAGTATTCTGACCAGGTAGACCACAGCCAATCCAATCAGCAGGATCCCTGTGACTGGTTGCAGGACCAAACCAAGATAGGTCAGGATTCCTGCTAGATGCGACACTTCCTCTTCGCTGAGGCAGGGGGCTCCAGAACCCTCGCACCAGTTCGTGAAGTCGAAATACATCCAGAGGGCAAATTGTGCGAGTCCCAGCGTTACGACAATGATTCCCAAAAAGACGTCAGTTCTGGGTAGGTGAGCAGCATCCTTCCGGTTGCGGATATTGTTGCTGAGAACAACCCGTGTGGCACGAATGCCCATCACCAGCAGGATTGCTGCCGGTAGTACGAGGGTGAGAAGTGGAAGCAGGGTGAGTAATTGACGGGAGATATCGGCGCTGGTCCCTTGGGCTGGGTCATTGCCGAGGGTGAAAAAAAACCAGCCCAGGGAGATGATGGCCAGGGTTGCCGAAATGATGAGAGCAAGGGAAAGGATATGGATGAGCTGGGGTGATACTCGAGGTTTGGTCGTGATCGGTGTTGAGATACCATGAGGGGTTGAATCTCCACTGGATCTGGGGTGGCCCTGTGGCAGTGAAGCAGGAGGGGTAGCTGGTGGTGGTGAGTGCAGATAGTTTGGGGGAATGAGGGTGGGGTCAACCAGGGTCGTTGGTGAGGGAGTCAAGGGAGTGCCCTGGTGGGGGGTGGCTTGTTGGAGCTCACCTGGGGATGGGACGGG
Organism: Propionibacteriaceae bacterium; assembly: GCA_009782785.1. GTDB lineage: Bacteria > Actinomycetota > Actinomycetes > Propionibacteriales > Propionibacteriaceae > WQYJ01. The sequence continues at coordinate 107,483 of WRIJ01000003.1, read as the reverse complement.
TTCCTCGGTGTCGGGAGGTGGAAAAGGCAATGTTTCACTTCCTGGAAGCGGATCCGGATATGGCTGTGTGGGAGCAGTGGAGGACTGTGTCACTGGCGTCCCACAGTTTTCACAGAAATTGTTCCCAGCCACATGGGGGGCTGCGCACATACTGCAGAACATTGGTTTCCTTCAATAATGGTCGACGACCCACCCTAACACGATGAGTTCGACAGAATGTCTTCATCTCGCTGCGAGCTGCATCACGATCTCGCTGCTGAGTAGGGATGTGAGTTGTGTGATGGCGATCTGGTTCAATTTGATGAGTCTTGCGGACTGCCCTAAGCCTTCGCGTATCAACACTGCGTTGATGCTCTCTAGGTTAGATAGCACGACGAGTTGTTCCAGGGTGGCACCATCGCGGATGTTGCCGCCCACCTCGGGGTTCTTCTTCCGCCATTGACTAGCAGTTTGACCAAACAGTGCTACATTCAATAGGTCCGCTTCGCTGGAATGCACCAGGTTGGACTGAGCCTTCGTCACCTCGGGTGGGATGATCTGTTCCTTGATCGCATCAGTATGAATCCGGTAGTTAATCTTCGCAAGAGTGCGCTGCAGGTTCCACTCCAGCGACAGGCGTTGCTGTTCCTCGGTCTTCAAGCGGTCAAACTCTTGTATCAAGTAGATCTTAAATTCAGGGCTAATCCACATTCCAAACTCAAAGGCAATGTCCTTATGGGCATATGTGCCACCGTAGCGACCAACACGAGAGCGAATGCCAATAGCATTTGTCCGATCTGCCCAGTCTTTTGCGCTCAGCCTGAACCTGTTCAGCCCCGCCTGGTTCTTAATTATGTCGAATTCGACACAATTAAAAAGGGGATTATGGGCACTCTCCCACACCCCTGCGTCGATCTCGGCATGGACGCAAGCGCCCCTGCCCTCGATCTTCCTTGGGGTGTTACTCATCACAAAGGCTTCGCCTTGATGCTACGCATCAACAACCCTTCGGGTTGCTTGTGATGCATCAACCCCTGCGTCGATCTCGGCATGGACGCAAGCGCCCCTGCCCTCGATCTTCCTTGGGGTGGCTAACCGGACTTGAACCGGCGACCCCCTGGACCACAACCAGGTGCTCTACCAACTGAGCTATAGCCACCATAGGCGCTGGGCGCCGAAGAGACATTCTACGTCAAGACGATCGTACAAAGAAAATCCCGGCACCAACCCCCATCACAAACTCCACGAAACCCACCACATCCCACTGGATGAGGCGAACCGATACCAACATCAGCGACACAACACGACGCTGATCACCAACCCCAGCACCCTAGGGTCAGAAAAGTACACACCAGCGAGACATTACTCCCCGACTAGTGGTGTCAGAGAACTACGCTAGAGGAAACCCACGAAAGGAAAACATGACAAAATCTGTAGAAATCCTCCAAAGCGTTCTCGCTGACCTGCTCGACCTTGGACTCGTATCCAAGCAAGCACACTGGAACATCACCGGAGCTAACTTCCTACCCGTCCACACTCACCTCGATGTGGTCTATACCCAAGCACTCGCTTCACAAGATCTCGTGGCCGAGCGCATCACGGCCCTCAAAGGTTTCCCTGATGGCCGCGCAGCTACCGTTGCCGCCACGAGTTCACTCGCTGCAGCACCAGCTGGTGAGCAGAAAGACGGGGCAGTGGTGAAAAACTTCGCCAAACTGCTCGAAGATCTTTCTGCGACCATCTCAGGTAAGTTCGGCGATCTTGAAGGCGATCTTGCTACCCAAGACATTCTCATAGGAATCGTTGCTGGTCTTGATAAAGACGCATGGTTCTTCCGGTCTCAAAAGGCTTAGTGCCACACAAGTTACTCGCCTGTCTTTTTGGTTCGATCATCGACCAAGGAGGCAGGCGAGAACTTTGTTGTATACCGTGATGCCACCCCAGTGGCTTCGGCCTTGGTGAGACCTGGTGGCACAACAAAGACAGTCTCACGGTAAAACCTCAACTCATTGATCGAATCTTGAATATCCCCTAAAGCGCGATGGCGCCCTTTCTTTTCCGGTGCAGAGAAAAACGTACGCGGGTACCACCTTCGTACCAACTCTTTAATGCTCGACACGTCAATGTTTCGATAGTGCAAATGCTCTTCCAGGGTAGGCATGTCACGCATCAAGAAGATTCGGTCCATCGACAAAGTATTTCCCGCCAAAGGTGCCTTCTTTGGTTCGGGTACGTGAGAGCGTACGTACGACAAAACCTGCTCTTCAGCCTGACTCATCGTCAACCCTGACGCCAGCTCCCCAAGCAGCCCTGAGGACTGATGCATTTCCCGAACGAAATCGCTCATACATTCCAATGCCGCCGCCGGGGGAGTGATCACCACATCCACACCTTCACCGAGAACATTCAACTCCGGATCAGTCACGAGCACAGCAACTTCGATCAGTGCATCTGTTTCAGGGTTCAACCCTGTCATCTCGCAGTCGATCCACACGAGGTTCTCTAAAGGCATGACTCTCCCTTCGCTGGGTTTATCATACTGGGGGTTTCATTCTGCGATTTCGTTCACGTCCACCAGGTGGTGGATCTTTCCCAAGGGAGAGCGTCTAATCCAGTACGCTAACCACCCGGCACCACCCCAAGCGAGCAACCCAAGGGAGACGGTCGCCACTGACAGTGACGTGAGAGCTGTGATCCCTGCTAAGAGTAAAGGGCCAACACTGTGCCCAGTGTCTCCCACGAGTCGCCACCCTGAGAGGAATTGGGTTCTGCCATCCTGTGGGGAAGAATCTGAGCCCAAAATCATCATGATGCCTGCACCTATTCCGTTGCCCAAACCTAGGACGACGGCAATGACCATCACTGCAACCGGGGTGTGCGCCCAGGCTAGGCCCACTAATCCGATTCCGAGAATCACCATCGAGGGCATGGCAACCCACAGCCGCCCGAAGCGATCCATGATCCATCCACCAATGAAGAACAGTGAGACATCGATCCCCATGGACAACCCATAGATCAGCGAGGTGTGTGAAGGATCAAGTCCCAAAGAAGCACACCACAAGGGGAGTACAGTTTGGCGGACGGCTCGTACCAACTGGATAGTGAGCGCTCCGACACCCAATGTGGCATAGGTGTGTACGTGAGCAACGAGTACTGAGAAGAGTTTCGGCTGTTGGGTGAGGGTTCTGCGACGAGTCCGCACCTCCCCCGGAAGCGATGGCAACCCCAGGGTCACTCCTGCAGCAAGTAAACACATGATCCCGGCAAACAGGTAGGCAGCGGACAGATTCCAATGGGCAATAATTGCCGCACCGACTATTGGGCCAATGAAGAAGCCAGTACGAAAAGTGCCACCCAAACTCGACAGTGCCCGAGCACGATAGCGCAGCTCAATCGCCTCAGTGAGATAGACCTGGCGCGCTAAGCCAAAGACAGCCCCCGACAATCCGAAGGCGAAGACAGCGAGTGCCAAGACCAGCAGATCGTCGGCTTGGAAGGCAACAATAAGCCACACAGCATCCCACAAGCAGGCGAAAGCAATGGCTTTCTTTTCACCGAGTTTGATAGTGATCCAACTCGCAGGGAGATCAGCAACAAGATGCCCGAGCCCAATGAGGGAGGTGATGAGGGCAGACACAGCCAGGGAGGCACCCAAGTCGAGTGCAGTTAGTCCCACTAAAGGAATGACAGCGCCGTACCCGATGGTTGACAGAAAAGTTGGCCCGTAAGCAGAAATGATGAAACGCGGCCAGTTGATGGAGCGGGTCGACGGTGCAGGCATGATGAGCAATCTGACAAAGAGCCTCGATAATGGGATAATCGTTGATCGGTACGCTACCACAAGCGCCCATAGCTCAGCTGGATAGAGCAACGGACTTCTAATCCGTTGGTCGGAGGTTCGAATCCTCCTGGGCGCGCGTATTTCCCCGAGAACCGCTATCCTTATTGGGTGGCCGAGAAACTCCAGTTATCCCCCGAAATCGAGGCGTACGTTCGCTGGCATGCTGGTGTTGCACCAGCACAAAGCAATGACCCGGTCTACAAGAGAATCTTGAAGAACAAGTGGACGTGGTTGTCGATAGTCATCATTGCTAGTTCTATCGCTTCGCTTCTCATCATGGCTAACACGGTCATGCCGAACGTGACCACGGAAGATGGTTTCTTCATTCCTGGACTTAATGCCAATGCCGTTAGCACTTCGGCGTGGAGGGCCCTTCCTACCTTAATCTTTTGGATCGTCTGTTTTGTGTTAGTGGATCGTTTCAAGCCCCAAAGATTGTGGATGTGGTTTCTGGCTGTGCTGTGGGGTGGGTCTGTTGCCACCTGTGCGTCGATGTTCCTCAACACGTGGCTGGGCGAGCAAATGGCGGTCATCGACGATATGGCTGGACTTTTGGCAGCACGTGAGGCGGTCTTTGTTGCGCCCTTCGTGGAGGAAGGGTTCAAAGCATGCATCATTTTCCTCATTGTCATTGTTGATCGTAATCGTTTCACCTCACGGGTGTCGGGGGCAGTCATCGGCGGGTTGGCTGCTGCGGGTTTCGCCTTCACAGAAAACATTCTCTACTATGCTCGTGTCATCGTTTTTGTCTCCTATAACGCTGGTGCTGGGGAGGCTCAAGAAAGATTGGACTACATCGTTTATCTTCGAGGAGTGTTGACGGCTTTCGGCCACCCGCTCTTCACCATCATGACAGGGATCGGTATCGGTTTCGCTGTCACAGCCAGATCGAAATCTGTTCGCGTACTTGCCCCTGTCGCTGGGTACCTCATGGCTGCCCTGTTGCACATGTTCTTCAATTTTCAGGCTTCGATACTTCCAGAAGAACAGCTCTTCCCCTTGGTTCTCATGATCGCTTGGCCAGTAGTGATCATGGTTGCGGTTCGTCTCGTCGTCTCTTCGATTCGCCAAGGTCGGGTGATCAGCGCGCGTCTCGATGACTATGCGTCAGTGGGGTGGTTGCCACCAGAGTATTCTTCAGCTTTCAGTCGGTTGCGTTCGCGGGCTTGGACTGTAATCATGAGTATCTGGCATGGGTCAGTCATCAAGACATGGAAACTGCAAGCACGGGTGACCGAGCTCGCTACCTTGGGTGAAGCTATATCGCGGGGAACGATTGATCGTGGAGCCCTGTTGCGAGAGTACGACCTCATCAACGAGATTAAGGAGCTCGACACTAATGGTGGGCTCTATTCGGGCAAGGGGCTGAGGCCGTACTGGCCTTGGAACGCTTCCCTCCATGCGTACGATCGTCACCGCAACGCCCACTCACTGGAACACATAGCGACAACCCAGGTGCCGTTGAAGTATTCTGCTGTAGATCCGAGCTGGAGTCCCCCGACATAGTCGGGGTTAAGGTGGTGAAAGGAGAGGGTATGACCCAGCCATTGTCACAGATGCTCACTCAACTGCGTCATGCGCTTGGACAAGTGCACCTGAGCCTGCCTTTGCCCAACACCACAGAAGTGAAAACGTGGGTTTCTGCATCAGGTAGTCAACTCGATGACTACATTATTCCCCGGTTGAGCGCCATTGAGGCTCCCCTTCTCACGGTTGTCGGCGGTTCGACCGGTGCAGGAAAATCTACTCTCGTTAACTCGATCCTGCGCCAAGTCGTGACCACTCCTGGGGTGATCCGCCCCACCACAAAAGCGCCTGTTCTCATCCATCACCCCAATGACACTCACTGGTTCTCCACTGATCGTGTTTTCCCAGAACTCGCTCGATCCCATGATGCTTCCCACAACCCTCGACATTTGCAGGTCGTTGCTTCTGACAGCGTTTCTGAAGGTATGGCAATCTTGGATGCCCCCGATATCGACTCTATTGATGAAGAGAACCGAGCACTAGCTGATCAGCTTCTTGCGGCCGCAGACCTGTGGCTCTTTGTTACTTCAGCGGCGCGATATGCTGATGCCGTACCGTGGAATTATTTAGAGAAGGCCTCGCAACGCAGTGCAGCTGTGGCCGTCGTGGTCAACCGCGTACCGCCTGCAGCGATGAAAGCAGTCCCAGAACATTTGGCACAGATGATGATGGATCAGGGCCTGGGGGACGCCCCGCTTTTTGCTGTGCCAGAAATTGAGACAGATGATCAAGGAATCCTGCCTCTCGAGGCTGTCGAGCCAGTGAGAGCCTGGGTGGATTATCTCGCATCGAACCAGGTGGTACGAGCTCAAGTGGTCATGGGGACCCTCGATGGTGCCATTGCTTCGTTGGAGAAAGGGATCGAACCTCTTGCACAGGAGATTCGCGAACAGACCCAAACCTTAACTCGGCTGACTGGTGTTGTTGAACAGGCGTTCACCCAAGCCCAGTCATCGGTGATCTCGCACAGTTCAGATGGGAGTCTTCTTCGCGGCGAGGTCATGGCGAGATGGCAGGACTATGTTGGTACGGGCGATTTCATGCGGTCTATGGAATCGCGTCTGGGTCGTGCCCGCGATAAGGTGACCAGGTTTTTTAAAGGCCAACCAGATAAGGCACTCGATGTTCAGGTCGCTGTGAAGTCTGGTTTGGAGGTTCTCATTGTTGAAGCAGCACAGGGGGCTGCTCAGAGAGTAGAAACTGAATGGAGAGCCGACCCGGCTGGGCGTTTCCTCATGGAGTTGTCTGGCGCCGAGGCGGGGAGTCTCTCACCTGGCTTCCAGTTACGGGTGGAGGAAGCTATTCGCCTATGGCAAGACGATGTGTTGAACATCGTGTCCTCGCAAACGGCAGGAAAACGTACGACTGCTCGGCTTGCTGCTTTGGGGGTCAATGGCGTGGGGGTTTCTCTCATGCTGGTTGCTTTCGCGCATACTGCCGGTGTCACGGGTGCCGAAATTGGTATAGCTGGCGGTACGGCAGTGGTGGGCCAGAAAGTGTTGGAGATGATTTTCGGTGATGAAGCGATCCGACAACTCGCTACGACAGCAGGGGAGAGTTTGACTCAGCGAGTGGAGCAAGTGTTCACTATTGAACGCGAACACGTACTAGCTCAGGTTCTGGATTCTTTCCCTCTCGACACGATCGACCCTGATCAGCTGCTTGCTTTAGGCCATTCCATGAGCGAAGCGCGAGTCTCTGAGATGACTCGTTTGGCGCACATCGTGTCCACTCTCCCACAGTCCACAGAACTGGAGAGTGTGGCCATGGAGGATACCGAGGTTGCTGTGGAAGACGCTGAGTCGACAACTCAGGAGGAACCCCATGGCGCTTGAAAGCAATCTTTCACGTTTAACCGAGGCTGTTGAACTATGCCAGGATCGCATTGACCCGGTTGTCCATGCTGATGCTCGTACTGCTCTCGATAAAGCCGGGAATCGGTTGTCGTTTTCTCCTGAAGCGACAGTCATTGCAGTGGCTGGGGCGACAGGAGCTGGCAAATCCAGCATTTTTAATGCCTTATCTCGCCAGGCTTTTGCTCAAGTCGGGGTACGGCGCCCCATGACCACTGATGCCATGGCCATCACGTTCGGCTCTTTAGATACGACACAGCTGGTTGATTGGTTGCAGATTTCCCAGCATCATGTGGTGGCAGACAATGAATTGTCGGGGATCGTGTTGTTAGATCTGGCAGATTTTGACTCTGTTGAAGTAGACCATCGTGAAGAGTTTGATCGCCTCGCCCAGGTGGTCGATCAGTTCTTGTGGGTTGTTGATCCCCAGAAATATGCCGATGCTGCCTTGCATGAACGCTATCTTCGCTCCTTTGCCAGCCATAGCGATGTCATGACTTTTGTGCTCAACCATGTTGACAAACTCTCGGCGAGCGAATTGAAAGCCATTGAGAAGGATTTGGTCAGGATCCTCGAAGATGATGGAATACGCAAACCGAGCCTCTTCGCCGTGTCAGCAGCCACCGGCTGGGGGATTGACAAACTCCGCTCACATCTTGCGAAGCTCGCTAAAGCTCGGAAGGCTCTCGTCCTACGTTTAGAAGCAGACATGTTGGTTCATGCTCGTGCCATGAATTCTCAAGTGGGTGTACGAGCAGCTGGCACTCTTGGTAAGAAGGAAACCTCCACCATGACCCAGGGTTGTATCGAGGCAGCCGGGGTTGACGAAATTGTTGATGCTGTTCAAGTGTCGATGGCGCGCCGCGGTCGCCAGATGACTGGTCTTCCCTGGTTGGGGTGGATGAACAAATTCCGTGTGGATCCTTTGAAAAGACTGCACCTGGATCAATTCACATCAAAGAAAAACAAGGCACTGGAATCGCCACAAATCACTCGATCTTCCCGAGTGGCTCATCCTGTGGCGCAAGCTCGCATCGACATGGCTATGCGTACTGTCACGAGTGAAGCTGTCTCCCGGCTTCCAAAACCGTGGGGGTTGGTGGTGAGCCGCATGGTGAAAATTCAGTCAGGGCGGATGGGTGACGTTGTTGATCAGGGTGTGGTCAACACTGATCTTGGATTGAATGAGGGCCACAGCTGGTGGAAGCTGGTTCGCTTCGTTCAGTGGATCCTCTTTCTGTGCGTGTTCGTGGGACTGGGATGGTTGGTGCTCAATTTTGTCTTGACCTCTTTCCTTCGTTTGCCAGAGGTTGTGATTCCTAAGATTGGTGCTTTGCCTCTAGCAACCTGGATGGTTCTGGGGGGGATTCTTCTCGGGGTCCTCACGGCATGGCTCTCTCGGGTCGGAGTGCACCTGGGCGCGAAAGCTGCGGGTGCTAAGGCGCGAAAGCGTCTCCACTCTTCGATGGAAACAGTAGCCACCGATTTGGTCATCGCTCCGATTAATGAGGAGCTCACTCGCCATGATTCAGCACGCCAAATCTTGGTCAACATCCTCAGGTGACTTTCATCCACAGATCGGTGGTGTTGGGTTTTTTCTATCCACAGTTCGGTTCTTTGACCGCAGCGTCCTTGATGGAATGGCCATGGTCTTTGATGAGAGGTGTCGATGATGACCCTCACTTTCCGTACTGAAGGAGAAAATATGCAAGCAACGATGACGCTGAGTGGCTATGTTGGCCATGATATTGAATTGCGCCACACGAAAACGGGGGTGCCAACGGTGAATTTCCGCATGGGAACCACCCCACGAATGAGGAAAGGCGACGAGTGGATCGACGGTGTCACAACATGGACTTCTGTGGTGTGTTACCGCTCTCTAGCTGACCATGTAGCCCAGAGCGTGAAGAGGGGACACCCGGTCATTGTTCATGGACGGGTGAGAACACAATCCTGGAATGATGCCCAAGAAGCCACTCACGAGAAGACACTAGTGGAGGCTATTTCTGTGGGCCATGATCTCAACAAGGGTGTCTCGGTCTTTCGGAAGTTTGTACGACCACAGTCCACCGAGTCAGAAGAGATCGTTGAACTGAGTCCTATGGCTGAAGAGTCGAGTGCTGATCAGGTGTTGGCTCTAGCCGTCTAGCGTGACATGACAGCTGTCACCCTGTGGATGGGTGATGCTCACTGACCTTGTCACCCTGCGCGAAGTCGCAGGGGCCAGATATCACACCAAGCATGGAGGTGAGTCTGGCAAAGAAACACAGACCAAGGGCAGCCATGGCATAATATTTCTTTGTTCCGTTTCCGGGAAGGTCGGACACTGAATCAAGGAGACCCATGGCTGAGTTCATTCTCACAATGTCTAACGTACGCAAGAAGCTTGGCGACAAGCTGATTTTTGAGAACGTGAACATGTCGTTCTTTCCTGATGCCAAGATTGGTGTGGTCGGCCCAAACGGCGCTGGGAAATCTACCCTTCTCAAACTGATGGCTGGGATGGAGAAACCGAACAATGGGGAGGTCTACCTGGCGAAGGAAGCCACTGTTGGTGTCCTTCTCCAGGAGCCCCCCCTGACTGAGGGCAAGACCGTATTGGAGAACATTCAAGAAGCAGTCGGCGACACCCTGACCAAGCTGGAGCGATTCAATGAAATTTCAGCAGCGATGGGTGACCCTGACGCTGACTTTGACACTCTCCTTGCTGAAATGGGGGAGCTCCAAACCGAACTTGATCACCTCCAAGCCTGGGATCTAGATGCTCAGTTAGAGCAGGCGATGGATGCTTTGCGTTGCCCAGAATCGGAGGCGATTGTCGATGTTCTCTCCGGTGGGGAACGTCGCCGGGTTGCCTTGTGTAAGCTCCTTCTCCAGCAGCCCGATCTTTTGTTGCTGGATGAGCCAACCAACCACTTGGATGCTGAGTCCGTGAGTTGGTTGGAAGGACACTTAAAGAACTACCCTGGTGCGGTGTTGGCCGTCACTCACGACCGATACTTCCTCGACAACGTCGCTGGCTGGATCTGTGAGGTTGATCGTGGCCAGTTGCATCCCTATGAGGGCAACTATTCGACGTACCTTGAAACCAAGCAAGCGCGGCTATCTATTGAAGGGAAAAAGGATGCCAAGCGAGCCAAGATTTTGGAGCGCGAACTTGATTGGGTCCGCTCTAATCCGAAAGCCCGCCAAGCCAAATCCAAGGCTCGTCTTCAACGGTACGAAGAGCTCGCTGCTGAAGCGGAAAGGAACCGCCCCTTGGATCTGGCGGAAATCAACATTCCTCCCGGTCCGCGCTTGGGGGCTGATGTTATTGAGGTGGAGAACCTCGTCAAAGGTTTTGATGATCGAGTGCTGATCGAGAATCTTTCCTTCTCTCTTCCTCGGGCTGGAATTGTGGGGATCATTGGGCCGAATGGTGTGGGGAAAACCACGTTGTTCAAGATGCTCATTGGTGAAGAAACCCCAGATTCTGGCCAGGTGAAGGTCGGTTCAACAGTGGCGTTTAGTTATGTTGACCAGGGGCGCTCTGGGATTGGGGCAGATCGTAACGTGTGGCAAGTGGTCTCTGATGAGTTGGACTTCATTAAAGTGGCCAACTTTGAGATGCCTTCACGAGCGTACGTGGCTTCTTTTGGTTTTAAAGGTCCTGACCAGCAGAAGCTGGCTGGTGTTCTCTCAGGTGGTGAACGCAACCGTTTGAATCTTGCTCTCACCTTGAAACAGGGCGGCAATGTTCTTCTGCTTGATGAGCCCACCAATGATCTTGATGTGGAAACCTTGCAGTCACTCGAAGATGCTTTGCTGGAATTTCCCGGGTGTGCGGTCGTCATCTCCCACGATCGATGGTTCTTGGATCGCGTAGCTACCCACATTCTGGCGTGGGAGGGTGACGATGACAACGAAGCCAAGTGGTTCTGGTTCGAGGGCAACTTTGAAGACTACGAGGCGAATAAGGTGGCTCGCTTGGGTGTTGAGGCAGCACGCCCACACCGTACGACCCATCGCCGACTCACCCGCGACTAAAGGTGGGTGGCAATCAACTCAGCGAGGGTCATGGACTGACGAGTTGTGAGGTCGCTGATCTGTTTGCGACAGGAGAAGCCGTCAGCCAAGACAGTCGCGTGGGGGTGTTCTTCGAGTGCGGGGAACAGATGATGAGCAGCTACAGCGAGGGACATCTCATAGTGTCCCTTCTCGACACCGAAGTTTCCTGCTAACCCGCAGCATCCTTCGATCACAGTGAGCTTGACCCGCATACGCGCCAGGAGTTTGTCGTCTGCCTCCCATCCAAGAACAGATCTTTGATGGCAGTGAGGTTGAGCGAGTACCTCATGCCCACTGAGATCCGGGGGAATCCAGGAGTCGTCTGCGAGCAGTTCTGCCAGGGTCTTGATGGAGGCTACCACGTGTGGCAAACGGGAATCGTTGATCAAGTCGTGAGCGTCTGATCTCCAGACAGCAATGCAACTAGGTTCCATCCCTACGATTGGTATACCTTGCTCAGCGATAGGTGCGAGAAGATCAAGTGAACGATGCAGATAGTGGGCGGCTTTGTCGCGTTGTCCAGTGGTGATCCACGTGAGGCCACAACACGCGGTACCGCTCAGGAACTGCGGGGTGAATCCGGCAGCGATGAGCACCCTCAATAGGGCAGGAAGTGCCGTACCTTCAAAGCAATCGGTGAAAGAATCCACCCACACGAGTACGGGTTTTTCCGGTGATGATTCGGGGTGCTCAAGGGATCGGCGAGCAGAAAGTTGGCGTGAACCCCCAGCGAATCTCGGCAGTGGTCGGCGATGATCTACCCCAGCGACGAATGTGGCTAGACGTGATAGGCCAGGAATTCGCAGAACAAGATTCACTAGTGATCCAAGATGGCTCCTGGTGATGAGTCGACCCCACTTCGGGAGTTGCCCAAGAAAGAAGTGGGTGCGTGGGCGTCGTCGTCCACGGTATCTCTGATCGAGTTGGTAGGACTTTGCTGAAGCAATATCGACACTAGTCGGGCAATCGGTGAGACACCCCTTGCAGGATAGGCACAAGTCTAGAGCCTCGGTGACCTCGGGTGAATCCCATCCACTGACGAGTTGCCCGTTGAGCATTTCTTGAAGGATGCGTGCCCGTCCACGAGTGGAGTCTTTTTCTTCCCGTGTCACCTGATAGGAGGGGCACATGACACCACTGGTTTGATCAGCAACACAGGATCCCACTCCCGTACACCGGTGGACTTGGGAAGAAAAATCTATGTGGTCACGAGCCAGTCCGCGATAGGGCAAACTGGCATAACGTACAGACGAATCTAGTGGTTTCGGATCGACGAGTACCCCCGGGTTGAGCAAGTTTTTCGGATCGAAGATATCCTTCACTGCGGAAAACAGCTCCATCACTTCGCTGGAATACATCACCGAGAGCAGTTCGGAGCGTGCACGCCCATCACCGTGCTCACCGGAGAGGGAACCCCCATAGTGGGCAACAAGAAAAGCAGCCTCTTGGACGAATCCTCGATAGCGACGCAATCCGGCTGTTTCGGAGAGAGGAAAATCGATGCGGGCATGAATGCAACCTTCACCGAAGTGACCATAGGGCAGAGTATGGAATCCATAATCATCAACGAGCTTGTCGAAGTCACGGAGATAGTTGCCCAGCTTTTCTGGCGGTACGGCGGCATCTTCCCACCCTGGGTAGGCGGGTTTGTCAAGGCTGACCCCAGCTAATCCAGCGCCATCGGATCGAATCTTCCACAGGGCAGCTGCTTGGTGTGGGTCGTGAACTAAGTGACCATCCACAGCTCCTGCCACCACCAGGAGCCCTTCCGCTTCTAAGGTCAGCTGCCGAGGATCATCACCACCGAGTTCGATGAATACCCATCCTTCACCTTGGGGGAGTTCTGGTACGGCCGAGTTTCCGCGTACGCGTCGTACAACATCGACGATCCGTGAATCCATTCCTTCTATGGCAATAGGGTTGTATTCCAGTAAACCCGGTACTGCATCAGCAGCGTCAGCCATGGTGGGGTATCCCAGGGCGATGGTAATCGTATGGGCCGGATCGGCAACAAGGCCCACAGTTAGGCGAGTAGCAACACCGAGGGTTCCTTCGGAGCCGACATAGAAGCGAGCCAGATTACTGCCATTTTCGGGAAGAAGATGGTGCAATCCGTAGCCCGAGACTTGCCGGGAGAAGCGACCACATTCGGTACGTATCGTGGCCAGAGACTGGTCGATGAGGGTGGACAGTTGGGTAAGTAGTCGGTGATTCACCCCCAGATCACCACAGCGCAGAAACTCCCCAGTGCCGGTGATGATATCGGCATCAACGATGTTGGTGGCGGCGATCCCGTACCCAAGTGCTCTCGGTCCGCACGCATTGTTGCCGATGATGCCCCCGATCGTACACCGTGATGAGGTGGAGGGGTCTGGGCCAAAACGTAATCCGTGGGGACGTGCAGCGCGCTGGAGGGTTTCTTGCACCACTCCCGGATCAACTACTGCCGTACGGGCTTGGGGATCAATCGAGTGGATGCGGTTCAAGTGGCGACGAAAGTCGATGACAAGTCCCGGGCCGATAGCGTTTCCTGCACATGAGGTACCCGCCCCGCGTGCAGTGACCGGCAGTTCGACACGGCGGGCACCTGCAAGGAGGGCTTCGAGTTGGTCAGTGGTACGCGGGTGCGCGACAGCCCGTGGGGGGACCCGATAGATAGACGAGTCTGAGGAATACAGGGCGCGGGTCATTGCGGAAGTATCCACCAGACTCGCCACCTCAGTAGGCAAGGTAGCCATGAAGTCTGCAAGTCGATCGGATAGCACCCGACTATTTTTCCATGAATTGTCCTGATCGTCACAGCTGTCCCAGACCATGGTGGTGACTGTCATCGGTTGGTGATTATTCCCAGACTCGTGTTCGTGGTTGAACGAACGAAGTGAGGAACACAGGCTCCGCGACTCGCAGGGTCCAGATATCACACGAACAACGATGTGGAGTCTGCTGTCTTGGGGTGGGCGCGTACCCCAGAAAACCAACATGGGGTCTAGAATGATCACGGCACTTTTTGTGTAGCCGAACAAGGAGACCCCATGCACAGCGCAAGCATCTCGATGCAAACACCACCATCAACAGCTGAACTCCAAAAAGAACTTGATGCGAGAGCACCCCAATCATTGGGTGCCATGTTCATGCAGCGGATCAAAGAGCAACCCGATGACATGGCGTTCACTTTTCCTAATCGTGAGGAAATTTGGGAAGAACTCACGTGGACCCAGACTGGTGAAAAAGCTTCTGCCTTTGCTGCGGGTTTGCTTGGGCGTGGGTTGAAACTGGAGGATCGTGTTGCGATTATTTCGATCACTCGCATTGAATGGGCTCTCGCGGATTTGGGGATCGCACTAGCGGGATGTGCGACGACCACGGTGTATCCGAATACGAAATCTGAGGATGTACGATTCATCTTGGCTGACTCAGATTCAAAAGCAGTCGTGGCTGAAGACATGGATCAGGTGCAAAAAGTTCTCGACCATAAAGAACTGAATAAGGCGATTAGTTTCATTATCGTCCTTGATGGGAAATCTGATGGTAAGCGCGTCATCTCCTGGGACGATTTCATGGCAGAAGGCCAGGCCTATCTCTCGAAGAACCCCACATGTGTGGAGGAGTCTTTGTCACGCATCACCCGCAGCACTCTCGCCACCCTCATCTATACCTCAGGTACGACAGGTACACCGAAGGGTGTGAGGTTGCCACACCGAGCATGGACGTACTTAGCGGAATCGGTTGAACTGATGAACCTTGTTCGCCCTGATCATTTGGCGTTCTTATGGCTGCCGTTGTCACATTCGTTTGGTAAGTCGATGATGGCTTTCCAAATCAAGTACGGTTTCCGTACTGCCATTGATGGCCGCATCGAGCGGATCACGGAAAACTTGGGGATCATCAAACCGTCTTTCATGTGTGGGGTTCCCCGCATTTTTGAGAAAGTACGTGCCGCTGTCCTCACCGGTGAGACCTCTCGAGGACTCAAAGGGTTCATCGCACACTGGGCGTTCTCGGTGGGATACAAGGCGATCCCGTACCGCCTCGAAGGCAAGAAAATGCCGAAGGTCCTGGCTAGCCGCCACAGCCTCGCCGACAAGCTAGTATTCTCGAAACTGCGCGAGAAGATGGGTGGGAACCTGGAGTTCATGATTTCGGGTGCTGCCAAGTTGAGCCCCCAGGTCCAGAAGTGGTTCTATGCTGCTGGAATCATCGTGGTCGAAGGGTACGGGCTCACCGAGGCTGCGACAGTTAATGCCGTTAATCATTACCATGAACCAAAGTTCGGGTCGGTTGGCTCACCCATCCCAGGGTTAGAAATCAGGGTCGCTGAGGATGGTGAAGTGCTCATGCGCGGACCGAACATCATGGATGGGTACCACAAGAACCCGGAAGCCACTGCTGAAGCGATTGACCCCGATGGCTGGTTCCACACTGGTGACATTGGATACCTGGACGAGATTGGCCATTTGAGGATCACGGATCGTAAGAAGGATCTGATGAAAACCTCGGGAGGAAAGTACGTCGCACCAACCAAGGTGGAGGCTGCCCTCATGGCGAATGTGCCGTACATCTCTCAAGCAGTCGCTGTGGGTGATGGGAGGAAATACATTGGTGCCCTGTTGGTGATGGATCCTGATTCGCTCATGCGCTGGGGCAAGAACCATGGTCACCCAAAGGCGTCGTACACTGAACTTACTCAGCTGCCGGAGATCCGCCGTTCGATCGACCGTTTCATTGCTAAGGCTAATACCCACTTGGAGAAATGGGAGACGATTAAGCGCTACGCAATCCTCGACCATGAGCTCACTGTCGAAACTGGAGCAGTCACTGAGTCACTGAAGATCAAGCGCAACCGTGTGATCGAGTCGCATCGCGAGATCGTGGATTCTTTGTTTGATGACATTGAGGAGACATCCAGTGAGAGTTGAGGTGCCACTACGCTGGGGGGACCTCGATGCTCAAGGGCATGTCAATAATGCTCGCTACATTGACTATGTTCAAGACGCTCGAGCGGACTTTCTCTATGCGCTGAAGATCGATGATCTCCTTCATGAGGGGTTCGCGGTGGTGAGCAACCAGATCGAATACCGTGCGCCGGTGTTTTTCTCCCATGAACCTTTAGGAGCTGAGGTGAGTGTTGCTGAGGTGAGTGAAGATTCGGTGACTTTAGCCTGCCAGCTCTTTCAAGAGGATCGCGAGGTTGCGATTGCTCGAACAACGCTCAGTGGTTTTGACGTACGATCGCACTCGCGCCGGGCCCTGCCCACTGCCGCGCACGACGTCTTTCGGTCCTTGGTGGAACCAGCCGAGTCTTTGCGTGAGATCGAATGGATGGACATGGATTCGGGTGCGAAGGTGTCCCAGATGCGCGTACGCTGGAGCGATCTTGATGCCTATGGGCATGTGAATAATGCGATGATTTTTGACTATGTTCAAGAAGGACGCATTACTTTCACCGCTGCACCCTTGCGTGGGGTGGAGGACTCTGGTGAAACCGATTATCTGTGGTTCCTCGCTCGTCAAGATGTGTTATATCATCATCCGATCGTTTTCCGCATGGAACCTTATGTTGTGCGTACTGGTATTGCTCGGATGGGTAATTCGTCGGTGACTTTTTCTTCGCAGGTTGATGATCCCACCACTGGTACGGTGTGTGCGACTGCTGCAGCTGTGGCTGTCTTTGCAGATGCAGCGGGTAAACCTACACCTTTAACGGATCAACTCAGAGAAGACTTGGGTGTCTACACTTTAGGAGTGTCGTGATGGAACCAATTTTAACGAAGAATGCACCGGCACCTATCGGCCCATATTCGCAGGCTCTTGATACTGGGTGCTTGTTGTTCTGCTCGGGGCAACTCGGTGTTGACCCGGGGAGCGGAGACCTTGTCGGTGATGATATACGCTCACAAACTCATGCAGTGTTCGCCAATATTGAAGCAGTGCTTGTGGCTGCTGGGTTGCGGCTGTGCGATGTGGTGAAGACGACCGTGTATTTAACTGACATGGGTGATTTTGCCGAGATGAACGAGGTGTACTCTGAACAGTTCGCTGAACCTTTTCCAGCACGATCCACGATTGGTGTGGCTGCTCTTCCCAAGGGCGCTCTCGTCGAGATTGAAGTACTGGCCACGCTTTAGAAGCTGGTGAAACACACAGGGACAACACAAATGGTACGTCCCTTGTGGTGCCAACCATGTCACCCTGCGGAACGAAGTGACTCGCAGGGGCCAGATATCACACTCACCAGTATAGTGACCGTCGGCAATAGGTGATCACTGCCAGACTGGTCTTAGTGGTTGATCGCTAGCCTGGATTCCGCGAGTCGCTTCGCTCCGCGGAATGACCGAGTGGGTGCTAACCGTCCGCGGAATGACCGAGTGGGTGCTAACCGTCCGCGGAACGACGGGGAGGAGGAGCCGCGCAGAATGACGTGGCTGGTCTCACCCTGCGCATCCCGCTGACCCCGTCACCTCGTGCACGGACGAACACCACCACCCCCGTCTCCCTGCGGAGCGAAGCGACTCGCAGGGTCCATAGTCTCAACAATTGTTGATTGGTCAATGGATTCTGCGACTTCGCGCAGAAAGACGGGGAAGGTGACAGCACTACAAGCCCACCGTTACTGGTAGATGCCGATGTCGGCGACAACGACATGTCCGGCTTTGTGGCTTCCTGGGGGGACGGTGAGGCCGATCTTGGGGTACGCGAAAGTCACGGTGACGTCTACGCGTACTGCTTCACCAAGAATTTCACCAGTGTCAGCATTGACTCCGGTGGGGATGTCAACCGCGAGAACACGGGTTCCATATTGACTGGTGGTGTTGATATAACGTACTGCCTCTAAGAAATCGCCCTCAGGTTGACGTTGGGACCCGATCCCAAGGATCGCATCAATCACAGTCGTGGGTGCTTGGGATGACGCCCTAGTGAGATGCTCGATGCCGTACGTTAGCGGCACGCCATAGCTCTGTGCAATGGTGATCTGCCTGGACAGATCGTCAGTGAACTTGGTTGGGTTACCGATGAGGAACACCTGTGCATTCCCACCCTCGAGATGCAGGAGGCGAGCAAGAGCCACCCCATCCCCACCATTATTTCCTGGCCCGCAGAGCACCTTTACGCACGCCAGGTCGAAGAGTTGGGTGTGGAGTACGTCCAAGCAGGCTAGGGCTGCTCTTTCCATGAGTACCAGGGAGGGTACATGGTGGTCGTTGATGGTTGCTTCATCGAGGGCTTTCATCCTTGCCGATGTGATGGGCTGGTCACCCATAGGTACGGCCCTTCCATTCGAGCCATCCAGAAACATGTTTTCTTGCTGGGTCGTGGTGGGTCCAATGGATCGTGCCGCCTTGTTCAGAATAGACGTATTCACCAAAGAAACTGACCTCGTCACCGACTTTGAGCCCATTCAATCGCGGCGCAAGATCAATATTGTGGGCTATGAGCAGAGTCTGACCAGAAGCTAATTCCACGATGAATTTCTGGTGACGGCTACCCTCATTATCATCGGCAAGGATTCGTGTGACTCTTCCCGAGCCGGTGACCTGTACGTCGGATTGTTGGCGCTGGAAAAGATCGGCAAGCTCATGATCACCTGTTGTTGATGGTAGCGAGACTGCGGGTGTGGGTGGACGGCCATCTGGTTCTCGTTCGGAATCCTTGGAGGCGAGGTAGAACCCAAAAGCGATGCCCAAGATAACGAGGACGATCGTGAGTCCAATCCACCGTGGTGGAACCCTTGGATTTACAGGACTCGCAGAGGTATCAGGGTTTTTCATGGTCGACCCTGATACCTCAGCAATGAACCTGTGGTGTGATTCACCCTCAGGCAGGTTTGTCAGCTGCTGATCCAGCTGCCTTCGTTGGTGTTGTCTTTGCTTTAGCGGCTGCTTCTTTCACTGTGGCAGCAGCCTCATCTTTAGCTTTGGCTTGGGCATCTTTCACCCCGGCAGCGGGTGCTGGCGGAGCAGCAGCTGGCCCAGGAGGAGCGAAAGCAGCACCAGGATCAGCGGGAGGGAACGGGGTTCCACAACCAGTACAGAAACCGACACCGGGTTTGGACCATGCTCCACACTTGGGACACACAGGAGCTCCTGGAGGTGCCGGTGTGGGTTGTGGTGGAGCAGCAGGCATGGGAGCTGCTTGGGGAGCAATGGGAGTACCGCAGGAGGTGCAGAAGGGAGGATTGTCCACCAGCGGGCTTCCGCAGACATAACACCTGGGTGCATACATCGTGATGTGGAGTTGCTCCTTGTGTGTGTCGATCGCACCACGCAGGCTAGTGATCTGTGACACGAGTTGTTCCAACTCTGGAGCAGGTTTGTCCTTGTTTGCCTCGTAGTAGGTGTGCCCTAGTTGAGTATAGAACTGGCCCAGTGCACCTTCTTGGGAAGCGATGATTCCACCGAGGCGTTTCACTTCGGCCTTGATTTGGGCAGGACTGACGGGGCTTGGTGCTGGTGCGCCCATTGGCATTCCCATGGGATTCATATAGGACATATCTGTTCCTTTCGGGGTTCTTTAGGATGTTGGAGGAGTTGGAGGAGCAACTGGAGCTGCAGGTGGAGCCATGGGGGCAGCTGGAGGGATGCCGGGCCCCTGGGGTGCCCCACCCATGGGAGGCATGTACGTTCCAGGTTGTCCCATGCGAGGAGCCTTGGGGAAGCCGCCAGTCTTGCCAGCGACCAATAGTACGATTCCTGCGGCGCAGACCACCAGGCCAAAAATGAGCAGCATGATCAACCCGGCGCCAACTGAAGCCCCAAATGATGCCACGCCACTGGCGATGAGGTAGATGAGGTAGCCGATAAAGGCAATGACAGCTAGTCCACCGACGGATGCCGCAACAATACCGGTGATGAACTTGAGATTTCCCATATTCATGAAGAGCACCATTAAAGCCAGCACAATCACTGCCAGGAAACCTAGGAGGAGGACAATAGCTGACAGGAAATTTACTCCAGGCAGCGAGAAGAAACCAAGTCCGAAACCATAAAAGGAATACACCGGTAGGAAGGTGGCGATGAAGCCGATCAATCCAGCTCCAGCCATGACCATGAGCATGATTTCAGGCAGTTGGATGGAGGCAGGGAGGCTGAAGCTGATGGATGGTCCGCCGCCGTGGCCATAAGCCATGGGCGCTTGCCCGTATCCAGGAGTTGGTTGTGTGTACCCACCCATGGGGGGCATAGATGGTGGTGTGACTTGCGGGGTTGGTGCTCCCGATGGTGCAGCTGCACCGCATGATCCACAAAAAGGTGCGCCACTGAGAGGGGCTCCGCATTGTGCACAGTTCATTGTTGTCTCCGTCAGTAAAAATCTCGACAATTCGAGTGGGTCAAACCACGTGTGTGGCTCCCATTCATTCTATCGTGCGACACGGGAATTGGCGAAGGGGTGTCCGACTCATGGGTGGTGAAGTGAGCCTGAGGGGAATGTGGGGTTATCCCTGGTGGGTGAGCTGTGAGAGTGGGCACCCTGGAGCCAAGGGCAGTCAAAATGATTCTTGGGAGTACGCCCAGACGCGTACTCCCAAGAAAGTTGTGTGTTTTGTCGAGGAAACTTATCCAGCAGGTGGTGTGGGTGGTGCTGCCGGGGGTGCAACTGGGGGGACCATCGGAGCTGCAGGTGGAGCCATGGGGGTTGCTGGTGGAGCCATGGGGGTTGCTGGTGGCATGCCGGGAGCTTGTGGTACCCCACCCATGGGAGGCATGTACATACCGGTGCGGCCAGCACCGGACCCCTGGGGCATTCCATAGCCGGTCTTGTCGAGCATGAGTATGACACCAGCGGCGGCGATACCGAGCCCGAGAATGATGAGGATGGGAAGCGAAAAACCCATACCAGTCTTGATCTGGTAGTAATCGCTTATGTCAATCCCGTAATCGCCGAGCCCGTATTCGTCGAGAGGATTTTTCGTGCCACCGACGAGAATCACGATGAGTGAGATGATGTATCCCAGAGCGATGAGCCCACCAACAACGACTCCAGCAAGGCCAGCCCACGGCTTGAGTACATCCATCTTCACAAAGATGATTACTGCGGCCAGCGCAATGAGTGCCAGGAATCCGATAATGGCCAAAATCGCAGTGATTAGTGGGAGAACACCAGCCGAGAAGCTGTTGTAACTCATCGCGCCCAGTGCCCCCAAATCAATACCCATTGTTGAGTGCTTGACAGTCTTCACAGGTAGCCAGATGAAGATAAAACCCAGGAGGCTCAATCCAGCCATCACGATGAGCATGATCTCAGGTAAAGCCAAAGAAGGCATGGCCCGTGGTGCGCCATAACCAGCCATGGCGGGTTGGGGTTGACCGAATCCAGGAGCTGGTGGTGCGTACCCGCCCACAGGTGCTACTGGTTGTGCTGCAGCTGCTGGTGCTGGTGCTGGTGCTCCGCATGATCCGCAGAATTGCCCGCTGTCTATTTGGGCTCCACATTGTGTACAATTCATGAGTTTCCCCATCCCTTTCGTGTAATAAGAACCCTTCTATTGTGACACACTCGGGCTGAGATTTTCACGCTACGCAGTATGGATAGGGTTAGGCTTCCTCGGGATCAGGCACAAAATTCCCATGAGGAACATGCCCGCACCAGCCAAACCAAGGACGTACACCCCGAACCCAACAGAGAAAGCATTCCACAGTTCGCTCAGGTCAAAACCTTCGAGAGGATTAGTGAATCCCCCAGTACCGGGGAACCCTCCAAGCAGGTCGCCGTACTCGCCAAGGATCTCACCGTACTCGCCCAAAGTGTTGAGAACCTGAGTGTAGGAGTCCACTGTGGCCCCGACATCAGCAAGAGCATTGTTTACCATGAAAACCAGGCTGGGAACCTCAATGCAGATCAGGATGAGGGTCCATCCCCAGATGATGCCCAAGATTCCACCAGCAATACGTACTGCTGGTTTCTTCCAGAACAAGGCAAGCACACCGAGGCCAACGATGGCGAAGAAGCAAATGAACCCAATGGTTCCTCGCCATCCGAGTGTGAGGAAGCTCGCCGACTCATGGTACGACTCGGTGATCGGGCCAAATTTGACCGAGAACCCCACAGAAATCATGGGAAGGAAGGATCCGAGGATCGCCAGAACTGCTGCACCAGCGAGGACGAGCGGAAGGAGGTCGAGGATTGCCTGCCGAGAAAATCGGTGGTCGGGAGCCGGTGTTGGAGCCGCTGACTTAGTCGTAGCTTCGTGGGTTGCAGAGTCCGCACCTTGCGATGCTGGGGCCGGTGGGGTGAAACTGAGTTGAGGTGGTGGTGGCCCCGGAGGTTCAGACAGTGCAGGTGGCGGAGGTGGGGGTGGCTTCTGGGTACTGCCCAAAGACTCACTGAGGGCCTCAGTGCCCTCGCGCATTCCACACTGACCACAGGTATCACCAGTGAGCTCAGTCCCACAATCTCGACAAAACATCGGTTTCCTCGCTTCCCTCCAAGAGCAAAAGAGCTCCGCGTTCTTGGGTATGTTAGTTGTTGTCTGACCTGTGCGGTATCACACAGAGAATGCCAGTCACGAACATCAGGATACAGGCGATCATGTACGTGACTGGGCCTGCTCCAAAGACCATTGACTCTCCGTACCTCAGCATTGCACCGAACCCAAGCAAAAGGGCAGTCAAGAGCATGAAGGTCCACGAGGTGATGATGGCGATCATTCCGCCAGAGATCCGCAAACCCTTCCTCTTCAGGAAGAATCCGAGCACACTAAGCCCGAGGACAGCGATCACACTGATGAGCATAAAGATTCCCAGTCCACTAGCTATGGCACCGATGCTCGCTCCTTCAGGGCCACCTCCCATCATCTGGATATATGAACCAAAGGTAAACAAGTTGAAGGAGGTGGGATACCCACCCATATACTGTGCGTATTCCCGAGCGTACTCAGGCGCAATTTTTAGTACTGGCAGGAGAAGGCCAAGAATCCCCAGCAATGCCGCCACACCCATAGCGAGAGGAGAAAACTTCAAGATGTCAGGTAAGGAGGATCCGCCGGAATTGAAACCAGGAGCCATAGGGCCTGGGTAGGGCTGGGGCATCATTGGTGGCATGGGTGGAAGATTGCTTGTCGTGGTTGCACCGGGAGGCATGGGTGGAAGACTGCTTGTCGTGGTGGCACCAGGTGGCAGCGGTGGCGTTGGTGAAGCGCCAGGAGTTGTTGCTCCACATTTTCCACAGAATTTCCCACCAGTGAGTTCGGCTCCACATTGTTGACAGGTCATGGTCTTTTCCCTTATTTAACGTCAGAAGATTTACATCAGTCATTGTTTCACCTGTGGACTGTCCGAGCAATACCGCCAACTGCGAAGATCTCACGAGTTTGTGGAGATCTCATAGTGTCCTCGATTGTGCAGATTTTCACTGACTTGTTGGTTCGCAGATCACTGGGTGACTGCCATGGCGATGGCCAGTATTGTCGTACACCTAGGGTAAGTTATTACCTGTGACTGATGTACTAAAAATTGCTGTCCCCAACAAGGGGGCACTTGCGGAGAATGCTACTGCCATGTTGAAGGCGGCTGGCTATCATCAGCGCCGAGATGTGAAAGATTTGGTCCAGATCGATGAGGCTAATGGAATCGAATTCTATTATCTGCGCCCACGCGACATAGCAGTCTATGTGGGGGAGGGCACCCTCGATGTGGGTATTACTGGTCGCGACATGTTGCTCGAGTCTTCAGCCCACGCATCAGAGGTTTTGGCTCTAGGTTTTGGTGGTACGCGGTTCCGCTTCGCTCGCCGGGTTGGAGCTGACATAGATCCTGAGAATATAGCTGGGTTGAGGATTGCCACCTCGTACCCGGGCCTCGTGCAGCGCTACCTCGAATCGAAGGGTACGACCGCGAGGCTCATCGGTTTGGATGGTGCTGTGGAATCAGCGATTCGTCTTGGCGTGGCAGACATGATTGCGGATGTGGTGGAGACTGGTTCAACGCTCAAAAAGGCGGGACTCGAAGTCTTTGGTGAGGTCCTTCTCGAATCCGAAGCGATCCTCATTGAAGGAAATAATCATCAGTCAATCCCAGCCATGGAGTTGCTCCTTGCCCGATTGAATGGGGTCATGGTTGCCCGTGATTACGTACTGGTAGATTTTGATGCTCCAGAGGATGCCTTGGAAGCGACGACCATGTTGGCTCCCGGTTTGGAGGGGCCCACAGTGTCACCCTTGGCGAAACCAGGATGGGTGGCAGTACGTACTCTCGTCCCTCGAAAAGGCCATCAGGGGCTCATGGATGAACTGTCACGAGCGGGGGCACGGGCGATTTTGGTTACCCAAGTCTCGGCTGCTCGGTTGTGAAGTGAACCCAAGATTGTGTATCGTTGTGAGTCGCACTTGATGCGAATGCGGACGTGGCTCAGCTGGTAGAGCATCACCTTGCCAAGGTGAGGGTCGCGGGTTCGAACCCCGTCGTCCGCTCGGAGAAGGTCTCGAAATTCTTCGGATCGGCTCTTCGGTGGTGGAGTGGCCGAGAGGCGAGGCAGCGGCCTGCAAAGCCGTGTACACGGGTTCGAATCCCGTCTCCACCTCCACCACAGCCTTGGGCGGCTGGCGCAGCGGTAGCGCGCTTCCCTGACACGGAAGAGGTCACTGGTTCGATCCCAGTGTCGCCCACGCGAAGGAGCGAGGAAGGCAATCCAGAGCTTGCTCATGGATTCTTGACGAGCGACTGAGCGTTGACAAGCAGTAGGACGCCGCAGGTGTCTGCATTCAAAAGATGCGAGCGCAGAGCGCCTACTGTGAGGAACACTAGGTGGTCACTCGCCTTTCAGCAACAACTCAATAAGGGCGTATGGCGCAGCGGTAGCGCGCTTCGTTCACACCGAAGAGGTCACTGGTTCGAACCCAGTTACGCCCACTCCCGTCATTCTGTCGACCAACCCTACCTCCGTCATTCTGCGGAGCGCGCCAGCGCGACTCGCAGAATCCAGATACCATAGCGCCTGGGTTTTGCCTGTTGCCTAGGCTGTGGAGTCACGACCCCGAAAAGGAGCCCTGGTAGGCAGTCCCACGATGTTCCACCCGTACGATATGTACTGTGTCACCTTGAATGCTGTAGATGACACGATAATCTCCACGTCGTGCTGAGTGGAATCCTTCTAGTTCATATCGCAAAGTTTTGCCCACGCGGTATGGTTCACAGGTGAGTGGTCCATCCACGAACTCCCACACGGCAGCCCCGACTTTGTCAGGAATGCGATTCTCCAGTTGGCGTCTTGCTGAAGGAGCCCACAGGATTCGGTAGGTCATTTCTTCGTGGGGGAGTAGTCGGCCCATTCTTCGGCAAGTCCAGCATCGATCTCTGATTGTGCTTGTCGTATGTCGGCCATGGCCGATTCATCACTGAGGATACTGAGGGTTTCTTCGAGGGATTCCAGATCGCTTATCGACATGAGAACACTGGTGGGCACTCCATTGCGGGTAATGGTGACACGTTCATGTGTCTTCCACACATCATCAACATAGGCGGAGAGGTGTGCTTTGGCTGTGGCAAGCGGGACAGTGGTCATGACCATAATTATAGGCTATTGCTAATGCCCAGTTCAACCAAAATCGTCCCTGCCCAGTGATTTTTCGGAGTTTACTAGATGGAAATCCTGGTGCCACCCCATTCGACGACGGTGAATCCAGTACGAACAGGTGCAGGGCCCAGATTCTGTTCGGTGACGTCGATAGGGGAGTCTAGTGGCAGATAACTCATCATCACACGGATGACAGTGTCGGGGGTCGGGGAGATGATGAGCTCCTGGTTGGCTTCGATTTCTTCGATTGGTTGGAAGCGAATATAGTTCCACTGACTTTCTTGAAGGATCGGCAGCCAATAGATGATGAACTCTTGACTTTCGCGCGGGTTCAAACCTAGTTCTGTGAGTTTCTCTTCGAGAAAGGTGGCAGTGTCAGCTCCAGGGACAATGAACCCGTCGTGATGTACGGTGGCATTCACGTTGTTGGTACTTTCGTAAAACAGGGCGTACAGCGATGTGCCGCTCGTAAAGTCAAACAGGTCACCGTTAGGTTCGCCGCGGACTGTCCAGCCATCATGCCCCGAGTCGTACTGAGGGTATGACACGGTTAGGTTTTCGGGATGGGAGAGGGTGACATTCGCGATAGTTGTTTCATTCGGATAGAGATAGATGATGGGTTTGTATGCCAGTCCCTCTTTCAAGCAACTGCTGGCTGCCTCGATTTCTTCTTCGGTCATACCCATGGGGTTTCCACCATATCCCCAGAAATAACCGGGCGGGCAACCGTGCTCGTCCTTGAGCCATCCAGGAAGAAAGATCGCTAGCGTGATCCCTACAAGGGTTAAAGCAATACTTAGTGTCACCACAAGAATGATCATCTTTGTGGGTTTCTTTGGAGCCGGCATTCCTGGTGTGAACTCATACATGAAGACCATTGTATTGATTGAATGCTGAACTTCTCCAATAGTGATTCTCTAAGGCAGGGAAACGTTCTATCATTGATGTCTGACATTGTTCTGACGTCGACGTTGCTGGCCACCACAGTTAGTCATCCCAGGCTTCTTGAAACCAGATGATTCTCACTAGTCGACCTCTATGAGATCGTGGGCTATCCCTTGCCCGCTATCCAGTGCAGTAATTCCTCGGTGAAGGTGAGCAAGGTTGGTCTCGGAATAGAACGCGTCAGTTTCTGTGGTTACCTCAAAAGGAAGACGCTTTTCTCTCAGGACAGCGCGAGCAAACATATTGAAGGCAACCGAAGTGTTTAATCCAACCTGGCCACAGAAATCGTCAAATTGTTTCTTTACTTCGGAATCCATTCGTACACTAAAAGTTGTCTGTGTCATATCAACCTCCATGCCTAGTGAGCACCTATTCTACTTGAATCTGAACCTAATATAACCTTGTAGGTTCACAAATGGGGCTTATAAGTAGACAACGGTGGTACACAAGATGGTGTTTTTCGTTCACCGGCAGTCCTCAGTCACCGAGATAGCGAAGGACAGCCAGTACGCGGCGGTGGTCGTCGGGGGAATTCAACAAATCCAGTTTGGTGAAAATCGAGGCAATGTGTTTCTCTACTGCGCCGAGGGTGATCACCAACACATCAGCAATCGCAGAATTAGATCGGCCCTGGGCAATGAGTCCCAGAACTTCGTACTCGCGAGAGGTCAGGCGGTCCAATCCTTGACCCCGCCCATCATTTCGCAGTGTCAACTGCGCAACCACCTCGGGATCGATCACCATACCACCGTGGGCAATGACCTCCAGAGCGGAAGCAATCGTGTCCATGTCTTGAACGCGGTCCTTAAGCAGATAACCAACCCCACCGGAGCCACTGCGCAAAAGATCGCGAGCCGCATCCCCATGAACCCACTGGGACAACACTAAAACTCCGACCTGTGGATGGGTTTCGCGGATGGTGATTGCCGCACGCAGACCATCATCGCTATGGGTTGGCGGCATGCGTACGTCGGTAATCACCACATCAATGCTGGATTGTTCCATAGCGTCGATGAGTTCAGGTGCACTGCCCACCGCTGAGATAACCTCGTGTCCCAGCTCGCTGAAGAGCCGTATAAGGCCCTCGCGCAAGAGAACACTATCTTCCGCAATCACCAAGCGCATGATTCCTCCTTACCTTCACAGTAACACAGGGGGGACGTACCTTTTCTGTTCCCTCTCTCTTCGTCATTCTGCAGCCTTCCTTGCACGGTCATTCCGCGGAGCACTGCGAGTCGCCCTAGCGGGCTCCGCAGCACAGGCTCCACGACTCGCGGAATCCAGATCAGCGAGATCCCCGAAGAAGAGTCTGGGGAGCATCACCCATCACCGACGGTCACCACCATGGCAAGTGTGATATCTGGACCCTGCGAGACGGTGTTCCTCGCTTCGCTCGTCACCCGTCCGCAGGGTGACACCTTCCACGTCATTCCGCGGAGCGAAGCGACTCGCGGAATCCAGATACAGGGTTATCCACGGCTGTGGAGTCTGGTGACAATCACCAACCACTAGCGGTCACCACCATGGCAAGTGTGATTTCTGGACCCAGCGAGTCGCTTCGCTCCGCGGGGTGACGGAGGTGGTGTTAGAGGGGGAGGGTTGCGCGAATACTCGTACCACTGGAAACGTCGAGAGAAAATGATCCGTCCAAGGCTGTGACCCGGTCTTTCAAGCCAGACAAGCCGTGGTTGGGGATCATCTGTGCGCCACCGGTGCCATTGTCGGACACCTCAAGTAGGAGTCTCTCGAAGTCATCGAGACCAACATGGACCTCGATCAGGGTGGCAGACGAGTATTTCATCGAGTTCGACAATGCCTCACTGACCACATAGTACGCAGCGCTCGCCGGTCCTTGAGGGGGCTCGGAGGTCAATGCATAGCGCAGCTTCACCTCGATAGGGCAGTCAGCAGCTAACGCTACCAAGGCAGCGCGCAAACCCCGTTCAGCAAGGACGGGCGGGGCAATTCCCCGTGAAAGGGTACGCAGTTCACCAATAGCGGCTTCCGTCATCTTTCGCGATTCTGCGATCAAACTAGCGGTGGCTTCCTGGTCGCCTTCACCGAGGCGTCTCTCGGCAGCAGCGAGATCCATACCCAGACGGATCAGTGTCTGTTGGGGGCCATCATGAAGATCACGCTCGAGACGGCGAAGAGCGTCAGTTTCAGCTTTCCCCAATTGGTCACGGGCTTGCGAGAGTTCAACCACCCGTTTCTCTAGAGATCCCCGACTCTGGGTGAGTAGCGCCCGACCAAGGCCCACATGGATCAGTGCGCACCCGCGTACGATCAAAGGCAGAGTCACCAGGGCAAAGATGCCCACCAAGAGATCAAACACGACACCGGGAAGTGGCCAGTGAAGGATGTCCATCAGTTGGCTAGAGCCGGTAGTATCAGCAGGCAGGAAGGGTTCCCAGATCCAACCGGTGAGGCCAGCAAAGATCATCGCCCACCAGGTCACGGTGATCGACCAGGTGATGACACTGATCGGGAAAGAAATGATGCCATGGAGATATTCACGCCACAGCTGGGAATCCACGAGCGGGCGTACCAAGCGTTGGGCGAGAGTGCCCGGGTGTCGAGGGGGACTGACCCAAGAAAACTTCGCCCCACACAGCTCCAACCGGTGCCTTTCAATCGCGGCGAACCCACGCCCCACATAGAGGGTCGCCACCATGAGTGGTAATCCCACCCATATGATGATCAACCCCACACCTGTGGACATGCCCGTGACCAACACTATGAAAGCAGCTAGAGCGATAGGGAAACCGGTGAGCAGGTACGCGGAATCGAGCAGTGGCCGCCGTACGAGCTGTCGAGTGGTTCGCTGAGGTGGGAGGGCAGTTGAGGTCGT
Source organism: Propionibacteriaceae bacterium (assembly GCA_009782785.1). Lineage (GTDB taxonomy): Bacteria > Actinomycetota > Actinomycetes > Propionibacteriales > Propionibacteriaceae > WQYJ01. The sequence continues at coordinate 77,935 of WRIJ01000003.1, read as the reverse complement.
CGCTTCCTGGGGATCGTACTGTTCATAGCTGGTCATGATTGTCCTTAAGCTTCTGCCACGTGTTTTCGTGGTACTCCTAGTCTGCTGGCAAGCGTACGCCCGCGTCACTGGTGGTTTCCCCCGAAATCGTGGTGGGGTTAACCCCCCTCACAGGTAGGCGTAGACATCCTCGAGAGTGAGCCCACGTGCGATCATCATCACCTGGATGTGATAGAGCAACTGGGAGAGTTCCTCGGCGAGCTCCTCATCGGTTTCGTGTTCGGCTGCGATCCAGGATTCTGCTGCCTCCTCCACCAGTTTCTTGCCAATAGTATGGACACCGGCATCGAGCAGACGTACCGTACCTGATCCTTCGACATGGGTACGAGCCTTGTCGCTCAATTCAGCGAACAGCTCTTCGAAAGTTTTGCTCATGAGTCACTCGATTCTGTGTGCGATGATTCGAGAGGGGAGAGGGAATGTGGGGTGCCGACGAGGTGGGAGATACGTCCGCCCATCAACCCCAATTCGGCGTACTGCTCTAAGCGTGAACGCGAATCAGCGATATCCAGGTTGCGCATCGTGAGTTGGCCGATGCGATCCAGTGGCCCGAAGGCAGCATCCTCAACAACTTCCATCGAGAGTTTGTCCGGGTGGTACGACAAGGCTGGGCCCTGGGTGTCTAGAATCGTGTAATCCTCACCACGGCGAAGTCGGATCGCCACCTCGCCAGTGATCGCCGAAGCCACCCACCGATAGAGGGACTCACGGATCATGAGTGACTGCGGATCAAACCAGCGCCCCTCATAGAGTAAGCGCCCCAGTTTGCGACCATCGTTGTGATAACTGGCGACCGTATCTTCATTATGGATCGCGTTCAAGAGGCGCTCGTAGCCAATATAGAGCAGGGCCATACCGGGGGCCTCATAGACCCCGCGCGACTTGGCCTCGATGATACGGTTCTCAATCTGGTCACTCATACCCAAACCGTGGCGGCCCCCCACAGCGTTCGCTTCGCGGAAGAGAGCAGTACGGCTCTCGAAGGTTTCGCCATTGATCGAGATCGGCCAACCGTTCTCGTACGCAATCGTCACCTCTTCAGTGGCGATCTCAACGCTCGGATCCCAAAAACGTACTCCCATGATTGGTTCCACTGTTTCGAGGGACACACTGAGTTGTTCGAGGCCTTTCGCTTCATGGGTGGCCCCCAGGATGTTGGCGTCTGTGGAGTAGGCCTTCTCTTTCGAGTCGCGGTACGCCAGGTTGCGATCGGTCATCCAGGTGCTCATCTGGTCGCGCCCACCCAGCTCGGCGACGAACTGCTCATCCAGCCACGGTTTGTAGATTTGAAGCTGGGGGTTCGCCATGAGCCCGTAACGATAGAATCGCTCAATGTCGTTGCCCTTGTAGGTGGAGCCATCGCCCCAGATGTGACAGTTGTCTGCGGCCATCGCCTGGACGAGCATCGTGCCGGTGACTGCGCGTCCCAGCGGTGTGGTGTTGTAGTAAAACCGTCCAGCATTACGAATGTGGAAGGCCCCGCACTGAATGGCGATCATTCCCTCGTTGACGAGCGGATCAAGGCAGTCGATGAGTCGAGCAATGTGGGCGCCGTATTCTTTAGCACGACCAGGGACTGAACCGATGTCGGGTTCGTCGTACTGACCAATGTCAGCGGTGTACGTGCACGGGATTGCCCCTTTTTCTTTCATCCACGCTACAGCCACCGAAGTGTCCAACCCACCTGAGAAAGCCAACCCCACTAACTCACCGGTAGGTAATTCGTTCAATACTCTCGCCATGGGGGTTATTGTACTTGCATCGAGAGGCCAACTAAGAACTAAAGCTTGCTCTTAGTCTGAGGCAAGCGGAGGGAGATCACGACGACACTCGATGATCCAGTCCCGTAATTGTCCGTAGGTGAGTTGTCCGGCAGCAACTTGTCGAACGGTGTTAGCAGCCTCTACTTGATCAACATTCAAGACAACACCAGCAGAGCGATAAACCACCATTGCGCACAACCATGTAAGGCGTTTGTTTCCATCCATGAACGCAGGTGCTTGACATACTTCGAAAATGAGGCGAGCAACCTTCTCATCAAGTGTGGGATAGAACTCTTGAACGCCGAAGCCACCGAAAGGCGCTGCAACAGCTCCTTCGAATCTTCCTCGATCGAGTAGAGGACCAGCATGAATTGCTTGGTCGAAGATAGCGATGGCATCATCGCAAGTGAGAGTAAGCATCACTGGGCTAATAAGGAAAGAGTGTGGCTCCACTGGTCTGCTGAATCCTCAACCCATTGATGGAGATCTGCTGGATCAGGGTGTTCGAGTTCAACCGGCACTCTTCGAGGGCCCGCATCTTGGGCGCTTTGTCGTGAGTATTCTTCCCTCATGAGGTCTGTAGGGATCACGCTCGTACCCTTCTCTTCCTTCTCCGCGTACGTCTGTGCCCACGGTGTTTCAGTGTGGGTGAGTTCCTTGAGCTCGACACCAGTGAGTGCCCCATAGAAGTCGACGACAGCCCTGATGTTTTCTTGTTGCTGGTCGCTCAGGCCCAATTCTTCCGAAGGCTGTTCTGGGGAGTCCATGCCCCCGCGCAAGCTTCGAATAACAGGGCCCATCTCCCATGCTTCGATGGCTTCATCAAAGAGTGGACCACCATCCCAGGCTAAGTTCCACCCCTGAGCGTAGTAGACCAGCTTTTGTGCTTGCACTTCCCCAAGGAAAGAGTGCCCCAAAGATTTCATGTACGCCAATACCTGCTGTGCAGTAGCCATGATTTCCTCTCTTTCTACTCCGGAATTCTTTCTATCAGTATGCCATGGAGGACTGACATTTCCTCCTGGGTTATACCGGTCCCAACCATGTCAGGTCTGGGAACCGCGCGAAATCTGAGTCGAAAGAACACACTCCCACTCCATGTTCGATAGCGAGCGCGGCCAGGTGAGCATCGGGTACGAGGTTCCCCCGCAGGTCACCGTCCGTGATCAGCCGTTCGAGAATACGGGAGTGATGTTGTCTGGGCTCGGGGATCCAAACTTGGGGTGAATCAAGCCAGTCACGGATGAAACCCCAAGCTTCCCCAGGTGTGAGTGGATGGGTGGAGGCTCTCGGATGGGTCACGATCCGCTGGAAAGCGAGCAGGGAAACCCAGGGGAGCCCAACGCGAGTGACCCCGTTCAGGGCTTCTTCCAACCATGTTTTGGCTGGGATATGAAAGGGGGAGGAGGAATCAACCCCGTAGATCAGGACGTTGGCATCAACAATCACGATGGGTCCAGTTGGTCGAGATGATCGAGTGCCTCTGCAATGTTGCTGACATCAATGGTGAGCCCAAGATCTGTGGTGCGTTGGGTGAAAACCGTGGATGGTTCTGGCGTACGTTCTAGTCCTCGCCGAGCAAGAAGATTGATAGCTCCGGACTGGCTGATACGGCTCGTACGCAGTAGATGCTCAACAGCGCTGGCAACATCCGGGTCAAGACGTACGGTTGTTCTCATGATCCTAGAATAGCATCAAAGATGCGCGCATGTAGCATCTGAGATGCATGCTAGAGGCAATTTCGCCTAACTGTCTGAATAGCGAGGGTATTGCACATTTTGGTAGTTGGTTCCGCCATCAGAACTGTCCAGGAGTTCGCCGTCTAATGTGAAAGTCCTCGTCAGACATTGGTCGTAAGATGCGGCCAGCACCATGATCTTGTCGTCTGAGATAGGCAAGATGGTAGTGAAACGAAAATGATCTTCAGGATCGGTATGGGCTGCATCCGGGTAGCCATCAAGATTAGCTACCACAGCAGGTTGGTGCCCTGGTACGGCAAACATCAGGTGTTGTTCCATGAATTTCTCTGTGGGCTCGTCCCAGGTGTTGCATTCTTTGAAGTAGAAGAACCCGTCAGCAACCGGGGAGGGGTACATGCGCAGTTCGCAACCTTGATGGTACTGGCTCTGGACGCCAATGTAGCGCGATATTCCGGTAGCGGTGTCATACTCGAAGAGCGCCCTTGAATATCCTTGATCCGTGTCATAACCATCCCCTTGGCTCCTGATGGAATAGTGAACCATGGTGCTTGATAAAGCTATCAAGACAAGTTCAATGTTGTCGATAGTCGTGGTCTTTCCGGTATCCGGGGTGTACGCACACACACTCAGGGTATCTATATTGATGAACAAGGTGTCCTGTGTGGCTTGATGAAGGAGTACAGGATATCCGGTGTAATCGAGTGTTCTCATGCAGTCGATAACCAAGGGTTCACTCATTCTGGTCTCAACATCCAAGACGTAGATTGGGCTTTCTGGCTGCCAGTCCCCTGGGCGATCATCTTGGTAGTACACCTTGTCTTGCACCACCGTCCAATCCCTCGGGCAAATATTGAGGTCAACTTGGTGGATCGGGGTGAATGGTCCATCACTATTGGAGTAGTTGATAGACACAATGGTGGCGTGTTTTTCACCGGCACACTCCATGATGTAGATGTTGTGTCCACTGACAGCAAACCGGCTGCCCCATGGTGCGTCAGTCGTGAGGTGATAGATTTCGATTTCTTTCCCAGATTGGGTGAACCCCACAAGCCACTTATCGTCTTCGGTGTCTAGATGCCCACGAGGGTTGGTGTCCCGTAGGGCGAAACTCACAAAGAGATCAGTACTCATGGGCCCAGATGGTGCAGGAGCACTGGGATTGGGGGTGTTGGTGGTCACAGGGGGTTTGTGGAAATAGTGTCCATAGGCGAAGTATCCCCCTCCACCGATAAGCCCCAGAACCATAACAGTGATCAGGACGACCCATGCTGCTCGGGAATTCTTGGGGCGCTTGGGTGGGGTGTGCATGAGTGGTGCTGGTTGCAGGCCCCAGACATTGAACGGGGTACGAGGGTCCCTGGTCATGATGTTGTCCTCCTTGGTTGTTCATCATGGTTAACGATGTGCTGACTCCCATCGTAAAAACGTGCGGAATATAGCACGATGGGGATTAATCCCCATCGGCAGGTTGACACCCTGGTCAGTTTAAAGATATCTCAATCGATGGTGGCGCACTTGGGGATTCGCTGTACAATAGTAGGGCTCAATCGAGCGTACAACTCAACAGGGGATGACTGGTTTCGACTTGGAATGGTAGTTCTAAGAGAAGCGGGCCGAGGACTCAGGGTTATCTCGTTAACGATCCTTGAAAAATAATAAGTGCCAACAATGTTCGCACCGACTTCGCTCTCGCAGCCTGATCTGCGACCGAAGGGTCAGCCTAGGGGTGCCTTCCCTTTAGTGTCTGGCCTCGTTTAGAAGGCTTACTGTGACTCCCTCGTCCTAGGGGTTTCACAGGACATTTATAGTGACTGGGCTTGTTCATGACGTGTATTGGAGTGCATGAGAGCCGAGTAGAACACCAACTAATACTGCGCCCGGAGAATGCTTAGTTCGCCTTTCGAGGACGGGGGTTCGATTCCCCCCATCTCCACAGACGATTGGGGTGGGAGAACGAAGCTTGCTTCAATTCCGAACCGACTGAAGTCTGTTGACTGAGTGCAGCGAGGAAACACCATAATACGCTTATCCGAACACCTGACCCATCAGTGAGGCTCCGGCAGGTGTGTGCTCGACGCAATGCTCTGTTCCGCGATACTATTGGAAATGTGAGTATTAACTACAGGCAAATTGTGGACAACTTCATCGATTCAGGTGCCGAATGGGCGACACTAGGCATGGTTTATGGTCGCCGCCGGATTGGCAAATCCACTTTGCTGAACTCAGTTTCTACAAGTCGTCAAGGGTTCTATTGGGAAGCGACCCGCACCGAGTCGCGTGTCCAACTAGCTCGGCTCGGGGATTCACTCGGTGAACACCTCGGCACCGGTTCCCTAGCACTGACCGACTGGCCTACTGCATTAACTGCCTTACTGAGACTTGGTGCTGAACGGTCAGTGCCGGTCGTGATTGACGAGTTCGGATATGTATTGGAGTCATCTCCCGGTGTCGATTCCGACGTAGCGGCCGCGCTCGGCTCTCAGGCTCGGCGTACTGGAAACGGACAGGCTCGGTTGGTGTTGTGCGGTTCCGCAATTACTGTCCTGAGTGCGCTAACAGCCGGCCAAGCGCCACTGCGTGGACGTGCCGGGATGGAATTGGTTATGCATCCGCATGATTTCCGCACTGCTGCGACATGGTTGGAAACCGACGATCTCACTCTGGCTGTCCACACCCATGCAGTCATTGGAGGGGTGATTGGGTACGCAACTGACATGGTCGACTACGATCTGCCAAAGTCGAAAGATGACTTTGATAGCTGGATTGTTCGTCGTGTGTTATCGCCAGGGGCAACCTTGCACCACGAGGGAGCAACTCTCCTAGCTGAAGACCCTGCCTTGAGTTCTGCCAGCCCTGTATTGCACCATGCAATCCTAGGTGCGATAGCCAACGGTTCGGTAACAGCCGGTAAAATCGCTAAGCGCCTCGGTCGGACGGTATCCAATCTCGACCCGGCACTACGGCGTCTTATCTCTGCAGGTTTCGTCATTCGTCACAGCGATCCCATACGGTCCCAGCGACCGGTGTATTCCCTCGCCGACCCATTCCTCCAGTTCCATTACGCCATACTCGAACCGTATTCCATGGTTTTCCGCGAACGGGAACCCACGACTGCATGGCAACACCGGTTGGAATCTACATTTCATTCGCGGGTGCTTGGGCCAACATTCGAGGAACAGTGCAGGATCTGGGTAAGACGTTTCGCCACTGAATCGACCATTGGTGGATCGATCGATCACGTCGGTCAATCTGTTGTGACCATCGACCGAGTCGAGCGACAAATCGACCTCGTAGTGGCTGCCGGTGACGATTGTACCCCGTCTGAGCGGTCAATTCTCGCAATCGGCGAATGTAAGGCAGGCAGCATCGTCGGTACGGGAGTGCTCACTAATCTCGAACGCGCCCGAGCAGCTTTCGGTGACCGCGCCAACGGAGCAAAGTTGCTTCTCTTCGCTACCAGTTTTACCCCTGAGCTTGCCCGCATCGCCGCAGCGCGACCAGACATTGAATTGGTTGACCTCGAACGCCTCTACTATGGCGAATAAGTGGGACACCTGGCCATTGACAACACAGGTCGGGCAACACGTTCCGCCATGTGCAGACAGGAGTGCATGAGAGTTGAGCAAAACAAGAACAACAAACACCCCTTGATGGGGCGTTTGTTGCGCTATTCGAGAGTCTTAAGCCCCGGAGTACCTCGGGGATTGGACGTTGGTGTAGAAGGTGGGGCCACCATCGGAACTGTCGATGACATCGCCTTGCATGTTGATGGTTCTCGTTGAATAGCCTACAGAACTCCAGGCCCCCGAAAGGAGGACCGTGTCCGAGGAGATGGGGAGGATGGTGGTGAATCGGAACTGAGGTGATGGTTCCAGTGTCGTCAGGGTTGATAGTTGCCCACGGTTGACCAGCATGACCGATAGGCTGGTTGGGCCCGACAGGCCATACCCACAGCCTGACAAATAGACATATCCCTGGTTGAATTCTGCCACCGAATCAGGCATCCCGCATGCCTGGACGTAGTTGCTTTGTTCCCCAAGGAACGTGGATGTCCCTGAGTCAGGGTAAAACTCGTAGAGCCCTGAATACCCCGCACCTTCAGCCCAATGGGTGTGGTACACCATGTTTTGTGAGGAGGCGTTTTCTATCGTCGGATATTCGTGAGCAATTCTTCGTGTCTCCCCGGTGGTGACGTTAATGATGTAATCTCCATCTTCTTGAATGTAAACAACAAGGTAGTGCTCAGTGCTCAGTGGTTGGAGCGACACGTCTTCCCACACCTTGACCAGCGGGAGGCCTCCCAGGGCGGAATCGAGGGTTTGGGTGGATCCATTGTCCGTGAGCTCTAGGGTGAGGATGGGTTCAGAAATCCTTAGGTCCTCACTGCTCATCTGATAGACAAGGGTGTCGGCGATCACTGTGAAAGTTTCCGGCCACTCGTTCAAGGAGGTACGAAGCTCGGGTGTGAACGACTCGGCACTGTTGGAATAGTCGATAGACCAGAGATCAACGGTGTTGCGCTCGCCGCGGGTCATAATATAGATAGACCCACCACTGACGCGATAGTCAAAAGCCCCCGATTGGTGATAGAGCTCGACTTCTCGCCCGGACTGGGTGTAACCCACGAGGGCGACTTGGACTGTGGTGTCGTCGAGTTCGTATCCATAGTAATAGTCGACATCTGGGACCGTGACCTGTTGAGCGAAACTCACGAAGAGATCCGTGCTGACAGGCCCAGGGTTTACTGACTCATTTCGGCCAGATGTGCCTGCTCCTTCGCCAGAGTTCTTGAAGAAGAATCCATAGGCAAAGAATCCTCCTGCGCCGATGAGTGCGAGCACGAGTACGGTGACCAGTGCTATCCCAGGGCCTCGGGATTTCTTAGGGGGCTGTGGTGTTGTCTGCATCGCGGGTGCTAGTTGCATGCTGGAGGTGTTGAAGGGGGTACGGGGGTCTCTGGCCATGGCTCAATTCTCCTGGGTTACTCGCCGTGGTTACTGGCGAGTTCATTCTCATCTTAGATTTACTTCCAACGTGTTCCTATGGGGAGTAATCCCCATGTATGGGTCATCCTTGGGTTGCCCTTGCGCCGCACGATGTGTATGCACTTCACTATGCCTGTTGACTGTGTCACTCGCACAGATCACACGGGGTGTGACACTGATGAGGTGGCTACTATCATCCATCGCCTCATCAACCCAATACAAACGAGCCACACCGCTCGTACTCAGTAACCGAATTGAGGGTAGACGGCTCCTCCATATCGAATAGGGGTATCGACTTCTTCCTTCAGAATCTCTCCGGCTAAGGAGACAACCGAGTGTCTGAAGAGTAAGGGAGTATGCGCATATCCAAAGACAGGGATCAACAGGACTTCGCCATCTGAGATGGGAGTTAAGGTGCGATAATTATCCGACCGCAAATTTGCCAGTAACCTGGGTTGCTGACCGAGTTCGACGTAGTACACCCCTAGGTTTTCATAGTCATCACCCGTAGTGCTTGTGTAAACATATCCGTTTTGTACAGGCACCGGCTCCGAACCGCAATGGAATCCAGTATTCTGGCCATCACTTGAACCAGCAAGCACTGTCATGTTTTCAGTATATATATCATAATGGGTAAACCCAACGCAGGAATACCATTCATCGTCATTGGGGCCGTAGATTGAAAACAATACAGCGCCGTTCAATGCAGTATCGGGGTGACAGTTTGAGCATATCTTTGTCAACTTTTGCTGTTCGACATCAAAAGAATAGGTCCAGTCGCCGCCACTATGGTCGCTTTGGATTCTGAAGATCAGCTGGTTCCCTGTTGCATGGAGCGAGTACATATAGGCGGGCTCTGCCTCAGGGCCATCGCCAAACACGGTTGGCCCAAGAAGGGTATGAAGATTGGCCACCAGTGTCTCGCTACCACTCTTGAGATCAAATTTAAATATCTCTCGGGATTCCGGCCCCCCTTTTGTGTAATAGATATTGTCTTTAATGGCGACAAAGTCGAATTCGAGGCATGTCTTAAGATCAACGAGCGGTGCGGGTGTGTAGTCACCGGCGCCTGAGGCGTAATCGATAGCGAAAATGTGAGTTCCCACTGAACAATCTTGGAGGAGTATCCGCGGTCCAGTGATGGCGTACTTGAGGGCCCAAGCGTCGGAAGGAATGGGGTAGATCTCGATTTCTTCTCCATTTTGCTTGAAACCAACAAGCGAGTGGTCTATAGAGGTATCAATATCGTCAGGATCGAGGTAGGTGACTCGCACAGGAAAACTGACAAAGTGATCGCCACCACCATGCTCACCGGTGGTGGGAGACTGAGATTGAGTATTGCTTGTCTCCTCGCCAGAGTTCTTAAAGAAGTATCCGTACGCGAAGTATCCTCCGGCACCAACCAGTGCGAGCACGAGTAGAGTGACCAGCGCTATCCAGGGGCCTCGGGATTTCTTAGCAGGCCGTGCGGTGTACTGGGCTGGTGCTGGTTGCAGTGGGCCAGATGTGAATGGGGTATGGGGGTCTCTCACCATGGTCATTCTCCTTAGTTCTTTGTCATCGCTGTGTATGACCTGTGCACTAAGCCTAAACTGCCCAAGAAATATAGCACTATGGGGATTAATCCCCATGCATCCCTCTGTCGGCTAGTTGGGGTAACGCGGGTACTGGGGGTTGAAGTAACCTCGATCGCCCGTGCTCGTGCCAAGGATTGTGCCATCGGTCTCGAAGGCGATCAGCGTATAGGAATAGTTGGTCTCGTCTTCACTGAGATCTGCTTGGATACCACTGAGGAGAATCGAATCCTGGGACATCGGGAAGAACGACGAGCCCCGCCCGTAGGGCTGCGTCATGACCAATTGCGGTTGAGATCGCGGCGAGGACACATAATAGACATCGTGAACAGGTGTTTCCTGGGCACTCATGTTCGAATCAAGATAAACATAACCCTCGTGGAAGGGGGTAATAATGGTGCCCTCCATCCTCCAGTCAGTTACTGGTATGCCGATTTGAGTAGTCACGCCAGTACGAACGTCGTACTCAAAGAATTCTTGATCCCAGCCATCATCAACCGTCTCCCTTGGCTTGGTATAGATCACCTGATGAGCCAGGATTACTTCAGTGCGGCAGCCTTCGCACATGATCGTCGACTCCTGCGTGAGCGGATCAAACACGTGGCAGACATCATCATTGAGGGTGAAGATCAATCGATCGTCAGTGGCCTCCAGTACGTCAATGTGCGGATTACCATCGGGCCAATGGTGTGACTGAGTTAGGTCAATGACAAGCGGGGGATTTTCGATTCCAGTATGAAGATCCATGGAATGGAGTTCATTGCTCTGGAGTTCTAAGACGTAGTACGCCGTGTCATTCATGACCGTAAACCCTCCCCAAGGGTAGTCCGGGAGTTGAGCTCGAAGGGTGAGAGGATACTCGTCAGCCTCACTACCGTAATTCATGGAATAGACACGTGCTGGTTCAACAGAAGTATCTAAGACATAGAGAGTGTCGCCACTAGCAAGAAATTCATTCTGGAATCCCCTCATGTGATACAGCTCGATTTCACCACCATCAGCAGTGAATCCTACGAGGTGTACTTCAACACCAGAATAACCGTTATCTTCGCTGATTGGTGTAGCAACGTGTCGTTCAGCGAAGCTCACGAAACGCCCTGTAGGCTGCCCACTTGCTGGAAGTCCGGAACTTGTTGGAGTCGGTGTTGGGTGATCGTCGCGCCCAGTGAAATACCACCACGAGAACACCCCACCAGCACCCATCAGTACGAGGGCAAGAAGGATGATCAAGGTGATCCTCAGACCCCAGTGTTTCTTTGGTGCCGGGCCAGGGGCAAGCGGAGCTTGAGAGGGCTGAGTGTACGGAGGTTGAGTCGGGAGAGACATGACTTACCTGGGTTGACCGTCGGGAAGGTCCGAGGCTTGAATGCGGTGACCTGTTTCGGCATCCTCAAAAGTGATGGTGTACGCATCCATACCCGGAAGCGACTCCAAGAAGGACCTCAACTGTTGGTGGGCGCTGATGGAGGCTTCATCCAACAAACCGGAGGCACGGGCATTGGCTTCCATCTGTTCGCGCTCAAACTCGAACAGTGAGACATAGTTTTCTATCTTGTTGCTGTTCAACAGTCCCCCCTTGTCGAAGAGGACTTCTGTCGTATCAGGAACAAGGGTATGGGAGAGGAACTGAGCTGGCGGTACGGTGATGATGATCTCATCACCATTGGTGGTCACCAACAATTGTGACCCGTCAATACCGATCTCCATCACCCCCTCATAACGAACCGCGAAATAAGCATTGGTGAAGGGGACATCCAAACCACCAAAACTTTTCACCGTCTCCCGATAGACCACATTGGTGTAACGGTAGGTGAGGGAAGAGATTTTGAAACTCTGAACGATCTCCTCAGTGATGGGCTGAACTTTCATCGACTCTTTGGTCGACACTGGTTTGCCGAAAGCGAACCAGCCGAAGATAAGAACCAGACCAAGCAGTACGATCACAGGAAAAGTGATGAAATCGCTCACTTTTCTTCTGGGGGTGGTCTTGGGTGTTTTTTCGCCTTTTTCCGGTTTGCTCATGGGTATCAGTCTACACATGTCACCTAGCTGGAGATCTTCTCCAAGCGTACAGACAAAGCATGGGACAAGATATCGACGCACTGCGAGATGATCGCAAAAGCCTCCTCGTACACAGAAACAGAGAGACCATAAGGATCGACAATGTCGAGTTTCTTTGCTGGCAGGTGCAGTTTTGGTCGAGAAATCTGAACATAGTCGATGATGGTGGAGATGCGCTCCGCTACAGACTGGGTGCTGAGTGTGCTCAGGTCCATCGTGGACAAGGCAATGCCCACCTCAACCAGGGTGAAGGTTTTGCTCACTGCCTTGGGATCAAGCCCAACGACTTTCGCCCGGTGACTCACACTCGCTGTCAGAATGAGGTCGGCACTACGGACCAGATCCTGGGTCAGTTGGGTGGCAGAATAATGACCTGTATCAGCTCCGACGCGCTCCAATAATTCAGCTATAGGGCGGTGTATCCCTGCACCAACAACTGCGTGAGTACCTGCACTAGTGATCTGGGCAAAGTCACCCAACTGTAAGCGCAGTAGTCTTTCCATAGCAGGAGACCGACAGATATTCCCCGTACATACGGCGAGAATATGCCCGGACTGCCTCTCCATGGGTCCTCAATTTCGTGATCGAAACCCGAGACGATGCTCAGGTGAACAATGAATCAGGAATCAGCGATTGCGTGAGGGCTCAGTCTATCGTGTACTGTAGGTCACCACAGGCACAATTCAGAGAAGAGGGGCAGTGGAGTTCCGGGAATATCTAGCTATACTGCGAAAGTATTGGATCAGCATCGTTGGGCTCACCCTGATAGGAGCTATCGCGGCTGGGGCCTATATCCTTGTGACACCACCTGTCTATACTGCGCGGTGCCAGGTCTACCTCACTGTCTCCATGGGGAGTTCGGTTTCTGACTTTGCCCAAGGATCAAACTACGCCACATCCCAGGCTCGTTCCTTTGCTGAGATTGCGAGAACCCCTGTGGTCTTGGACCCTGTCATCAGACAGCTAGGTTTAGAGACAACATCAGCGAAACTTGCCACGAAGATCACCGCAACCGTACCAACCAATTCGTCCCTGATCGCTATTAGTGCTCGCGATGACGACCCTGAACTTAGCGCGAAGATTGCTCAACAGGTGGCCTTAAGTCTGCGCGAAGCGATCAACCGGTTGACACCTTTAGACACGAATGACAAACCTGTGGTGGTGGGAACAATAGTGACCCCGGCAGTGCCACCGACCACACCAACAAGTCCGCGTGTACTACAGACACTGTTCTTAGGTGTACTCATTGGTTTGGCGCTGGGCGTGGGACTCGCCGTCCTGCGGAAAGCACTAGATATCCGCATCCACACCTCGAAAGATGTCACCAATGCTGTCGATTATCCGGTGGTGGGCAGTATTCCACGAGATCAAGATCTGGCAGCGAATCCAGTGGTCCTCGTGCGAGCACCAACCTCAGTGTTGTCAGAGAGATTCCGTCAGCTTCGTACCAGTTTGTTGTTTTTCAATATTGAAGACGACAAGCCTTTCAATTTCGTGGTCACCTCATCGTTGGAGGGTGAAGGAAAGACTTCGGTCGCCATCAATATTGCTTATGCGTTAGCGGAACAAGGCGATCGCGTCCTGCTCATTGATGCTGATTTAAGAAGACCACGCATTGCTCACTATCTTCAACTCGAATCAGAAGCCGGGTTGACTACCGTACTGCTGAATCGTGCCCGCGCAGATGATGTGATCCAGTCACTCGGCCCCGGGTATCCCGACGTGCTCACTTCTGGGCCGATTCCCCCCAATCCTGTCGAACTGGTTGGGTCTCACCGGATGAAACTTTTGCTTGATCAAGTCTCTGACCACTACCAGGCTGTCATTGTGGATTCCGCTCCGCTGCTTCCCGTGGCTGACACCTTGTCTCTCGTACCCCATGTCTCTGGGGTGCTCATGGTGGCAGCAGCCGAAAAAGTCACTGTCCCCGAACTGAGTTCTGCCGCAGAATCAGTGGAGCGTACCTCCACACCGATCATGGGTGTGGTGTTGAATCAGGTACGCCGCCACGGTGGGCGTCATTCGAGTTACTACTATTACTATGACCAACACGAGTCCGCAACGAAACTCTCAGTAGAAGAAGTCAAAGAAACTCCCGATAGTTTTGCTGAAGAGATGGCCCAAGAACTAGCAGAGTTGAAAGCTGAAGCACTAGCCAAAGTAAAGACATCTGAGATGTCACCAGGTTTCAACGCTGCGCTCAAGCTCGATGATGATTTCATCGCGGATATCTCAAGCAATGATATGCCCACGGTGCCTGCGGAAATCCTGGCGGACGTTGATGAGGTGGTTGAACCAGAAGAACCGAACCCACCAGAACCTGCCAAACCAGTGAAGGCTGCGGCGAAAGCCCCAACGAAGACCACAGCAAAGACTCCTGCCAAGTCATCCACCAAGACCGCGGGCAAAGCAACAACAAAGGAATCTTCCACGAAGTAAACCTCGTCGAGACATGAACTTTTCCCCAGTAGACTAGTGACGATTTTTCTCTGCCTAGGCCCATGAAGAGAGGTTGAAGTGACTCAGGACTTCATTGACTTCCAGCTTTCTTCGCCGCGCCCACGCGATCCGAATGAGACTAGTGCCTTCGTCATGGCGATGTGCAATCAGAAAGGTGGGGTGGGCAAGACCACGACCGCTATCAACTTGGGTGCTTCTCTTGCCGAGTACGGGCGCAAGGTGCTCTTGGTTGATCTTGATCCTCAAGGTTCACTCTCGGTAGGTTTGGGTGTCAGCCCCCATGAGCTGGAAGCCTCCATCTATGACCTTCTCATGGATCCGAATGCTGAGGCTCAAGACCTCATCATCACCACGAGCACTCCAGGTTTGGACCTGCTTCCGGCCAATATTGATCTCTCAGCAGCTGAAGTACAACTGGTGAGTGAGGTTGCTCGCGAACACACACTGACTCGCGTACTGAAACCTTTGAAGGAACGCTATGACGTGATTCTCATTGATTGTGCTCCTTCTTTAGGATTGTTGACAGTGAATGCACTCACCAGTGCCGATGGTGTTCTCATTCCTTTGGAGAGTGAATTCTTTGCCTTGAGGGGTGTCGCCCTCCTCACAGAGACAATCTCCAAGGTTCAACAGCGTCTCAATGAGAAATTGGAGCTCGTCGGAATTGTGGGAACCATGTATGACGGTCGTACTATTCACAATCGAGAAGTCGTTGACAGGGTACGCGATGCTTTTGGTGACAAGGTTTTCGACACGATGATCAGCCGTACAGTGAAATTCCCAGAAACAACCGTCGCAGGTGAACCAATCATCTCCTATGCGCCCACGTCCACCGGCGCCCAACAATATCGCGAACTAGCCAGAGAGGTTATATCCCGATGCAAGGCCGTGTAAATCTTCCCGGTGCCGAGGAGCTTTTTCGCTCCACAGCACCTACCCAACCACCACCGACTCCACCGCAAGCTTCCCGGGCTTCAGGCAGGGTACGCCATGAGGAGAAGATCACTGTCTACATCTCCTCCGACGAGCTGATTAATTTGGAAGCGGCCCGACTCACCTTGAGAAAGGCCGGGATCAATGCTGATCGCGGGAAAATTGTTCGCGCAGCTGTCGCAGCAGCCCTCGCTGATTTGGATGCCCGTGGTGAGCAAGCCACGATCGTTGCACGATTGGGGGACTAGGTGAGCGAGGTGGTAGAAGCCGAGACACCGGAGTTTTCGCTCACACTCGACAACTTTTCGGGGCCTTTCGATCTTCTTCTCACCCTGATTTCTCGCCGAAAACTGGACATCACTGAAGTGGCTTTATCTCAGGTCACTGATGAATTCATTGCCTATATCAAAGCGCAGGGGCCCACCTGGGATCTTGACCAGACGAGTTCTTTTGTTGTCGTAGCTGCCACGTTACTCGATCTCAAAACTGCTCGATTGCTTCCCCACGGTGAGGTGGACGACGAGGATGATCTAGCTCTACTTGAAGCTAGGGATTTGCTGTTTGCTCGCTTGCTGCAATACCGAGCTTTCAAACAGGTTGCTTCGTGGGTAGAGTCGGTACTTGCGCAGGAGTCTAAAAGAATTCCGCGCCCGGGTGGGCTGGAGGAAGAATTCGCTACCCTGCTCCCAGAGGTGACCCTTGAACTCACCGGTGAAGAGTTTGCTCAGTTAGCAATTTCTGCGATGACATTGACCGCACAAGCAGAAGTCAACATGGAGCACATCTATTTGCCTTCTGTCAGTGTTGCTGAACAAGCCAATGTGCTGGCCACCAGGCTTCAGAAGAATGAAGCAATGACGTTCCGCGCTCTCGTGGCCGACTCTGAAACCCTCCCGACGACGGTGGCTCGCTTCCTGGCTATTTTGGAGCTGTATCGCAATGATCTTGTCGTCTTTGAACAACTTGACTCTTTGGCTGAATTAGTGATTCGGTGGGTTGGTGGCCCCACTGATGAGGTGAGTTTTGTTGATGAGTACGATGTCGTGGCGGAGTCGGAAGCTGTCGATGTGGACCTCAACGAGTTTGAATCGCCAGACCAGGGGGAGCAGGGGGATGTTAACCAAGGAAGAATTCCAGGAGAAGAACAATGAGTGAGCACAACCCGATAGATTCTGAGATTGAGGCTCTCCTCATCTTGGCGACTGAACCCATCACTGACCTTGAGCTAGCACAGACCTTAGAGGTTTCAGTTGGCGAGGTGAACAGTGCGCTGAAGAGACTGGCACAGTTCTATAACGACACTTCTCGCGGTTTTGAACTGCGTCACGTCGGAACTGGTTGGCGCTACTACACCCGCCCAGAACATGCAGATACTATTGCCCGCAGTGTCCTGGAAGGACAGTACGGCAGACTCTCTCAAGCAAGTTTGGAAACTCTGGCAGTCATAGGGTATCTCCAGCCGATTACTCGTGGGCGAATCTCTTCAGTACGAGGGGTCAATGTTGATGGTGTTGTGCGTACCCTCATCAGCCGTGGGCTTGTCTGTGAGGTTGATCGTGAAGAAGCCACAGGGGCAGGGCTGCTCGGGACTACTGCGTACTTCTTGGAAAGAATGGGTTTGACCTCTTTGGATGATCTTCCCCCCCTTGCTCCTCACCTTCCTGATGCCTCAGGTCTGGATGAGGAACTCAAACGCCTCGTTGACTCCGATGGGCTACTGAGTGAGAACACCACAGGAGATGACCCAGGCGAAAAGTCTCCCCACCAGGAGGACGACCATGAATGAACTTCCCGAAGGTATTCGCCTGCAAAAAGTCATTGCTGGTGCAGGGTTGGCGTCCAGGCGTGTTGCTGAAGAAATGATTGTCGACGGGCGTATCGAAGTTAATGGGCGTGTTGTCACCGAGTTGGGTACGAGAGTTGATCCGGAGGTGGATGTCATTCGATTGGATGGCTCCCGAATCCCGACACAACGTCACCGAGTGTACCTAGCACTCAACAAGCCAACCGGAGTGATCTCCACCATGGATGATCCTCAAGGTCGCCCCACTCTCACCGACTTCCTCCCACGCAAATCTTCTCGGCTCTTCCATGTCGGGCGCCTTGATGTTGATACTGAGGGTCTCATCATTTTGACCAATGATGGGGATTTTGCTCAGCGACTCAGCCATCCTTCTTTCGAAATCGACAAGGTGTACATGGCAGAAGTTGAAGGGTCGATGAGCAATCAGGACCTGAAATCTTTGGACAAAGGCGTCTATCTTGACGATGGGTTTATCAAGCCTGACAAGGTGAAACTCGTGAGTCGCTCTGGGCCAAAAACACTGGTCGAAATCACTATCCATTCGGGAAGAAATCGGGTGGTACGTCGAATGTTGGAAGCTGTTGGTTATCCAGTCGTGCGTTTGGCACGTACGAAAGTTGGCCCCATCCAGCTAGGAAAACTACCCAGTGGACAAACCAGAGAATTGAGTGTTGAAGAGACAGGCAAGCTCTTAGACTCTGCTTCGCGGTAGACTACCTCCTTGTGTGTTTGGCCATCAGGTTGGCCAGGAAGATGAAAGTTAGGTGACAACAATGACGAGGATCACAGCACGGAGAATCACCGGGTGTATAGTCGCCCTCGGTTTGGTTCTGACCATGGGGGCATGTTCGGTTGTGAAACCGAGCGAAGATCCAACGCCGGAAGTTGATCCTCGCGCGTTCAATCCACCCCCGGATTCTCCTGAGCTTGACGCAATCGTGGTTGAAGGCGGCTATGGGGAAGCCCCCACTGTCACCGTTCCGGCGCCATGGACAACCAACACCACCTATTCGAGGAATCTGGTTCAAGGCACCGGCACTGCTGCTCGCGACATCGGGTTCGTGAAGGTTCACTACACTGGCGTGAACGCTCGTACTGGCAAGGTCTTCGATAGTTCCTGGGATCGGGGGAAACCAACTAGTTTCTCCCTGCTGCAGGTGGTACCAGGATTCCAGAAAGGTTTAGCTGGGCAGCAAGTGGGGACACGTGTTCTTCTTGCTATTACAGGCGCTGATGGGTACGACAGTAGCGGAGGAAATGAGGACGCCGGAATCGAGTACGGTGACTCCCTGATCTTTGTGATCGACATTCTGCAAGTGGATGAAGATGTTGAGGTAACCGATACTGCACTGCCCACAGTCACAGGGCCCTTTGATGAACCTGTTGTGACCATTCCAACAGGCGCGGCACCTCCAAGCGAACTTGTTGTTCAACCGCTATTGACTGGAGCAGGTGATGAGATCACTGCCCAGGATTATCTCATGGTGGATTATGCCGAATACATGTGGAGTTCAGGCAAACTCGTACGCCAAACCTATGGTTTTCAACCCAAAGCCGATTTCCTCGCCAATGGCTTGGATGGTTGGGGTGAAGGG
The DNA here is from genome assembly GCA_009782785.1 of Propionibacteriaceae bacterium. Lineage (GTDB taxonomy): Bacteria > Actinomycetota > Actinomycetes > Propionibacteriales > Propionibacteriaceae > WQYJ01. The sequence continues at coordinate 59,021 of WRIJ01000003.1, read as the reverse complement.
CTCGTGGGAGTCACCACTGGATCGCGAGTGCTTCTGGTTGTTCCGCCCGATCTTGCTTATCCGGATGGAAACCCTGATCAGGACATCCCCAAGGGTGCCACCATGGTGTATGTCATTGACATTTTGGCTTCCGTGACCTACGCCTAAAGTTTCCACGACCAAGGATCGACCAACCAAGGTTGGCGTGGGAGTTTCTCGACTGCGAACTGCGTGGCGAGGTCTTCGATGGTGACCATCTCACCAGGTGGGGTGAGTTGGAGCGAGTCGAATAAGTGGGTTTTCACCGTAGTCGTTGGTATGCCCTCCTGGTTGAGCCGCGACAACGACCAAGCCTTTTCCCTTTTAGCGAGCCTGGCACCATCGGCACCCATCACTAGTGGCACATGGAGATAGTTTGGCACTGTGAAACCCAAGACAGTGGCCAACCAAGCTTGGCGTGGAGCTGATGAGAGAAGATCATCACCACGCACAACCTGGTCCACGTGTTGCAAGCCATCATCAACCACGACAGCAAAGTTGTAGGAGAACACTCCATCACCACGGCGGACAACAAAATCGTCAACGAGGTCAACAACATCACCATGGAGCAGGTCGGTGCAGTGAAAAGGCGTCGAGGATCCACGGATGCGCAAAGCGGGAGGGCGAACGTGGCGAGCAGCCTTTCTCTGCGAAGCAGAAAGGTCTCGACAGGTGCCCGGATAGTGTGCGGTTGTCCCATGGGGGGCCAGTGATGCTTGAGCGATATCGCTCCGAGAGCAATAGCATTCATAAACCAGGTCTTTGATGCTTTCCAGGGCCTGTTCATAGATGTCTTGGCGACGGCTTTGGCGAATAACCTCTGGTTCACAGGTGATCCCCAGTTTGTTCAGGTCACGGCGGTGATTCTCAGAGATAGTGTTGGCATCTTTCATACGGGGAAGATCAAGGTCTTCTATGCGAAGAAGAAACCCGCGCCCACTGCTGCGAGCTGCCAGGTAGGCAATGAGAGCTGTCCGGAGATTGCCCACGTGGAGATCGCTGGAGGGGGTGGGGGCAAAACGACCAAACATGACAGTGAAGATCCGCACTTTCTACCCAAGAAATGGTTTACTTAGGTGCTACAGACTAGCTGAAGAGGTGCCATGGCTGCGCGCAATGAGGAAAGACTCCTCAACTTAACTATCGCGTTACTGGATTCCACTCGTTTCATGACCAAGGAAGAGATCTATCGAAAAGTGGAGGGGTATACCGATGTGGACGAGCCCAGTGATGCTACTGATCGCAAGTTTGAGCGTGACAAGGATGACCTGCGTGCCATGGGTGTCAGTATACGAACTGGACCTTCGGATGTGTGGTCTGACCTCAATGATGGATACCGCATCTTTCCCGAAGATTACTTTCTGCCCGAGATGACGTTCACTGCCGAAGAATCCAGGATCATTGCTTTGGCTAACACTATTGTTGCTGACCCACTCATCGAGGAGGGTGTTCGAGATGCTCTCGGGAAACTTCGAGCTCTAGGTGCTGAACCAGTCAGTGCTGGGCAGCCCTACATGGTTGCCCATGTGTTGACTGGTGGGCCTCACCTGGACATCCTCGATGAGGCAGTACGTACGCGCACAGCTGTGCAGTTCACCTACCATGATAAACTTCGCGAGGTCCAAGGGTGGAAGATCATTCAACGCTTCGGGTTCTACTATTTTCTGGGGTTTGAACAATCAACTGGTCCTCGCATTTTCAAGCTCGCTCGCATCCAGTCTCAGGCAGAATTGGTGGGGAACAGTGGCGCTTTTGACTCCCCGGCTCCAAGGGACATCGACGAGCTTGTCGCAAGCTTAGAGGGCCCTGAGCCGACGAGAAGTGTACGCGTTGCTCTGCGTGATTTCACCGCAGGGCATCTTCGTCGTCGAGGTGTGACAGTGAAAGGGGAAGCTCCACTAGGGTACGAGTTGGTGGAGATCCCTTATGCCCGCCTTGATGAAATTATTTCTTCACTGTGTGAGGTTGGTCCCGATGCTTTAGTCATGGATCCTGGTGAGGTACGTGATGGGGTTCTCGCCCACATGCGGTTTTGGCAAGGGAGGATCTGATGAGTAAGGGCATCCATAGGGCTGAACGATTATTGCGAGAGATCCCTTATCTTCTCAGCCATCCAGGAACCACGCTGGAGGACATGGCACAAGAATTCTCTCTTGACACCAAGCAAGCCAAGAAGGACGTTGAGTTAATTTCTTTGTGTGGGCTTCCTGGTGGTTTACCTGGTGACCTGATGGAGGTGGACTTCCTTGCACTAGACGAGGGGGTTGTCTATCTGGCCAATGTTCAGCTTCGTCGCCCCTTGACCTTGACTATGGCTGAAGCCATGAGCCTCCATCTGGCTTTGGCAACTCTTCGCGCCGCGGTCGATGACCAGACGAGGATCCATGTCGATTCTATTCGAGACAAACTAGGCCGAGAGCTATCACCATCGTTTGAGATCACGGTCGCTGAAGGTGCACCCGACATCCGACAAGCCATCCATAGGGCTATTCACCAAGCAGAAAGAATCGTCCTGACTTATGAAGGCCAGGCTCGTGGAGTGACGACCTACCCAGTGGTCGACCCAGGTGTGGTGATCACCCAAGACGGTGCACTGTTTTTGCGTGGGTATTGTGTCAAGACTCGCTCAGCTAGTGACGAATCCACTGTGGAGGATCACTCACGATCCGGGTGGAGAAACTATCGCATGGATCGGATCACGGACGTGAAACCAACCGGTGAAACGGCCACATCACATGGAGACCCATTCCTTGATGACTCGTGGGACCACAGTGTCTTAAAGTCAGCGAAGGCATCGGTATGGGTAGGTCCAGACACGCTATGGCTGGGGGAATACCATAACGCTGAGATCGGGGAAACCAGTGGCCAAGAGACCCGTATCGATATTCCTGTGGTGACCCACCAGTGGTTCATTCGTCTCCTACTGTCCTTGGGTCCAGTAGTGAAAAGAGTAGAACCTGCTTCCTATGGTCAAGCCGCTGGCGAGATCGCTCAAAAGACTCTGGACGCCTACGATTTACTCGTCAACAACCTGTAGTACGATCAGTGGAATGGGTCCAGGAACTGTACGCCACGGTCAAGCAAAGGACAACAGATGAGTGTTGACAACGCAACAACAACCTTGGTGGTTAATCCCACAGCTGGTCGGGGGAGAGCCTTGAAGATTCTTCCCAAAGTTCTCACTGAATTATTGCGTGGGCTTCCCGAAGGTAGCTTGAACGTACTGCAGGCCAACAATTACCACGAAGCTCAGAAGTTTTGCCGTGAAGCTGTGGAGTCTGCCCAGACTTCGCCGGAAACGCGTGACTGTCTTGTGGTCATGGGTGGGGATGGTCTCATGCATTTGGGGGTGAACGCTGCTGGGGGTACTGGCGTACGTCTGGGAATGATTCCAGCAGGAACAGGCAACGACATGTGTCGGTCGGTGGGGATCCCTCTCGACCCGGTCAAAGCCGCCCACATCATTGTTGGTGGACATACGATGGCGATGGATCTCACTTCTGTCGTGGGGCAACTCGCTCATGGCGGTACTCAACGTTATGTCGGTACGGTGGTGGCTACTGGTTATGATGCGCGTGTCGGCATCCGTGGAGCAACCATGTCCAAGGCTTGGGGTTCTTTAGCGTACGCCGTGGCGGCCCTGGTGGAATTGAAAAAATTCGAGCCGGTCAATTACCGTCTGCGTATTGATGGGCAGGAAAGAAACCTCCCAGCCATGTTTGTCGCTGTAGCTAATGGCGGTTACTACGGTGGGGGAATGCACGTGGCCCCCACTGCTTCAGTGACTGATGGCTTGTTGGAGATTACTATCGCGCACCCGGTGTCTTCCATGACCCTACTTCGACTCTTACCAGCCATGTTCAATGGGTCTTTCGTCTCAGACCCAGCTATCGAACGCCTCCAGGCCAAGGAGGTCATTGTGGATGGGGATGGTTTGGTTGGGTTAGCTGATGGTGAAGCCTTGGGCCAACCTCCTTTGGGAGTGACCATTGAGCCAGGGGCCTTGACGGTGTTTATTCCCCGCAATGACCCTTTGACGAAACGGAGAAAGAAGTAGCCAGTGTCGTTGACTGGGTTCATCTCCAGGCTTGACTTTGTCCTGGATGACTACCAGATTGAAGCCTGCCGCCATGTGGAGCAGGGGTCCGGCGTCTTGGTGGCTGCCCCTACTGGTGCTGGCAAAACTGTGGTCGGAGAATTCGGGGTTCACTTGGCTGTCACCTCGGGTGCGAAATGTTTCTATACCACCCCGATTAAGGCACTCTCTAACCAGAAATACCACGACCTGGTGGAGGTCTATGGCCCAGACAAAGTTGGTTTGCTCACCGGTGACCAGGTCATCAATTCTGATGCTGATATTGCTGTCATGACCACTGAAGTGCTTCGCAATATGATCTATGCAGGGTCACCAACATTGACCGGTTTGGAGTATGTGATACTCGACGAGGTCCACTATTTGTCTGATCCTTTCCGTGGGCCAGTCTGGGAGGAAGTCATTTTAGGGTTGGACCCGAGCGTGAAAATCATTGGACTCTCTGCCACTGTGAGCAATGTGGAACAGTTCGGTGCCTGGTTAGCACAAGTACGCGGGGATATTGCGACTGTTGTTTCTGAGCGCCGCCCCGTACCGCTCTACCAACACGTGTTCGCTGGAAAGAGACTCGTCGATCTCTATGCCAACCAACACGAAGATAGTTCGACAACGCCCACGAAAGTGAACCCAGAGCTCATGAGATTAGCCTCGGGGGAAAACATGGTCATGCGTGATGATTCCCGCCGCCTTCGTGGGCGAAGTGGCAAAGGTAGACGCGGAACCCAATCCGGTTTGGGTACTCGCCCCCATGGAAAATATGCTTCACGGAGTCGTCTCGTACCCAGGCGAACAACAGTGATCACCGAATTGGATCGTCGTGAGCTCTTGCCAGCGATCTTTTTCATTTTTTCTCGGCAGGGATGTGACCAAGGTGTGAAACATGTGGTTGATGATGGTCTCTGGTTGACGAATTCCTCCGAACGTGAATTGCTCAAAGAGATTGCTGGTCGCCTCATCATTGGGCTAGCCGAGGAGGATCTCCAGGCCTTGAACTACGACTCGTGGCTGGAGGCGTTCACCCGGGGGGTTGCTGCTCATCATGCCGGATTGCTGCCGATGTTCAAGTCGGCGGTCGAGGAAGCTTTCTCTCTAGGGTTGATCAAAGTGGTGTTTGCGACAGAGACCCTGGCTTTGGGGATCAATATGCCTGCGCGTACGGTCGTGCTCGACAAGCTCGTGAAATATAACGGCGCACAACATGTGGATATCACCCCTGGGGAGTACACCCAGTTGACAGGGCGCGCTGGGAGGCGTGGGATTGACATCGAGGGACACGCTGTGGTGACTTGGCAGCCCGGATTGGATCCTCGCGGACTTGCTGGTCTAGCATCACGTCGTACCTATCCTCTCAGGTCAGCGTTCACTCCGACCTACAATATGGCAGTCAATCTCATTGCTTCTGTGGGGGTGAGTAGAGCATCAAGCATCCTTCAAAATAGTTTCGCTCAATTCCACATGGACTCCATGCGTACAGGAACCAAGGGCAGATCGAGGCGTTTGGTGGACAAGTTTCAAGCCATTTGTGAGGTCCTCGAATCCTTAGGCTATGTTGAACCTGGTGCGCGAGGAGTGACTGACCACGGGCGAATGCTGTCCAGGCTCTATGGGGTTCATGATCTCTTGGTTGCTGAAGCGATACGTTCGGGACTCTTTGACGGCCTGAGTGCACCCTCCTTGGCAGCAACCTTATCCTGTGTGGTCTATGAGTCACGGCTGGTGGATCGACGAGCCAACCATCGCATGCCAGATCAGGAGTCAGCCCACAGTGTTGACCGGTTGAAGAATCTGTGGAAGAAGTTGAATACCACCGGGAAGCAGCACTATCTCGAGGCGACTCCCGGGTTGGATTTGGGTTTTGCCCACTTAGCGTATGCGTGGGCGGATGGTTCATCCCTCGGTGAGATTATAGATCATTCTTCCATGGCTGCTGGGGATTTTGTGAGATGGGTACGCCAGTGTATGGACTGTGCTGGTCAGATTGGGGATGCAACTCGTGGTACCCCTTTAGCCAACACCTGCCGGGATCTGGTGAGTCTCATGCGACGCGGAGTGGTCGACGTCGACAACGCCTGAGAGTCGTCGGACTCGTACCTGTTGGTGGAAGCCCTACAATGATCCCATGACGGTTGCTATTCGTGTGATTCCCTGCCTGGACGTTGATGGCGGTCGAGTGGTGAAAGGGATCAATTTTCAGAATCTGCGTGATGCGGGTGACCCCGTTGAATTGGCGAAAGTGTACGGCCAGCAGGGTGCCGATGAACTCACCTTCCTCGATATCTCTGCTTCGGTAGAGGAACGTGCTACCACGATACAAACAGTCACGGCCACTGCTGAGACAGTTTTCATTCCACTGACTGTTGGGGGAGGGGTACGAACAGTTGACGATGTGGATGCCCTGCTGCGTGCTGGGGCGGACAAGGTTGGGGTCAACACTGCCGCCATCGCCAATCCTGACCTCATTGATGAGGTGGCCCAGCGTTTCGGCAACCAGGTGCTCGTACTCAGTGTGGATGCTCGTCGCGAGGCCGATAGGGAATCAGGATTTGGGGTGACGACCCATGGGGGACGCCGCAGTGCCGGCCTTGATGCTCTCGCGTGGGTACGCGAAGCGGCTCGCCGTGGTGTGGGGGAGATCCTGCTCAATTCGATGGACGTTGATGGTACCCAAGCTGGTTTCGACCTTGAGATGATTAGGGCTGTACGCGAGGAGGTCTCTCTGCCATTGATTGCTTCTGGTGGTGCAGGACAGGTCGAGGATTTTGTTCAAGCAGTATCAGCGGGGGCTGATGCCGTACTGGCAGCCAGTGTTTTCCATTTTGGTACCCTCACGATCATGGAAGTGAAGTCAGCTTTGAAGGAAGCTGGTTTCCCGGTCAGGTAGGATTTCTTTTCAAGAGCAAAGGAGTGATCATGGGTGAGTGCCTATTTTGCGGGATTGTCACTGGTGAGATCAAAGCTCGGGTGATCTATGAAGACGAGAATGCTATTGCTTTCCTCGATATTGCCCCCTATCACCGTGGACATTGTCTGGTCATTCCACGTCGTCACGTTGACGATGGAACCATCGATCCACAATCGTGGGGTGAGGTCGCTCGCGGAATCACCACGGTTGCGAATCTTCTCAAAGAGAAACTGGGAGCTACTGGGGTCAATATTTTATCTAATGCAGGTACGGTCTCGGGCCAGGAAATCTTCCATTTCCATGTTCATGTTCTGCCGCGTTATCCTTCCAACCCTGGAATGGCTGCACTCGCCCAACGTGATGATGGTGCCGACGATGACCTTGATGGGTTGTTCACCCAGATCATGAGTTGATTCTTTCTCAACACCGTCTAGAACTCGCAGCCGTGCAACTGTGGAGTCTGGATTCTGCAGAATGACTTGTGGTGGGAGCGCAGAAAGACGCGAGTGGGTGTCCATCATGCGAACCCGAGTTGACACGGATTGCCCAAATAGGGAAGAGTAACCCCCGTGTCCAGAAAGGTCGTAGTACTCTAACAGCGCGTATAGCACATGTACGCGCTCCCTCGTCTGCCAGAAGGCAACGGGGGTTTTTTGTTGGAGGATACGTGAGTAGAAGGAGTACGGTCGTGAACCAGCTGACCGGTGCACAAGCGATAGTGAAGGCCCTCGAACACCTCGGTGTTGAGGTAGCTTTTGGTATTCCCGGCGGGACGATCCTGCCGATGTATGATCCACTCTTTGATTCTTCTATCCGCCACATTTTGGTACGACATGAGCAGGGTGCTGCCCATGCTGCAGAAGGGTACGCCACCTCTACTGGTCGGGTGGGTGTGTGTATCGCCACTTCAGGCCCGGGGGCTGCCAATCTTGTCACTGGCCTGTCGAATGCCTACATGGATTCCACACCCGTGGTGGCCATCACTGGACAGGTGGGATCAGCCATGATTGGTACCGACGCTTTCCAGGAGGCAGATATTCGGGGAATGACCTTCCCTATCACGAAGCATTCTTTCCTGATTAAGAGCCCTGAAGATATCGTGCCAGCAGTCGTCGAAGCCTTCCATATTGCATCCACTGGTCGTCCAGGCCCAGTGCTTGTCGATATTGCTAAAGACGCTTTCACAGGAATGACCGACTGGTCTTGGCCTGTGGAGATGAATCTGCCCGGATATAAACCGACCTCCAAACCTCACAATCGTCAAGTGGCACAAGCTGCATCCATGATCAAAAAAGCGACCCAACCAGTGTTGTTTATCGGTGGGGGGATCCTTCGCTCGGGCGCTGCAGAGGAGGTCGCAGCTCTCATCAAGACTGCACCGATGCCTGTGGTCACCACGCTCATGGGTCGAGGCCAATTCCCGGATTCCCATCCATTGAATTTTGGGATGCCCGGAATGCATGGAACAGTGGCGTCAGTCGGTGCACTTCAGCGAGCTGATCTCATTGTTGCTGTCGGTGTTCGCTTTGATGACCGTGTCACGGGTGCGAAAGATTCTTTCGCTACGAATGCAGCCATCATTCACTGCGATATTGATCCGGCAGAAATCGGTAAGAACAAGGCTGTGGATCTTCCTATCGTTGGTGATGCTAAAGCAATGCTCGTTGAGCTGGAACTGGGTCTCCGTGACCAGAAGCTTCCCGATTGGAAGAAGTGGATTGCGTACCTCACCGGTCTCCAAGAGAAATATCCCACATGGGCTGGGGATGATACCGACAACATCATCCAACCCCAAGAGGTGATTAGCCGTATTGGTGAACTCTCACCGGATGACACGATCTTTGTTACCGGTGTGGGGCAGCATCAAATGTGGTCGGCTCATTTCCTTCCCCATGAGAGACCCAACCAGTGGCTGACCTCTGGTGGAGCGGGAACAATGGGATTCTGTATCCCTGCCACGATGGGTGCGAAAGTGGGCAACCCTGACAGGGTGGTCTGGGGGATCGATGGTGATGGATGCTTCCAGATGACCAATCAGGAGCTGGTTACCTGTGCGCTGAATAATATTCCTGTCAAGATTGCGATCATTAACAATCAGGTTTTGGGCATGGTACGACAGTGGCAGACCCTGTTTTATGACCAGCGCTATTCCAATACAGAACTGCACACTGATCGTGTCCCTGACTTCGTGAAACTTGCTGAAGCGATGGGATGTGTTGGCTTGCGTGCCACGACACCTGATGAGGTGGACTCAGTCATCGAACAGGCACTGGCGATTAACGATAAACCTGTGGTTGTGGAGATCATGGTCTCGAAGGATGCCCAAGTGTGGCCCATGGTGGCAGCAGGGATGTCCAATGACGATATTAAGTACGCCAGAGATATGGCGCCTGAATGGGATGAGGTGTAATCATGACTATCACGACACTGTCTGTTCTTGTCCAGAACAATCCTGGTGTTCTTGCTCGCATTGCTGGGCTCTTTGCTCGGCGAGGGTTCAACATTGAATCATTGTCGGTGGGCCCCACTGAGCGTGAAGACACCTCGCGGATGACCATTGTTGCCGATACCCCTGATGAGGCGACCGTGGAACAGATTACGAAACAGTTGAACAAACTCGTCGAGGTCATCAAGATCATTGAGATGGAGAAAGGTTTGGCCGTACGCCGTGAACTCATCTTGGTCAAAATTAAGACTGATGCATCGACTCGTGGTGACGTACTGTCTTTGGCTGATACTTTCCGTGGCAAGGTGGTCGATGTGGCTGCCGAGTCGGTGATTGTTGAAGTGACCGGAAAGTACGGAAAAATCCAAGCATTTTTGGAGATGGTTGCTCCCTATGGGATCACTGAACTGGTACAGTCCGGTTCGGTAGCTCTCGCTAGGGGCTCCAAGTCGATCACCGACAAACAGAAAGCTTCGTGAGGTTCACTCACACAACATACTCACCGAAAAAGGAGAAACAATGGCAAAAATGTTCTACGACCAAGACGGGGATCTGAGCCTCATTCAAGGCCGGAAGGTCGCTGTGATCGGATATGGCTCCCAAGGCCATGCCCATGCGTTGTCCCTGCGCGATTCTGGAGTAGATGTACGCGTGGGTTTGCGTGCAGGATCTTCGTCGCGCGATAAGGCTGAAGCTGAAGGGTTGCGTGTTGTTCCGACTTCAACAGCTGCCCAGGAAGCCGATCTGATCATGATTCTGGCCCCCGACCAGGTTCAACGCCATCTCTATGCTGAAGAGATCGCTCCCTATCTCAACCCAGGTGATGCCTTGTTTTTCGCCCATGGGTTTAACATCCGGTTCGGCTATATCCAAGCTCCCGCCGGCGTCGACGTGTGCATGGTGGCCCCCAAGGGCCCTGGGCATTTGGTTCGCCGCGAATATGAAGCTGGGCGCGGTGTGCCGGTGATTGTTGCTGTAGAAAAAGATGAGACTGGGCAAGGATGGCCTTTGGCGCTGTCGTACGCGAAAGCTATTGGCGGACTGCGTGCTGGTGGAATAGAAACAACCTTTACCGAGGAGTGTGAGACAGATCTCTTTGGTGAACAGGCAGTGTTGTGTGGTGGATTGTCGCACTTGATTCAAGCCGGTTTTGAAACCTTAGTTAACGCTGGGTACCAGCCGGAGGTTGCGTACTTTGAATGTTTGCATGAGGTGAAACTTATTGTTGATTTGATGTACGAAGGTGGGATCGCCAAGCAGCGCTGGAGTGTGTCAGATACAGCTGAATATGGTGACTATGTCTCTGGTCCGCGCATCATCGATGACCATGTGAAGGAATCGATGAGGGCTGTTCTCGGTGATATTCGCTCTGGTGCTTTCGCTGATCGGTTCATCAAAGATCAGGATGCTGGAGCCCCCGAGTTCAAAGCTTTGCGCGCCAAGGAGGAAGCCCATCCTATTGAGGGTGTGGGTCGCGAATTGCGCAAGCTCATGAGCTGGGTTTCTACCTCCGACGAGGATTACACCGAGGGTACAGCTGCGCGCTAGTAGGGTCACCAAGTACGGTCCCCAGCTGTCTGTCATTCTGTGGAGCGAAGCAACCTGCTCCCTGTCATTCTGCGGAGCACTGCGAGTCGCCCTGGCGGGCTCCGCAGCACAGGCTCCGCGACTCGCAGAATCTAGACTCCACAGTCGAACAACTGCGCAGTCTGGACCAATGACGGGATTGAGCGTACTCAACGAAAAGGAACCGTCGCCTACTACCACAAAGAGGTCCACTGGATGCCGCAGTCAGCGAGCATCATGCGCAGCAGCGGTAGGGATAAACCGACGACGTTGTGTGGGTCGCCCTCGATGCCAGTGATGAAGGGGCCACCGAATCCGTCGATAGTGAATCCTCCTGCCACATGTTCAGGTTCACCAGTGGCAACGTAAGCATCGATTTCCCCGTCAGACAGGTCGGCAACATGGATGATTGTCTTTCCAGCGCGATTCACCCGATGTACCCGGTCAGTGGAGACGATGACATGGTGTCCAGTGACGAGCACTCCGGAGCGGCGTCGCGTACGGCGAAGAAGCTCGACTGCCCCCTGGGGTGAGCCTGGTTTTCCGAGAGCTTTGCCTTCGAAATCGAGAATAGAGTCGCACCCGATGACAATAGTGTCTTGCGGGAAGCCGATTCTTGTGAAGACGTCTTCTGCTTTCTTTTCGGCGAGAAGGCACGCTAGGGCGCTCGGGCTGGAGGCTGTGTACAGGGATTCATCGACATTTGAGATGATGACTTCAGGGTCAATCCCAGCGGCACGCAGTGTGTGCAGTCGTGCCGGGGAAGCAGAAGCAAGGATCACTCTCATTAGTGATACGGTACCAGCTATGACCTCGGATCATGACGCAACACTTGGCCAGTCACCTACACTGCCCACATGGGTGGTGCAGTGGATTGGTCCAACCCCGTCCACGAATGCGGAGTTGGCTGGACAAGTACGTGATGGCTGCCCGCCGTACACTGTGGTTGTTTCGCGTGAACAATACAGTGGGCGTGGGCGTTTGGATCGGGGATGGTACGCACCTCCAGGAGCTGCGGTGGCCATGTCGATGGCGGTACCGATCGCCGAATACCCCCAGTGGGGGATCCTTCCTTTAGTGGTGGGGGTCAGTGTTGTCCACATGGTTGAGCACATGGGTGGTCAAGCTCAAGTGAAATGGCCTAATGATGTCTACGTCCAGGGCAAGAAGATCTCTGGAATACTCGTTGAAGTCGTTGCTGACATGGCTGTCGTGGGGGTGGGGATCAATGTCTCCCAAAGTGGGGAAACTATTGGAGTCGATACGGCCATCTCCCTGGCGATGGCCGGTATTGAGGTGCCTCACGAACAGGTTGTGGAAGGTTTTCTCCGCCAATTCGGTGAGGATATTGGTCACCTTCGATCACTTGCCAGTGCGCAGATGCTGTTGGGAACCTATCGCCAGATGAGTTCCACCCTGGGGCGTGAGGTGGAGATCTTTGCCGATGAGCAGGACTCCATCACAGGAGTGGCGCTCGATATCAATGACGATGGGCACCTGATGGTGGATGTCGATGGGGACGTACGGGCTTTTGCCAGTGGTGACGTGTTCCATTGCCGACCAGTCGACCAGTGACAGTCAGACTCCTTCTGCGAACATGGCAGATCAGTGGTGCCATCATGGTGAACAGTGGATGTGGTTGCGCTTGCATCACACAAAAAATTTAGGTTAGCCTTACCTTTGTGAATCCGATCAAGCCAGCCCAACTGAAAGGTGTTTCTCACACCAGGGGAGAGAGGATTGATCGCGTAGTCATGGCCCCTGTGATCGGGCCCGCACTCTTCCTTCTCATCATGTGGTTGGTCTTCCAAACAACCACCACCCTGGCTTCACCGCTGCAACGCTGGTTGAGTACGGCGATTTCTGGCCCCATCTCGCACGGGGTTTCAGCATTGATGAATCTCATCGGATCCGGTGGCACCTGGGTGGAAGGGTTCCTGATCAACGGTGTCATTGCTGGGGTGGGCATTGTCCTGACGTTCGTACCCCTGCTCACTATGATCTTCCTGTTTTTAGCTGTCTTGGAGAGTTCGGGTTACTTGGCTCGGGTGGCTGTCATGACTGATCGGGTGATGGCGCGACTCGGATTGCCCGGACATGCCTTCCTTCCCCTTGTTGTTGGGTTTGGTTGCAATGTCCCAGCGCTCATCGCAACCAGGAATCTCACCAACAGAAAACAACGTCTCATGACCATCATGCTGATCCCCTTGACAGCATGTTCTGCCCGTCTCACAGTTTTCGCCATGATGGGAAGCATGTTCTTTGGACGATGGGCAGGCACAGTAGTTTTCGCGATGTACCTTGCTTCACTGGTCTTTGTGGTGGTGTGTGGTTTGGTCTTAAGAAAAACCTTGTGGCGTGCCGTGGGTACATCGGTTGTCATCTTTGACCTGCCCGCTTACAGGATTCCCCCTTGGCGAAGCATCTGGGCAACAACCTGGGACAGGTTGAGTGACTTTCTCAAAACAGCGGGTGGAATCGTTGTTGGCGCGGTCATACTGGTGTGGCTGTTCCAAGCCATCCCCGTGGGCCCCGGCACCTTTGGTCATGTCGAGGTCGGCGACTCTCTGTATGCATGGTTGGCCTCTTCAGTTGCTCCACTGTTTTCTCCAGCGGGTTTCGGTACCTGGGAGATAGTGGCGGCACTCGTTGTGGGGTTGGTAGCCAAAGAGGCTGTGATCTCCAGTTGGGCCCAAACATTTGGGGCGCAGGGAGTAGATCTGGGCGATATCGGTGAGCACCTCCAGGCGACTTTAGAAATCAGTTCTGGTGGGCATGCCTACGCTGCGATCCTCGCTTTCATGGTGTACCTGCTGGCGTACACACCTTGTGTTGCCACCTTCGCTACCCAAGTTCGTGAGATCGGTTGGAAATGGTCAGCTGTGGGGATGATCTTTCAACTCGTGGTTGCTTCCTTAGCAGCGATTGCGGTCTTCCAAGTGCTGAGGCTGATCCTATGACTGTGAAAAGTGATCCGGTGAAAGACGTCAGTCAAGCTATTGATTCAGGCTTGCGAGTGGTCACCGAGATATCTCGAGCCACTGGTTTGTCGAGAGAGATTGTGTTGGACGCCCTGGAACAGCTCCAAGCCTTGTCAGTGGTGAGAATGGCTCCACTCCAGTTTTGCTTACCACGAGACTGTCACCAGTGTTCACTAGCGTCGAGGTTCTGCTCTAGCGCGCCCTGACCACCAGTCACCGCCCTAACGTCCCCAGACTCCTCTTTGTGGTTGATCACTAGCCTGGATTCCTGCCAAGTCGTGCTGGCACACTCCGCGGAATGACGGGGAAGTGGTGTCCTTCCATCGACTACGATAGGAGGGTGAATGTGAATGCACCGGTGGGCATCTTTGACTCGGGGTTCGGCGGGTTGACCGTAGCCCGAGCTATTGTGGACCAACTCCCTGGTGAGGACATTATCTATCTTGGCGATACAGCCCGCGCTCCTTATGGCCCTCGTTCCATTGCGGAAGTGCGAACATTCGCCCTAGAGTGCTTGGATGCCCTCGTCGACCAGGGAGTAAAAACCCTCGTCATTGCCTGCAATTCGGCGTCAGCTGCCGTGTTGGCTGATGCTCGCGAGCGTTACACGATTCCTGTGGCAGAGGTGGTGTTACCTGCTGCGAAGAGAGCAGTACGAGTGTCGCGTACTAGGAAAATCGCCGTACTCTCCACCCAGGCCACAGCCACGTCGCGAGCCTATGACGATGCAGTATCAGCCACTGACACAGATCTGACCACGATCGTCTGCCCGCGTTTCGTGGAATTTGTCGAAGCGGGGATCACTGGAGGTGACGAACTACTCTCGGTTGCCCAAAAGTACCTCCAACCAATCAAGGATTCCCCCATTGATACAGTCATCTTAGGGTGCACCCATTATCCGCTGCTCGCTGGGGCCATTTCGTACGTCCTCGGTGATGAAGTGACCCTGGTGTCTTCAGCTGATGAATGCGCGACAGCCACCTATGCACTCTTAGCTGATGCAGGTCTGCTTCGCGAAGGAGCCCCGGGGGTACGGCGGTTCTTGACGACAGGTAATCCCGAAAAGTTCACCAGCATTGCTTCACGACTTCTCGGTGATTTCGTGAACGTGGCTGAAGCTTGTGAGGAACTAGTGATGGACAAGTCGAAAGGTAGCAATGACTAGAGCAGATGGAAGAACCAACAATCAACTCCGCGAGGTGAGAATCACCCGGAATTGGTTGGACACCGCTGAAGGATCCGTACTCATAGAATTCGGGAAAACCAAGGTACTCGTGGCCGCATCAGTCACTGCTGGTGTGCCACGCTGGCGGAAAGATTCGGGGCTCGGATGGGTCACGGCAGAATATGCGATGTTGCCTCGCTCGACGCAGACCCGCAATGACCGAGAATCGATCCGGGGGAAAATTGGTGGTCGCACCCATGAAATCTCGCGCCTCGTAGGGCGATCCTTGCGAGCAGTCATCGACTATCGAGCCCTGGGCGAGAACACGATCCAGATAGACTGCGATGTTTTGCAGGCTGACGGAGGTACGCGTACTGCTTCGATCACTGGAGCTTATGTGGCATTAGTGGATGCAGTGTCGTGGCTACGCGAACAGGGCCTGCTCGTCGGCGAACCTCTCACCGGGTCAGTGGCCGCAGTGTCGGTAGGAATCATTGATGGCGAACTGAAACTGGACCTCCCCTATGAAGAAGACTCCCGCGCTCAAGTGGATCTCAACATTGTCGCTACAGGTGATGGAAGACTCATCGAAGTCCAAGGTACGGCAGAAGGGGATCCGTTTTCGAGGACTGAACTCGATTCCATGCTTGATCTTGGACTCAAAGGGTGTGCGGATTTGTCTCACATCCAACAAGATGCGCTGGAGCAAGGATGAAAATCCTTCTCGCGACAAGCTCTGCCCACAAGATTACTGAGTTGCGCCGAATCATTGATGCCAGTGGCGTGGATATCTCTGTCATAGGGTTGGCCGATATCGATCCTTATCCTGAACCTAGAGAAGATGGGGAAACTTTTGAAGATAATGCGCTGATCAAAGCCCGTGAAGGTTTTGCCCAATCAGGGATGCCCACTCTCGGAGACGACTCTGGTATCGAAGTGGATGTTTTGAACCGGATGCCAGGAGTACGCTCGGCGCGTTGGGCTGGTCTTGGGGCTGGGGATGGTGAGAACCTGGCTTTGTTGATTCGCCAGATCGATGATGTGGAACCAGCTGCGCGTACTGCTCGTTTCGTGTGTGCCATGGCTTTGGTGTGGGCTGAAGGTGAGCAGGTGGTCCGTGGTGTCGTGGAGGGGACTTTGGCGTCGTCGCCTCGAGGGAGTTCTGGGTTTGGGTATGACCCCATTTTCGTACCTGTCGGTGAAACTCGTACTACTGCTGAAATGAGCGCGGAAGAAAAAGACGCCCTCAGTCACCGGGGGAGAGCGCTTCGCGCCATGATTCCTTACCTCAAAGCTTTGAAGGACTGACGCTGGTACCGTTGAACCATGGAAGTCAGCCAGCATCCCGCATTGACCGCGATTGCGGCTGTGGGGTCCAACCGTGTCATTGGTGACGGATACCGGCTCCCATGGAATTATCCAGAAGATTTCGACCGATTCAAACAGGTCACCATGGGTGGGGTACTCGTCATGGGCAGGCGTACGTTCGATTCTCTCGGTGGCGCTTTGCCAGGGCGTACCTCCATCGTGTTGACCAGAGACAAGACCTGGGTACCCCCTGGTGTTGATGGTGATCCGTACTGCGATGACATGGTCGAGGTCGTACACACCCTTCAAGAGGTTGGTACGGCCCTGAGCCACCACAGCGATGCTCCATGGTGGTCGATTGGTGGGGGAGAGATTTACCAGCTGATGTGGCCCTATACCACCCACCTTGATCTCACTGAGGTCCATCACGCTCCGCGCGGTACGGTGACCTTTCCCGTGGTCGAATCTCAACAGTGGCGCGAAACCAGTCGAGAACCGCGTGAGGATTTCGATTTCGTCACCTATGTTCGTCGTGATGGCCAAGCTGTGGCAGCCCTAGAAACCCTGATCTCGAGACCCCCACACTATGCGTGTTGAATCCTCCATCATGCATCTTGATCTTGATGCTTTCTTCGCTAGCGTTGAACAGAGGGATAAACCGAGTTTGCGGGGAAAACCTGTGGTCGTCGGTGGTGTGGGTCCACGGGGAGTAGTGTCAACCTGTTCCTATGAGGCTCGCCGCTTTGGGGTACGATCGGCCATGCCCACCCATGAAGCCCGAGTTTTATGCCCCCATGCGGCCTATCTCTCGGGACGGTTCAATGCTTACCGCATTGCTTCCCGACAGGTCATGGATGTCCTGAACACGATTTCTCCAGTGGTGGAGCCGTTGAGTCTTGATGAGGCTTTCGTCGATTTGGAGGCCGGTGGGGTGGTGGATTTTTGTAGTGAAGCTCTGACTACTCTAGGGTCGCAGGTACGCAAGAAAGTGACTGAGGTGACTGGTGGTCTCACGGCTTCGGTGGGGATCGCATCGAGCAAATTCATGGCCAAATTGGCTTCAGAAGAGGGGAAACCTGATGGGTTGGTGGTGATATCCCCAGGGGCAGAAGCGGATCACATCAGGTTCATGAATGTACGCGCGCTGCCAGGAGTGGGCCCAGCGACGCAGGAACGTCTCGCCAAATTGGGGGTACATACGGTCGAGGATCTGCGTCACGCAACCGACAAGGAGTTGAGTCGTGAACTGGGATCGGCACATACGAAGTGGCTCATGGGTCTGGCGTACGCTCACGATGATCGAACAGTGTCCAGTTCCCGTGAGGTGAAGTCGATTTCTACCGAGGACACCTTTGACACTGATCTGTTTGACATTGAACAGCTTCGCTTGATTGTTGCTCGCGATGGGGTTCTGGTGGCTAAGAGGTTGCGAAAGGCGGGTTTCTTTGCTCGTACGATCACCCTAAAACTGAAAACTCCAGACTATGTCACCCACTCCAGATCGCGTACTTTGGTGGGTGCGGCTGACTCTCATGAGACCATCGTTCACGTTGGGCTGGCACTATTGGAGGAGCAGAAGCATCTTCTTGTGGCAGGGATACGTCTCGCAGGAGTGGGGGTTTCGGGGTTCACGACGCAGGCCCAAGACACACTTTTCGATATGTCTGCGACCCACAAAGATGAGGTGGAAATTGAATGGCCGAATGCTCCCGTACGCTACTTGGCTGGCGGGTATCATCCTGGTGATGATGTGACCCATGACGAGTACGGGCCTGGTTGGGTGTGGGGCTCAGGTTTGGGGTTGGTGACGATCCGGTTTGAAACGGCTCACACTGGTCCAGGGCCAATCAAGACGCTAGCACTGGATGATCCTGCACTGCACGCTACCCCTGTTCAACTCCCGGTTGATGATGACGACACACAGTCTGGTCCAGGGTGGAGCTTACAGCCACTGTAGTTTCTCTTGTCGTGCTGTGGGACCCGTTTCCCTGTCGTGCTGTGGGACCCGTTTCCCTGTCGTGCTGTGGGACCCGTTTCCCTGTCATGCTGTGAGACTCGCTTCCCTGTCGTTCTGCGGAGCGAAGCGACTCGCAGAATCCAGATACTAGGTTATCCACGGTTGTGGAGTCTGTCGACAGTGGGCTCTGCATCCCACCACGTTTCACACGCTGGTAGAATGGTGACTTTGCAGGTGTGGTGGAACTGGTAGACACGCAGGATTTAGGTTCCTGTGCCTTCGGGCGTGAGAGTTCAAATCTCTTCTCCTGCACAATCCATTGTCGTGACGACGATGATGTTGCACGCCCGCAGTGTGGTTTAGGAAGTGATTCCGAGGTGTTTGCTTAAACGCTCCACGTGACCGGTGGCACGTACCCCATATTCCGCATCGAGTATCGTACCTTTGCCATCAGAGTCCACTTCAACGACGAAGGTTGAGCGGATCATTCCGGAGATGACCTTTCCCCACAGGGTCTTGTCGCCATAGGCGCCGTACGCGTTGATTGCTGTCATGTCCGGATCCGACAGGAGGGTGATAGACAAGTCGTTTCGGTCGATGAACTTGCTCAACGATGCGGGTTTGTCCGGTGAGATACCCACGATGGAGTACCCGGCTTTCGCATAGTCTTTCAATGCTGCAGAGAAGTCAACGGCTTGGATCGTGCAACCAGGTGTCATAGCCTTCGGATAGAAGTACACAATGACCTTGCCCCCGGCATAGTCTTTGAGTGAAACCCAGTTCTCTTGAGAATCCATTAAGTGGAAATCGGGTGCTTGCGCACCTTGTGCCAATTCAGTCATAGTACGATAGTAGTCCACACCAAGAGATATTCTGCTGTGATGTCCCGAGGAGAGAGAGCATGGCTGACAAGCGTAGCGTCGAAACTATCGAACAAGACCTAGCTTTGGCTCGCCAACGCCTCAGTGAGAACCTGTCACGACTCGTGAGCGAGGTTCACCCTAGGGCTGTGCGTCATCGCATGGTCACCGAACATACCCGCCGTGTGAGACGCGGGATTGAGGACGTACAGACTCGGGCCAAAGACACTGGGCGTTTTATGCTTAGTTTCTTCAAAGATGAGTCTGGGTGGAAACCTGTTCCAGTAGCAGCTGCTGTCGTGGTGGGTGCGGTGGTCACGTACGCTCTCACCCGGAAGAAGTAACCTGTGCCGACACAATCATCGACCAACCCCTCGCCAAGGAAGACCACCAAGAGCGCACCGAGCGAACCTCTCCCGATTCACATGCTCCATGATCGCGTTCTGGTTTCTGGTGAGAGTGAAGGGGAGCGTCGTTCAGGTGGGGGAATTCTCATCCCGGCTACAGTCAAGATTGGGCACCGCCTCGATTGGGCAACAGTGGTATCCATTGGGCCGAATGTGCGTAGTGTCAAAGTGGGCGACCGCGTACTGTTCAATCCTGAGGATGTTGCTGAAGTGGAGGTACGAGCTGAGGTGTACATCCTTCTGCGCGAGCGTGACATCCATGCCGTGGCGACGACGCGCCTCGATGAGGAGAAAGCGGGGCTCTACCTGTGATAGGGCCACTTAGTTGTGGTTTGTTCCGTTGGTGGCCCCTGGGATCGTACCCCAAGTAAGATCACCACGCGGCAGGGAAGGGTCTGAGGATGCGCGTACGGTCAAGCTCACCGGCAGGGTCTCAGAAGTAATCTCTTTGCCACCCAAGCGATCCAAGAGCAGTTCTAAGCTCCTGCGGCCCATGTTATGCAAACCCATTCCTATGGAGGTCAGATCGCAGGCCCAAGCGACCGGGGAGTCGTAGGATCCCACGGCAGCAATGTCTTCGCCAGTGGCATAGCCGTGTTGGCGCAGCACAGAGGTCGCCCCGAGAGTGCACAGATCGTGCATGCCGAAGAGGCCATCGGGTACGTTGTCTCTTCCGAGCATGGCGAGGGCTGCATCGCGTCCGGCTTGAACAGTGAATCCGTGATCATAGACCACTGGTTTTTCAAGCCCGGCTTCCTCAGCTGCTTGGATGAAACCGGTGGCTCTATCGACACCAGTGGACATGAATCGCCGACCAACGATGACTGCTAGGCGTGTACGCCCCAAGCTGATGAGGTGTTCTGCGGCTAAACGTCCAGCGGCAACATCGTCTGCAGTGACGGACACGTGTTCCTCATGGCGGCGATGGACCAAGACGAGGGGGACCCGTTGGGCTTCAGCACCAGAGAGGTATTGTTCACCGAGATGAGCATCAGCAAAAATGATTCCATCGACGAGGTGGTCGAGCATTTTCAAGGTACGATCGGAGCGTAATCCGGGAGCATCAAGGGTGGAAGCGGTGAGCGCCATGATTCCGTACTCGCGGGCAACTTCGTCTATCCCAGCGAAGATGGCCGCCAGGGTGTAGTCCCCGATGGAGGGCAGGAAGACACCAACTGTTTGGGAGCGGGAGGTGCGCAGGGATACGGCCAGGGAGTTGCGACGATAACCCAAAGTGTGGGCAGCTTTTCGGATTGATTCGATGGTTTCTTGTGAGGCCCATCGCTCGGGATGGGGTTCGTCCGGATTGAGGATTCTGGACACGGTTGTCACGCTGACTCCGACTTGGGCAGCGATCTGTCGTTGCGTGGGGCGCTGACTGACACGGATAGGCATGGCATCCTTTCTTGTTTGATTCAATAAAGAGAGAATATTAGTGACAGTGTAGTACGAGTGTACCCGAGCGTACACCCCACACAATGGATTGAGTCAAACGATTGACCAAAAACATGAGAATCATTGTTTCTTTAGTCATACTGACCCAAAGCGTCACGACGACGTCACATTGCGCGCAAAGCGTAAGGACGACGTCACCCTGCGGAGCGCTGCGAGTCGCCCTAGCGGGCTCCGCAGCATAGGCTCCGCGACTCGCAGGGTCCAGATATCACACCAACCATGGTGGTGACTGTCGGTGGTTAGTCATTGCCATCAGACTCTTCTTCAGGGCTGATCGTTTACCTGGATTCCGCGAGTCGCTTCGCTCCGCGGAATGACGGGATGAGGGTCCTCTGCGGAATGAGCGTTCCGGGTCGTCTATTGACCGCTACTGCTTGATGGTGAGTGTCGAGAAACGCCGCGTAGTGACTGCTTGTGCACTGATTGCTTTACTCCGTGTACTGATCCGGTGAGGTTTGCACAATGAGCCACAACGCAACGTCTGTACATGGTCGTCCCAAGACAGTTGCGGCCAACTTCCCCCCTGACCGTCACCCTGCGCGAAGTCGCAGGGTCCAGATATCACACCAACCATGGTGGTGACTGTCGGTGGTTAGTCATTGCCATCAGACTCTTCTTCAGGGCTGATCGTTTACCTGGATTCCGCGAGTCGCTTCGCTCCGCGGAATGACGGGATGAGGGTCCTCTGCGGAATGAGCGTTCCGGGTCGTCTATTGACCGCTACTGCTTGATGGTGAGTGTCGAGAAACGCCGCGTAGTGACTGCTTGTGCACTGATTGCTTTACTCCGTGTACTGATCCGGTGAGGTTTGCACAATGAGCCACAACGCAACGTCTGTACATGGTCGTCCCAAGACAGTTGCGGCCAACTTCCCCCCTGACCGTCACCCTGCGCGAAGTCGCAGGGTCCAGATATCACACTGACCATGGGTGGTGATTGTCGGTGACAGGTGATGATCCCCAGACTCGTCTTTGTGGTTGATCGTTTACCTGGATTCCGCGAGTCGCTTCGCTCCGCGGAATGACGGGATGAGGGGATGTGTGGCGTGCGGAATGACGACTAAGGGAATGTGCGGCGTGCAGAACGACGACTAAGGGGAAGTGCGACGTACAGAATGATGCGAGTGGAAATTCACTGGGAGTCGACCGATGGCTCTATCATGGTTCATGACGACTTGAGGAAGAACCTATGGCGCACATGACCGGTGAGAATCCGAACGGAGAAGAAACTCCATTAGCAGAGTTTCTTCCCCCGACTGACCCTGCAACACCAGCTCTTCCCTGGTCTGCTGAGTCGATTCCCGTCAAGCCACCGGCTGCCACTCCACCATGGGTCGAAGAGCCCGCACAGGAGGACTCAGATCACTGGGTGGATGATTCCATCGAACACCGCCATGCCGAGATGCCACCACCACCCCCACTGGGGAACCTCGCCGAGAGAAGCACTGTGCTGGCCAGTTCAGAGTCGATGGGTCCAACCCCAGGTGGTCTAGCCACTCACAGCAGTACGCCGTCAATGACGGACATGCCAGAACCACGTGGAATTCCTGTCGATGCCGAGGATATGGTCACCTCCGACAGCGAACTGCCATCCGTGGATGTGGACTACCTTGATTTTCCTCCCCCTGATCCGAGCACCATGGTGACTGTCCTGCCACCGGCTGGCGGACTGCCACTCACTCAAGCTCCAGCGCTCCAGCAAGACCCAGCGCTCCTGCAAGACCTAGCGCTCCTGCAGGAACCATTGACCCCACTAACCTCACCACCCCATGACCTGCCTGTCTCCCTCGAACCAGAACGACAAGACTCATTCATCACGCAGGGCACTCCCCATGACACTCTCGTTGCCCCTGACCAGGACGCTGCCACCGATTCCAGTCTGGGCTTTGATCGTCAACCACCCCCTGAGGATCTATTGCGCCACGAGTCTGAAGAATTTCTCCAGGCAGAAACAGGTGTTGATCCACTTCTTGAGAATGAAACCTCAGAGTCGGATTTTCACTTCGAATCATTCACCTATCCCACACTTGAGACGCTGGCTGACCGCGAACTAGAGGAGCCGACTCACCACGAACCAGAGCCACGCTCCGCTCTCGTACAAGACACTCCACTAGACCCAGAATTATCGAACCTTGAAGCGACATCTGAACAGCTCTCAGACACGGGAACAGACCAGCACGGCGCTGGACCTGCTCACTCGATTCGTCCCCAACATGGACGCAGACCTGTCCCCTTGGTTCTTGGTGTTGTCGCAGGTGTAGCACTGCTGACGGTCCTCGCTATTGTCCTCATGGCACTGTTAGGTGAGACACTAGCGAAACCCGGCCCTGAGGCTTCTCCAGGCAGTGGCCAAACTGCCGCCCCGGCTCCTGGTTCTCCGGACCTTTCAGCACCCATCCCTGTGGGTCAACAGGCAAGTTTTCCCTGCTTCTACGGTGAGGTTTCTTTTACGGTGTCCCAGGATGCAACAGTGACCACACAGTTGGGGAATAACGAGCCACAAGAATCCTATGTGTATGTCGTTGTTCCGATGTTGATTGAATTCTTCGGTGATGAGGATTATGTCCACGCACCGAATCGTTCCGTCCTCGTTGCCCCCGATGGCACCCAATATTTCACTGATGTTCCTGGAATGGTGGCAGCAAAGAACTCTGATGGTGCAACCAATCCGTTCATTGTCCTTGATTTACCATCAGGGGGTTCCGCTGAGGGTTCTTTCGTCTATCAAGTGCCCAAGGACCAAACCCATGGGCTGCAATTTCAATTGTCGCTCGCGGACGCGCCAGTGGTGACAATGAAAATCGGCCTCTAGGGCAGGAACCTGACCACCTGTGGGGGTTCAGTAGTTATCCTTTGGCATGGGGGGACAGCTCTTTGCGTACGTCCGATCGCAGGACCTTGCCCAACAAAGATTTGGGTAGTTCTTCCAGTTCGAAGACTCGACGCGGAACTTTATAGGCGGCTAGTCTGGTTTTGCAGAAGGTACGTAAAGCCTCCAGGTCGACATGTTCACCAGGTTCCATGACGAGTCCAGCAACGACCTCTTCACCGGCATGCGGGTGGGGGAGGCCTACGACAGCTGCATCAGTAATGCCGGGATACGACTGGAGTACGAGTTCGACTTCTGTGGGGGACACATTGAACCCTGAGGTGATGATGAGTTCTTTCTTTCGGTCAACGACAGCGACAAAACCATCTTCGTCTTGTACGACGATGTCTCCCGTAGCGAGCCAACCGCCTTCGAGAAGGACGAGTGCTGTTTCTTCTGGGTTATTCCAGTAACCAGAGAAAACTTGAGGACCGCGTACGAGCAACTCCCCGCGCTCCCCTTGAGCCACTTCGATGGATGGATCATCAGCGTCCACAATCTTGATGTCTGTGGAGGGGAAGGGTAACCCAATGGTTCCTGGGCGGCGCGTGTGGTAGAAGGGATTACCCATGCACACAGGTGAAGCCTCGGTCATGCCATACCCTTCAACCAGGTAACCGCCAGCGATTTCTTCCCACGCTTCGAGGGTGGACACAGGCAGGCTCATCGCTCCTGACAGGCAGAACTTGGCAGATTTGAGTGAGACCTTGCGCTTTTTTGCTGTGGCGGTGAGGGCATCGAAGATTGGTGGAACCCCGATGATGACCGTGGGTGGGTCTTTTTTGGCCGCTGCAAGTACGAGGGACACATCGAAGGTGGGGAAGAGGTGGATGCGGGCCTGCTGCAGGATTCCATAGATGAGTAGGGTGGTCGTACCGAAAGCGTGGAAGAACGGGAGGAAAGCATAGAACACTTCGTGGCCGAGCTTAGTTTCAGGCATCCAGACTTTGCCTTGACTAGCGTTCGAATGCAGGTTGAGGTGGGTGAGGATTGCACCTTTGGGCAAGCCGGTCGTCCCGGAGGTGTACTGGATGGCTGCGATGTCGCTAGTTTTAGGGCGAGGATGGCTCTGCTTCAACCCTTTGTTTTTCAGCAAGTCTTTCCATGTTTTTTCGCCACGAACCTTGGTGGTGAGTTTCGCTCGGGTTGCTTTGAGCGAGGGGACAGGCAGTTTGAGTGCCATTCTCTTGGCGAGAGGGAATTCACGCAGGAGGTTCACAGAAATGATGTGTTCGAGGGAGACATCCTTAGGTAGTGAACGTAGTTTGTCGACCACCGAGTCCCAAGCGATCGCTACTCGTGCTGTGTGATTTTCGAAGAGGTGACGGATTTCTCGGGAAGTGTACAAGGGGTTGTGCTCAACCACGATTGCCCCGAGACGTAAGATGGCATAGTACGCCACCACATGCTGGGGTGAGTTGGGCAAAATGATGGCGACTCGGTCTCCAGCACCCACTCCAAGTTTTCGTAAACCTTCAGCCACGGAAGAAATCTGGTCCCCGAGCTGAGCATATGTGGTCGTACGCCCAAAGAAATCGAGGGCAACACACGATGAGGATTCTGCTATGGCACGCTCGCACATGTCCACCAGGGTGTCGGTGGGGAGTTCAATATTGCGGGGTACCCCCGGTTGGTATAGGGCCGCGTAATCTACCATGTCGCTATCCTTAACTTACGGTGGCGTAGGTTAACGCTACCGTACTTCGTGCTCGGATGCCTACTTGGGGCACTTTTCGGTGGGTGAATTGCGCTGCTAACCCTAGATCTCAACCGTCAGTGCCGAGAGTTGCCGCAATCCTTGACCTTCAAGAACCAAGGTCATGGGTTGGCGCGGAAGTTCAAAAGTGATCTCCCCTCGGACTGTGTCTCCAGGCCCAGCGAAACCTGGTTCGAGGTCTGTTTCTATGCCGTCCATGGGATAGTGCTGGGTGAAGCTCTCTGAGGCATAGGCATAGAAGTTGTAGTACAAGATCCCTTCATCGACTTGGATGTCGATGGTGATTTTCACAGTGTTGTCGCTCCACTTTGTGTCGATGATCTTCCAATATCCGGAAACATCATTGTCTTTGAAACCAGTCCCACCAGTGCGCTGATCGGTGGGTGCCATGGTCGGGGTGAGCCGTGAGGGCGTGGGGGTTTCAGTGATCGCTGGACCAGGAAGATTGTTCAGCATAATGCCAGCCACAATGGTGAAGACCGCCAGCAACACTAAAGCGATCATGATGGTGATCTGGGTCTTGGGTTGATAGTGGGCGATTGCCTCAGTGTTTGCGGTGTCGGTGACCAGGGGCTGCGTACTGGCTGAATCGGGCGCCAGCTGCTGAGACACGTCACGGATTCCTCCATAGGAATATCCCTCAAGTATCGGTGTTGCGTCGCTAGGGTCCTTGGCGCGTCGCGGGGTCGCAGAAGTCCGTGAATGGGGTCCTTGCGCAGAACGCCGAGGTGTGGGAGGAATCTCAGTCATCACCTCCAAGGATACGTGATGAGCGCCGATAGTGCGGGCATCGACTGGCTGAGGTGTGCGAATGAGGGGTTTTCCTTGTGGATAAACAGCACAATGGCCTGCGAAGTGATCATTGTCTGACTATGGACAATCATGGATCACCTCACCTGGGGCAACACCCCAGTAATAGTTGTAGCAACACATGCGATGTTTGTGAAGACATCGACGACATTGTCTCGACTTTCCTGGGCTTCACTCCCAGCCATCACTTAGTGGGGGTCGTATGTCACACCGGCACTATTGTCTTGGTGGGGTGTTGGGATCTTGAATCCATCAGCGAACAAGGAGTACCAGAAGAGTTGGCCGAACTCAAACACCCAGCCAGGGTTCACCTTGTGTCGTACGGCCATCACGGGGATACCCAAGCAATTGTCGATACCGTGATGCACTCCTTGGACCACACCGTGGTTGTAGACTCAAGGTGAAAGGTGAGGATATGACCCAAGAACTAACCGGCGATGAAGTGGCTCTACGAGCACACCTGACTCGTGCGCGGCGTATCGTGGTGAAGGTTGGTTCCTCGTCTCTTGCCTCGACTCAAGGTGGGTTGAATCTCGACAAGTTGAATCTCTTGGTCAATTCTTTAGCCCAGCGACAATTTCGTGGTTCAGAGATTGTCTTGGTCAGTTCTGGGGCTATTGCCGCAGGATTGGAACCATTGGGTTTCACGAAGAGGCCGACGGACATGGCCCAACAGCAAGCCGCTGCGTCCGTGGGGCAGGGTTTGTTGATGTCTGCCTACACGACTGCTTTTGCTGAATACGGTCTTCATACTGCCCAGGTCCTCATCACGAAAGAAGACTTAGCGAGGAAAACCAGTTTCGACAATGCCCTACAGACTTTTGGAGCACTCACACGTTTGGGTGTGATTCCAGTGGTGAATGAGAACGATACAGTCGCAACGAGGGAGATTCGTCTCGGAGACAACGACTATTTGGCGGCACTGGTGGCAGAGTTGGTACGTGCGGATGCGTTGATTCTTCTCTCTGATGTGGATGGACTGTATACAGCACATCCGAGTGAGCCTGATGCCCAACAGATTTCTTTTGTTGCAGACCTTGATCACCTTGAGATTGATACTGCAACACCTGGGACCTCCGGGGTGGGTAGTGGGGGAATGGCCACCAAGGTTGAAGCAGCAAAATTGGCGGCTGGGGCAGGAATACCTGTGGGGTTTGCCCGCTGGGATCAGGTCAGCGAACTCCTTAGTGGTGAGCAGGTGGGAACAGTGTTCGCGGCATCATCTAAGCGGTTGTCACGTCGCCATGGGTGGGTTGCTCATGCGAGTGAATCCCGGGGGAGAATCATCGTCGATGCTGGTGCCTCGCGGGCACTAACCGACACTGGTGCTTCGCTCCTGGCTGCAGGGGTTGTACGCATCGATGGTTTCTTTGTTGCTGGTGATTCTGTGGAGATTGTCGATAGTGCTGGGGTGGTCATTGCCCGTGGGGCTGCCGGTTTCGACAGTGATGATCTTCAGCACATGATCGGCCAGACATCAGCCGAGATCCATGACTCTCTGGGAGCTCACTATTCGAAACCGGTGGTCCACCGCGATGACATGGTGATCAGCTAGGGTACGCGGGTTCGTACTTTTGTGTTGTTTCGCTCACCCCCACTGGGTTCTGCGCAACATCACCTCCGTTACCCTGCAGAGCGAAGCGACTCGCCCTAGCGCGCTCCGCAGCACCACGACGCAGGTTGAGCGGAGAGTGCGCTTGCGCACTATCCCGAAACCAAGGAAGTGGTTGACGAACGAAGTGAGGAACACCACGACGCAGATTGAGCGGAGAGTGCGCTTGCACATTATCCCGAAACCAAGGAAGTGGTTGACGAACGAAGTGAGGAACACCACGACTTGTCACACCTCTCCTGTCACCCTGCGGAGCACTGCGAGTCGCCCTGGCGGGCTCCGCAGCACAGGCTCCGCGACCCACAAGGGGTCCAGAAATCACATTTGTTCAACTGTGGAGTCTGGCTATGCGATAGTCTGACCCCATGACGTCCTCCACTTTTTCTAACCTTGCACGCGGAGCCCGTGAAGCATCGCTGAGCCTCGCCATCAAGACGAGAGCCGACAAGGATGGCGCTTTACACGCCATGGCTGACAGCCTTCTCGCGCACGAGGATGCAATTCTGAGCGCCAACTCCGAAGACATGGAGCGCTCCCGAGCAGCTGGTGTGGGTGAGGCTCTCCTGGATCGGTTACAACTAGATTCTTCACGCCTGGAAGCCATGGCTTTGGGGTTGAGATCTTTAGCTTCTTTGAGTGATCCGGTCGGTGAGGTCATCCGTGGTTGGCAGTTGCCTAATGGTGTTCATGTTGACCAAGTACGGGTACCCATGGGTGTCATTGGCATCATTTATGAGGCTCGCCCGAATGTGACTGCTGATGCAGCTGGGATATGTATCAAGTCAGGCAACAGCGTACTTCTTCGCGGATCATCCACTGCTGTTTCTTCGAATCAAGCCATCGTGGTTGCCCTCAAACAGGGGTTGAGTGACGCCTGTCTTGATCCTCGTGCGATTGCCTTAGTGGAAGGGGATCGCAGTGTCACCGACGAGATGATGGCTGCTCGTGGCCTGGTGGACGTGCTCATTCCGCGAGGTGGCGCTTCGCTCATTGACGCAGTGGTACGTGGGGCACAGGTTCCCGTACTAGAAACTGGTTCAGGGAACTGCCACCTCTATGTGGATGCTTCAGCTGACCAGAAGATAGCAATCGACATCATGATCAATGCTAAGACTCAGCGCCCATCGGTGTGTAATGCTCTCGAAACTCTCGTGGTGGATTCCAGTATTGCTAACGAGTTCCTTCCTCAAGCGATCATGGCACTCACCGACCATGGAGTAACCATTCGAGGCGATCAGCGGGCTCGAATCATAGATCCCAACCTCTTGGAGGTGGAGGAATGGGATCATGAACATCTCAGTCTTGATATTCGTGTTGCGATCGTTGATGGGATTGAGAAAGCCATTGATTTCATTCGCTCCCACACCTCAGGCCATTCGGAAACCATCATTTCTTCTGACGCGGCCCATCAGAAGAAATTCGTGAACGACATCGACTGTGCTTGCGTATTTGTCAATGCTTCGAGTCGCTTTGCCGATGGTGAACAGTTCGGTTTTGGAGCTGAGATTGGGATCTCCACCCAGAAGCTCCATGCGCGCGGGCCAATGGGTTTAAGCGAGATGACCACGACAAAATATGTGCTCACCGGGGATGGGCAAGTCCGTTGAGTCTGGCACAATAGTGGGCGTGACTTCTTCCACCCAGGCTCCCGTACCTTCTCAAGGATGGTACGGCGATCCTGCGCATCCTGGGCAGGAACGCTTCTGGGATGGTACGGCATGGACGAGGGTTGTTCGTCGAGTCCAGACTTTAGACAAACTCTCTGACCCTGCTCTCAGTCTTCCGTTGGCTGGGTGGTGGCGACGATTCGGGTCAGGAGTTTTAGACACGGTGATCGCTTGGGTGTTATCACTAATGGTTTTGGGAATCAGTGCACCGGATGCAATGACCAGATGGCAGACACTCTTTTCGCAATACGGGACTGATGTGATGATTGCGGCACGCCACGGACGTTTCATTGAACCTTCTGATGAGGCCGTTTCTGCTGCAGCGACCCTCATGCTCATCGTGGGTGTTGTCATGGTTTTTTACACTGCCATCATGTTGGGTTTTCGTGGGGCAACTTTGGGTCACCAGATCATGGGGGTCAAAGTGGTGAAAGCACCCCTGCCCATGCGATGGCTGTCGATGGCGGGAAACCCGCCCTTCCATGAAGAAAAACCAGGATGGATGAGATCAATCTCGAAAGGTTTAGGGTGGGCACTTTTTTCGACAGGGACGTCGTGGTTTGCTTTCATCCAAATAGTGAATGTTGTTCTGCCACTATGGCACCCGCGCAAACAGTCGGTCACAGACTTTTTTGCATCAACCTTGCTCATTAGAACTAACACCCCTGCGGCTTCACCCCAGGAAGGCACCCATGGTTGAGGTTGATCCCAAGCTACGCAGTGTTGCGGAAGCCTATGGGGTTGCCACACAATATGTCGATTCTCAGGGAATCACGCGCTACCCGGCAGGGGAAACCATCACAGCTTGCTTGAAAGCGCTTGGTGTTGATACTGATTCCGCGCATGGGATAGACCGGGCTAGCGCGGCAGCCCAGGACCGGGCCTGGACCCAACCACTGCCGCCGTGTGTGGTTGTCTCTCAAGGCCAAGACCGACTTGTTGATGTCCATGTGGCCTCAGGCAGGCCAGCGAACGTAATGGTGTGTGAGGAGGGGGGAACCTGCCACATTCTCCAGCAGGTGGACAACTGGGAGGAGGATCGCCTGGTGGGTGGTGCCATGGTGGGCCGGGCAAGTTTTCAGCTCCTCGTGGATCTGCCGACAGGGTACCACCAGCTCATCTTGGAATCTGATGGGACGACGTGGTCAACTGACCTCGTGGTGACTCCTTCCACAGTGAACCTGTCGATGTTGCCTGATTCTGTGTGGGGTTTCATGGTTCAGCTTTATTCACTGTGCAGTGGGGATTCGTGGGGTTTTGGTGACTTCCATGACCTCGGCCAGCTCGCGACGATAGCGAAACATCAGTGGAACACCGATTTTCTTCTGATCAATCCGATTCACGCAGGTCATGTCACGATTCCGATGAATCCGTCCCCGTACTATCCTTCCACCAGGCGATACATCGATCCACTCTATATTCGCCCTGAGGACACCGAAGAGTACATCCAAGGTTTCAAGAAAGCTCACAAGGTGGTCGATCAGGTCGGGCAGCTTCGTCAGCAATCATTGAGCGAGGCCCTCACGTGCCCCGAGATCTGCCGCGATAGTGTGTGGGCCGCTAAGAGGCAGGCCTTGGAAATGATCTTCAACGAGCTGGTCAGCTCTGGTGCTTCTTCACAGAAGCGCCTAGAGGAGTTTGAGCAGTACGTGAGGCACGAGGGTGAAGGCCTCGTACGGTACGCGACCTGGTGCGTACTGACCGAAGAGTATTCCGTGGATGTCAACAGCTGGCCTGAGCAGTTGCGGGACCCGAATTCTGTTGAGGTACTGTCTTTTGCCAGCCACCACCAGGAACGGATCAGGTTTCACCAATGGTTGCAGTTTATTGCTCAAGAGCAAGCTTCCTACGCTGCTTCTCGTGCTCGACACGAGGCTGGTATGGCTGTGGGAATCATTTCTGATCTAGCTGTGGGGGTGAGCCATTCCAGTGAAGAAGTGTGGGCGAATCCGTCCTTGTTTGCTGAGGGTGTCACCGTGGGTGCCCCACCGGATGCCTATAACCAAGCTGGCCAGAACTGGAGTCAACCTCCGTGGAGACCAGATCGTCTTGTGGAGCAATCTTACGAGCCGTTGAAACAGATGATGAGAACTATTTTCAGTTTCTCCCCAGCAGTACGAATCGATCACATTTTGGGTTTGTTCCGGTTATGGTGGATTCCTGAAGGAATGTCACCTGACCAGGGAACCTATGTCCACTTTGACCATGAGGCCATGGTGGGCATTGTGGCTCTTGAAGCTGAACGCTCTGGTGGTGTGGTCATTGGTGAAGATTTGGGTACTCTCGATTCGTGGGTGCGTGACTATCTCAGCGATCATGGGATCTTGGGGACATCGGTGATGTGGTTTGAGCAAGGTGAGGATGGTCCTTTGGCTCCCGAGTTGTGGCGCACCTTATGTCTAGCGTCGGTGACGACCCATGATCTTCCGCCCACTTTGGGTTATTTGGAACAGAGTCATGTTTATTTACGCAGCGAATTGGGACTTTTGTCGAGAACCCTCGATGAAGAGTTGCTCAGTGATGTGCACGAGCAACAACACATGGTTCACTTCCTCCAATCCCATGGGTTCTTGGCCATTGATGAGCTGGAACCGCAGATGACCATGGAAGGCTTATACCGCTATCTTGCCTCAACACCAGCGATGTTGAAATGTGTGGCTCTCACTGATGCGGTCGGGGAGAAGCGCACCCAGAATCAACCAGGTTCGGTTGATGAATACCCCAATTGGAGGGTGCCACTGGGTGATCGCTTTGGTCAGAGGATTTTGGTCGAAGACATCCCACAGGTGGAATTAGTCACCAGAATCGCCGGCATCATGAATGGTACAGTATGAGCCCACTCAATGAACCAGGAGGGAGCCACCAGTGAGTGATATCTTTGACGATGTTCGTGAAGACGACGAGGGCCTAACATCCACTCGCCCAACACTGATTGGGATCATTGTTGCTGGCCTGCTCGTGGCAACGTGTCTGATTGCGTTAGCGGTCACTTTTTTTACGGGTTTGATTCCTACACTTCCCCTGGCGGTCTTCGTGACTATCGAGGTTGTCACTACTGGCGTACTAGCGTTCATGATGCTCACCTCGCGGCCCAAGGTTCACAAGGTCAAGTTTGCGATGGCCACAATGCTGTCTTTTCTCTTGGTGCTCATGAATTGTGGGGTCGTGAAATTGGGGATGGATTATCTCGGGTTCACCTCGAAGATTCAAACGCAAGCAGAAGAATCGATCCTCTATGACGTTGTCGTGTTGACAACAGCCAGTGATGATATCTCTGCACTCGATGGGCGGGTGATGGCCGAGGTAGCTACGGACCCACTCGGTCCAGTGGTCCGTGAAGAGGTTCTAGGTTTGACCTCCGTCACTTTTCAACCAAGCCCCACATGGGTGAATATGGTTGAGAGCGTTGTTGATTCTTCGGTTTCTTCCATGGTTATTCCCGATGCGCTCATGCAAGTCTTGGAGGATGCAGATGAAGCTGCCTTTGGGCAACTAAAAATCATTGCGAGTTTCACTGTGAAAGAGTCCAGTGTGTTGGAACACAACCCCACCAAACGATCCAATGATGCCTTCATCCTCTATATCTCCGGCATCGATACTTATGGTTCTATCAGTAGCCGTGCTCGTAGTGATGTCAACATGCTCATGGTGGTTAATCCCAGTGAGGGGAGGGTGCTCTTGGTGAACACTCCACGGGATTTTTACGTACCTTTCCGTGGACAAGATGGGTTGAAAGACAAACTCACCCATGCGGGTGTCTATGGGATCGGCGTGTCTTTGGGCACCTTAGAGGACCTTTACGACATTGACATCGACTATTACTTGAGGATCAATTTCAGTTCCGTTGTTGAGGTGGTCGATGCACTCGGTGGTATTGATGTGGATTCAGAGTTTGAGTTTAGCTCTCAGGGGTACGACTTCACCGTGGGTTTGAATCACCTCGATGGTGAGCAAGCCTTGGCTTTCTCCCGTCACCGTTACAGCTTTGATGGGGGGGATCGTACGCGTGGGTTGAACCAGCAGAGGGTCATCGCTGGAATCATTGACCGAATCACAGCGCCCAGCATCTTGGCGAAGTACGATCGTACGTTGAATGCCGTGGGGGGCTCTTTGGAAACATCCATGCCGAGGTCTGCGATGTCGGATCTGGTGAAGAGGCAGATTTCTTCCGGAACTGCGTGGCAGATAGATACGATCAGTGTCGATGGTGAAGGAGCCCTCGATTACACTTTCACTTACCCTGAACAGAGGTTGTACGTCATGGTCCCTGATGAGGACACCGTCCAAGCAGCCAAGCAAGCGATCCGTGAGGCACTAGGGGAGTGAGCTGCATCAGTACGCCAATTGAGCGTCAGTGGTGTTTTCCACTAGAATCCCCTCTAATATCCACCTGTGCGAAGGGAGCTGAGTGTGAGCAGACTTTCTGCGCTTTCACGGGGTAACCAGGTTTTCTTCCGCGTCTCAAAATCTGGGTGGGGTCAGTGGTTTCTGGATGCGTGTTCGTGGGCTTTCGCTGTGTTTGGTGCTGCGATTCTCCGGTATGAATTCCATCTTGCTGATTTGAAGATTCCAGCGATCCTTCTCGTGGTTGGTGTCATCGTGGTGGTGCAATTCATGGGAGGTATGGCTGCTTGGCTCTATCAGGGAAGGTTCACAGAGGGCAGTTTGGAAGAGATCAAAGCCCTGGGATGGATCATGGGTGTTCTCACTGTGGTGTTCGGTGTGGGCTGTGTGCTCATCGGTAACAGTCTGGGACTTCCGCGATCATTGATGTTTCTGGCAGCCCCCTTGGCTGTGTGTGCCATGTTGGCTACTCGTTTGGTGAGGCGTTTCGTACGGGAACGTCCTCAGGCGAGTCTGTCCACAGGCGGGCGGCGTACTCTCATCTTTGGTGCTGGGGGTTTGGGGCGCATCATTGTTCATCGTATTCTCATGGATTCTCGATCCTCTTATGATCCTGTTGGTTTTCTTGATGATGATGCTGGCAAAGTGAATCTGGCTATTCGCAATGTTCGGGTGCTGGGCAGACTTGATGACTTAGCTGAG
The DNA here is from genome assembly GCA_009782785.1 of Propionibacteriaceae bacterium. GTDB lineage: Bacteria > Actinomycetota > Actinomycetes > Propionibacteriales > Propionibacteriaceae > WQYJ01. The sequence goes on along the minus strand of WRIJ01000003.1, from coordinate 24,143 downwards.
GTATCACAGCAGACCCGCGCCTCAGTGTTGATCGTGGCTATTGCAGATGCTACTCCAGCACTCATGGCCAGGGTGATGAGCATGGCGACGCCACTGGAGATCGATGTGAAAATCGTTCCCACATTGGATAAGAGCTTCGGGGAGCGTACTCGCGTTGGCCAGATTCGCGACATCGCTATCGAGGATCTTATTGAGAGACAGCCTGTGAAGCTCAATATTGACACTATTGCCAGCTATTTGTCAGGCAGGCGAGTGTTGGTGACTGGTGCCGGGGGATCGATTGGGCAGGAGCTGTGTGTGCAGATTCGCAAATTCGGCCCCCAATCTTTGGTGATGCTCGATAATGATGAGACCCATCTTCAAGACACGGAAATGGCGCTGTGGGGTACGGGTTTGTTGATGCGTCCAGAGATTGTCTTGGCCGATATTCGGGACAAGGAGAATCTCGCACGGTTGTTTGACCAGTGGAAGCCCGAGGTGGTGTTCCATGCAGCGGCCTATAAACATGTGCCCATGTTGCAGCGATATCCTCGTGAAGCGTGGGAGACCAATGTGGTGGGGACTCTGAATGTGTTGGAGTGTTCAGCTGACGTGGGTACGGAAGTGTTCGTCAACATCTCGACTGATAAAGCAGCGAACCCCACGACAGCATTGGGGCATTCGAAGAGGTTGGCTGAGCGGTTGACGTCTTGGATGGGGGAGCAAACCTCTAAGCCTTATTGTTCGGTGCGTTTCGGTAATGTCATTGGATCGCGCGGCTCGATGGTTCCTTTGGTACGCCAAATGATTGATCGCGGTTTAACGATCACGATCACGCATGAGGAAGCAACACGCTATTTCATGACGATTCCTGAAGCGTGCCAGTTGGTGGTGCAGGCTGGCGGTTTGGGATCGAGTGGTGATGTGATGATCCTCGATATGGGTAATCCTGTCCGTGTGATGGATATTATCAATCGTTTGGTGGAGATCTCGGGTAAGGATTGCGAAATTGAGATCATCGGAATGCGTGAGGGGGAGAAGATCCACGAGGTTTTGGTTTCGAGTGAAGAGGAGAGCGAACTCACTGACATAGCGGACCGGACAACTCGTGCCTACGTGCCACCAATCTCCCCAGAGAACCTCGATTTTGAGCAGTGGATAGAAACGGTGGTCGAGGCCCGCGAGCCTAGAGGAGCGACGGCCAAACGATGAAGTCGAGCCCGATTTACTTATCATCACCTGATGTTGGCCTAGCAGAAGAAGCAATGGTCATTGAGGCCCTTCGCTCTGGGTGGGTCGCACCACTGGGGCCAATGGTTGATGCTTTTGAACAAGAGATGGCCGAGCGAGTCGGGGTTCAACATGCGGTAGCTCTGTCTTCAGGAACGGCAGCCCTTCATTTGGCTCTGCTAGGACTTGGTGTTGGGCCTGGTGATGTTGTCGTGACTAGCACTCTCACTTTTGCCGCTACTGCGAATGCCATTGTTTACACTGGTGCTGAACCGTACTTTGTTGATGTTCTTCCCGAGACTGGAAACATGGATCCGCAGGCGCTGACAAGGGCTTTGAAGGTGCTCACTTCTTCCGGGGAGAAGGTGGGAGCGGTCATTCCTGTGGACATGTTGGGAAAGATGGCTGACTACACCGCACTGGAGCCAATCGTTGCCAACCATGGGATTCCTTTGGTCTGTGATGCTGCTGAAGCAGTGGGGTCGTTCCATGCTGACCGACCAGCGGGGAGCATTGGTCGGGCTTCAGTGTTTTCTTTCAATGGCAACAAGATCATGACAACCTCTGGTGGGGGCATGTTGTTGACCAATGATCAGGCCTTGTCTTTGCGAGCGCGTCATCTAGCAACCCAAGCTAGAGAACCTGTTCCATGGTATGAGCATGAGGCCATTGGCTACAACTACCGGATGTCGAATCTTCTCGCAGCAGTGGGTCGAGCTCAATTGTCACGACTCGATGAGATGATTTCTCGTCGTAAGGAATTAAGGTCCCGCTACAAGGAGTTTTTCGCCGAGGTTCCTGGGGTCATAGTCTTAGGTGCCCGCGATGACATGAATGACAACTCGTGGTTGACGTCGATCCTCATTGACCCCGAGGTGGCAGGGTTTTCACCTACTGAATTGGCTGACCATCTATCTGCTGGCGGAATCGAAGCGCGTCCGCTGTGGAAACCCATGCATCTTCAACCGATCTTCACCCAGGCGCGAGGTGTGATTACTGGTGTAGCTGAGAGCTTATTTATATCAGGTCTGACTCTCCCGAGTGGGTCTTCGCTGATAGACTTGGATCATCAGATAATTTTTGATACCTTGGAATCTTTCCTGCGGGACTGCGGACTTCAAGCACCTGGGCTTGGCAGTAAGAAATCTTCGTAAGAGGAGTTGCAGTGGCAAAAAAACCCAAGCAAGGTTTCGACCATAGCAAGCGCCTTTTTGACATGATCGTCTCAGCACTCGCCTTAATAGTGCTGTCTCCAGTATTAGCGGTGATCTCCATCGTGGTCCGCATCAAACTGGGGAGCCCAGTCATCTGGTCACAGGAACGCCCAGGAAAAGATGCACAAGAGTTTCATCTTTATAAATTTCGCTCCATGCTCAGCGTTGATGAGGATCGAACTAGTGACGAGGATCGCTTGACAGGTTTCGGCAAGAAATTACGGGCAAGCAGCCTGGATGAATTACCAACACTGTGGAATGTATTGAAGGGAGACATGAGCATTGTTGGCCCTCGCCCTTTACTCGTGCAGTATCTTCCCCTGTATTCGCCCCAGCAGGCAAGGCGCCATGAGGTTCGACCAGGAGTGACAGGATTAGCGCAAGTGCGCGGGAGGAATGCCCTATCATGGGAGGAGAAATTCCTCTGCGACATTGAGTACGTTGACTCCAGGAGTTGGAGGGTTGATCTGGCCATCCTTGCTCGTACTGTGGTGGCGGTTATTCGCCGACAGGGGATATCGGCAGAAGGACACGTAACGATGGAAGAGTTTCAAGGGAATCCATCATGATTGATGTGGTCATTATTGGTGCTGGTGGTTTTGGCCGGGAAACCCTTGACGTGCTTGAAGCAGTCAATCAGGAATCTTCAGAGTTGGTGTATCGCATTCTGGGGGTTGTCGACGATTTACCTAGTGAGGTTAATCTCGAGCGCTTGGCTGCTCGAGGTTACCAACACTTAGGTTCTATCCAACAGTGGTGCGCCCATAGAAGTGGTGACGCCTTTCTACCTGCTGTGGGGGATCCCGAAAGCCGTAGGAGCATTGTTGAACTCATCCACCAAGTGCCAACCCTCGACTTGGTCGTCCATCCTTCAGTAAGTATAGGATCTGGCCTGCGTGCAGGCGGTGGCTCTGTCATCTGTGCACAGGCAACCATATCGACGAATGTGGTGATTGGGTCCTTTGTTCACATCAATCCTGGAGTGATCATTGGTCATGATGTGGTGATCGATGATTTCGTTTCTGTGAATCCGGGCGCTGTCATCTCAGGGGAAGTCAAGCTTGGTTCTGAAGTCCTCGTTGGGGCAGGTTCAACGATACTTCAAGGTCTGAGTGTCGGAGAAAGATCTGTGGTGGGTGCCGCTGCTTGTGTGACGAAAGCTATCCCAGCAGGGGTTATCGCCAAAGGTGTTCCAGCCACATGGTAGAAGGTCCAAATGTGGCCTTCAACAGACACTGGGCCCACCACGGTAGCATAACTTCATTGCTGCCTCTCGATTTCTTCGGACTGTGTTCGCTCGCAAGGAGCAATGCTGGTGCCAAGGTGGTTGTAGAAGCCAGGGTTCATTGTATTGGACTGGTGCCCCCGTCTTAACGATATCAACTAACGACTGCTAAGCTGAAGAGAGCCGTAGATTGATGCCATGGCTTCATCGGCCCTCGCATGGGTGTATTGACTGGCAATTCCACGATTGTGAGCACCGATTCTCTGAATTTGTTCTGGCGACATGGAACCCATGAGGCGAAGTGCCTCCACAGTGTCAGGAACACTCTTAGGGCGGCTGATGAGGAAACCAGAGAGGTCCCCCTCGTGGTAGTCTGCCAAACCTCGGATCCTTGAAGCAATCAGGGGTAAGCCTGCTGCCATCATTTCAAGACCTCCCAGGCATAAACCCTCCCGAAGGGAGAGGTGTATCGCAAAGTCTGCTGCTTCCAGATAGGGGAACACATCCGTATGCCCGACCATGTGAACGTGATCGCACAACTCTAGTGTTTCTACTTCGGCTTGTAGCACAGGCCATAGTTGCCCTGAACCACAGATGACATAGTGTAGGTCAGGATCTCGAACCTCAGCTATTGCGCGAATGATGGTCAAGTAATTCTTCCTGGGGATCATCTCGCCAATCGACACTGCAAGTTTTGCATCATGGGGAAAACCCAGCTCAGTCTTTTTGATCGCTTTCGTGAGTGGATCTTGGGAAATAGTGGAAAATCTATCAAAATCTATACCCACCCCAGGGATTTCTATAGTGTTTGCCGGGCGGAAGAACTTTCGAGACAGTACTGTGTCTTCAGCGTTCATTGTGATAATGGTATGGGTACGCCGGGAGAGGGCCCACTCGATAGGGAAAAACACTAGCCAGTCTCTCAGTGGCCCACCAGATTCAAACTGAAAACCGTGGGCTGTGTACATGATATAAGCCGACTTCTTTTTGATGGCTACTCGTGTCAGCACTCCCGCTAGCGCCGAGTGAATATGAACCAGATCGAATCCAACTCTGCGGTGGAGTGCCCTGAGGGTTCGTACGGCGGAATAGTTTTCACCAAATCGGCCAATCCCTCGGCTCAAGGGGAGGCTGACAGTATGATATCCCAATGATTCGAGGGTTGAACGAAAAGTCTTGCTTTTATTTACAGCCATAGGGCTGGCATCATCAAAATTTGCAGCCACCCAAAGTTCGAAACCCTGGAAAGTGAGAATTTCAAGGTTCCTCATGTTGAAGTTGTGGATAACTGAAGACGCGTGGGCAACCATCAATGCTTTTTTGGTTTTCGTGGAATCATTCACGAAGTGGCTCCCTCCATGACTGCTATTGATGGAGACCGGGTGGTCCACCATAGTCTAGGAAAAAGATACACCGTGAGTAGGGCACATGGTGGCAGCGTCCACCTGCGTGTTCTCCACATTCTCCGCTGATATGGAGGGGGTCCGTGAGCATGTCTTACTTCTAACTCACCACTGCTGATCCCCAGGGGTGAGCACGAGTCGGTAATGTTTAGTATCATGGTCCGCGCTGGGGGAGAGTGTCCAAGCAAAACACTCCCACGATAAAGAAATAGTCGAATCATGCAAGGAACTGTTGTGGCAAACCAGATAGTTGGGGTGTGTGGATTTACATCGTCCGGGTCAAGTGCTGTGACGGATCTCTTGCACGAATTCAGTGATGCGCAAGTGCTCGATCATTGTGAACTGTCATTCACGTACTATCCAGACGGGCTCGATGACTTAACCTGGCAGCTCACTGAGAACTATGGCAAACACTTTCAGTCACTTGCCATTGAACGATTCCGGCGACTCATGAGTAGCAGAGCGTTCTTCAGAGCAGTGGACAAAAAGACTATCAATCAACTCACCGACCAATTCCTTGATCAGATCGTTCAGGTGAAGTGGCATGGAATGTCTGCCCACGAGAGAGACCGACTGTCTTTCTTCCTGAGGCGTGGCAGCGTGCTTGCCATGCAGAAGGCCATGAGGGCTATTCGCATTGCTCATGCTCCTCGCGTATTCTTCTCTATGGTCGGATCACGCATTGAACTAACTGCAAGGCCTGAGAACATTTACTCGGCAGCACAAGAGTTTGTTACTAACGTGCTTGCCGCACTCGGGAGAGACACTGAAAAGATCACGATTTTAAATCAGCCATTCTGTGGCAATAACCCGGTCAAGAGCTTTCGATACTTTGGCGCACCCAAAGCTATCATTATCGATCGTGACCCCAGAGATTTATATCTATTTTGCAAGCACCATCTGCGTCGGCGAGGGGAGGGTATGCAAATCGCCATGACTTCGGTCGAGGACTTTATCGCGTGGTTCAGGACAACGCGCGTCCAACCAGATGGGCTAAGAGAGCGAGACGACGTCATGTTCATCAGATTTGAGGAGTTGCTTTACGATTACGATAATGCTATCTCGAAAATTTCAGCGTTCACTGGAGTCAAAACACATGTCGCTAAGGGTAAATACTTCAAGCCCAATTGGTCGAGAAGCAATTCCCAGTTGTTTCGAAACTACCCCAAGAATGCAGAAGAGATTAAAGTGATTGAAGGAGAGCTGCCGGAGTTTCTCTTTCCGTTTGATGAATACCCAGACATTCCAGCACACGGTGAAATGTTTTTCGGCAGTCAGGCGAAGAGGAGATGAATGTGATCCGAGGGTATACGACAGGGGTCTTCGATCTCTTCCACATTGGTCATCTCAATATTCTCAAACGATCCAAAGAAATGTGTGACCACCTCACCGTTGCGGTCAGCACAGATGAGTTGGTCGAGAGTTACAAGGGGAAAACTCCCGTGATACCTTTTGAGGAGAGAATAGCTATTGTCGAGTCGATCAAGTATGTCGACCAGGTGGTTGCCCAGGAAACCCGCGACAAAGTGGAGGCCCATAGCCGACTGAAGTTTAATGTGATGTTTCATGGTGATGACTGGAGAGGTAATCAGCTGTTTATGGAAACTGAGGCTGTGCTGGATGAGAGAGGAGTACGGGTTGTGTATTTCCCGTACACGACGAGAACCTCATCAACGATGCTGACAGCAGTATTGCAGGACACTGTGTCAATAAGAAAGAGAGCTGATCTTTTGTGAAGTTCATTTGGGCAACTTATGGCGCACTCTTTGCTCTGGGAGCAGCCAGTCACTATGTGCTGGGGATGCATAATTCACTGCCATTTTTCCTCTTTCTCACCCATTGTTTCTGTGTCTACCTGTACTTGCTTCTGTCACGTGATTTAAGTGCACCTGTGAAAACTCTGCTCCTCGTAGGTTTCGCGCTGCGGGTGGCAGCTCTTCTCTATGACGTTTACGCAGATGCTCCCTTTCTCATGCTCAACGTCAGTAGCGATGCAGAATACTTTTATGAAGCAGCTATGGGTTTTTCCCAGGAACCCTCCCTGCTCTTTGATGGGGAATCGTTTCCCCGTGCAGGAATGTTCGGCAAGTTTCTCGGTGTCTTCATGATCATTGAAGGACCACACCGCCTGTGGGCGCAGTATCTCAGCACAGTGTGTGGGATTTCTCTGGTCATTGTTCTCAAGAAAGCCATGGACGTAGTCGATATCCGACCCAGAATCCAAGTTGTTGTGGTGGGTATCGCTGTCTTCTTTTTTACTTCGGTCATGAAGTCCGCCACTCTTCAGCGAGAGATGCACCCTGCCTTCCTCACAGCTGTGTCAGTGCTCATGTTTTTACTCTGGTTGCTAGATGGAAAAACCCGATATGCAGTCGCGGCACTGGTCTTCCTTCTGGGGGCTTCATTCTTCCATGCTGGAGTCATTGGATTAGCCATGGGGTATACCTTTGGTTTCTGTTTCTATCGTCACGAGACGGGGAAGTTTTCTTTTACAGTGAGGTCAGTAGCGGTCATGGCCTTAATCGTCATCGGCAGCATAGTGCTTAATAATTATGCCGGAGATGTTTTCTTCAACAAGTTCACCTCTGTTGAGGAAGTTGAAGACATCTATTCGCGAGCCTCCTGGTTTGGCAAGGGAGGGGCGGCTTACAATGTTGGTGTCACAATAGATACTCCTCTGGGGTTGTTCTTTGGTGGAATCTTAAGAACCTTCTATTTCCTTTTCTCTCCACTGCCGTGGTACTGGAGGGGGATGATGGATGCACTGTCGTTTTTGCTCGATTCTTCGCTGTATCTCTTCACTTTTGGATATTTAATACTGAGGAGAAAGAAGATATTCGATGGGAGCAAGGAGTCACGGTGGATTCTCATCATCACCATTGGGCTACTTGCAGCATCATTCATTTTCGGTTTGGGGACTAACAACGCGGCACCTGCGATGAGACATCGCCAGAAGCTTGTTGCAGCATTTCTCCTCGTTTTCTCTATGGCCATGAACAAGGTGAGTCTGGCGAAGAAAAGACTCACCACTCCCAAGTTGAGTGAGTAACCCATGAGATCAAAGAATGCATCAAAAAACATCGCTTGGGGATTCGTGTATGAGAGCGTCCAACTCATTAGCATGTTCATACTACCCAGAATGATACTCGATACTTTCGGGTCGGATTTCAATGGCCTCGTGGAGGCGATTACGCAATTCCTTCGAGTGATTGTGCTCTTTCAAGCAGGCATCAGTGCAGTAACAATGGCAGCTCTCTATTCACCGCTCGAAAGGAACGACACCCATCAGATCTCCGTCGTCATTAAGTCAAGTCAATCCTTTCTGAAAAAGGTTGTGCTCGTATTTGTTATCTTCTCCATATGCTTAGCTATCGGTTACCCTCTCCTGGTCAAGGACGAATTCGATTTCATTTACACCGCTAGCTTGGTGCTCATCATGTGCCTGTCTACAGTCGTACAGTTCTTCTTTGGCCAGGTGTATCAGTTCCTCTTTACAGCTGATCAAAATCATCGACTCATTTCCATGGTAAATTCGGCCAAAGTCCTCGTGAGCACAGTTATCTCCGTCATTCTCATTCAATCGGGTTTTGGAATGCGAGCAGTTAAGCTGGGGGCAGCCATTGTCTTTGTCATCGCTCCGTTATTCATCTATTTATATGCACAGAGAAAGTACAAGCTGCAGAAATCAGTGGAGGTGGACCTCGCTGTGATTGACCAAAGGTGGGCTCACTTTGGAGCGCAATTTGCTTCTTTCGTATCTATGAACTCGGGCCTCATCATCCTCTCAGCATTTGTCAATCTCTATGAAATATCAGTGTTCGCTATTTACAACCTAGTAATGAGTGGGATTTTTGGTTTCTTCCTACCCCTCACACGAGGAATAGATGCTGCCTTTGGAAACATGATTGCCAAGAACGAACACTCCTTGTTGAAGAAGAATTTGAGGGTATATGAGCAAATCGTCTTTGGAGCCACGGCCTTCCTCTTCTCCATCACGGCAGTCATGACTCTGCCCTTTGTGATGCTCTATACGCAAAACGTCTTTGATGTCGAATACTATCGGCCTGCTCTCATGGCTGTCATCGTCGCGGCGACTGCCTTCAGGTGTCTGTATTTCCCGTACATGAGTGTGACTAACGCGGCAGGGCATTTCCGGCCGCTTCGCAAATATGCATTCCTCGAAGCGACCCTGACCATCGCAATATCGATTGCCATGATCCAATGGATAGGAATCACTGGTGCGGCCGTCGGAATGCTCTTTTCCTATAGTTTCCGGACCGGCTACTATGCTGTATACGGATCAAAGGTCATAGTGAACAGGAGTGTGTGGGTTTTTGCCAAGCGGCTGTTTGTGACTATGGCTTGTGTCGCCACAATTATTGCATTATCGTCATTGCTGCCTCTACCGACGGAATTGTCCTTTCTGCAATGGGCCATGAATGCACTCGTTCTTTCTGTCATGGCGCTTGCTGTAGTTGGACTTTTTGAATATCTATTCTTCAAGGATGACCTTCACGAAACGATCGCCATGGCCTGCAGGCTCGTACGCAAATCGTAAAACAGAGACTCGCCGCAGCTGAAAAACATGCGTTGGTATTCAAGGTGTGAGATACTTTACCACGATTGAGTCATCACCGATGGCTCGCGAGTGCGTACTCAAGACGCGACCTGAGATCCAGGACCGCGGCGGGGTTCGTGCCGAATTCATAAGCTTGCCTGTGGGTGACACCCACCAGTGGCACTGGGTTGCGGCCCAGTGAGAAAGAGAGCGTTCATGCTCGACAACAATATGGCGGATTCTACGAACGAAAACTCCGCATCCCGCCCATCCGATGTGATGGGTCCACCAGACAATCAACCAGCAGAAGCCGTGGGAGAATATCGACCCAAGAAAACCCGGCGTCCACGCAAACCCCTCAACACCGAAGATCCAGCCCCCAGTGCTGCTGCGGATCCCTTAGGCGAAGACTCAGGGGCCCACCATGGTTTCGCCCCCAAAGGGAAGACCCGAAAATCCACGAAGCGAAAAACTGACGACACACAACTTGCTGAGACCCCTGAAACTGAAGCGCCGAAAACCCCAGCAAGGAAAAACACCAGGAAGAAAACCACTACTGACGCTGCCGCTGGGGAGTCCACAACACCAACAGCGACAGAATCGAATGATCCCATCGGTGAGGCACTAGAAGAATTGAGCCGCACCCAACGTACGAGAAAGACCACCACACGGGCCCGTAAAAAAGCTCACGACTCGCGAGATGACCTCGACACGGCACAAGCGCTCGACGACCTCGCCCAAGCCATTGCAGCTGCACCCTCGCCCGAAAATGATGACTCAACAGGCAGTCAAGACGGGAATGAAGACTTCGACACCTCTGGTACAAACCGTCGCCGTCGTCGCCGTGGAGGGCGCAAACGTCGCGGTCCAGGGGCCGATGACGACCCCGCATCTGAGGCAACTGACGACAACCCTGAAAGTGGCTCCCCAGACCAGAAGGTGCCTTCCTCAGAATCAACACCACCCAGTGAAGAGTCCTCCAAGCATCGTCGGCGTCGGCGTCGGCGCCAAGGTGAAGACGTTGACGACGTCGAAGACAGTGATGCCGACGTAGTAGTGAAAGTACGCCAACCGCGTACTCGAAAAAAACAAGCCACCAAAGATACGACAGACACCAAAGTGGAAGGTATCGAAGGATCCACCCGCTTGGAAGCAAAAAAGCAGCGTCGCCGCGAAGGCCGCGCAGCATCCAGACGCCGGACACCAATCCTGTCCGAAGCTGAATTCTTGGCACGCCGTGAATCAGTCGAGCGCACCATGCTCATTAGGCAAAAACAAGACTATTCGCAGATCGCTGTCATAGAAGACGGAATCCTCGTCGAACATTATGTCGATCGGGCTTCGGCAACCTCCCTCATCGGCAACATCTATCTCGGCAAGGTACAAAATGTCCTACCAGGAATGGAAGCAGCCTTTATTGATATTGGGCGTGGACGCAATGCCGTACTCTATGCCGGTGAAGTGGACTGGGACTCTTTTGGTGAAGCTGGCCAAGAGCGCAAAATTGAGGACGTCTTCTCTGCTGGTCAACTCGCAGTCGTACAAGTATCGAAAGACCCCGTTGGAGCTAAAGGTGCTCGCTTGACCTCCCATGTTTCGATACCTGGGCGATATGTGGTCTACGCACCGAAAGGCCACATCGCGGGGATCTCCCGGAAACTGAGCGAAAAAGAACGCAACCGCCTCAAAAACATTCTCGATTCTCTCGTGGATGAAACAGCCACAGTCGTCATTCGTACTGCCGCTGAAGGGACATCCGAAGACGAACTCGTCCGCGATGTGAACCGTCTCAAAGCCCAATGGGAGGTCATCGAAAAGAAAACCCAAGGCAAGCAGACACCACAACTACTCTACACTGAACCTGATCTCACGATGCGCATCGTCCGTGATCTGTTCACCGAAGACTTCTCAACCCTGATCGTTGATGGAAATGGCGGAATGGAAGACGCTTTCGACACCGTGAGTGCGTACGTCAGCCATGTGTCCCCGCACCTGCGTGAACGAATCCAGAAATGGGATCGAGAAAAAGATGGGGACGTTTTCGCCAAATACCGCATCGACGAACAGATCGCCAAAGCTCTCGACCGCAAAGTGCACCTGCCATCCGGAGGATCCCTCGTCATTGACCGTACTGAAGCAATGACAGTGATCGACGTGAACACAGGCAAGTTCACCGGGGCTGGGGGCAACCTTGAAGCAACCGTGACCTCCAATAATCTTGAAGCAGCCGAAGAGATCGTACGGCAATTACGTCTGCGCGATATCGGTGGAATCATCATCATTGACTTCATTGACATGGTTCTTCCCAGCAACCGCGAGCTGTTATTGCGGCGTCTCGTGGAATGTCTAGGGCGTGATCGTACTCGTCACCAGGTCTCCGAAGTCACCTCGCTCGGCCTCGTGCAAATGACACGCAAAAAGGTGGGTACTGGGTTAGCCGAGGCCTTCACCACTGCTTGTGAAGCCTGTGAAGCAATGGGGCGAATACGGTTCGATGAACCAGTAGAAAACCAGGCTCCCTCTGATGGGGGAGAGCGCTCACCGGGACGACGTTCACGGCGTCGCAGCAGCTAAAGTCTTCTTAGAGTTCTTGAGCGTACGCACGTACTTTGTCACCCTTGGCCCTAGCGGCTTCACGCAAGGACCCCTGGAATTCAACAACCTTGGTGCGCATGGACTCATCTCCAGCACCAAGGATCCGTGCCGCTAACAGTCCTGCATTGCGTCCTGCTCCGACACCCACCGTAGCCACAGGGACTCCAGCAGGCATCTGAACAATGGAGAGCAAAGAATCCAGTCCATCGAGTTGCTTCAGCGGGATCGGCACACCGATCACCGGCAGGGGAGTCACAGCGGCGAGGACACCTGGCAGGTGTGCTGCACCACCAGCGCCAGCAATAATGATAGAAATCCCACGTTCATGAGCAGTACGCCCGTACTCAATGGTTTCATCGGGCATCCGATGGGCTGAGATCGCTGTCGCTTCGAATTCGATCCCGAACTCTTGGAGTGCTTTCGCAGCCTCAACCATGATGGGCCAATCGGAATCCGATCCCATGAGAATGCTAACCATAGGGGACATGGGTGTGCCTTTCGTGCAGAGGGACACCGTGATTCTATCTGAAGAAACTTGGTGGGAACTGTGGATTCTAGATTCTGCGAGTCGCGGAGCCTGTGTTCCTCACTTCGTTCGTCAACCACTTCCTTGGTTTCGGGATAGTGCGCAAGCGCACTCTCCGCTCAACCTGCGTCGTGGTGCTCCTCACTTCGTTCGTCAACCACTTCCTTGGTTTCGGGATAGTGCGCAAGCGCACTCTCCGCTCAACCTGCGTCGTGGTGCTGCGGAGCCCGCTAGGGCGACTCGTAGTGCTCCGCAGAATGACCGAGAGTCATACTCCCACCCATCCAGGTCGACACCATTCTGCCAGCCAGTCCCAGACTGGCTACACACCATGAGAGAATGACCGAGATGTGTGACAGTTGCCCTTGCCCCTTGTGACAGTTACCCCGGCATCCTGTCACACACTAAACTGGAACCCATGGTATGTCGACAATCAACAGCTCTCCTCACCGATCAGTACGAAGTGACCATGGTCCGCGCTGCCCTGGCATCAGGCCAAGGGGAGCGGAAATCCATTTTTGAACTCTTCGCTCGCCGGTTGCCATCGGGGCGAAGGTACGGTGTGGTGGCCGGTGTGGGGCGAGCCTTAGAGGCTATTGCCAACTTCCGCTTCACTGATGAAGAGATCGACTTCCTCGCAGGTGCTGGCGTTGTTGATGATGTCACAGCTCAATACCTTGCAACCTACCGATTCACTGGATCCATGTGGGGGTACGGCGAAGGGGACCTCTATTTTCCAGGATCACCCCTGCTCATCGTGGAAGGAACTTTTGCGGAAGCTGTCTTGCTAGAGACCGTCTTGTTGTCAATCTACAACTATGACTCGGCTATTGCATCAGCAGCTTCACGCATGACACTCATGGCTGAAGACCGTCCCTGTATCGAAATGGGTACGAGGCGAGCCAATGAATATGCTGCGGTTGCGGCTGCCCGTGCCGCTTATGTCGCTGGATTTGCCTCCACCTCGAATATGGAGGCCGGGCGTACCTATGGAATACCAACCTCAGGTACGGCGGCACATTCCTTCACCCTGCTCCACGACTCAGAAGCCGAAGCATTCCAAGCTCAGATCGCCGCACTCGGAGAGAACACCACATTATTGGTTGATACCTATGACATCGCTCAAGCGGTTCGTACTGGTGTGGAATTGACGGGCGGCAAACTAGGGGCAGTACGTATCGACTCTGGTGACTTGACTGTCACTGCTCGCGAAGTACGTGCACTGCTCGACGATTTGGGTGCCACCAAGACACGCATCATCGTCACCTCAGATCTTGATGAATGGCAACTCGCTGCCCTCAGCGGCGCTCCGGTTGATGGGTACGGCGTGGGAACCTCACTCGTAACAGGATCGGGAGCACCCACGTGTTCCATGGTCTACAAACTCGTGGCCAAAGCTGATACAGATGCCCCAGATTCCCCCTGGATACCTGTCGCTAAGAAATCACTGTCGAAAGCCACCATGGGAGGGCGCAAGTACGCTTCACGGAGGTTAGATGTGAAAGGTATTGCTGAAGCGGAACTCATTGGAGTCTCACAGCCAGCTGAGATTGATGACAATGATCGACCACTGTTGCGTGAACTGATTCGTGATGGTGAGATTGTGGGGGCCGAACCTATCGCTGAGGCGAGGGCACGCCATGAACGGGCACGTGGAGAACTTCCCCGTGATGGCTACAAGATGAGCCGTGGTGAGCCAGTCATTCCCACATATTACCTTGATGAGGATCAGAAGATCCTTCCAGCACCCTATGGTGGTTGAGCCTTAGTCGGCGTGCCTGCTTGGGCTCGGGCATCTGGTCAACCATACTGGAGTTTGGCTGAGCGAACGGAGCATCATGACCCTCGAGGTGGATCCAGCATATCTGGAGGTATCCCATCGCAGTGAGGTTGTCGCCACTAGGCGCGGTTACACACTGTTGGGGCTGGGTTTTCTCGTACCTGGGTCTGCTCAAGTGATCTATGGCAACAAACGTGTGGGGCGTTTTGCTCTCAAAGTGTGGATCCTTGCTGCAATCATTGTTGGTGTACTCGCCATCGTGGCACTTTTTTCCCGGAAAGCAATACTGGGAATCCTCGGAAACCCTATTGCCATGACTGTGATCTTTGTTGCCGCTGTCGTGCTGGGTTTGTTCTGGTTAGGTTTGGCGATTAACACCTACCTGATTGCACGACCTCGAGAAATGGGTCGCAAAAAGGGGGGCATTTTCTCTGGGGTGGCTTTGGTGATGGCCCTCGTCCTCGTGGTGGGCATGGTGCAGATAGGAAGCAGCGCTGCAGCTGGTCTCGAGCTCTTTGCCATGTTTAGGGGCGGTGGCAATTCGACACAGGTGGAAGGTCGCTACAACATTCTGCTTCTCGGGTCTGATTCTGGGATGGATCGTTGGAGTATGCGACCAGACTCGATCACTGTTGCCTCGATGAGTGCGGCAACTGGGCGTACTGTCCTCTTCGGACTTCCCCGCAACTTGATGAGCGTACCTTTCGCTAACGGTTCGCCGTTGAAGACGCTATACCCGCTGGGGTATCAATGCCGTGAAAACGATGACGATGACTGTGAGGACACTGAGCGAATACTGAATGCTGTCTATCTGCTGGGTCAACAAAATGCCGCCCTGTATCCCGATGAAGATGATCCAGGGATGCGAGCCCTACTCGACGCCGTGGAAGGGATCACGGGGTTGACAATGAATTACTACATTCTCATCAATATGGAAGGGTTCGCTGATCTTGTCGATGCTGTCGGAGGTTTGACTATCTCCATTAAGGAACGAGTCCCGGTTAACGCTGCCCAAACCAAGTGGATCGAAGCCGGAGCGAACCAGCATCTCACTGGCGAGGAGGCACTCCAGTATGCGCGTACGAGATCTATCGATGACGATTACAAGCGTATGCAACGCCAGAAATGTGTCATGACAGCGATGTTGGCTGAAATGGATCCCACCACTGTTGCCCAGAATTTTCAGAAGATTGCCAAAACATCTAAAGATATGGCTTCCACCTCTATTGACTGGCATGATATGAAATCCATGGTGGATTTGGCCTCCAAAGCTAAAAGCCTTCCGCTGATCTCTGTGTCTTTCTCTCCACCCTTAGTGACCACTGGTGACCCCGATTATTATGCGATACGTCGAGTGGTCGCTGATACGATCGCGCGCTCTGAGGCCCTGGATGCTGAGGCTGCTTATGCGGCGACAGCGGACCCATCTGCAAGCCCAACATCTGAGCCTGCACCGACGCAGGATCCTTTGGCTGACATCTCAGAGACTAACCTCACAGACGATTTATCGTCGGTGTGTTCGGTGGGGTGACGTCGCTAAGACGATTCTCTGCTTGCGAAGGCTCAGGTGGTGTCGCTTTTTCGAAACGTTTGTACCCGCCGTCTTCGAGTCCAGCGAGAACCTCGAAAGGATTCCACGCTGCGCGGTCACGGGTGCGAAGCCAACTGATACCCATCGCAAGGATATACAGCGGCAGGAAGAGTGGCCCTGTGATCGCCCACTGGGTGGAATGTCGGGCTTCATGAGCGAGACCTTGGGGAAGGCGGGAAGTGAAACGGGTGAAGGTTGACGCAGTAATGATGACGTTTCCGACGGTGAATGCACTCGCAATGGGGAAGGAGAAACGGTAGCCATCGGCCAAAATGAGCTGCTGGGGCCCCTTAGTGACTTTGGCCCTGCCAAGGTACGCAATAAATAAACCAAACAGTGTGGACAAGTTGATCCAGTTGATTGCTGCACGTACGTAGTGGTACCAGCGTGTGGGCAAAGAATCGGTCTCACTCATGTTCAGGATCCTTCCTTGGGGTTACTCTTCTTGGCATTTCTCCTGGACAAGAAATCTTCGACTTTAGCTGATCCTAGTGCCCAGACTGCAGCGCTCGCGAAGAGAAGTATCAGACACAAGGCAATAATGGAGTCACGTCTAAACCAGCCATCAACCACTGATTCCACCACGGCCTCAATCAGTGCGAACCCAGCCCACACAGCGAGAAGGAAAGCTCCAATCCATAACGTGTTGCGAAGAGTTGAACGCAGTTGCTTCTTCTTCTTGCGCCCAGTTTTGCTCAGAGTCCTGGATGAGGACCCTTTGATTTTCTTTGACTTTGGAGCAGAGAGCACCTGGGACGGCTGGGTTCCCGGATAGCTTGGGATGATTTCTTGAGGGCCAACATGCAGGGAATCAAGAGAAGGTACGTCGCTGATTTTCCTGCGTGCACTCATGAAACGACATCCTAGTGCCTGCGGGGCACCAAAGTGCCTTCGGTGCCCAAGGGGGGAGTTGAACCCCCACGTCCGTAAGGACGGCCGAGTTTGAGTCGACTGCGTCTGCCATTCCGCCACTTGGGCAACTCTCGAAACTGAAGAAAATCTTTCATACCGAGAATCGACCCACCATTCTGCCACAAGGCCTAGTCTCTTGTCTCGCAGACCTCGAAATGAGAAGATGACAAGGTGAAAGAAAACACTCCCGAAACCATGAGGGTCCTCATTGCCGAGGATGAGGCACTCATTCGACTGGATTTGGTTGAGCTTCTCGAAGAATCAGGCTACAACGTCGTAGCTCAAGCAGGCGACGGTGAAGAAGCCATAGCCTTAGCCCGCCAACTCAACCCTGACATAGTCATCATGGATGTCAAGATGCCCAAGATGGACGGGATCACTGCTGCCGAAGTCATTACCGAAGAACGTATTGCACCCGTCGTCATGCTTACCGCTTTTTCGCAGCGTGAACTTATTGACCGAGCTAGTCGCGCTGGAGCAATGGCGTACGTCGTGAAACCCTTCGATGCCTCTGATGTGATTCCGGCCATCGAACTCGCCCATGCCCGATATTCACAGATCATGACAGTCGAAGCAGAAGTCAGTGACTTGGAGGAGCGTCTCGCCTCTCGCAAAATTGTTGACCAAGCTAAAGGACTCCTCCAAGAGGGGCTCGGAATCAGTGAAGCTGAAGCATTTCGTTGGATACAAAAAACAGCCATGGACATGCGCAAGCCGATGCGTGAGGTAGCTCAAGGGGTCATCAACCATGGCCGCCCATCGCAGGACCCTCAGTGATGACGCAACCACAAGACAAGCTCCTACTCGTCGACGGTTATTCACTGGCTTTTCGGGCCTTCTATGGTTATCCGCTCGAATCCTTCACCACGTCTACAGGGCAATACACGAACGCTGTTTACGGGTTTGCTACCTTGCTGTTGGGAACTATTCGCAGCGAACAACCCACCCATATCGGTGTTGCTTTTGATCGATCACGTACGACCTTCCGTACGCGCGAGTACAGTGAATATAAAGCCAATCGCGGGGCAACCCCACCAGAGTTCCTCGGCCAAGTGGAACTCATCAAAGAGTTTCTGGACGCACTCAATATTTCTCACATAGATGTGGACGATTATGAAGCCGATGACATCATCGCCACGTGGGCACACCAGGGCAGGCTCAAAGACATGGAGGTACTTATCGCATCAGGAGACCGCGACACCTTCCAGTTGATTACCGATGGTGTGACAGTGTTGTATCCGGGGCGCAATGAGACACAGCGAATGACACCCCAAGCTGTGGAAGACAAACACGGTGTTCCCCCTAGGCGATATCCCGAGTTGGCTGCTTTAGTGGGGGAGACCTCAGATAATCTTCCTGGTGTACCAGGGGTGGGGCCTAAAACTGCAGCCAAGTGGTTGAAAGAGTACGACGGTTTAGAGAATCTTCTTCGTCGAGCAGACCAAGTTCCAGGTAAGGCCGGTGAATCCTTGAGGGCCCACATCGATGATGTTCACCGCAATAGGAGACTCAATCATCTCCTTCGCGACCTCAACTTGCCTGTGGATGTCAGTGAACTCACTCGTGGTGAGGTGGATATGGCGGCAGTCAACCAACTCTTCGATCTCCTGCAGTTCAGAGCTCTGCGAGCCCGAGTCTCAGAGATTTTCGAGGTACGTGAGACCGAACAGGTAGTCCACACCACCACCGCAATAGAGACTATTGAACCGGGAACATTGACATCCTGGCTGACCAGTCACGCATCAACGTCTGGAGCAGTGGACTTTTTAGGGCAGTGGGGCAGAGGAAATTGGAGTGTCGAATCTGTCGGCATCGCCACCGGGGACAATGTCGGATGTGTGGAACTGAGCACACTCACCCAGGAAGATGCCCAGGCCTTAGCGCAATGGCTAGCAAACCCAGACATTGAAAAAACTGTTCACGACATCAAAGCCCCTCTTATTGCCTTATGGGAACGCGGTTGGGACCTTGCTGGCGTAACCTGTGACACCCAGATTGCTGCCTATTTAGCGAACCCGGATCGGCGCAATCTTGATCTGGGCAGCTTGTCGGAAAGATACTTGGGACGTACGCTCACCGAAGAAAATGCCGATGATCAACCCGCCTTCAACTTCGAGGTGGATTCTGCTTCACAAACAGCTGGGATCCATGCTCGTACTATTGCAGACATCAGTGTCCCGCTGAATAAGGAAATATCCGATAAGGGTGCAGCAGACCTCTGTACACAAGTGGAATTGCCACTCACACGCGTTCTGGCCTCGATGGAGTACGCCGGGATCGGGGTTGATCCCAGTCAACTCAACAACCTGCACCAGCAGTTTGATTCGGCAGTCATCCAAGCCCAAAGTAGTGCTTTTGAAGCTATAGGTCACGAAATCAATCTCTCTTCACCCAAACAGCTCCAGGTCGTACTCTTTGAAGAATTGGGGATGCCAAAGACTCGTAAAACCAAGAGTGGGCACACCACAGATGCGGAAGCGCTCGATCACCTGCTGACCACAACAGGTCATCCTTTCCTCACACACCTCATGGCTCATCGTGACGCCATCAAATTGCGCCAAAGTGTCGAAGGGTTGATCAAAGCCACCACTGCGAAGGATCGGATTCATACCACCTATCTGCAGACGGCAGCAGCCACGGGGAGGCTGTCGAGCCAAGATCCGAACTTGCAGAACATTCCAGCTAGAACGAGCGCTGGAAACCAGATTCGCACGTGTTTCATCCCAGGGCCGGGGTACGAGGCGCTGTTGACTGCGGATTATTCGCAGATTGAGATGAGAATCATGGCCCATATTTCTGGTGATGAATACCTCACCGCGGCCTTTAATGCTGGTCAAGATTTTCATACTGTGATGGCTGGTCGCGTTTTTGGTGTTGATCCTGACCAGGTGACTCCTGATCAGCGCAGTCGGGTGAAGGCTGTGAATTACGGGTTGGCCTATGGGTTGAGTTCTTTTGGGTTGTCGAACCAATTGAAGATCACGGTGGGCGAGGCGAACGTGCTCATGGAGAGTTTCTTTGAACATTTCGGCTCAGTACGCGACTATCTCCAATCGGTTGTTGTGGAAGCTCGCCATACGGGATATACAGAAACGATTCTGGGTCGAAGGCGTTATCTTCCCGATTTGGAGTCGACGAATCGTACTCGCCGAGAAATGGCCGAAAGAATGGCTCTCAATGCCCCTATCCAAGGGACCGCTGCTGACATTATCAAGGTGGCCATGCTGGAATTGGATTCTGCCTTGAAGAAGGCTGGCCTAACGTCACGAATGCTGCTGCAAGTGCACGATGAACTCATTTTTGAGGTGGGACCAGGGGAGAGTGAGACTCTCGAAGAGATCGTACGCCGTGAGATGGGTCAAGCTGCCCAACTGAGTGTTCCGCTCGATGTGAGTGTGGGCATTGGTCCAACCTGGGCAGGCGCATCCCACTCCTAGCGTAGAAAAGTCTCGAAAGAAACTCCCCTGGGCACACAAGGCCATCAAGGGGCTAGAATGAGTCCGATCATATAATTCTTCTCGAGGGGCATCCTATGAGCACACCAAACCAACCACCATTTGCCTCTGTTCCACCTGTGGGAGCACCACAGCCGATGGGAGTGCCTCAACCGAGCATGCCACAACCGATGGCAGCACCACAGCCCATGGGAGCACCTCCAGTGGCACCCCCACCAGTGATGGGCCAGCCCGCCTATAGCCCTGGGATGCCCTCGGCAAATGTGCCACCCAAGAAGAAGTGCAAAATGTGGCCACTACTGCTGGTCGGCGGACTGCTTCTCGTTGCTGGTATCGCTGCTGGTGTTTTCTTCGGCATCATTCGCCCACAGCAGATCGCACTAGCCGAGGCCAAAGAGACATTTGATGTCTCTGTTGCAGCCTATGAACAAGACAGAGCAGCACTCGACGAGCAGATCACTGTTGCAACAGCCGTCATTGATTCCACTGTTGCCACCGATTACATGATCCCTGACAGCTATGACCAACTGGTGAGCGAACTCGAGAAAGCGAAGGCCCTGGAATTCACGGTTCCCGAGAAAGCTAACAAGCTGGCTGACCTCGAGAAACAAACCGCTGAAATTGAAGCAGCCACCCAAGAGGCACAAGATGCGCAACAGGTGTTGGAGAAAGCCGCTGGGAGTTTAGTACTGGTGAAAGATGTCATCGGTTTGGCTGTTGATGTGATGAACGCAACGATGAAGGGCCAAATCGAAAACGATGTTCGATTTGATGGGGTGGAGCAAATTGAGGACCGCACGCTGCTCTTGACTTTCACCATCATGGATTTATCTGTGAGTCAATTCCCAGCATCGCAACTACCACAAGTACGTGAGGCAACGAAAAAAGAGGTGATAAGCATGTTCACGAACTCTAGTGACATGAAGGACCTACTGGACTTGAACATCACCTTCAAAATAAAATATCTGGATAAAAATGCCAAGGAAATAATAACCTTGACCATCACACCTGCCGATTATCAGTAGACACTTTCAGCTCCTATGGGTGACACACTACCCGTGGGTGTGGCTGGCATGGTGATGCCGACCACCCAAATCCGGCATCACCAGCGGTGTCCAGACGAAGAGCCTGGGCTTGGAAGGCTGTTTGCTGTGGACCCCCAGCCTCGCTAAGATAGGTGAGCGCTTATTCGCCCTGTTCCGGCATGGAGTGAGCAGGATGCTAACCACGGCACGAACAAGCGCCACTCATTACTATTGTGAAAGTCATCATCAATGACATCAACGGCGCAAGCCCCTATCGCGATTGACGACCTCGGTTCAGACCAGGATTTTCTCGACGCAATCGATTCAACACTCAAAAACTTCAATGATGGCGATATTGTCACCGGCATTGTTGTCAAGGTAGACAAAGACGAGGTTCTCCTCGATGTGGGATACAAGACTGAAGGAGTCATCCCCGTCAAAGAGCTCGCCATCAAATATCATGTAGATCCTTTCGAAGAAGTCAATATTGGCGATCAGGTCGAAGCTCTCGTCCAACAGAAGGAAGATAAAGAAGGACGCCTCATCCTCTCGAAGAAACGTGCCCAGTACGAACGCGCTTGGGGAACGATCGAGAAGATTAAAGAAGAAGACGGCATGGTCACCGGGCGGGTGATCGAGGTTGTCAAGGGCGGCCTCATTGTTGACATCGGTTTGCGGGGCTTCCTTCCAGCATCGTTGGTGGAGATGAGGCGCGTACGCGATCTGTCACCGTACATGAACGCGGAATTGGAAGCAAAAATCATTGAGCTTGATAAGAATCGCAACAATGTGGTTCTGTCGCGTCGAGCATGGTTGGAGCAAACCCAGTCCGAGGTACGCTCGACCTTCCTCAACAACCTCACCAAGGGCCAAATCCGCAAGGGTGTCGTCTCCTCCATCGTCAACTTCGGTGCCTTTGTTGATCTTGGCGGTGTTGACGGTTTGGTGCACGTGTCCGAACTGTCATGGAAACACATCGATCATCCCTCTGAAGTGGTAGAGATCGGCCAGGAGGTCACTGTTGAGGTCCTTTCGGTTGAAATGGATCGTGAGCGCGTATCACTGTCGTTGAAATCCACTCAAGAAGATCCGTGGCAAACCTTTGCTCGCCTCAACCAGATTGGGCAAATCGCTCCAGGAACAGTCACCAAACTCGTACCCTTTGGTGCTTTTGTGCGCGTAGCTGAAGGTATTGAGGGACTCGTTCACGTGTCAGAACTTGCCGAGCGCCATGTCGAAATCCCTGAGCAAGTAGTGGCCGTTGACGATGCTGTCATGGTGAAGATCATTGATATTGACCTGGAACGCCGTCGAGTATCCCTCTCACTCAAACAAGCTAATGAAGGTGTCGATGTTGTCGCCGATGACTTTGATCCGAGCCTCTATGGCATGGCCAACTCTTATGATGCTGAAGGCAACTACATCTATCCTGAAGGTTTCGATGCTGAAACTAATGAATGGAAGCCAGGGTACGAAGAGCAACAGGCTGCTTGGGAAGAACAGTGGACCCAAGCTCGCGAACTGTGGGAGGCTCACAAGAAGCAAGCTCAAGAAGCGGGTGAAGCCGATCAGGAAGCTGTCGTTGAAGAAATGACTGCGGCAACATACACCACAGGTGAGCCTCAGGCGCAAGCAGAACCAACGCTGGCAACAGATGAAGCTCTCCAGGCGTTCAAGGAGCAATTGGGCGACGAAGAACCAGCCTCCTAAGGGTCGAAAAGAGTTTCCATGATTAGGGTCGGCTTAACTGGTGGCATCGCTGCAGGGAAGTCGGTAGCGAGCCAGGCCTTTGCTGAGCGTGGGGTCGAAGTTATTGACTATGACATCCTGTCTCGTGAAGTGGTAGCCCCAGGGACCCCGGGGCTCCAGGAGATCGTTGATACTTTCGGAGATGTTCTTCACGAGGATGGCACTCTTAATCGTTCTTTGGTGGCGAAGCGCGTCTTCGGTGATGATGATCAAGCCCGTGAACAGCTAGAAAACATCATCCATCCACGCGTGATCAGTGAAGGTCAACGCATTGATTTTGAGGCTGAGTCTCGCGGGGACAAACTTGTTGTCCATGCTATTCCACTGCTTGTTGAGGTTGCTGGACCAGAGGCATTCGACACTGTCATCGTGGTGGATGCTTCCCCCGAAGTACGTGTCGCTCGACTTGTTGATGGTCGTGGAATGGATGAAGAGGAAGCCTGGGGGCGGATCACGGCACAAATCGATGATGAGGTACGCCTTGCTGCTGCCGATTTTGTCTTCGATGGGTCCCGCACCCCTGAAGACCTCGCTGCCCAAGTGAATCAGTGGATGGATACAGTTCTCACCAAAGGATTGAACTTCCGTACCAATGACGAGAGAACATCCTTCCTCATTGGCGAGGATATCTAGGACTACCCACCACTGTCATTCTGCGCGAAGTCGCGAAGGAATCCAGATACTTGGTCCACCACAGTGGTGACAGTCGGTGGATCGTGAGCATTGACAGACTCGGTCATTGTGGTGGATCACTAGCCTGGACCCCTGCGAGTCGCGGAGCCTGTGCTCCTCACTTCGTTCGTCAACCACTTCCTTGGTTTCGGGATAGTGCGCAAGCGCACTCTCCGCTCAACCTGCGTCGTGGTGCTGCGGAGCCCGCTAGGGCGACTCGCAGTGCTCC
>WRIJ01000002.1 GCA_009782785.1 Propionibacteriaceae bacterium | reverse complement strand
TGACGGGGAAGCCGCCACAGTTTTCGGTGAGCTTGCAGCTCTCGTCCTTGCTACTGGTCGGCACCCTCGTCCGCGTCGCATGGACCTCATGATCGCCGCAACCGCCGCAGTACGCCGACTCCCACTCTATACCGCTAACCCTCACGACTTTACCGGTTTAGAAGCCGTGCTCACTGTCGTACCCGTCCAACCAGCAACCCGTCACCCTGCGGAGCACTGCGAGTCGCCCTGGCGGGCTCCGCAGCACAGGCTCCGCGACTCGCAGGGTCCAGAAACCATAGTTGAAGAACTGGGGAGTCTGGATTCTGCGACTTCGCGCAGAATGACTGGCACGCAAACACAGAATGACAAAGGCGCTTGACCTAAGGAGAATGATGACTGGCCAAGACTCGACACATGAAGCGGACGTGATCGTGGTGGGTGCTGGGCCCGGTGGATCATCGACGGCAATCCATCTGGCGAAAGCAGGGTTGGACGTACTGCTACTCGAGAAGACCACTTTTCCGCGCGAGAAAGTATGTGGGGATGGGTTGACTCCGCGGGCGATCAAAGAACTCGTGAGTTTGGGGGTACGGCCCTCAACACTCGACTGGAAGCGCAACAAGGGGTTGCGCATCCACGTGGGGCGGGCCCACTATCAGATGGGTTGGCCTGAGCTCAGTGACTTTCCTTCCTTTGGGATGACAGTACGCCGCTCAGTCTTCGATGAGTTCCTTGCCCACCGCGCCATGGACGCAGGGGCGAGACTGCTGACCGGGACCAACGTACAGGCACCCATCCTCCATCGTGGACGAATCACCGGTGTCACCACGAAAGACGGCCAACAATTCACCGCCCCCCTGGCGGTGGCCGCCGATGGCAACTCAGCTCGCCTGGCGGTCGCTATGGGTCGCCATCGCATGGAGAACCGCCCCCTGGGTTTGGCGATTCGTACCTACTTCACCTCACCCACCGCGAACGACAAGTACATCGACTCCTGGTTAGAGCTCTGGGATGACTCCCCCACACCGAAACTGCTTCCTGGGTACGCCTGGAGTTTCCCTCTTGGTGATGGTACGTGCAATGTGGGGTTGGGGCTTCCCGATGCGAACCGTTTCAAGCATGTTGATCTGCGCGACTCTATGACCAGGTGGCTGGCGGGACTCGATTTACACTACGAGTTCACCGAAGCCCACCAGGTCGGGCCCATCCAGGGTGCCGCCCTGCCCATGGGGTTCAATCGCAAACCACTCTATGGGCAGGGGCTGCTGCTCGTTGGGGACGCTGCGGGCGCGATCAACCCTTTCAATGGTGAGGGGATCTCGTACGCCATGGAATCGGGTCGTTTCGCTGCTGAACAGATTATTCAAGCCCATGGGCGTGGAGTGAACACAAACGGCGCCGAGCGAGCGCTCATCGGGTACGCGAGACGGATGCGCGACGAGTGGGGTGGGTATTTCCAGCTCGGCAACACTTTCAGCCGCATCATCTCCAACCCGAAAATCATGAAGATAGCCGCCCACTATGGGTTACCGATCCCGGTGGTGCGTACTCTCACTCATCGGATGCTCTCCCACCTCACCGACCGCCCCGGCCATGACTTCTATGACCATGTGGTGGGTGCACTCACACGACTGGCACCCAAGGCATAGGGATCAACCAGGACGTACCTGGTGTTGCTTGGTGGCTCTCTCAGGGGAGAGATGACGTCCCAGAGATAGTCCACTGGCCTACAGAGTCTTCCTCAGTGGACGTATCCATGGGTGATTCCTGATCCACGGGTGGGTTAGTCTCCTCCGCGACCGTTTCACCACCGCAAGCAGTGAGTGCCATCGCGGCTCCAGCAACAAGCGCAACAATAGACTTCTTCAATTTCATATCTGGCCCCTCCAGGTGATGTCGACATCCTCGTACAGATATCGTGGAACAACAATAAAACCAACAAAAAATGGCGGAGGTGGGAATCGGGTGGGCACAAGAGCGTCTACATCGACACCTGCGAGATGGGCATCGAGGAATCCGGGGAGATATCCAGAGGGGAAGGCTGAACTCCGGCACTGACCAACTGTGAACCGAGTACGGCAATCATCACACCATTATCCGTACACAACCCTGGAGTGGGTCGGCGCAGAGTGATGCCCGCCTCACCGCAGCGAGATTCCAGCCACGAGCGCACCCGCGAATTGGCAGCCACTCCACCACCGAGTACGAGAGTGTCCACCCCCATAAACTCGCAGGCATCCACAGTTTTAGCGCTCAGCACGTCGGCAACTGCTTCTTGAAAACTCGCCGCTACGTCTTCCAGTACGATCTCTTCCCCATCACGGCGACGAATCTCCACCCACCGGGCTACGGAAGTTTTCAACCCCGAGAAAGAGAAATTGAATCGATGTTTCTCCATGTCGTGAGTCGCTGTCAATCCACGCGGGAACCGTACCGCCCTCGGATCACCCTCACCAGCTAGCCGGTCGATGATCGGACCACCGGGATAACCCAAACCCAATAAGCGAGCCACCTTGTCGTACGCCTCCCCGGCTGCATCATCGATCGTCGATCCGATCTCTGTGACCCGCCTAGCGATATCTTCCACGTGGAGAATCGAGGTGTGCCCTCCCGACACCAACAAGGCAGCACACGGCTTCGGCAAAGGCCCATGATCGAGGATGTCCACCCCCACATGGGCGATCAAATGGTTCACCCCATACAGCGGCTTGTTTAGCGCGTACGCCAAAGTCTTCGCTGCCGACAACCCAACCACGAGCGCGCCCGTGAGACCCGGCCCTGCAGTGACGGCGACCGCGTCGATCTCCGACAAGTCGATTCCAGCAGTTTGCACAGCTCGCTCGAGGGTAGGACCAAAGGATTCCAGGTGGGCCCGCGATGCGATTTCGGGTACGACCCCACCGAAACGGGCATGTTCCTCCACTGAGGAGGCGACCTCATTGGCCAGAATCTGGGTCCCCCGTACGATACCGACACCGGTCTCATCGCAACTCGATTCGATACCGAGGATCAAAGGTTCACTCATGAGACCTCCCGAGTGTCATCAAGAGAGAGACACATCACCACAGCGTCATCACCGGGGCCATAGTAGTCCCTGCGTAGACTCACATCGTGGAATCCCATGGCGCGATAGAGCCCCAGTGCTGCTTCGTTGCCTGTGGAGACCTCTAAGAAGATTTCCGTGGCACCAGAGTTTTCCGCCCATAGGTGCGCGTACTCCATGAGGGACCTCCCCCACCCTTGGCGGCGATGTTCAGGAAGTACGACCACTCGGCGTACCTCCGCCGTACCGCTGACCAATCCTAAGGAGATGACAGCCACGATCGGCTGAGTATCGGCGACCACCACATGGTGTTTCGTGGATTCCTCCAACCAGGACGATGGCGACCACGCTGGCAGTGGGGCGTACTGCTCCAGCTCCATGATCGAACCGAGATCACCGGGTACGACTTCGCGCAAGTTATTCATCGGCGACCACCGGGAGAACAGACTTCACGCCTGCCGATGGTATGGCATCAGCATGGCGCAAATAGAGCGGGGTTGGCCCCACATCGACAAAGGTACGGGCAAAGGCGGCTAGGACTCCAGCATCCAGCACCATGGAGTCACCACTGCTGTCACCCTGCACACCCACACTGTCATCGCCACCGTGGACACCTAGCACCGTCACCCTGCGCACTGCGAGTCGCGCTGGCACGCTCCGCAGCACAGGCTCCGTCGCGGGGTCCAGACTGCGAGGTTGTTCGACTGTTGAGTCTGGATTCTGCGAGTCGCTCCGCTCCGCAGAATGACGTGGTTGGTGGGGTAGTGGATTCTGCGACTGCTCCGCAGAATGTCGGTGGGGGTTGGCTCCGCAGAATGACGTGGCTGGTGGAATAGTGGAATCACCACTGCTGTCACCCTGCGGAGCGCGCCAGCGCGACTCGCAGGGTCCAGACTGCGAGGTTGTTCGACTGTTGAGTCTGGATTCTGCGAGTCGCTCCGCTCCGCAGAATGACGTGGCTGGTGGAATAGTGGATTCTGTGACTGGCACGCAGAATGACGGTGTACCGGGGCCATAACAATCCAGGTCGGGCAGCTCAACAGGTCGAGAAACGTCGGGACCATCCACTCGGCGACCCTGAGCGTCGTACCTCGCCCAATACACTTCTTTGCGCCGTGCATCAATGCAGGTGAGGAAGTCTCCGCCCCCAGAGAACTGGACATACTGCCTGGCCAGAACATCCAAACTACACACGCGAATGACCTCTATTCCGAGGGTCGAAGCGAGAGTGGTCGCGGCAACGATCCCCACCCGTAGACCAGTGAAAGGTCCAGGGCCCATACCCACAGCGATCGCCGTGAGATCCCCCACAGGAACCCCACCCATGACCTTCTCGATCACAGGCACTAAGGACTCCACATGACTGCGGGTATCGGCCGTCGAGTACGAGCGCAGAATCTCACCACCACGGGCCAAACCCACACTCACGGTCGTGGACGTATCAATCCCGAGAATCAGGTCACTCATCACCACTCCCATCAGCGTCCCGCCGCGCATCACGGCCCATGTCCACGTTGATGAGTGCCTCCCAGTCGGTGAGGAAATTCTCCCAGCGCGGACCGGTCGCAACAATCTCCACATGACGGGTATCGTCTTCAATATCTTGGGAGCGATTGATCGTGATGTCGAGGTACGACTCGCTCAGAAACTCCACGAATCCTCTCCCCCATTCAACCACGATCACAGAGGTGGGCATCTCAGCTTCCAGGTCCAGGTCATCCACCTCATAGGAGCTGGTTAACCGGTAAGCATCGACGTGTACCATATCGGGCCCAACTTCAGATCGATGCACACGCGACAGTACGAACGTTGGCGAGATCACCTCCCCGCGTACTCCCAGACCTCGACCAATCCCCTGAGCCAACTGGGTTTTCCCAGCACCGAGTTCGCCGTTAAGGATGACCACATCACCCACCCGAAGAAGGCGCGACAGTTCGCTACCCAAGGAACTCATATCCTGAGCAGTCGCCACAGCCAGCCGAATCGGACCGATCATCTCCCGCCTTTCGCGTGATGGCAACACAAAAGGTACGTCCCCGTGTGTTGCCCGTGTGTTGGGACCATCCTAACTGCGTTCTTTGGAGTCATTCTTGATCAGTGTAGAGAGGATGGCTGGCCCGCGAGCATCCATGATCCTCCCACCAAAGAAAACCCCCAAGCCCGTTAAAGTCACAAACCCGAGCACAGAAACTCCAAGAACCATCCACGACTGCCATCCTTGGGCATTGATTGCCCAGATACACAATGGCAGAGCAATGATCCCACCAATAAACAGTGATCCGAATTGGGAGAGCATCTGCGTACCCATCATGCCAGTTTTCATCTTCAGTGGTGACTCCCCTGGCAAAGCCACTGGGTAAATGATTAATGCAGAAAAAATCGCTGACACCCCCAACCCGGCACCATACAACACCAGCATCGCACCGAGGACATTCGGTACAACCCTTGCATCAAAGACAAACAGTGGAACAACAACACCCACGAGGATGGCCAGGGGAAGCATCCACATCACCTGGGCCAGAATACGACCTAAGCGATCCTGCCACCCTCGCACTCCAGAAGCGAGATGAATCCACCAGGCTGTGGAATCGCTAGCGACATCAGCACTCAGCGAATACCCGGCCATGAGTGCCATGAACCCCAACCCAAAACCTATCATTCCCTGCGACATGATTGCTGGAATCTGCCCTCCCCCATCAGGAAGACGCGGCATGGAAACCCCAATGAAAGTAAACAAAATAGGCATCATGAGTACGGCCGGGACCTGGCCCAAATAACGCGGATCACGACGCCAATACCGTAAGGCCCGCGCCATCACAGCCCCTACAGGAACCAATGCGCCCGAGATTCCAGGCCACGAGGTCACCGAATCGACAATGTTACGAGCCCCCACCTCTGTGGCGGACGCCGATGTTTGGGAAGCATGCAAAGCCCTATTCAAGATGGCTCCATAAACCCGCACACCAGCGATGAGATACACCACGGTGAGCAGGAAGAAAACTAAAGCCATCCCCCACTGCCCTTGCCCGGCCGCCCCCATGATCGCCCATGGCGACCCAAGTGGTGTCCATGCAAGAACCTCCGCCACCTGTTGCGCGGTGGCCAGCACCTCAGTGACCCCACCCCCACGACTCGTCCACATAGCTGCCCCCACACTGATCACATAGGCCCCCATCCCGAGCAACAAAATGACCACCAAACCGATCAGTCCTGTCAGATCTCGTGCCTTGCGTGAAGAGAGCGACCCTGAAAGGGCCGTGGTGGCGATCCGACACCCCAGCTGTGTCATCACAAACCCACACAGGCCTGCGACCACACCAACCCAGACAACTGAAGTACCCAACCACAGTAGGCAAACACCGACACACATGATTGCTGTGATAAGTCCTGGCAAACCAATGATTCCGGCAAGAACCAGACCAGGAGCCAGACGGTGGCCTGGCAGCGGGAATGGCCGGAAACGAGCCGGATCTAGGGTCTGATCAGCTCCGAAGAAGACGAGCGGAAGAAGGGTCCAACCCACGATAATGACAGCCCCAACAACAATGGTCAGCGCTGACACCACCTGCTCATGGCCAGCCACACGTACCGAGGCTGCAACCAACCCCAACAGCACAGAGGCCACCATGGACAGGCCGTAGAGAGCAAAAATGATGAAGACAACCAATCGGCCTACTGATCTTTTCAGATCAGCGACAACC
This sequence comes from Propionibacteriaceae bacterium, assembly GCA_009782785.1. GTDB lineage: Bacteria > Actinomycetota > Actinomycetes > Propionibacteriales > Propionibacteriaceae > WQYJ01. Next base: position 194,384 of record WRIJ01000002.1, on the reverse strand, counting down.
AGGCGGAATTTTAGGCTGAGGAGGGTCGCAACCATGACAGTTCTCCTTGCTTCTCCACTCCACCCACGAGATCGATAAACCTCGATTCGAGGTCTTGGCCGGCAGCAACTTGTTGGATGGGTCCAGCAGCTCGAAGGTTCCCTGCTGCAATGACAGCCACATGATCACACAGTTTCTCGACCGTTCCCATGACGTGGCTGGAGAGAATCACCGTACCACCATCGCGCACAAAGGCACCCAAGATATCGGCAATAGTACGAGCGGAGACTGGATCGATGGCCTCAAATGGTTCATCAAGTACGAGCAGGTCCGGGGCATGAATCACTGCACATGCCAAGCCGATTTTCTTTGTCATGCCAGCTGAATAGTCAGCAACAGCCTTCCGCCCATCTTCGGCCAACCCTAGCGCAGTTAAGAGATCTGCGCTGCGAGAGGCGACTGTTGCTTTATCCATGCCGTGAAGCAACCCAGTGTAGGTGAGGAGTTCTTGGCCAGAGAGACGATCAAAAAGTCTGAGTCGATCGGGTAGTATTCCGATCTTCGCCCGGATTGCACTGGGATTCTTCCACACGTCTTGGCCCACGACCCACACCGCTCCGGCATCAGGACGAAGGAATCCAGTCATCATGGACAAGGTGGTGGTCTTGCCTGCCCCATTAGGGCCGACAAACCCGTACATTGATCCGCGTGGAATATCGAGGTTGAGTTGATTCACCGCACACATGGTTCCAAAAAACTTGGTCAGTCCGCGTACTGCAACCACCGGGGTTCCCGGCGTTGAGCGGGATTCTGGCGACGAGTGGGAAGTTTCTTCACCATAGTGAAAATCTGGGTTGTCCATGATAGAAAGTTTACACTGGCCCTTGGTGGGGATGACTTCTGCGATCGACTAGAATTCTTGCCACGGCATTCACCGAACCCGTGACCAACATCGAGGACTGGCATGAGCGAAGCACGACCGCGCGATCTTCGCGTGATGCGCGGATGGGAACGTGAAGCTCGCAGGCTCCGGAGACTCGTGGTGGCAGCAATACAAGCGACCACCACAGCTAAAGAAGCAATCGTTGATTGCTACCGTAACGTCCTAGCTGACCTGTGCCGTAGCCACATCGAAGCCCTCGATCTGTCGACTTTGCGTGATGCCAGTCAGGGACGACTGAACCTGGCCGCCTTGCGTAAGAATGGTTACACAAAAGTCGGGCAGATCATGTACCTCACTGATCACCAGCTCGTGAGCCTGCCGGGTGTGGGAGCACACAGTGCCCGCTCGATCCAGGCAGCTTGTGAGGCGCTATGGGGTTCGATAGCTAAAGAGACATCTTTTCGGATCGCTCTCGATCCATCCGATACCCATGCCACCGCCCTGCTGCAATCACTTAATCGATACAACGATATTCGATCAGTCTCTAGCCAGTGGTGGACCCACATGGCTGACCTGGTGTCCAAGCTCACCGCCGAGCTGGAAATAACTCGGGTCCTTCCTCCCGTACGCTGGTTGTTCACATCCCCACACCGACGAGTTGAGGCCGAGGCGGCCATGTTCCGGATTCGGGCCATTCTCGATGAACCATCAAGTAAGCAGGTGGAGTCATGTGCACAACAGGTGGTGAACCTCGCTGCACAAACTCCAGCCAATCCTTGGCCAAGTTTCGAACAACGAGCCTCCGACTACTACGCGCTCCTGGGTGAATTTGTGCAAACTTCTGCTCCTGAGGATGCCCTGCAGGGGTATGTCACTGATGACATTGTTGCCCAAGTCAACTCACTCGAACTAGATAAGTCACTTTTGCGCGTTGATCTGCGCGGTTACCAAGGTTTCGGAGCCAAGTACGCGCTGGTTCAACGACGGGTCATCATCGGTGACGAGATGGGTTTGGGTAAGACTATTCAAGCTCTCGCCGGAATGTGTCACCGTCGGGCAGTGGTTCAAGGCGCCTCCCCGCAGGGCCGGGTCCTCCCCATGTTGGTGGTCTGCCCAGCTTCGGTCATGGCGAATTGGGGACGCGAAATCGAGACAAGAACCACCTTGGACATGGTCGAAATCCATGGGTCAGATCGTCAAGATGAGGTCAACGAATGGCTTGACAAGAGATGCGTGGGAGTCACCACTTTCGACACTCTCAAAGGTCTCCAGCTCCCTAGTGACCTCCACCTCGAGGTACTGGTCGTTGATGAGGCCCACTATGCTAAAAACCCTGGCACGGGTCGATCACGTCTGGTGAAACACATGTGTGACAAGGCCAACTATGTCTGGTTCCTCTCCGGCACTCCGATGGAGAACCGGGTTCAAGAGTTCATCACCCTCGCTTCTTTTCTCCAATCCGATGTTCTACCTCGTGACTCTATCCCCACAACGGCCACGGCTTTTCGCCAAGCCGTGGCTCCTGTCTACCTGCGCCGAAATGCTAGTGATGTTCTCGCGGAGCTCCCTGAGCGCATCGACCAGGACGAGTGGGTCACGTTCACTGCTGAAGACCAGCGCAATTACGTACAGGCAGTAGACTCCGGCAACCTCATGGCGATGCGCCAAGCAGGTTACGAGGCGACCAACAGTGCCAAGTTGGAGAGATTCGTGGAGCTTGTCCAAGAGGCAGCAGATAATGGGTTGAAGGTTGTGGCGTACTCCTTCTTCTTGGGTACTCTCCAGCGGGCCCATGACAGTTCTCCTGTGAGAAGTTTTGGGCCTTTAACCGGGGAGATGTCACCGAAGAAACGCTTAGACATCCTCGACGAGTTCACGGCTTATCCAGCACCAGCCCTGCTGTTGGGCCAGATCAAAGTCGGTGGTGTGGGGCTCAATATCCAAGCGGCGTCCGTGGTGATTCTGATGGAACCTCAATACACCCCAACCTCGGAGGATCAGGCCATTGCGCGATCACATCGCATGGGGCAGGTACGCCCGACACAGGTCTACCGTCTTCTGGCAGAAAATTCTGTTGACCAGTCACTGGTGGAGCTCCTTGAATCGAAGAGGAGCGAATTTGATCAGTACGTACGCCCTAGTGATATCGCACAAAAAGCCGGTCAAGCTATTGATGTGAGTTTCCAGTCGCTGAGTCGACACCTGGTAGCTATCGAACAGGGTCGAGAACTCCGGTGAGGTCATGACAAGGCTCAGACCGCTATACTGGGGGGCGCTGACCTCACTACGACCATTAACAAGACTCAGACGATTCAGGAAGGGGTTCCGCGTGTGACACCCACCAATTCTCTCTCACCTGTCTGCGCAGTCTTCCTCCGGTCGAACGGCGTGGGAGAGGTCCTCATCAATCAGCGTTCAACACCCATCTCCTGTTCCGATCTGACTACAGCAAGGAAAAAGTCGATCGAGATCCTCATCCATGAGGCTCAGCATTATGCGAATCCGCTCATGGTGATCTGTTCTGACCCTGATGGGCTTTTCCGCTTGGTCGTCAGCGCTGATGGTACGGTCACTGAAGCTCCCCGCGATATGAAAGCGGTCGCCCCCACTGGGTCAATATATGTCACCGAACCTCTCCCGCTTCCCCCGTCCAGCCCGCTTCTTCATCCTCAACCTTTCGAGTCTCAACCCAACCAGCCTCAAGACATGGATCCGCGTCGAGATTTCTCTGAAGAGCTGGGTTCTGTCCCTGCCGAGCAGGGGTGGCGTGGAGCACTGACACGCCGAGGTATTCCCGTACCGCCTTCCGATTCTGAAATGGCTGATCGGGCCCATCGCAGTGCCGTCGCCCAACAATGGCCGGAACCGCGTACTATCGCTGTAGTTAATGGCAAGGGTGGTGCTGGCAAGACTCCAACAACGATTTGCTTAGCAGCAGTGTTCGCACGTTTTGGCGGGTCGGGGGTTCTGGCTTGGGACAACAATCAGACCCGTGGCACTCTCGGCTGGCGGACAGAACAGGGCCCTCACCAGGCCACCTTGTTGGACCTTCTCCCTGCCATCACCTCCCTGCTGGAAGCTGACGCACAAGCGACCAACATTGACCAGTATGTCCATCACCAGTCGCGGGACATGTTTGACGTACTGCGCTCCAAGAGTGTGATCCTCGCTGATGAGCAACGGATTACTCCCTACGATGTGGACGCTATTTGGAGGGTCGCTACCAAGTATTATCGCCTCATCATCATGGATTCTGGAAACGATGAATCTGACCCGATGTGGCGGCGCATGATTGACCACACTGACCAATTAGTGACTGCGACCACGACCCGAGCCGATCATGCTGAAGCTGGGGCCCTCCTCTTGGAAGCGCTCATGCGACGCAACGAACACAGTGCCTATCTTGCCCAAAACTCAGTGACTGTGATCACCCAATCTGACCCGAAAGCTTCTGAAGAATCCATTCGCCGAATTCGTGGTGGCTATCTGTCTCTCTCACGCAGTGTGGTCCATATCCCTTACGATCCGGGCATGCTTGAAGGTACGCTCTATTTCGACAATCTGAAACCAGCTACTCAACGAGCCTGGCTCACAGCTGGGGCTGCTGTCGCTACTGGTTTGGGCCCTCTGACTGGGTTGGAATGATCCCCCGTACCTGGGGTTAGAATAGGGCCCATGGCTGATCAGGACGTACCCGAGACAAGCAATCCCACCACCGCACGGACTATCCGGGAGTGGATTTCTCTGGTCGCACGCTTGATTCTAGGTGGTGCTCTTCTCATTGCTGGATTGCTCTCCATCGGTGATCTTGCCCAGTCAGTGGAAGCAGTCAAAGCATACGAACTCCCCCTTCCTGAATACATCCATGTCATGATTGGGTACGCCCTGCCTGTGGTGGAAATCCTCTTGGGAGCAGTCATTATTGCTGGATTGTTGACCAGATGGGTTGCACTGCTCGGTGGTTTGATGATGGTGGCCTTCATTGCTGGCATCACCTTCGTGTGGGTGAAAGGCTCAGCCATCGACTGTGGATGTTTCTCTATTGGTGGATTCCTTCCCCCTGGTGAGAACCCTACGTACCTTCAAGACATCATCCGCGACATAGGATTCTTAGTGTGTGCCGTGTGGCTCATTATTTTTCCGCGCTCCAGGTTCTCTCTTGATTCCTGGATCAATACTGAGGCCAGTATCGATGAGGCCAGCGAAACTAGTTAGGATAGAACAATGTCGAAAAAGAACCCAACGTCCAACTACCGTGCACAATTGAGAGCTCAACAACAAGCCGCTGCTACCAAGCAAAAACGCACGAAGATCCTTATCGTTGTGATCGGACTCGTGGTCTTAGCACTGATCACCATGGGTGTCGTTGTCTCTCAAATGGTGAAGAAGCCTATCGACCCACCCATTCCATCACCTACGGCAACATCACCGACAGCCAGTGGAACTGATGTTCCCATCAATATGATCCCGCCCAACGGTGACCCGGCAATGACGTACATCGAAGTAACCAGCGCCAACCGCAAACCTGGTGCGCTAATTTTTGATGAACACCTCGACTACCAATGTGGCCACTGCCACGAAGCGATCGCCTTGTATGGGGAGACTTTGCATGATCTTGCTGAGAGTGGTGACATAGTTTTGAGAGTCCATCTTCGCAGTTTCATGGACGAAAAAGTGGATAATACGGCTTCCACACGTGCCGCGATTGGTTCCACGTGTGCAGACACGGTCGGGAAATTCGGCGCCTACCACTACCAAATTTTCCTCACCGCACCAGAACAGACTAAAGAACTCTGGTCCGATGAGCAGTTGCGTACCACCATCCCCGAATACATTGGGATCACTGGTGAGGATCTGACAGCCTTCCAAACCTGCTACGACTTGCAGCAGACAAAGCAATTCGTCCAGGCAATGGAGACTAACAACTCCAAGCTTGCTAACAGCACCCCCACATTCTTTGTCTCCGGAAAGCAGAAGAACGTCAAACTCTCACTCTCTGAGCTTGCTGGGATTGCGGAGATTGATGGGGAAGAGGTCCTTGTCCCGATTCGACCCATTGATCCTGAAGGCTTCCTGGAATGGTTGTACGAGATCACTGCAACCTGACACTGTCTCCAGCAAAGACACCTGCGAAGACACTCCTGCTAGAGGCGACTTGCGGGGCGGTACGCGTGGTCACTGTTACTGGCAACAACAGTGTTGATAAGCTCGACAACTTCGCCCACCTGTTGGCGGGCTGCTCCAGTCAACTCCAAGGGTGACTCTACGAGGCGTACTAGTTCCTTGGTGTCCAGGGGGAAATCCGGGTCAGCTCCAAGATCAGTGAGCACCGTATTCGCTTCCCCGTCGCGCATCTTTAAGGCAGCTGCCACGGCCGCCTTTTTGATCATCTCATGGGCCTGTTCGCGCCCCATACCTGCCCGCGTTGCAGCCATGAGGATTTTTGTGGTGGACAAGAAAGGAAGATACCTATCCAATTCGACCTCAATGACACCAGGGAAGGCCCCGAAATCATCAAGAACACTGAGTAGGGTTCCCATGAGTCCATCGATGGCATAGAACCCGTCAGGCAGTGCGACACGGCGTACGACAGAACAGGAGACATCCCCCTCGTTCCATTGGTCACCAGCTAGCTCACTGACCATGGACAGATATCCACGCAGGATCACACCAAGACCATTGACCCTCTCACATGATCGAGTGTTCATCTTGTGGGGCATGGCCGAACTACCCACTTGGCCAGGGCGGAAACCTTCGGTGACCAGTTCATGGCCGGCCATGAGGCGAATGGTCGTTGCCAGGTTCGAGCAGGGGGCAGACAGTTGAACCAAAGCCGACATCACATCAAAGTCGTAACTTCGTGGATACACCTGACCCACAGAGATAGCTCGGTTGGCGAATCCTAAAGAATTGGCAACGCGGGTTTCAAGGTCGCCCAGTTTCTGTAGGTCACCGCCAAGAAGATCAAGCATGTCCTGGGAGGTACCCATGGGTCCTTTGATTCCTCTCAGCTGAAGATTGTTCATCAAATCATTCAAGCGAGAGTATCCGTGGAGAAGCTCCTCTCCAACAGTGGCGAATCTTTTACCGAGCGTGGTGACTTGAGCAGCAACATTATGGGAGCGCCCTACGATGGCTTGATCAGTGTAAGTCACTGCTAGTTCACTGAGTTTAGCGAGTGCGGCAACCACTGATTGGCGAACGAGTTCAAGTGATTCACGGATCTGCATCATTTCGATGTTCTCAGTGAGGTCCCGACTGGTCATCCCTTTATGGATATGCTCGTACCCTGCCAGGGCATTGAACTCTTCGATGCGTGCTTTCACATCGTGGCGGGTGACTCGCTCTCGTACCTCGATAGAATCCAGATCAACGTTGGTGAGTACGCTGCGATAGGCAGCAATGACAATGTCAGGATCATCGTGACCAAAGCTCACTCCAAGGTCGCGCTGTGCTTCTAAAACGGCGATCCACAGTTTCCGCTCAGCAAGGATTTTCTCTTGTGGTGACCAAATTTTGCGTACCTCATCAGAGGCATATCTGGTGGCAAGAACATTCGGGATTGGCATATATCTCCTAGATTGTGGGTTCTTCGATGAGCCCCTGCGCTGCAGCAGCGGCAATATCGGGGCGGAAAAACCCAGTTGGGTAGTCAATGGTTTCGATGTACGAGTAGACACGCTCGCGGGCATGGTTGAGGTTATCCCCTTGGGCAGTGATCGCTAGGATGCGACCCCCCTTGGGGATAAGAGTGTGGTTCGCGCCGAAGGTTGTCCCACAGTGTATGACTTGGACAGATTTTGGCGTGTCACCGATCGTGATCGTGCCCGTATTGTCGGGGGTTCCGGGATAACCTTTTGCAGCATAAACCACCACGATGGAGGAGCCATCTTTCCAGGTGAGTTTGCTGTCCCCCAGTGATCCGGTGGCTGCCGCATGGAGTGTTTGCCCCAGTGGTGTGGTGAGCAGGGGAAGTATCGCTTCAGTTTCGGGGTCACCGAATCGTACGTTAAACTCCACCACTTTCAGACCATTGCTGGTGAGCGCTAACCCAACATAAAGGAGACCCTGGAAGAGGGTTCCACGGTTTGCCATCTCCGCGAGGGTGGGGCCGACAACTTGTTCCATGACTGCATCAGTGAGTCCCTCAGGCACCCATGGCAGGGGACAATAGGCACCCATACCACCAGTATTCGGGCCCGTGTCACCCTCACCGACTCTCTTGAAATCTTGGGCAGGAATCAGTGGGACTGCTGTGGTTCCGTCACAGATCGCAAAGAGCGACACTTCGGGGCCATCAAGGTATTCCTCGATGACCACCTGCCCACAGGCCAGTCCATGGGCGAGGGCTTCGTCTCGGTCATCAGTGACGACGACACCTTTGCCGGCGGCGAGTCCATCATTCTTCACCACATACGGTGCGCCGAATTCGTCGAGGGCAGCTTCGATCTGATCCTGGGTGGTGCAATAGGCTGATCGCGCCGTGGGTACGCCTGCAGCGGTCATCACCTCTTTGGCGTACTGTTTGGAACCTTCGAGTTGGGCAGCTTCTTTGCTTGGCCCGAAACAGGTGATCCCTGCCGCGCGAACCTCATCGGCAACACCAGCCACTAGGGGAGCTTCAGGCCCAATCACGACCAGGTCTGTTGCCAGTGTTTGAGCCAGCTCAACCACCGCAGTCGCATCCACAGGATCGAGCCTGCGAATCTTCTCCCCCAGCTCAGTATGGTGATCCAAGCCGTACTTGGTATCCATCGCCCAGGTACCCGGATTCCCTGGTGCCACATGGACCGCTTCAACCACATCATCACGCGCAATCGCTAGGGCTAAAGCGTGCTCACGACCACCTGACCCAACAACAAGAACTTTCACATCCCAAGTTTACTGCACGCCCTGGTATTCCCAGTCACCGAATCCACACCCAAACTCAAGCGAACCCGCTCACCCCAACCCCGGTCATTCCCCAGACAACCCAACCCGCTGGTAAGACATAACACCAACACCTCCATGCCACAAAGTGTTGCAACCACCACTAGGCCACAAGGAATCCAGAAATCACAGTCTTGCCTCACTCTGGTTCGACAAGTATGGCCACATCGCTGTGTTGGGCAGCCAGTCCACGATCAAAAGTGGCCAGTTTCGAATTGCGCGAACGAGCCAGCGCAGCGAGATAGGAATCAGTGACCTGGCGATGCCCGATCACACCGACCAGGTTAACCTGGTCGAAGGACAGATCATCAGGCCAGAACTCATGGTTGATCTTTCGAGCAAGTCCGCCTGCTAGTTCAGCAGCATCACCAGCCGACGCTCCCTCTCGGATAGCAAAACGTACAAGGGCCCCCTGGGTGATAGGGCATGAAGCAAAGCTTCCACCTGTTTGGTCAACCCAATCTCGAGTGAAATTGTGATGGGGGTGCTCTTTGATAATAAAGGCAATGAGCATGTTGGAATCGAGTAGGAGGGTCACCAGTCATCCTCCAAGGAGCGAACATCCTCATCGGTTATCGGGCGACCAACACTCAGCAGAGGCTGCCCTGTCTTTTCGTCATAAACAATTTTCACCCGGGAGCTTTCACCTAAACCTTTCCTCATGAGTTGACTGACTGTCGCGCTCAGTGTCTGGTGGTTATCTCTAGCGATGGTGAGAGCCTGCTGATGAAGATCAGGAGGAAGATCAATGGTTGTACGCATGACATCATTGTACATCAGAGCGCATCACCTCTCATCATTCTTCGTGTACGAATAGATTCATCACCTATTTTCGTCTCTTCAGTATTGCCTCATGGCCACTCTACTTACTAGGCAAATACGCGAATCTGTGGATAACTCCCGTGATGTTCGCTGTCATTGGTATCTTGCTTTCCATAACAGCAAGCCTGTCACCCCACCAGGTTTCGCGCCGAATGGCAGGGTTAGGGTGTCCGGGTTCGCTTGAGTTTAGGTGTGTAGACGGTGAGGGGTTGGGGTGTCGCAGTCTCGTACTTGTCGTATGAGAAAAAAAAAAAAAAAAAAACTTGACTTAATACTCTTCTGCTGAATCCCAGTACTGGTCGACTGCTGAGCGATAAACCTTGCCAAATCTCATTCCCTCAGCGATCCTCTCAGCCAAGTCTTCACTATCGGGCTCATCATGAATAAACATGGCCTCGAGATCCATTTCTGAGAAGCCCTGATCTGCAAACATTCCCAAGTCACCCACTGGTCCATCTTCAGGAATATCGTCGATATCAAGTCCCAAGAAGTCGATCGCATCACGAATGAGTGGCCAGGTGTCCCCATAATAGGCATCAGAGACAAAGACTTGAACATGGCGAGCTCCACGTACTCTCACAGCAAGCAGTACGTCCGAATCGATGGACACGAAACCGAAAGCGCCCGCATCACCAGGGATTCTTTGAAGGTGATCAATGAGTCCCTCGAAATCATTGGCGTACTGAGAATCGAGAGGTACCCCCGTTGACTCACCATCCTCCCTGTAGAGTGCAACCAGGAAGTCAATGTCGTCTTCAGTGGCATCATCCAAATCGTCGGTGTCGTCATCGTTAGATTCATCGTCAAAATCGTCAAAATCTAGGTCATCGTCGAAATCATCTTCAAGGTCATCGTCGACGTCTTCGTCATAGTCCTGCGAGTCAAGATCATCATCCATGATGTCATCATTAACATCATCGGGGTCCCACGGTGTCATCTTTCCTCCTCGCTCGAACAGTACGTCCACTATCTTTGCAGGATACCTGTATCAATGTCCAGAGTCGCCGACCCGCAAAACCCGCCAACCTTAAAAGGTGAACGCTTGCAGAAAGGATCTGGTGTCCAGTGCCAAGTTGTGCAAAGCTGGGGGTGTGGAACTAAACGTCGTTCATCATCCTCTCGTGGCCCACAAAACATCGCTCATGCGAGACAAGACCACCGATTCTCCAAAGTTCCGCCAACTCATTGAGGAACTTGTCACCTTATTAGCGTACGAGGCTACCCGTGAGGTACGGACCGAACCGCGAGAAGTCGTCACACCTGTAGCCCCGACCACTGGCATCCAATTGTCGAAACCGCGACCACTCGTGGTCCCCATCTTGCGTGCCGGGTTAGGCATGCTGGAGGGAATGATGCACCTCATGCCGTCGGCCGAGGTTGGTTTTGTGGGCATGGTACGCGACGAGCAGACTCTTCAACCCTTCACCTATGCCGAGAGGTTGCCGAAGGATCTCACTGGTCGGCAATGTTTCGTCCTAGACCCGATGTTGGCCACTGGTGGTTCTTTGGGTGGTACAGTCCAGTTCCTGCGTGATCGTGGAGCGAGCGACATTGTGGCTATTTGTCTCCTCGCAGCACCTGAAGGTATCGAGTACATGAGCGAGCTGACCAAGGACCTTGATGTTCCCTTCACTCTAGTAGTTGCAGCCATCGACGAGCACCTCAACGACGTGGGGTACATCGTTCCTGGTCTCGGGGATGCAGGGGATCGCTTGTACGGTCTCGCCGAATAGAGATTGTCCGTCGAATAGAGATTGTCCGTCGAATAGTGCGCTGGCGCGCACTATCCTCCGGCCAAACGCATACTGTTTAGCGCTTTGAGAGTTGGGTGTGTATCCTATCGAGATTGTCCGTCGAATAGCATCTGTCCGTCCCAGAGTTTGATCTGCCGCTGGCGCGTCAGATCAAACTCTGCTCCGGCCAGATAGTTGATCTAGGGCTGTGGTTAGGTATGCAGTTGGGTGCGGGCCCCCGGCTAAACGCATACTCACCAACCCCGTCATTCTGCGGAGCGCGCCAGCGCGACTCGCAGAATCTAGACTAGTGAGTTCCCCGATGTGGAGTCTGTGGGTGATCACTAACAGCCGACGGTCACCACAGTGCTCAGTGTGATATCTGGACCTTGCGACTTCGCGCAGGGTGACGCGGGGGGGTGACGCCAGCGCACTAACCTCCGGACAGATTATTGTTCATCCATGAGGGCCGCGACCGACCCATCCAAGAAGACAGCTTTGATGGCTTTGGCCAAGAGCGGGGCAATCGACAGCACAGTCAGTTTGTCGATCCGTACATTCGGATCAATCGGCAACGTATTCGTGACAATGATCTCCTCAAAAGCCGACCGATTAAGACGCTCAGCTGCAGGACCAGACAGCACCGGGTGTGTCGCTGCAGCAATCACCTTCCCCGCTCCTTGTGCCTTCAACGCTTCAGCAGCCAAACAGATCGTACCGGCAGTATCGATCATGTCATCCACCAGGAGGCAGGTTTTTCCTTCAACGTCACCAACCACCTCATGGACTGACACAGTATGGGCCACATTCGGATCACGGCGTTTGTGAATGATAGCCAACGGGCATCCGATCTTATCCGACCACATGTCAGCCATTCGCACCCTCCCCGCGTCGGGGGATACAACAACAAAGTTTTCCGGGTCGTAATTCTCTTTAACATAGTCGGCGAGAATCGGCAGACCATAGAGATGATCGACAGGCCCATCAAAGAACCCCTGGATCTGCGAAGCGTGAAGGTCGACACTCATCACACGGGTCGCTCCCGCTGCACGATACAGGTCCGCTACTAATCGGGCAGAGATAGGTTCACGGCCCGCATGCTTCTTGTCTTGGCGTGCGTACGGATAGAACGGTGACACGACCGTGATGCGCTTAGCCGATGCCCTTTTGAGAGCATCCACCATGACGAGTTGTTCCATGAGCCAATCGTTGACCGGCGCAGTGTGAGCTTGAATCACGAAAGCATCACACCCGCGTACTGACTCCATAAAACGTACATAAATCTCTGAATTGGCATAGGTCACAGCTCGCGAAGGTACGATCTCGGTACCGAGCAGGTCAGCGATCTCTGTCGCGAGTTGAGGGTGTGACCTTCCCGCGAATAGCATCAAATGCTTGACATCCTTCTTGTGAAGATCCGACACGATCACTCCTTGGGGCTCGCGGTTGTTGACGATGGGGCTGCGCTAGGGGTCTGCTCATCGCTGGGATTGTTGACAGTGGGTTGCGGTGGTGAACTCTTCTTGTTCCGTGCACGCTGCCTAAATGCTTGCACCCATCCAGGAATATTGCGTTGGCGCCCACGAGCAACAGCGAGCTCCCCTTCCCCAACATCACCAGTGAGAGCTGAGCCAGCAGCAACAAAAGAATCATCACCAATCGTCAAAGGGGCCACGAGCACACTGTGTGATCCGATGAAAGCATTGCTCCCCACTGTGGTCACATGTTTAGCTTTGCTGTCATAGTTGGCAAAAATGGTTCCGGCACCAACATTCGTACCCGCTCCAATGACCGCATCACCACAATAGGTGAGATGGGGTACTTTCGCTGTTGGACCTATCTGAGCATTCTTGGTTTCCACGTACGCCCCAATCTTGCCGGATTCGCCCAACGTCGTACCAGGTCGAAGATAGGAGTACGGACCCACGTTTGCCTCATCACCAATGACAGCGAGGGTGGCCTCTGAGCGGACCACGTGGGCACCACGACCGACCTCCACATCCGTTAAACGGGTGTCTGGGCCAATGACAGCTCCGGCAGCTATCGAGGTCGCGCCAGCAAGGATCGTACCTGGCCACAACACCACATCAGGCTCTATAGAGACTCCTGCTTCGATCCATGTTGTTGCCGGATCAATGACAGTGACCCCTTCCAGCATCCAACCGTGGACGATGCGGTGATTGACTTCTTTCGACATCGCAGCGAGTTGGGTACGATCGTTGATCCCTTCTGTCTGCCAATGATCCTTTTCAAGGTACGCTCCGACGCGATGCCCGTGACTACAGGCGTACCCCACCACATCAGTGAGATAAAGCTGATGCTGGTCATTGTCGGGGGACAGATGGGCGAGACCTTCACGAAGAAGATCCGCATCAAAAACATAGATACCCGCATTGGTTTCTTTAATAGCTTTTTGAGCGTCGTCAGCATCACGCTCCTCAACAACCCCAGTAATCTCATCCCCAGCGCGAAGGATGCGTCCGTACCCTGTCGGATTGTCGAGGATTGATGTCATGATAGTCATGGCGTTCGAGCGTTGGCGGTGGGTGTTGACTAGGCGCCGCAGCGTGTCAGCAGTGAGCATGGGTACATCACCATAGGTCACAACAATATCACCGGTAATTCCTTCAAGGACCTCCATGGCGCAGCGTACTGCATGGCCAGTTCCATCCTGGGTTTCTTGAACAGCGGTCAGTACGTGGGGGGCAATCTCGTTGAGGTGGGCTTCCACCTGTTCCCTCAAGTGGCCAATCACGACGACGAGATTCTGTGGGGCTACACCTTCAGCAGCACCGAGTGCCCATGAGAGGAGTGGTTTGCCACAGAGGGGATGCAAGAGTTTCGATGTACACGACTTCATCCGCGTACCGCTTCCTGCCGCGAGAACAATGACGGCCGCTACCGAAGAATCACGCTCACCCATCACACCGTACTTTCGAGTCTGTGCTCTCGAGGTTTTCACGGGAGTCAAGCGAACCAAAGTGAATCGAGAACATGTGGTACTCCACCATCCTAGCGAGTTGATTCAAGGAAATCATTTACTACCGAGGGTTGGCTAGGTAGGAACTGTCATATCTAGATTCTGCGAGTCGCGCTGGCGCGCTGCGCAGAATGACAGGGTTAACGTCACCCTGCGCGAAGTCGCAGGGTCAAGATATCACATCAAGCGCGATAGTGAGTCTATCGGATGCACTCACCACTAACAGACTCCGTACAGTGGTGATTGCTGATTCTGGATTCTGCGAGTCGCTTCGCTCCGCAGAATGACGAAAGTGGGTATGCGTTTGGCCTGGGGCCCGCACCCAACTGCATACCTAACCACAGCCCTATGCACTCACCACTAACAGACTCCGTACAGTGGTGATTGCTGATTCCTTGCTTGCGAGTCGCTTCGCTCCGCAGAATGACGAAAGTGGGTATGCGTTTGGCCGGGGGCCCGCACCCAACTGCATACCTAACCACAGCCCTAGATCAACTATCTGGCCGGAGCAGAGTTTGATCTGACGCGCCAGCAGTTATCCGCATCCAATCGCATATCAAACCACTGCACTACAGTATGCGTTTGGCCGGAGGATAGTGCGCGCCAGCGCACTATTCGACGGACAATCTCTATTCGACGGACAATCTCGTTCCCCGGGTAGGAGTCGAACCTACTTCGCTAATCCTGATTCAAAGTCAGGCGGGCCCTGCCGGAAGACCAACCGGGGAATGTGCTCGTCTACTCTACCGGTGATGACCCTCTCTTAGCATCTTCGCGCCCAACATCTTGGTCGTGTAGACAGATAACGGTCATCATGACCGCTTACTCACTATGCGAACAGTGCTCAAGGTGGGACGACCACTAGGAACCCATCACTGTTGCCACGGAAGACACCACGTAGTCCATATTGGATTCGTTGAGCCCAGCGACACATAGACGCCCCGAATCGAGACCATACACATGGAACTCTTCGCGCAACCGACCCATCTGTTCAGCTGACAAGCCAGAATAAGAAAACAAGCCCTCTTGGGTGGTGATGAAACTCAAGTCGCGAGTAATCCCTGCTGATTCGAGGCCACTGCGGAACGCCTCCCTCATCTTTTTGATGCGATCCCTCATAGCGGAAAGCTCCTGCTCCCACAGGCCACGCAGCTGAGATGATCCGAGAATCGTTGACACGAGGGCAGCCCCATGAGTGGGTGGATTCGAATACAACGAGCGGACAACAATCTTTGCTTGTGACATGACGCGCCCAGCTTCTTCAGAATCACGGGCAGCAAAATGGATTCCACCTACTCGCTCCCCGTACAGTGCAAAGTTCTTAGAGAAAGAGTTCGCCACCACAAAAGGAATCCCACTGCTGGCAAACAAGGTCACCGCATACCGATCCTCTTCTAGGCCGTACGCCAATCCTTGATAGGCCATATCCAGGAAAGGCATCAGCTCACGTTCACGTACGACTTCTAGGACCTGATCCCAATCGGCAGGTGTTAAATCACATCCGGTTGGATTATGGCAGCAAGCATGAAGGACAACAATCGTACCGGCAGGTGCTTGGCGAAGATCCTCAAGCATCCCAGCCACATCCACACCACCAGTAGTCGAGTCATAGTAACGGTACGACCCCACTGTGAACCCTGCACGGGTGAAAATCAATTCGTGGTTCTCCCATGATGGATTCGACAGCAACACTGTCGCCTTGGGTGATGCCAGAGCCAATAATCCCGCTCCCACACGCAGAGCACCAGTGCCAGCCACAGATTGCAGACTCGCCACACGGCCCTCACTGACCGCCACACTGGAGGGCCCAAAAACGAGTTCCTGGTTGGCGAGATTGTACTCCTCCATCCCAGGCATGGGCAGGTAGGAGCGAGGACGTGATGTGGAGGTGAGTTCCTTTTCTGCTTCACTCACACAGGATAATAAGGGCACCTTCCCTGATTCATCGAGATAAACCCCGACCCCCAAGTTCACTTTGGCTGGGGAGGGATCGTGCAAGAACGCTTCCGTCATTCCCATGATCGGGTCTCGCGGTGCCATCGCGAGCGCAGAAAAGTTGGACATCTTTACTCCTTTTTAACGGACTAATCGTAGAGGGTTAATTCTGGTTCCCTCAAACCTGTCCACCAGAACTAACCCGAAGCGGTTGTGGTGAGCCGATTTCCCCCACTGGAAAACTGCGATCAGTCTGGGTCACGAGAGTTGTTGGGCGAGCAACCGTACGATGTCGCGGGAAGCATCTGGACGCGCAAGGGCAAGGCTGGCAGCAGCCATTTTCTCGCGGGCCGCATCGTCGTCAACGAGGGTACGAATGTCTTCGACCACTTGGGTTGGAGTTGCTGCGTACGTTCCTGCTCCCCCATCGAGAACATAGTCAACATTGCCCACTTCTTGACCAGGAAGGTAGGAGTAGATGATGGTGGGAAGCCCACAAATGAAAGCCTCGGACACAGAGTTAGCCCCAGCTTTGGTCACGAAAATATCAGCCGCCGTCATGTATTGCGGCATGTCGGAAACGAATCCGTACAGATGATGAGGGATCTTCCAGTTGAGGCTGTGAAGATCCTCCAACAGCGACTCATTTCGGCCACAGACCACTGCTAGTGATATCGGCAGTCCACTATCGTTGATTGCACGTGCAACCTTGCGTACTGGGCCCATGCCGTCGCCACCTCCAACGAGCAGTACGGTCAGGCCATCCCAGCCAAGCTGTTTCTTGATGTCTTCCTTGGATTCAGTAACGGCGTTGAAAGTTTGGGAGACGGGTAATCCCACCACTTGCATGCGCTGAGCTGGGATGCCAAGTCGAATCCCGCGATTCTTGGCTTGTACGGTGGGTACGATGATCATGTCGGAGCGCGTGGAATACCAGAAGACGTGGGTGGACACCAGATCAGTGACCATTGTGATGAACGGGATTGGGTTCTTTTTGAGTACTCGGGGAATCATCGCGTTCGACAAGGGATGGACGGACACAATCATGTCCGCCGGATTGTCGTCGAGCAACCGAGTGATTGCTTTGCGAACATAGGGATAAGCGATCTGGGTTGCTGCCCGTGAACGGACCGGACCATTCATGGATTCATAGGATACTTTCCAGATTGCTTTCATCCGTGACAGTGAAGGGTAGAGTTCTGGGGAGTTCTTGAACGGGGCAGGAAGGTACCTCAAGAAGTCGATCATTTGGGTGTCGTACTGTCCGGGGTATTCGGCTTCGAGGGCTTGAATCATGGCATTAGTGGGGGCGCGATGGCCTCCCCCAGTATCAGAAAAGAGGAATAGTATCTTTTTCTTGCGCATGTGCCTCCTCCTTCTTCTTCCTGGCCTCCAGGGTGCCTGCGTCCGCTTCATTCTAGAGTACTATTCCAGGTGAATAACCACTTCCGCAGACAAGGATCATCCGATGGGCACGTATATTGCCGCCCTCTCTGGTGGGGTTGACTCCGCAGTGGCTGCCGGGCGCGCCATTGAGGAAGGGCACGAGGTGGTGGGGGTCCATCTTCTTCTCGCTCCCAGTGGTGGGGGGAAATCTTTTCCGTGTGCGACTATGGATCCTGCGAGTCGCTTCGCTCCGCAGGATGACAGGGGCAACAGTGCGCAGGATGACAGGGGAAGGAGTGCCACCGAACCCCCCACCCGTCACCCTGCGGAGCACTGCGAGTCGCCTTGGCGGGCTCCGCAGCACGGGCTCCGCGACTCGCAGGGTCCACCAGACACCCCAACCAGCGTGGACTATGCCCGCCGTACTGCAGAACATTTGGGTATTGAATTCGAGGTCTGGGATTTCACGGAGCAATTCCGCCGTGAGGTCATGGACAATTTTGTTGAAGAGTACGCACGTGGCCGCACCCCCAACCCTTGCTTGCGATGCAACGAATTGGTGAAGTTTGCTGCTGTCTGTGACCGTGCAATCAAGCGAGGTTTCAATGGTGTCATCACTGGACACTATGCGCGGTTAGTGACCCGCGATGGCCACACGGTTGAGCTTCATCGCGGTCGAGACATGGCGAAAGACCAGAGCTATGTTCTGAGCGTACTCACTCAAGAGCAGTTGCAGCATTGCCTATTTCCCTTAGGGAATTCACTCAAAGCTGAGGTACGCTCCGAGGCTCGCGACCGGGGATTTGATGTGGCGCAGCGCCCCGATTCTCTCGACATTTGTTTTATTCCCGATGGTGACACCTCCGGGTTTTTGGCCTCCAAACTTGGACCGCGCAGCGGAGAGATTCGCGACACTACTGGGGCAGTTGTGGGCAATCATAGGGGGTTTTTCTCCTACACTATTGGGCAGCGCAAAGGACTGCGGTTAGGAGTTCCTGCTGACAATGGGCAGCCACGGTATGTTGTGGGTATTCAACCAGACAACAATGTGGTGGTGGTTGGCCCTCGTGAGGATCTTGCGGTCACCGCAGTCAGCGGATCACGGGTGCAGTGGTGCGGCGAAACCCCCAATCAGGACTTCGAAGCGACCGTACAACTGCGTGCCCATGCAAGGGAAGTCCCTGCAAGCGTGAGCCAACATGATGGCCAGGTCACGATCAGACTTCATACCCCTGGGTTCGGTATTGCTTGTGGGCAATCGGCAGTGATATATGACGGCACACGGGTCATTGGGTCTGTGGTGATCGATGCCACATCGTCTACTCGCAGGGGACCCGAGTCTCGTTAAAGGTCCCCGAGTCTTTCGGCAGTCTTGTATGTCAGCCATCCGATGGGGATACGGATCCAGTACGTGACAAAACGGAAGAGCAGTACGATCGAAGCTGCCACACCAGGGTTAATACCCAACGAAACCAGAGCAGCCGACAAAGCCACCTCAATAGGGCCGAGACCACCTGGAGTCGGGATGGCCGATCCTGCGAGGAAACCGACCACATACACTAAGGCAGCACCGAAGAAAGAAATCTCGAGCCCGAACGCGTACACGGTCCACTGCAAAGCCAACACGTAGCACAGAGTGAAGACGAGATGTCCCAACAACCCTAAAGCTAGGCGAGTCGGTGAGGAGAATAATTCCACCAACCTTGGCCAGGTTTGT
The DNA here is from genome assembly GCA_009782785.1 of Propionibacteriaceae bacterium. Taxonomy (GTDB): domain Bacteria; phylum Actinomycetota; class Actinomycetes; order Propionibacteriales; family Propionibacteriaceae; genus WQYJ01. The sequence continues at coordinate 175,020 of WRIJ01000002.1, read as the reverse complement.
TTAAGAATCGGCAAGACTCGAGTGAGCATCCATGCACGAGTACGTGGGATGCTCGCCATGACTGCAACAACGAACGCCACCGAAATTAGTGCAATGAGCACCCCCGGACTCATGTGGACTGAGGCGATTTGATTAGTCCCTGTGGCTGCTGTCAAGACGGCGAGAACCAGAATAATCACCACAGCATTCGACACTTGGATCAAGGCAGCTGTCGCTGCAGCCACTGCAGTTGATACTCGTTTCTTCGTTAAGAACCGGACATTAAGGGCAGCTGGCCCTATCCCTACCGGTGTGGCCACTGCAATAAATGATGTCGACACCTGGCAGAGCAAGGCCCGCCAATAGTTGATCTTCACTGGTGAGAATGCCACCATCGTCAGTGATGATCCAAGGAAACCCACCATGCCAATACCGAAGGCACCCACAGCCCAACGCCAGTCAGAGTTTCGTACTGCTTCAACGATTTCAGCCAGATTAAACGAGGTGAGGATGACGATCAGTGCGACAGTGACCAGGGTGATCATGATGAGACTACGCGCACCAACTCGTACAATCTTTTCAGGTTCAACTTGGGCATCAGGATGACGTTCGGTCAAGCGGGTGCGCAACTGTGCGAGAGAAGCTTTCGGGTCTTTCAACAAATCCCTGGTCTGCTTCGGGATCGCAGGGACCTGGAGGAGGGGCCCCAAAGCAGACAGATCTTCTTCATCCAGTACGCGCCCAGCGGAGGCCAGTATTCGTTGAGGGCTCACCTTCGTGGCCATGACTGCCATCATCTGGGTGAGGTCGATACGCTGGGCAAGCTCCGAACTGGCAACATCGCCCGCTTCCCAACCAAGAGTAGAGATGATCTTCCCTCCACTTGGAGAGACACGAAAACAGTCAGGGGTCACGACACGATGAGTGACGCCGCTTCCATGCGCCAAACGCATTTGGTCCCACATAGAGTCCAGGAGCTTGTCTGTAACCTGGGTGGGTTCAAGGTCAGCAAAGGAGACTGATGCTGGGGTGGCTTCTCGAATGATAAGCATCGATTCTGCAGCTTCAGCAATCGCAAGTACTGCTGGTGTTCGTACCCCAGCAGAACGGGCAGAATAAGAAATCAGTGCCGTGCGTTCCGCAGTTTGGCGAAGTGACACGATCGTACGCCCCGAAATGGCACGCGAGCGAAGGAAACGCCACATGCGGTTGAGCGTACTCATCATCTGGCGGTCACCATCCAACACGATGACGTTGTACAACTCCTGCGAGGCGGTCTGCATGACATAGAGGCGATGGTCGGGGAAGAATTGGGGGCTTTGTACGCCAGGGCGCGTCCGGGAGGTTTCGACAACCCTCACCACAGAGACCCGGTCAAGACTGATCGGGTCGAATCCTGCTCTGCGAATTCCTTCCACAAGTGCCTGGCCGTAGGCGCGTTGCGAAGCCACCCCCAGGGTGTACCTCATCGCGTACCCGGCCATGCGACCCAACAGCAGGGCGATCCCCACTCCGGGCAAAGTTTGGGTGGCTGTCACAACCCCCACCACCACAGAGACCCACATCAGGTTCCACGACCAGGTGATGGAGCGTCGGCTCACTGGTGTAGCAACAGCAGTGAGCAGAGCTGTAATCGCAGCGATATGCGGCGGAATGGACACCACATCAACACCACCGACACGCATCGACAGGTCAGCGAGCAGCGACTGGGGAGCAACCGCCGTGATGAGAAACACTGAAGCAATAGCCAAGATGAGCCCAGCAATGCCGCCAAGCAATCCACGCAGGGCTACCAGGGGATGGCGCCGTACAAGCAAATCGATACCCACAGCTAGGGGTGGAAAAAGAATAACCAAAGTGTCGAGGGCAGCTACTGGTGCAAACAGGAGACGTTGCAGAAGTACGGCGAAACCTCGGACATCTTGAGAAATCCCTGAGGTCGTGTTGTGAGCGAAAATGACTGCCGCACACACCAAGACGATTCCGCATGCACAGCCGATGACGCCAACGAGATCGGAAGGGTTACGTACAAACTCCGTCGGCTTATCTTGGATACCCACACTCTTTTTTGTAGGCACTGGGGGTGCGAGTTGTTCATCGGTGGCCATAGCAGTATCAGTCTAGTGGGCACAGGAGCTTGGGTTGGCTGATTTCCATGAAAATGACGGTGTTGGTGAGGTTTTGTGGTCGAGAAGCCGGGTTGGGATGGGAGTCTCTGAGCAGGCTCGCTGATAGGCAAGCTGTGGCCCTGACGTACGCGCAAGCTCAGGCAGATCTCGGTGTGAGACTGAAATCCAACTCCAGGTGATGCATTCCATTCCAAGCCATGTTCACCAGATAGGTGGCGACCTCTTCTTTAGAAAACTCTGGATTGTCCAACCACCATTGGCCAGTCATGGCTACGAGCCCTGTGAGCGCTTGTGCAATGAGCGGTACGGCTTTAGGGTCGAAACCCATCTTCTCAAATTTGGGGATGAGCAAGCCCTCCACGCGTACGATCACATCATTGAGAATGGAAGCGAAACTGGATCCACCCAATTCTGAGGAGTCGCGCATCATGATCTGGAAGCCCTCGGGATGGGTTTCAATGAACTCCAGCAGTGCGAGAGACCCACGCTCAATCAGCGAACGGGATCCAGCTTCTGGGTCTGTCACTGCTCCTCGCAAACTATGGAGGAGACTATTGGCTTCCCGGTCAACAACGACAGCGTACAATCCTTCTTTGCCGCCGAAATGTTCATAGATGACAGGTTTGGATACTCCGGCTCTGGCTGCCACTTCTTCGATAGAGGTTCCGTTGAATCCCTTCTCAGCGAAACACACTAGGGCAACACCGATCAGTTGGTCTCGGCGCTCGGCAGCAGACATTCGCCTGCGTAGTGTTGGTTCAGTCATCTGTTCTAGTCTCGCACTCAGTGATGTCGATTATCAACTCATCGTGCGCAAGTCCGCTCCCACGTCATCCTGCACACTGTAAAAGCCCACTCACCCACGTCATTACACACCACCCTCCATCATCCTGTGGGCCCCACCGCCACGTCATTCTGCGGAGCGGACAAGGTCCACCACCCCCACGTCATTCTGCGGAGCGGACAAGGTCCACCACCCCCACGTCATTCTGCGGAGCGAAGCGACTCGCAGAATCCAGAATTCACATTTGTCATCGTAGCGATGGCCGACGCTGCATGATCACCCACCAGATGCATGTTCTTGGCAGCCCTAGAACCCAAACATGGGTGGAATTGGAAGCGGATCGCTGAATCTCAAGAGCGCTCTGCTGCTGACGCATCAGATCGCTCTTGAGATTCATCGACCAGTCGGTCTTCTGCTGTGGCTGACTTAGAAGCCGAACATGGGTGGGTTTGGAAGTAGGTCGAGGGCCGGTTCGACGTACTCTATTTTTGTGACCTCTCCCGACGTGACGTGGAAACTTGTGATCGAAGCTAGAGAACATTGGCGCTTGCGTGGGTCATGAAAGAGGCGACGCCCTGTCGCGCGGAGGTGGGCCATCCAGATGGGGAGTTGGTGGGAGACAATCACAGCCTGCCCACTATCGCCGACAATGTCTGCAGAGTCTTTGATGGCTTCCAGCATACGCTCGGCGATAGCTGCATAAGGTTCACCCCAGCTCGGACGGAAAGGGTTGAGAACAAAAGGCCAATTCTTGGGGTTCTTGGCTGCTTTCGCTGACCCACCCATGACCTGTCCAGCGAAACGATTACCCGCTTCGATGACGCGCTCATCCAGGTGCACCTCAAGGGTGGGGAAAAGTGCCGCCACGGGTTTCATGGTTTCTTGGGTGCGTTCAAGTGGAGAACAGCGCAAATGAGTGATCGGTAGGTCATGAAAGAAGGTGGCCGACTGTGCAGCCATGTCACGCCCCAATTCGGTGAGATGGAAACCAGGCAAGCGCTCGTAAAGGACACCCTCAGGGTTATCAACTTGCCCGTGGCGCATCACATGAACGACTGCCATCGTACTTCCTCACATTGCGAACCTGGTCGCTGGTGATTAGCGACCTGCTCGACGACGCTGAATTCGCGTCTTCTTCAGCAGTTTGCGGTGCTTCTTCTTCGCCATGCGCTTGCGGCGCTTTTTGATGACCGAACCCACTGTTGACCTTCCTTGAGGGGTGTTCCCACGATTGTGGTGTCGCCGATTAGCGACCGACACACGATCATATCGTGTACGCGGGCACGAACCAAACGCGTGACTAGCTGGCTTGGGCGCGGCCGATCTCCTCGGAACGTTTTGCCGCTGCTTCAATGGCTGAAATGAAGGCTGCTTTCACCCCACGCTCTTCAAGTACGCGTAAGGCCGCTGCGGTCGTACCGCCAGGAGAAGTGACGTTCTCTCGAAGAACCGTCGGGTGCTCGTCGTCGTGCATGAGAAGGGAACCAGCCCCGAAAATGGTTTGTTTCACCAACTCAGTGGACACTGAGCGCGGAAGCCCCAACATGACACCACCGTCAATCATGGATTCAGCCACATACATGAGGTAGGCCATGCCCGACCCTGAGATGGCTGTGACTGCATCCAGGTATTTCTCTGGTACGACCACCACCTTGCCAACAGCTTCCATGATTTTCTGGGCTTGGGCGATCTGGTCCTTCGTCGTATTTGAGCCACGGGCCAACGCCGACATGCCCTGACCGACCAGTGACGCAGTATTTGGCATCACTCGTACGACTGGACGATCCATGACCAAGTGGTGCTCAATCGTGGCTGTAGACACCCCTGCTACGACAGAAATAATCAGACAACTCGGTTTCATATGTGGACAAGCCACTTCGATGACCTCGAAAAGGTCCTGAGGTTTGACTGCAATAAGAACAGTGTCCACGTTCTCGACAGTCTCTGCAATATCCGCGCTCACAAACACGCCGTACTTGGCCTTGATAGCTTCACGCTGTGGTGCGCGGGTGTCAACCGCACGGATCTCCTCAGGTTTCCACCCAGCATCGATCATTCCAGACAGGAGGGCCTCCCCCATCATTCCCACACCAAGAATTGCAATGCTCATTGTTTACTCACTAGTTCGACGATTTGGATAGCGTTGAGGGCGGCACCTTTGCGCAAGTTGTCATTGGCGACAAACAATGCCAGGCCGTGGCCCTCGGGGGCCGATTGGTCGGGACGGATACGACCGACAAAACTCGGATCTTTTCCTGCAGCGAGTCTCGCGGTGGGTACGTCCACGACTTCCACACCGGGAGCATTAGCGAGCAGTTTTGTAGCTTGTTCAGCGCTGATCTTGTCCGCGAATTCGGCATAAACCGCCACCGAGTGCCCAGTGTAGACCGGGACTCGTACGCACGTGGCCTGAACAAGCAAGTCAGGCAGGTGCAGGATCTTACGCGACTCGTTGCGCATCTTGATTTCCTCATCGGTTTCACCCAGCCCATCGTCGACCAGTGAACCAGCAATCGGGACTGCGTTGAATGCGATCGGTGCGACATAGGGACCAAGATCGGGGTGGTCGTCGATGCGTCCATCGAATTGGAGTCCCGGGGTGTTACCCAGAACCTTCACCTGGTCGATAAGTGTGCTGACCCCTTTCACACCTGACCCTGAGACCGCTTGGAAGGTGACTGCCCGCAGGCGTACGAGTGTGGCAGCGTCGTGAAGAGGTTTGAGGACAGGCATGATCGCCATAGTCTGACAGTTCGGGTTGGCGATGATGCCCAGAGGTGCATTGTTGATGTCTTCAGGATTCACTTCGGGTACGACCAGGGGTACGTCGTCATTGAGACGCCACCCAGACGAGTTGTCAACCACGGTCGCTCCTGCGGCAACCACCTGGGGTGCGTACTGTTTCGACATGGTTGCGCCAGCTGAAAACAGGGCAATATCGAGCCCCGAGAAGTCGGCGGTTGCGGTATCCTCGATCGTGATGTGAGTGTCGCCAAAGTTCAAGGTTTTCCCGGCAGAGTTCGCTGTGGCGAAGAATCGTACCGACCGTGTGGGGTAATTTCTCTCGATCAGGATCTGCCGAACCACAGAACCCACTTGGCCAGACGCGCCGAAAACACCTAATTGCATGGGGGATATCGTACCGGATGTTGCCTCGGGTGCGCTGGAGAGGTTCACGCCCATAGGGTTTACTGTATGTTTGCTCGCGGGGAGTTCACTACCCGTACGCCCCCACTGGACTCAGCGGGGTTAGGCCGTGGACTGTGCAAGGATGGCTAGAGTTTTTTCGCACGACTTCCCCTGGTAATACCGGTCGATGACAGAAGTGAAGACTGGGTTGGCACCGGGGACTTGGGAAAACAAGGTCATGCAACTGCACAGTTTCAAGTCGTCAGGGTATTTAAAAGCGAGGCGGATATCGGCAAAATTCTTGTCGAACACAGCCCTCGAAATGTCAATAAGGCGCGGGCCCAGTATCGGGTCTGCGAGATAGGCTGTAGCTTCTGACAGGTCTCTGATGGCGTAGAGATGATCGACCGAACTCTGACCCAATCCTGAAATTTGTGGGAAGACGAACCACATCCAATGAGTATGTTTGCGGCCCAGGCGTACCTCCATGAGAGCTTGCTGGTAGTACCCTTCTTGGGCTGCAATGTACCGGTCGAGTTCCCTTGCGCTATCAACCACGGCGTTAGTTTATCTGGGGAGGGTGGGATGAGAGCGGATACCTGGCCTCCCGCGTGTTGAAGGTTGGGGAAGTGTGGCGTGTGGCAGCACCGCGACCCGATGACACACAGCGTAGGATCGTGACTGTTCAAAGAGGGAGGGCCCATGGCTGAAGCACTGAAGAATTTCTACAACCGTGAATCGTTGTCGCCGATCGCTGATGATATTGCACGGGTGTATCCGAGTTTTGATGCAGAGGGGTTTCTCGAAGCTGTGCTCAGTGATCCGTGGGATGATCTGGAGCTGAAAGCGCGGAGTCGCCGGATCAGTGAGTCGTTGCGCGAGTTTCTTCCCGCCGATTATCCTTCGGCGATTGCGGTCATCGACCAGGTGGTCATGAATGATGGAACATGGCTGGATGGTTTCGGATTCTTCTTTCCTACTTTTGTTGAATTGTTTGGGGTGAGTGAGGAGTATTGGGAGGTTTCCGTGGGTGCTTTAGAGCGCTACACCCCGTACGCATCGAGTGAGTTTGCCGTACGCCCGTTCATTGTTCTCGATCAGGAACGCATGATGGCCCAGATGCTTGCCTGGGCGGGCCACGAGGATGAGCACGTACGCCGGTTGGCGAGTGAAGGGTGTCGGCCCCAATTGCCGTGGGCACCAGCACTCGCGGCTTTCAAGAAGGATCCTTCACCTATTGTGCCGATACTGGAGCGACTGAAGGCGGATCCTTCTCCGCACGTACGTACTAGTGTCGGAAACAATCTTAATGATATCTCGAAGACGCATCCGGAGTTGGTCCTCGAGATTGCCCAGCAATGGCATGGCGCGGACGAACGTACTGATTGGATAGTGAAACATGGCTGTCGGACCTTGTTGAAACGCGGCAATCGTCTGGCTTTGGGGTTATTCGGATGGGTGGCGGTCGATTGCGTGGAGGTGAGGGACCTAGGTGTGGAACCACCGCGTGTACCGCTCGGTGGTGTGGCAGTGTTCTCTTTTATCGTGGAGGCTAAAGTCACAGCGAAGGTACGACTTGAGTACGCAGTTGACTATGTGAAATTCAATGGAATTCGGCACCGAAAACAGTTCAAGATTGCGGAGTTGAGTCTTGCTGCTGGACACAAGAGGTACTACGAGCGCCGATTGTCGTTTGTTGACATAAGTACGCGCAAGCATTACCCGGGGATACATACGATCACATTGGTGGTCAATGGTATCGAAAATCAGAGTGTAAATCTTGAGTTGATTGAGTACTGTTCAACTCCACGCTATGTCACCTTGTTCCCCGACAATCGCAAACCTATTGCGCCTCCTGCTCCCGATACTGTTTCCGAGCAGTGAGCACCTAGGATCTTCGCTCGCCGCGTCTGAGCCTTTTCACCTCTTCTTTGCTCATGACGGTAGCGTTCAAGTCGCGAATAAACCCCAGCTTGACCGCACCAAGACCATGCCCAGTTTTTTCGATCACAAGATGATCTCCTTGTACGGTTAATTGCACGTCGCCTGGTATCAGACTAAGTCTGTCACGTATCTCTTTGGGGATCGCCACGCGACCTTCCGCATCCATGTTGGTGATCACAGATATGACGATAGCATGGTTCTGCGGTTCAGGGAACCTCGTACCGTCTATCAACCCTTCGGGTGCTCCCACCTAATCCCGGGAAACTTCCCGAAATCTGAATCGAAGGTGACCACTGTTGCTTTGTGTTCGCGTGCGATAGCTGCCAGGTGAGCGCCATTGGTGAGATTGGGTGAACCTTTCGCAGAGAGCAGCGCTTCGCGGAAGTATTCTGAGTGGCGAGAGCCAGGGTTGAGGATGCGCGCTGATGGAGCATCAAGCCAGGCATCTACCAGATCAAGGGCTGCCACCCACGATAGCGGTGGCGTCGAGATTTTGGGATTTGTGGTGATTCGGACAAAAGCAACGAGTGCTAGCCAGGCAAACCCCACTGGTTCTTGCTTGGACAGGGTTTTGGTCAACCAGCCATGGGCATCCCTATAGTGTGGCGAGTCTTTCTTGACTGCGTTAATGAGTACGTTGCAGAATCCTGAGGGAGCCTAGTGGTCTTTTGTTGCTCATGTTTTCCTCCTTGTCTTCCATCATGGCAGGAGGGTCTGACATTTTTCAGACCTTGCACCGGTGGAGTTCATTTGTCGTCGGGCGGATTGCCTCTGAGCAACATCACACAGGAAGAAGAAGATATTGAATTCCGAGTGATTGGTAGATGCTCTCAGCCCGATGGTCACAGGTGACAAGTTCTAGACCATGGTGGCGGGCAGCTGCTGCGACCAATCCGTCGTACACCATTCCCCCAGTGATACCCAACCGGGTGAACTCATCGAGAAGACTGCCCATGGAATCTGAGGGAAGGAACCGCGATTCACCGAACTCCTGGTGGATCAGGCGGGTCGCATCTGCGCTATCCAACCTTTTCGGCATCGGGAGTCTGGTGAGAACCGAGAAGAACTCGAACATGGCATGGCCAGCCAGACCGCGCGGTCGTTTCACGGCTAGTTCCCAGGACTGTTCATGTGCCGGGTTCTCACTATCGACAAAGGCCAGCGCAGCGCTCGTGTCAAAGAGAAGTAGTTCACTTTTGGTCGACAAGGCGCAACTCTCTCAACTCATCAACGGACATTTGAGGCCCTCCTAATGGGAGAAGAAGGTGGCCGTCTTGTTCACGCAACCCTGCACCTGCTTGCTTGATGACGGCTTGATTTCCTTGAACAGCGAATTCAACACCACCAGGTACGAAGCCAAGCTTCTGGCGTATCTCCTTGGGCACAACCACTCGCCCTGCCTTATCTATGGTTCCGATCATGCCACAAGAATACCACGGCAGATTTCCCCGGGATCGATCTGCGCATGGATGAAGCCCACAGCGCAGAATCCTGGTGGCGCCGAGTGGTCTTGTGGTGGTCATGTTTCCTCCTTGCCCACCAGTCTGGCAGGAGAGTCTGACATTTTTTCATGCCAGGCTCGGCAGGGTGGCCATTTGGCGCCCGCGTCATCCTGCGCGCGAAGCGTGGCAGGATCCATTGAGCAAACACTCGGATCCCATTCAGCGCGCGAATTCGCGTACGGCCAAAGACCACTCAAGCGCGCACCCAAAGAATCCCCGTCACCACTTGTGTCACAGCGAACACAAGGTACACCCCCGACACGGGGTTCCAGCCGAACACAACCAGCAGCTGCAGGGCAATCCACCCGAGCAGGATCACCCCGCAGATAATCGCCCACATCGGCGCGTACTTTCTCCTTCTTAAGATCAGTACGGCTCCGAGGAGGTTGGGCAGACCGATGATCGTCAGCAGGCAGATCCCCGGCCACAGGAAACTCGTGAAGGCACTCCCGATGACGGGCAGGTTGTCTTGAATGGATGCTAGAAGTGGTGTCATCCCCATCGCATCGGGCACGATCCACATCATTCCCGCACCGAGCAGCGCACCCAACCCGATAAACAGCGCCCAGAAGAGTGCCCACCTGGCCGGAGTGGGAAGTGCTGGTTTTTCTTGGGGTACGGTACGCACAGTGCTCATTTTTTAAGGGTAGGTGCATAGGACAAGTGGAGCAAGGTGCACTAAGCAATCGTCCTCTCCACCAACTCAGCAACTCCTGGTGCACCTGCTTTTTCCAAACTGGTGATTGTTGATTGGTCAGTAGCTCCAGCGAGGGTACTAACCGCCATATGGTGCACCCATTTCATTGACTCGGCACAATCACGTATAAGTGAGCAAAGAAGATCATCAGGGGTCATGACGACAAGCCCTAGCTTGGCTAGTACCTCTGGTGGGAAATCCTTGACGTTATGTGTGCAGATACAGTGGGCGCCTGCTGATAATGCAGCTGCGATGACATGGCGATCTTTCTCATCAGGTAACCTCAGACTTCGCAATACTGAAATATCTGATTCACGTGCCTCGTACTGTGAATGTGGGTAGGCCCCATTCATTGCATTGACCAGTAGCCGAGCTGATTCTTCAGTAAAACTCGCCCTGTTTCTCTTGAGGTGTTGCGTTACTTCACAAAGTATTTCTTGACTCCATACGACGACGATCAGCTTTGCTCTCATTGCATAGAGTAGGTAGTCCCTCAAAACTCGCGAATAGAGCACGTTGGCATCAGCAAGGCATATTAGCCGTACATGGTTCGCAAGTGGGTTCGGCGGTCTCACTCGGTCAGCCCTAATTCATTTTGAAGAGCCATCAGTTCAGCCATTGCTTTTTCTTGTCGTGCGTCCTCGATTTCCAGCCACCTTTCTATGGCTTCAACACGAATTCGATGGTGTGACCCTACTTTTCGAAACGGGATAATACCCTTGTCAAGTAGCTTGTGAAGTTGCACTCTCGATATTCCCATCATGGATGCTGCCTCACTGGGACTCACTTCCCGTAGTCCTTTTGTGGTCACGATTGATTGACCTTGAGCTTCAGCGCCCATCCATGCTGCTATCTTTTCAGCAGTTTCCCGCGCAACCGAGATCAGGATTTGCTCTCCTTGTTGTGATAGCGCGTCTTGCACTGCCAGTGCGTCACGTTCAAGTGTTGCAGTCATCGGACCTTCTTCTATTTGTCACATCTGTTACAGTTGACACAATTGTATTCCAGTAAATGCGTTTCATCAAGACGTCGACGGAACATGGGGGGAGGTATCTTTTGTGTTCCACCACCACTGTTGCTCCCGCTCCTTTTCGTACAGCGGGCGGACGCTGCTCCTATGCACACCGCTGGCCACACACAGGTTCGCAGAGTCCATGAGCGTCGCTTATGTTGTTTCACCAGAAAGTCTGCCACTCATTGCCACTGATTGTTAGCTACTGCTAGAATAGAGCCATGAGTTCAGTTCAATTAGCCACCCGAGTTGATGAAGCACAGGATCGCCTCTTTCGTGAGACCACTAAGCGTCTGGGGACGACTCCTGCGGATGCGATGCGAGTTTTCGTCGCTGCCTTCAATCAGCATCACGGGTTCCCTTTTGACGTACGTTTACCTTCTGTTGAACCTTTCGAGACTGAGGATGATGCCACTGAGTTTGTTTCCCAATTATCGAGGAAGCTATTAGATGAAACGCGGTGATGTGTTCATCCTTCGTGATGACTGATTCGCTTCGAAGGCTCGCCCCGAAATCCCGAACAGCGGTGTAGCCCTTGCACTCCACCAACACTGACTGACCCTTGGGAACAGCGGAAGCTCGGGGATGTTACGTCGAAAATCGGAAGTGGCAAGACACCGCGTGGCGGCGAAAGTGCATATAAAACCAGTGGTGTGCCGCTGATTCGCTCTCAGAATGTCAACTCGGACCGAGTGGACTTGGGGGATGTTGTTTTCATTGATTCAGATACAGACGATGAGATGAAGAACTCTCGGGTACTCAAAAACGATGTTCTCTTGAACATCACCGGCGCATCTATCGGTAGAAGTGCCGTCTACAAGCAGTTATGCGCCGCAAATGTGAATCAGCATGTCTGCATTGTGAGGCCAGTTGAAGGATACTCTGCAGATTTCATTCAGCAGAACCTCGCTTCCAGTCGAGGGCAGAAACTGATTGATTCCAGTCAGGCAGGTGGGGCACGCGAGGGCCTGAACTTTCAACAAGTGTCGCAAATCTCTTTTCAGTTTCCATTATTTGCTGAGCAAGTGACTGTCGCCTCGGCTATCGCTCACCTTGATCACCTCATCACCCTTCATCAGCGTGAGTCTCCTCCAACCATGAATAGGAGGAACACCATGTTTCACCACCCCAAAGAATCAGAGCTATTCAGTGATTACTATGGCCGATGGATTCGAGTTTATAAGGAAGGAGCAATCAGAAATGTCACTCTTCAGAAATACCGTATGACACAAGCATGGATTGAGAAACTCGTTCCGCATCTGAAAGTTTGTGACATGTCTCGGACTGCTTACCAACAGTTGCTGAATGCATATGCAGAATGTCATGAAAGACAGACAACGATGGATTTCCACCATCAGCTAAAAGGCGCCATTTTGGATGCCGTGGATGAGGGGCTGGTAGACCGAGACCCTACCCGCAAAGCCATTATTAAGGGCATGACTCCACGGCCTAAGAAACCCAAGTTCCTCAACCAGTTTGAGCTCCACACTCTGCTCTCAGGCATGGTGCTAACACCAGTAGTTAGTTGGGATTGGTTTATCCTTCTTGTTGCTAAGACAGGAATGAGGTTCTCTGAGGCTCTCGCTCTGACACCACTAGATTTCGACTTTTCCCATCAATCGCTGTCAATTAGTAAAACCTGGGACTACAAAGGTTCCGGTGGTTTCCTGCCCACGAAGAATCGGTCATCGGTGAGGAAAATTCAGATTGACTGGCAAACAGTCATTCAATTCTCCGAGTTGGTGAAATGTCTGCCAGACGATCAGCCACTCTTCATTAACGGCCCTGTCTTCAACTCGACTGTCAATGACATTCTCCGTCGGCATTGTGTTCGCGCAGAGATCCCGACTATCACCATTCATGGGTTGCGCCATACTCATGCTTCGTTGCTTCTCTTTGCTGGAGTTTCTATAGCCAGTGTCGCACGGAGGCTCGGGCATTCAAGTATGACCACCACCCAGAAAACCTATGTCCATATCATCCAAGAGCTTGAGAACCAAGACATTGACCTCGTGATGAGGTCACTATCGAGTCTCAGCTGACCCAAAACCAGGAGACTCACGCTGATGAAGGGTGATGAGGTGGTCAAGAGACTTGAAATACTCTCCCATGCGTTTCTGCTCTCCATGGTTTGGAGAGGTAAATCGCATTTGTGTGAAATCTTCGTAGCTGATGCTACGTCCATCGCGAATTCCATATGTTACGGTTTCGAGCCTAGTGATGAAGTTTGGAGAACTAAAAGTGAGTTTCCAGAACCAATCGTGATCACGGTCCTGCTCGATGAAACTAAGTACTGTATACGCCGGTGATGTAATTCCCTCAACTGCTGAATGGGCGAAGCCACCCTGAAAAGAGCGAAGATGGATTACGAACTGCCCTGGTTGAACTCTCTTGTAGGTAGCTTCATTTTTCTTATCGTGCGCAATGTTAATCCCTGTCTCATCCCGCAAAATCATTCCCCGGTCCTGTGTTGCCGAAAGAACGGGTAATTCTGGGAAACCCTTTTCTGCCGTAGCTTGGAAAATGTCTGCTGCCTTCCGCTGTTCCCAAGCATTAGCCTGGACTACCTGAGTAAAATCGATAGTCAGGGACCTATTGGTCGCTGCTGGAACCCTCGCTGATGTCGAAGCCACCAGCAAGCACGAACTCGCGGAGCAATTTTCCGGTCTGAATGTTTACCTCAAGAAGTGACAGTGATTTCCCTTCCCTTGTGTCGAAGTACTCCTTGGCTTTCTCGCGATCAACGGAGGCCTTAAGCTCATCGAAACGCCCGTGGCTATTGAGATCGGTGTCAGTTACCTGTTGCCCGATCATATTACGCAAGAGATCCTCGCTACACCCCAGCGCTACCGCCAAGTCGTGGATTCTGCCCGATTCAGTTTTTGCTTGGTATTGGGATATATAGTCGCTGAAACCCATCCCCCGCTCCACTGTGATATCTCCTCTTTCGATGTCTCTGAGAAAGATGCCTGCATATTTTTGTTGCTCTTGAGAAAGCGTGGCAAAGGAACGAAGCAAAGCAGCCTGAGCTACATTAATCGACTCCTGATCAGAAGGAGGGTTAAGGTTCAGTAGCTTATAGTACTTGTCGAAATTGGCGTCCATATACCGCGAGTCAATTTTCCCCGTATCAATTTCCGTGAGATAACCCTCAATATCGTAAGGTGGGTCCTCACTACCCCCACCTGTGTTTCCTGAATCGGGGCTAAAGAGTTCTTTATAGCGCAAGGCGAGCACGAGATAGGTATTCTCATCGATCTCAACCTCAACCGTTGTTGTTTCAGAAGCACCCTCCTGAGTGATGTCGTAAACCTTCTGTTTCCAGGTGAACCCTTGAACCTTCGCGGCCTCAATGGTCTCTCCCAGTTTCCTAAATAATGAAGCAAATCTTCCACACGCTGCTTCGTTATCAGGGATGCTGGTTAAGTCTGGAATACCCGCGTCTTTGAAAACCTGTTGGATGTCACTAAATATCGAATTGATTTCAACTAGGTTGTCTTCAAGTCTGTTTACATATATCCCATATGGTTTATCACCAGAATACAACTTCACTGCTTCTTCAACGTAACGTTCCATCGTGTGAGGTTTACGATAGTAGCGAACGGTCCCAAAAGGTTTCTCGTGACCGAAAATGCGATTGGTGCGCGAAAAGGCTTGGATGATGTTCTGGTTTTGCAGCACCTTGTCTATATACAGGGTGTTGATCCATTTTGAATCAAAACCAGTGAGCATCTGATCGACCACAATCAGGAGTTCCAATTGTTTCTCTGGCTCGGAGTCTATCCACTTGTATTGATCTTTATGAGCGAGACGTGAGGCAACATCCTTCTTAAACTGGGCGTGGGAACTGACCTGAAAACTCTGACCAAAGAGCTGGTTATAGTCTTCAATAATCTCAATAAGCCCGTCTGTCTTAAATTGAGCATTTTCGCGGCGATCAGGGTTGAAGTCTTCCGCATCTTCATCACTGGAATCAAATAGGGCGGTGGCTTTGAGGGTTGGCTCCTCTTCTTTGAGGAGACGATAGTATTCAATGGCTTCACGGATGCTACTTGTGGCAAATAGGGCATGGAACTTTCCCCCACGCGACCGTGTCATCCAATTGGTGAGAATGTCCTCCACTACTTGCTCCTGATGAAGATGACTCCTGTACTGACTCCTTGGCAGATAGTCTTCAACGCCCTTGGTGTATTTACCTTGCTGGTTGCGGTCACGAACCATAGGAGCTGTATTCATGAAATAGTAGAACCTGTCTCGTTTATCAGGATCCCGAATCGCCTCCTCTTCCGATGTCGCTTTCACTTCCTGCATTCCCACCGCACAGCGGATATCTCTATCTTTATAGGTTAGGACTTTGTATGGATCGAAGCCAAGCACGTTCTTGTCTCGGATACCATCGGCGATGCTATATCTGTGGAGTTCATCGCCAAACACAGTTGCTGTTGTGCTTCCTTTTATCTTGTTTTCTTCATGTATCGGTGTGCCAGTAAACCCAAAGAAATATGCATCTGGGAAAGCACCTTTCACTTCGTTCAGCATTTCTCCAAAGGTTGAGCGATGCGCCTCATCAACAATGAAAACCACACGTTTTTTCTGAATTCTGAGAATATCGGCTTCGTTTACTCCGACCTCCTGCCTGATATTGCTCATTTTTTGTATAGACGTGACGATGAGCGTGTCCGCAGGTGTTGAGCTAGTCAATTTGTTCAGTAAAACATGGGTGTTTTCTGTGGCTTGAATCTCATCATTGTCTTCTGCAAACCCGCGGTATTCCTTGAGCGACTGGGTGCCAAGCTCAATTCGGTCAACCAGGAAAACGACCTTGTCAGCATCTTTGGAATTTGCAATTAGTTGCGCGGACTTGAAACTGGTCATGGTTTTACCCGAACCAGTGGTGTGCCATACATACCCACCGAGTTGTTGACGCCCATCCCAAACGTGTTTTGCTACCCGATCAGAGATGGCGTGTGCTGCATAGTACTGGTAGCTTCTCATCACCTTGAGAACCCCATCGGCATCATCGGGAACAGTGTAAAAACCAATGAGCTGATGAGCCATAGGGATAGACAAAAGCGAAGTGGCGATGCTATTCCAATTGTTGATCGGAACATTATCGAAATTGGCCCAGTGGAAATAGAAATCAGTGTTGAAATTGCCGTCTGGTCCTGGGTTTGCGAAATAGAGAGTCTCCTCGGGTTCCATGGCAACAAAAATCTGGACGAGAGCGAACAAACCCGTAAAGATACCTGCCTGAGAATATTTTTCGATTTGATTCGCAGCTTGCTTAACACTTACTCCACTCTTTTTTAATTCCAGATGGATCACAGGCATACCATTGATCATGAGCATCAGATCGCCACGGCGGTCGCGCTGTATGCCAGCTGTGGGGAACTGGGGTTGCTGAACGATCTGGTATCGACTCTGTCCTGCAGCAATTTCATGGCGGTCATAGATCTTGAGAGCCACTTCCTTACCAAAATGCTCCACATCATCTGGATTATCCCGCTTAATTGATACTGTTTTACCGTTGATGAAACCGTTGAGCTTCAGTGGAGTACGCAGAGTCGTGATCTGTTCGATGATTTGCTGCATTTCCGTCTGGGTCAGTGGGAACCCATTGAGTCGATCCCGCTCTCGATTATTATCGAAGAGAATGGTGGCCCAGTTGTCTAACAGGTCTTGTTCAGTTGGGTGCTTGATAACCTCCTTTTCCCAACCCTTAGTCTGAAGCGCTCTAATGAGAGCTTCTTCAAAATCCGATTCCTTTGTAAAAATCATGTCAATTACTTTCTATACAAACATGCCGTCAAGCAAGGATTTCTTAATATTTTTCAGCCGAACAAGCTCACGCTGATGAAGGGTGATGAGGTGGTCAAGAGACTTGAAATACTCTCCCATGCGTTTCTGCTCTCCATGGTTTGGAGAGGTAAATCGCATTTGTGTGAAATCTTCGTAGCTGATGCTACGTCCATCGCGAATTCCATATGTTACGGTTTCGAGCCTAGTGATGAAGTTTGGAGAACTAAAAGTGAGTTTCCAGAACCAATCGTGATCACGGTCCTGCTCGATGAAACTAAGTACTGTATACGCCGGTGATGTAATTCCCTCAACTGCTGAATGGGCGAAGCCACCCTGAAAAGAGCGAAGATGGATTACGAACTGCCCTGGTTGAACTCTCTTGTAGGTAGCTTCATTTTTCTTATCGTGCGCAATGTTAATCCCTGTCTCATCCCGCAAAATCATTCCCCGGTCCTGTGTTGCCGAAAGAACGGGTAATTCTGGGAAACCCTTTTCTGCCGTAGCTTGGAAAATGTCTGCTGCCTTCCGCTGTTCCCAAGGATCAGTCCATAACGGTGGAGTACAAGGGTAACACCTCTGACTACAATTGCGGGGCGAGCCCTCGAAGTGGAACAGCTATCACGAAGGATGAATACATTCTCGTTTTCACTGTTACTTTCTGTTATCGCCTAGAAAGTGATTCGGGCGCCCAACGCATGGGCATCGAGGAATGTGGAGAACTACCCGTTTTCATCGACATCATTGGGCTGGTCAGCGATCGAAGCCCGAAGAGCCACCAGATTTTCCTCACTGAAAAACGGATCGGAAACAATATCGAACGGGATCTTCCCCTGCCGCAAAGTCTGGCGGACAAAAATGTTGAACGCTGTCGACAAATTCATGCCCATGGTGGCAAAGGTTGCGTCAGCCTGCTCTTTCAGAGCCCTATCCATTCGGATGCCAACCCACTGATGAGTTTGGCAGCATCACCAGCTGAGGCTCCCTCCCGAACAGCGAAGCGCACGAGTACACCTTGAGTGATCGGACAGGAGGCATAGTTTTCCCCGGCAGACTCGATCCACGTGCAAGCGAATTGATGATGAGCATGGTTTCGAATGCTGAAAGCACTGAGAAGCAAGAAAACGTAAGCTAGGGAAGTCGGCCACCCATGGTGTCGGGGGATTCATTGAACTGTGATGCTGGTCCTGCAGCAAGCCCATGGAGTCTCAGTGTTTTAGTCATGGTCTTGTCGTAGGTGACGACGTACTCGATCATGTCTGAGAGCATGTCGGCCGTTGCGACATGGATCGCATCCAGAGATTTGATGACATCGGGTATCTTTCTGGCAGCGTTGATAAGAGACGTATCAAGGCGAATCTGATGAATCCCAGAAAGCGCTGCTTCAACTTCTTGCGGAAGATAGTGGAAACCCGGATGTTCAGCAGCGAGACGGATAGCAGTACGGTCGGCTTCAAGCCACAGCAACTGGGAACTAACGAGCACTTGATCAGGGTCACCGAGCAGGACGGCCATAGAATAGTGATCGATCGAGTCCACCAGGATCCCGCTCAGGAACGCGGAGGTCTCGACATAGATCATTCGCTCATCCAGTCACGGTCGGCTCTATCCTCGGCAAGAGCAGCCTCAACCTCTGGCGTCCAGCGTATGGTATGAATTGGTCGATAACTGCGTGTTTTAGCTGGGATGATACGCCCATCGGCGACCATCTGTTCATAGGTGTTTCTTGGCTTGTACGGACTAATCCTCGCGTGTGGCTGGCCGTTCTTGGTGACGATGAGTTCTTCACCATTGGCAGCTCGGTCCATCACTGCGGAAGTGTGCTGATTGACTTCCCGAATAGTGATTGTCTGAGTCATGAGGACATCATATCACAAATGTCTGACAGCGTTCTACATTGAGCGGAAGTGCTGAATTTTCGGATTCTCAGAATCAACAGTGGGGTAACTGGGTAGTCTGGACCCTGCGACTTCGCGCAGGGTGACGGGGTTAGGCTGCGCAGGGAGGCGTCACACCCTCCTGGCGGGAGATACTCTATGGGCTCACCTGCCCACGATTCTATGTTTTCGGTGACCAGAATCTCCCCGACCCGGATGCCGAAGAACTCCCACACCACGGGATTCGCGTACTCACCATCGACCATGCTGGCCACAACATGGTCTACGACAACCCAGCAGGTTTCACTTCTATGCTGAGAAAGGCTCTAGGGAACTAGTTCTGCTCCATCGTGCTGGTGGGCTAGTTTCTCATCGAAAGTGAAGAGGGGAGTTGCCCCAGCACCCTCTGCTGCAGATCCTAAATAGCAGTCGGTAAAACTGAGTTTTGGATGATTCAGGTAAATCGTGCATGTATCGGTGATGAGTTTTTCGTGGGTTGTCACAACATCAATACTCATCAGAGAAGTGATGATATCGACGATAGCAACACGAGCCAGGTGATAGTGCCTCTCCAAGGCGAAGGCCATTTCCACCCAGGCAACATCCACAACGACAAAGGAGGCCCCAGGTTGGTTGAGGAGATCGTAAGCCTTCGTGAACTGCTCTGGCACATCCCCGAGTGCAAACCGCAACAGTACGTTGGTATCGAGGGAAGCCGTCATCCTCTTGCCTCACGGTGTTCATAGAAATCATGGACATCCATCAGCGGCGGTGTTCCAGATAACACATAGCGGGAAAGGCGCTCGGCCATGGCATCAAGGGTTTCTTTCTTGCGCAGGTGAACTTCGGTGTTGTCCTGTGAAACTTCCACAGTGACCTTGTCGCCGGCTTTCCAACCGAGGGCAGTACGAACATCAACGGGGATGACGATTTGCCCACGCGATGACAGTAGAGTTGTTGCCATGTCTTACCTCCGTAGTTACATCATACTCTTCGATACTAGGTAAGAAAAGGCGGTCTTGTGCAGGGGAGTCTTGTGTTCAAGTATTATTGTTCGAAGGAATCATGAGGGACTACCGAGGGAGAAGGCTGTGGGCGTTGATCAGCCTGTGACATCATCGAATCGAATGGTGGTCCGGCTCCATAAGTACCTCAAAGAAATGTTTCCGATCCTGCCCAGGACTGCGCTGGGTTATCTTCTGTTCTTTGAGATCTTTTTTCTCGTCGGGTTAACTCAGGGGTACGGGTGGTTGCCGATCACGATCGGTGACGTAGTTGCCGGTTTCACGATCATGGCTTTCCTGTTGACCCTGCGCATCGCCGATGACTTCAAAGACTACGACACAGATCTCACCTTGTTTCCCGACAGGGCTCTGCCCTCCGGTCGAGTCCACAAGAAGGACCTCGCAGTGTTGCTCATCATCCTTGATTCGATCACGGTCATCGCGAACATTATCTTCGTTGGCAACCATGTTTTCTTCGCCCTACTCGTCGCCTACGGGTTCGCGATGTCGTTTTGGTTCTTCCAAAAATATCGCATCCAGCGTTCACTGCCACTGGCCTTGATCACCCACAATCCTGTACAGCTCGTCCTCAACATGTACGTCATTTCGTACGCCTGTAGTCGCTACGGGATTCCACTGCTCACCTGGCAAAACATCCTCATCCTGTTCACCCTTTATTTCCCAGGATTGGTGTGGGAGATCGCCCGCAAGGTACGTGCCCCGCAGGACGAAACCGACTATGTCACCTACTCGAAACTCTTCGGTGTACGCACCCCTGTGATCGTGATCCTTGTTGCCATGTTCCTCGATGCGGTCATGGCCTCCATTCTCGGCTTCCAGCTCTACTGGTGGACCCCGATCGCCATCATGGGAATCTATGGTGTTCTCGTGCTGGTCGGCATCCTTTTCCTCAACAACCCGAAACGTTTCGCATTGGTCACCCCTGTCTCGCTATATATCTATGGCGCCCAAGGCCTCATGGTGGTGTTCCTCATCGCCCGACTCGCTGGGATCGGGGTTTCATGACGTGGCTTGCGCAGATGTATGTCACCCTCATGCCGGGGCTCATCGCAAGTGTCCTCAATATGGTGTGGTGTTCCACCCGCCTAGCGCCATCACTCAACCACCCCCTCGATCACAACAAAACATGGAAATCGAAACGTATTTTCGGTGACAACAAAACCTGGAAGGGTGTGGTGGGAATGGTGGGCCTCGGGATGCTCGCCTGCCTCGGATGGGGAGCCCTCTGCGCCAGTTTCCCCAGTCTTGGACAATTCAATCTTTTCTACACCCGCCACGCCAACACGGTGGGTTTCAATCTTGTGGTCGGGGCCCTCATCGGTCTTGCGTACGCTCTGTTCGAACTGCCCAACTCGTTTGCGAAACGCCGCTTGGATGTGACCCCAGGCCAACCAGCCCGACCACCATGGAACCTGGTTTTCATCATTGTTGACCAGATTGACTCCATCATCGGCATGGTGATCCTGGTGAGTTTCTTTGCCCCACTAACACTGATTTTCGCCCTGGTTTACATCATTGCTGGTGGGCTCACCCATGTGGTGTTCAATCTGTTGCTCTATGGCGTCGGTTTGAGAAAGAACCCCTTATGACGTCTCCCCTCA
The DNA here is from genome assembly GCA_009782785.1 of Propionibacteriaceae bacterium. Lineage (GTDB taxonomy): Bacteria > Actinomycetota > Actinomycetes > Propionibacteriales > Propionibacteriaceae > WQYJ01. The sequence goes on along the minus strand of WRIJ01000002.1, from coordinate 153,545 downwards.
TCGCCTTAGACGCCCAAGAATCCCGCGAGAAAGTCGGCGGGAAAGCCCACCATCTGGGGGTTCTTATGAATGCCGGGTTCACCGTACCAGCAGGATGGGTGATTCCTGTCGGTGTTGCTTCGCCGGGCAATATCCCACCAGACCTGATGGTTTCACTGGACAGGTTACCGGAGGGTTCCTACGCGGTACGGTCCTCGGCGGTTCACGAAGACTTGGGTGCAGCGTCTTTTGCTGGCCAGTACGACACGATCCTGAACGTACCCAAGGATGGACTTGCTTCTGCCATCGAGCAGTGTCTGTCCTCAGCGACCTCACCGACCGCTAGAGCGTACCTCTCGCGTTATGGCCTAGACAACACAGATATGGCGGTCATCATCCAAACCATGGTGAAGGCTGACTATGCAGGTGTTGCTTTCACGGTCAATCCGCTCACCGGCGCAGACACCCAGTTGGTGATCGAATATGTTCCCGGTCTCGGGGATGCTCTCGTCTCGGGCCAGGTCACGCCCGCCACCATCGTGTTTGACTGGTTGGATCGGAGGTGGCTAGACAAGGGCATAGGTGATCTACCCGAGGGTTTCTTCGATGAGCTTGTCGAGGTGGCGGCGCACATCCAACAACATTATGGATATCCTATTGACCTTGAGTTTGCCTACGAAGAAGGCCAACTGTGGGTGTTACAGGTACGCCCGGTCACCAGCATCATGCATGCAGGGCTCACCGACATGTGGTCGACCGCTGACTTCAAAGATGGGGGAGTCTCAGCGGGTCCATGCCAGCGATACATGTGGAGCCTGTATCAATACATTTGGGAGCACGCACTTGGCAACTTTGTTGTTGACTCCAAGCTTGTCACTCGCAAAAACCTACGCCCACTAGGGGGAATGTTCTACTCTCGACCGTACTGGAACCTGTCGATGGTCAAAGAAATCATGTCGGGTGTCCCCGGATATGTGGAGCGTGATTTTGATGAAGAGTACGGTGTGGCGGTCCCTTATGACGGTGACGGGCGTACCACGAAACTCACCCCACGTACCCTCATCAAACTCCTACCCACAGCGATCATTCAGTCACGGATGCTCAAGGAGCGCGAACGTGACGCACACCAACTCGCTCAGCAAATCAAAGAACTGATAGCCGATCGGCTCGCCACACTCGACGAGCTCACCGAATCGGGTGAGGGCTTACCGCAAGCCTTCCAAGACTTGACCCGAGACGACTATCTTTTCGTAGAATCCACCTACTTTCTGCAGATATTTTTGAACACTGTTCACCAATCCTTGTTCAGGGATGCTGTCTGGAAACACACCGACCTCAGTGGTTATCTGGAACTCATTGGTGGGTTGGAGGATATTTCCCACCTGCGTCCCGTGGTGAGTCTGTGGGAGTTGTCGCGCCACCATCGACTCCACGGCCGCGTCGATGAGGACGCCCTCCAACAACACCTCACAGCCTACGGATATCATTCAGATCGCGAGTTGGATGTGGGATATCCGAACTATTGGGAGGATCCAGAACCAGTACGCCGCCAACTCAGCGAACTCAGTGAACTGGGTGACGACCACGATCCCAGACATGCGGTTGCTCGCCAACACGAAGCATACCTTCACCGACTCTCAGATATCGAAGCCGCTTCTTCTGCGAGGAAGGGTCGTTCTTTCCGCAAACGAGTCGAGAGAATGCGTACCTTGTTGTGGTGGCGTGAAGAATTCCGGGACCTGTCGACACGGTTCTATGATGTGATCCGCCGATACACCCTAGCGTTGGGGCGACTCTATGTTGCCCGAGGAATCCTTGACCGCGTGGAGGATATCTTCCACCTGAGGGTGGAAACACTATGGGCCTTCCATGATGGAACAATTGACGCAGACCAAGTACGCCACGAGGTGGATCGAAATTCTCGCTATTTTTCTGCCTATCGAAACTATCTGTCCGACAACGAAATCGGCTCAACACTCGGACCCACCCCACCACGTACAGATGGGGTGATCACTGGTTTGGGATGTAGCTCAGGGCGGGTCACTGCGCGCGCCTGCGTGGTCAGTGACCTCAGCGAACTAGGTCGAATCCGACCCGGTGACATTCTTGTCACCCGCTTCACCGACACCGGTTGGACACCGTGTTTTTCATCTATTGCAGCTGTCGTCACCGAGTACGGTGGACTGCTTTGTCATGCAGCAATTGTCTCTCGCGAGTATGGTATTGCCTGTGTTGTCCACGCAACCGGGGTTCTTGATGCCGTACGCGATGGACAGATCATCACCATTGATGGGGAACAAGGAACGATACAACAATGAACGATACAGTGCCAGTAATTCAAGGATTCTCGCGGGCTAATCTCGTCACCTACCTGGGGATTGTTTCCGCTGTGGTGGGTATTGTTCTGTGCATGAAGGGGGAACCCTTAGTAGTGCCCATCCTTTGTCTGATTGTGGCAGGAACCTGCGACATGTTTGATGGGTCTTTTGCCCGGCTTTTTCACCGCAGTGACCACGCCCGTGCTATCGGTGTGCAGTTGGATTCCTTGGCTGATGTGCTGAGTTTTCTCGCGCTCCCCATTGTTGTCTTGGCTTATTTCGATCTGCCCATCGTGGCCCAGGTTGTGGTTGCTTCGCTCTACGCACTAGCGGGTGTGACGAGATTGGCTTTCTTTAATGCCTACGCCGATCCCGACACTCCCATCTCCCACTATCGGGGAATCCCTGTCACGATGGCTGCACTCGTACTGTCGGTTCTGTGGTTGACCTCAGCTGTTGCTGGGGGGCCAACTGATTGGCTCTGGTTGGGCGGTATGGTGGCACTCACTATTGGTTTCGTTGTTGATGTCAAGGTTCCCAAACCAACAAAGAAATCACTGATTGGTTTCGCGGTTCTCGCGGTTGTGATGCTCGCTGGAGTCATCTGGGTGGGGCTGCGGTGACCACTTCTGCCCAGGTGGTTCGCGATAGGGCTACTGGGGAAGTCAGTGAAGACCACCATGTTGGTGGTTCCGCCTTGGTCTGGCTCTACACCACAGGGCTGGGGCGCCTGGTCGCCAATGTGTTGGTGACTCAAAGGTGGTTCTCCCGATTCTTGGGTTGGCCGATGACCTGGAAGTCTTCTGCGAGCAGGATTCCGGGGTTCATTTCACAGCACTCAGTTAAGACCAAAGACTTCGAGTCGACGGACTACGAAAGTTTCGCTGACTTTTTTGGCAGGAGACTAGCTGAGGATGCTCGCCACTTTGATCTAGACCCGCGTCGCCTGGTTGCTCCCGCTGATTCGAAGGTCTCTGTTTCTCCTATCGGTCAGACTCTCACGATCAAAGGTTTCGATTACACCCTGGAGACATTGTTGGGTCGCGAACTCCCAACCGATGGGTTCACCTGGGCGGTCATTTTCAGGCTCAGCATTGATGACTATCATCGCTTCCATTTCATTGATGATTGCGAGATTCTCGACCAGTACGAGATCCCTGGGAAACTCCATACTGTCGGGCCACAGTCGGATGGTCGCGGCGTTTTTGCTGAGAACCATCGCGTGGTCACACGGCTGGCAACACAACACTTTGGTGAGGTTATCCAGGTCACTGTTGGTGCCTTGCTGGTGGGAAGAATCCACATGGAACCTGTTGAGCTTGCGTTCCGTGGCCAAGAACAAGGCCATTTTGGGCTGGGAGCGTCCACGATCGTACTGCTCGTCAACGCCAACATCGACTCCGATATCATCGCGGATTCCGAAGCGGGGATCGAGACCCGTATCCGCGTGGGTGAATCTGTGGGAAGTGCCAGATGACCATACGTATCCTCGACAATTCAAATATTGCGGAGAACTACCCCGGCGTGTGTTCCCCGATGACCTGCTCCTTCGCTGAGCTGGTTTACTCGCTGGTGTTTGGCCGTCTCGTTGATCGCATGGGTTTATCACAGGATGTGGGGGATGTGGTGGATTCCATGGTGGCTACCCACCAAGGGCGACTCTATTATCGACTCGACAATTGGCTTCGACTCCTTCAGCTTCTTCCATTTTCTTCCCGGATTATCCCAGTGTGGAAACGAAGCCTAGCTATTGGCGAAGTCAATGTGGGCAGCTCAGCAAAACTCTCGTGGATAGCGGCAACTCGTGGGATTCTCCGTTTGATCCGTACGTGGGGCCAAACACCGAAACTCATGGATCAACTGGCTGGAGAATTTAGGGAAGTCCACCAGGTTTATGATTCCTTCGGCGAACTCAACCAACACACCAACGTCGATCTGGAGAAGCTGTTTTCCCAGATTCAACACAGTGTGCTCCACACCTGGGATGTCACGCTGATCAACGATCTGAGAGCTTTCTGGTTCACCTCACGGGTCGAGGAAACCAGGAGAGATGTTCAAGACCTGATGTTAGCTAGTGTGGAACCCCTTCGAGTTCTCAGTGAGATAGCTGAGTCCATGGACGACCGTACCCGTGAGATTCTGGAGAAATTGAGCACCGATGAGGAATCTCGCGGGTGGTTGAACACCGAGTTGACTGATGTCATCCAAGAGCGCACTCGTCAAGCCATGGGTCAATACCTACAGACCTTCGCCGATCGCGTACCAGGGGAACTCAAACTAGAAACCAAGACTTTTCGAACCCACCCGCTCGGCTTCATCCAGGTCGTTCTCGACACCCCTACTGATTCCTCAACTGATCACACCCTTGGCGCTGGTGACCGTTTGCGCTCATCACGCCTCAGCAAGAAAGCGCGCCAAGCAGTGGCGTACCGGGAATCCTCACGGCTAGCTCGGGCACAATTATTTGGCATGGTACGCGCGATCGTACGAGCTGTGGGGGAGAACCTCGTGGGCGCAGGACACCTGGATAATGTGGAGGATGTTTTCTATCTGACCATCGACGAACTGTTCACCACCACTGAGGATTGCCCATCAATCGTGGCTGCGCGTCAGCACCAATGGGAGGGTTTTGAGGAACATGATCCACCATCGCGACTGCTGTTGGATGACCAGGGACAACCCCATGGTTCACCCGTGGACGCCGACGATCTTCAGTCGCCATCACCTACCTTCGAAGGAACCCCAGTGCACGTGACCACGGTCGCAGGAATCCCAGTATCAGTAGGCGTCGTCGAAGCTGAAGTTGTCGTCGTCACCGACCCCCGCGACGGTATTGATGCCACGGGGAAGATCCTTGTCGCCCGCAGTACGGACCCAGGGTGGGTGTTTCTGATGCGCCAATCTGTGGGGATCATTGCCGAGCGGGGCTCCCTGCTCTCCCATGCCGCCATTGTGGCCCGCGAACTGGGTTTGCCCTGTGTAGTTGGGGCTCCCGACGTCACGACGTGGCTGACCACCGGTGACCTAGTTCGCTTAGATGGAAGCACAGGCCATATCGAGAAGATGGATGGAACACATGATAGATAATCAAGGGTTTCTCGATCTTCCCCATCGGCTCTATCCATGGCCGGTTGTTTCGCGGGAGAGTGAAGAAGCACTGTTGAAAGGCGCCCATCCTCTCTCGGACCAATTCACCTTGACACCTTTTGTTGTTCATCGTGGCGGGCAGGCGGCGGGCCGGTGTGCGATCACCACCTACCCTGATTCTGATGTGGCTTATCTGGGTTTCTTTGAAGCTGAAGATGACACCATTGCCCATGAACTCTTGTCCTGGGCTGAGACCACAGCACGGGGTTTGTCGCGTGAACGGATGATCGGCCCTGTTGACGGGAGTTTCTGGTTGAGATACCGCATGAAAGTTGACCACTTCGACGTACCGTACGCTTTCGAACCCTACAACCAACCCGGCTATCACTCGTGGTGGACTGCCTTCGGTTATTCCACTGTTCACCGATATTCCTCTAGTTTCTATCCGCAGATCACCGACAAGGATTTGGATGCTGGCGCAGACCAACTCGTCGCAGTCATGACACAACAGGGTTACCGTGTCGAATCATTGAGGCTCGCCGATTGGGATCAACTACTTCCGCAGATTTATTCCCTCGTCATGGAGCTGTATTCCACTTTCCCAGTGTTCAACACCATCACCTTCGAGGCTTTCGCCCAACTTTTCGGACCATTGCGCACAATATGTGACCCTCATCTGATCACTGTGGCGTGGCAGGAGGATACCCTGGTGGGTTTCTCCATCGTACTTCCCGACTATGGCCCCCTCACCCAGGCGAAAATCTCTCCGGTGATGCTGGCCCGTCTGATGTGGCGCAAACACAATTATTCGTCGATCGTGGCCCTCTATATGGGTTCAGCCGTACGCGGCATAGGCCCAGTCATGGCCACCCGCCTCCTCCAACAATGTCAGCAGAAGAAACTCTCCTGTGTGGGTGCACTCATCGCCGAGCACACCTCCACAGCCCAGTATGCCCCTCATCTCATCACCCACCGCAACCACTACGAGCTCCTGGGCAAGGATTTATCGACCAATCCCTCTTCGCATGAATAGAAAACGACCTTAACGGGCGTTAACCGTGCACGCGAAGCGTATTTCCGAGTGGACGCGGTGCATCTTGGTGGCAGATGAGCATTATCATGGTGACATGGATTTGAATAGTGTGTTTACTGTTGTTCGTGGTGCGGTCCTCGGGGACCTCATCGAAGCAGGTGGATTTCTTCGCTCCCGTGTCACCACGGTGGGCCAGGCTCTCGCGGGACCCACGAAACAAACAGTCTCCTCGGCGATCTTCGGTGATGATTCCCTGGTTGCTTGGCCTGTCGGAGACGACCTGGTCGTCATCGAGCAGATATCCGATCGCGGGATTGTGTTGTGGGGGCCAAAGCTTACAGAAGTACTCGGGCGGGAAACCGTGACCGCTACTTTCTCGGTGAATACGGGCACCTTCGCCTGGAGGGTGGACACACCAGAAGGTACGCTACGCCACATGATCGTTGCCGATGGGGAGGTAACACTCGAACAGGGGACTCCACTAGCTGAAGAAGCAGGCCTTCCTGTTTTGGATGGCCCCACGTTGCTGGAGTTGCTCCGCCGGCGTACTGGGATCACCCTGCAACCAGCCGAGACAGCTATCCCCATCGACTTGAGTGCACTGGCGTCAGAAATGGTGACCTACACACCCGATGGTGAACCGGTGCCTGAGCCAACCGCGACCCTGGAAATGTTCACTGTGGATGATGGGTTCACCCAGGATGTGGTCGATGACTTCAACGCTTTGAGTTTGGGTGGGGTCATGACCATTGCACAAATACTTGACGAGGTTGGATCATGCTGCCCCTTCGCTTTGACCATCTCGCCAGAGGGGGAGAAGGATGGTCCTTTCTTCATCGATGCTATGGGGGCTTTTACTGAGATACCCGATCAAGGTGTTGACACCTCCCGCCAAGCATTAGTGGATCTGCTTCGCCCCAGCCAAGAAAAGTACCGAGCCATCGGCTTGGTGGGTCTCGTCCAAGCAGGTGAGGGAAAGAAAGCTCACCGAGGGCTACGCGTCTGCGTGGAGCACCGAGACGGATCCAGTGCCCAAGTGATAGCCCCAATCGTCACCAAGGGAGTATTAAAAAAGAGGCAAGAACTCGCCGACACCTGGTTCCCCCAAGAGTGGCCCGGCCTCCTGTGGTCATAACCCACCTCTGTCACCTTGCTCAGCCACTCCCGTCTTCCTGCTCACCTACCCCCGTCTCCCTGCTCACCTACCCCCGTCTCCCTGCGCGAAGTCGCAGGGTCCATCCCCCTGTATTCTGGGATACTGAACACAGGGGGAAGGAAGACCTATGGGAATCAAAGTACTAGCCCTGGATGCTATGGGTGTGATCTATCGTCATGCAGACGACGTAGAAGAACTGCTGATCCCGTACCTTCGTGACCGTGGTTGTGTTGTGCCGACCGCACAGATTGAGGAGCTCTACCATCGGTGCAGCTTAGGGCAGATATCCTCCACAGGAGATACTCTTTTTCGATGACCGCGAGCCCAATGTCCTCGCAGCTCAGGACTTAGGGATCCAAGCCGAGATCTTCACTGGTGTCCACGAGGTGAGTCGCCACCGAATCCTCTTCCCGTCCACAGTTAACGGTCATTATGACCGTTAACTGTGGACACGAACCGTACTCAGGACAAGACGCGACGGAGTGTTCGTGGAAAATAGGGGTGTTTTGTCACACTGATGAGATTCAATCACCGAGGTAGCGCAGGACAGCCAGTACGCGGCGGTGGTCGTCGGGGGAGTTCATCAAATCGAGTTTGGTGAAAATAGAGGCAATGTGTTTCTCGACTGCGCCAAGGGTGATCACGAGTCCCTCAGCGATCGCTGAGTTGGATCGCCCCTGTGCCATGAGTGACATCACTTCAAGTTCGCGCGCGGTCAAACGATCGATTCCTTGGTGGGGTGTTTCCTGGTTGACAGCTACCTGGGCAATCACCTCAGGATCAATCACCATTCCACCACGGTGAATCACATCCAAGGCTGAGGCGATGGTGGTCAAGTCTTGTACGCGGTCCTTGAGCAGATAACCCACACCACCAGTTCCACTGCGCAACAGATCACGAGCAGCATCACCATGGACCCACTGGGATAACACCAGGACCCCGACCTGCGGATGGGTTTCACGGATGGTGATTGCTGCACGCAAACCATCATCGCTATGAGTTGGTGGCATACGTACGTCGGTGACCACCACATCAATGTTGGGAAGGTCTATGGCGTCGATGAGTTCCGGTGCACTACCCACCGCGGAGACTACCTCGTGCCCCAGTTCAGTGAAAAGCCGAATCAAACCCTCGCGCAACAGAACACTATCCTCAGCAACCACCAAGCGCATGATCCCTCCTCGGGTTCACAGTAACACAGGAGGACCTTTTGTGTTCCCTCTCTTCGTCATTCTGCTGCTTCCCTTGCCCGGTCATTCTGCGGAGCACTGCGAGTCGCTTCGCTCCGCAGAAAGACGGGTGGGGTGGTCTCACAGGGGGAGGGTTACGCGAATGCCCGTACCTGCTGAGTCGTGGAGAACGAAGGAACCATCCAGGGCTGTGACCCGGTCTTTGAGGCCAGCTAAACCGTGGTTGGGGATCATCTGTGCGCCACCGGTGCCGTTGTCGGACACCTCGACCAGGAGTTTACCCAGGTCATCGGTGGCGACGTAGACCTCGATCTCAGTGGCGGAGGAATATTTCAGCGCATTCGACAGGGTTTCACTGACGACATAGTACGCGGCGGTGGCCTGTGCTAGGGGTGGTTCCTGGGTTAGCTCGTAGTGCAGTTTCACTGTGATGGGGTTGTCAGCAACCACGCCCACGAGGGCAGCATGCAAACCACGCTCGGTTAAGACAGGTGGGGCGATTCCGCGCGATAGGGTACGCAACTCACTGATCACAGTCTCAGTCATTTTCCTCGAATCAGCCAGCAAGGTGGTGGTTGCTTCCACATCACCTTCGCCGAGGCGTCTCTCGGCAGCAGCCAAATCCATGCCGAGACGTATCAGGGTCTGTTGGGGCCCATCGTGAAGATCACGCTCCAAGCGGCGAAGAGCCTCCGCCTCAGCCCTGCCCAACTGCTCGCGGGCTTGTGCTAGTTCGGTCACCCGGTTTTCGAGGGTACGGCGGCTATGACTGAGCAAACCACGTGCCATTCCCGTGTGAAGAGCCATGCACCCTCGTACCACCAGGGGAAGGGTGACTAGAGCAAACACCCCAACCAGCAGGTCGAAAACCACTGCGGGGATAGGCCAATTGAGCAGACTCATCAACCCCTGCGATCCAGACATCCCATTGAAGCGTTCCCAGATCCAGCCAGTCAAACCCCCGAGAACCAGGGCCCACCAGGTGAGGGTGAGAGTCCAGGTGAAGATTGTCACAGGTAGAGTGACCAGCCCGTGGATGAATTCACGCCACAGATCCACGTCGGTGAGTGTACGCAAGGAACGCTTCCACCAGGATCCTTCGCCGCGTGGACGGTTCACCCACGTGAGGTCGATCCCGCGGGCCCGCAAGCGCGTACGCTCCACAGTGGCAAACCCATGGGCGGTGAACAAGGTGGCCACCATGATGGGTAAGCCCACCCAGATGATGACCGTACCCACCCCTAAACACACCAACGTGATCAAGACAGTAAACGAAGCGATCGCAATCGGAAGATTGACCAGTAGATAGGAGGAAGAGTTGAGGGTCTGGCTCACCAGTGCGCGGTTGAAGAATGGGCGAGGCTCCTGCGAGGGCGTCGAACCTGTGGGGAGGGATTCATCCATGTTGTTCATGATTGTCCTTTGACGTGTGTCACCGTGTTGTGGTGACTCTTAGTCTTCTCCTCAGCTCACCTGCCTGTCATTGGGGTAATCCCCCCAAAACTGGGGTGGGGTTAACCCCCCTTACAGGTAGGTGTAGACATCCTCCAGGGTGAGTCCGCGAGCCAGCATCATCACCTGGATGTGATAGAGCAACTGGGAGAGTTCCTCGGCCAACTCCTCATCGGTTTCGTGTTCGGCTGCGATCCAGGATTCGGCTGCTTCCTCCACCAGTTTCTTACCAATCGCGTGAACTCCAGCATCCAGTAAGCGTACTGTTCCTGATCTTTCATCGTGGGTACGGGCTTTGTCGCTCAGTTCAGCGAATAGTTCCTCAAAGGTCTTGCTCATGAGCCACTCGATTCTGTGGGTGCCGATTCGAGGGGGGATAGGGAATGGGGTGTCCCCACCAGGTGACCGATACGTCCACCCATGAGCCCCAACTCGGCGTACTGTTCCAAGCGCGAACGCGAATCAGCGATGTCGAGGTTACGCATCGTCAACTGGCCGATACGATCCAGTGGCCCGAAGGCAGCATCCTCGACCACCTCCATGGAGAGCTTGTCCGGATGGTACGACAGGGACGGGCCTTGGGTATCCACAATCGTGTAATCCTCACCACGACGCAACCGTACCGTCACCTCACCGGTGATCGCAGAAGCCACCCAGCGGTAGAGGGACTCGCGAATCATCAACGATTGGGGATCAAACCAGCGCCCCTCATAGAGCAGGCGACCCAGTTTGCGACCCTCGTTGTGATAGTGAGCGACCGTGTCCTCGTTGTGGATTGCGTTCAACAAACGCTCATAGCAGATATAGAGCAGGGCCATACCAGGAGCCTCATAAACCCCACGCGATTTCGCTTCAATGATGCGGTTTTCGATCTGGTCACTCATGCCCAGCCCGTGGCGTCCACCAGCAGCATTAATCTCACGGAACAGAGCAGTACGGGACTCAAAGGTTTCACCATTGAGTGAAATCGGCCACCCGTTTTCGAAAGCGATCGTCGCATCCTCGGTGTCGATGTCCACGTTCTTATCCCAGAACCGTACCCCCATGATCGGCTCAACTGTTTCCAGGGAGGCATCGAGTTGTTCCAAACCCTTGGCCTCGTGGGTGGCACCCAGGATGTTGGCGTCGGTTGAGTAGGCTTTCTCCTGGGAGTCACGGTACGCCAGGTTGCGTGCGGTCATCCACTGGCTCATCTGACTGCGCCCACCCAGTTCAGCCACGAAACTCTCATCCAACCAGGGTTTGTAGATTTGGAGTTGAGGGTTCGCCATCAATCCATAGCGATAGAACCGCTCAATGTCATTGCCCTTGTAGGTGGACCCGTCCCCCCAAATATGGCAGTTGTCTTCGGCCATTGCTTGGACGAGCATGGTGCCGGTCACCGCACGACCCAGCGGTGTGGTGTTGTAGTAGAACCGCCCAGCATTACGAATGTGGAAGGCCCCGCACTGTATGGCGATCATTCCCTCGTTGACCAGGGGATCCAGGCAGTCAATGAGTCGGGCAATATGAGCGCCGTACTCTTTGGCACGACCCGGAACTGACCCAATATCGGGCTCATCGTACTGCCCAATATCCGCAGTGTACGTGCACGGGATCGCCCCGCGTTCTTTCATCCACGCCACAGCCACCGAGGTGTCCAACCCCCCAGAAAACGCCAACCCCACCAACTCACCAGTGGGCAATTCATTCAATACTCTCGCCATGGGTGATATTGTACTGGGTCAAGAGGAACCACTTCGCTCAGGACGATATCACCGCAGTCTCCCTGCTCGAGATTCTCCGCCACCCCACCTCCAAACCGCCACCGACACCGAACTCTGTCGCCACCCTGTCACCACGAAGTCCACCACCCCCCGTCACCACGAAGTCCACCACCCCGTCTCCACGAAGTCCACCACCTCCCGTCACCCTGCGCGAAGTCGCAGGGTCCAGATATCACAGTACCACCATGTTGATTTGCAGTGGTTGGTGCCCACTAACCATACTCAACGTTATTGCTTGTCGCGTTTCTGGATTCTGCGACTTCGCGCAGAATGACCTGGTCTGGTGACATAGAACGACTGTCCCATTGTTGGTGTCAGTGGATGAGCAGAAGCTCTCGGATGGGTCACTATTCGTTGGAAAGCGAGGAGGGACACCCAGGGGAGGCCAACGCGGGCGACCCCATTGAGGGCTTCTTCCAACCATGCTTTAGCTGGGACGTGAAAAGGTTCTCTACTGCACTGGCAACATCCGGGTCAAGACGTACGGTGGTTCTCATAGATCAGTACTAGCATTACTGATGCTTCGGCTGTGCATCAAAGATGCGCGACCGGCAGAATGACGAAAACAGGGTTTCGCGGTAGAATAGTTGGGCTCAAGTGAGCGTACAAATCAATAGGGGATGACTGGTTTCGACTTGGAATGGTTGTTCTAAGAGAAGCGGGCCGAGGATTCAAGGTTATCTCGTTAACGATCCTTGAAAAACAATAAGTGCCAACGATGTTCGCACCAACTTCGCTCTTGCAGCCTGATCTGCAACCGAAGAGTCAGCCTAGGGGTGCCTTCCCTTTAGTGCCTGGCTTCGTCTAGAAGGCTTACTGTGACTCCCTCGTCCTAGGGGTTTCACAGGACATTCATAGCGACTGGGCTTGTTCATGACGTGTATTGGAGTGCATGAGAGCCGAGTAAAACACGAACGAATACTGCGCCCGGAGAATGCTTAGATCGCCTTTCGAGGACGGGGGTTCGATTCCCCCCATCTCCACCACATCAATACGCTGAGTGTTCGGCCTTGCATCCGAAACACAGGCACACTCAGTACGCCAACCCCTCAGAAGAAAATAATCACTGTGGTGGCTGAGGCTGCCTTGTCGGGGGAGGATGTCCATCCACTCAAGGTTTGCCATGAGGCGACCCAGTGGTAGTCACCAACAGTGACCGCGGTGACACCGGTTTCACTGGCCCAACTTTGGGCGAAGGCGCCCACCGACCACGCCACACGCTCGGAGGAGGCGGCCACTTCGATGCGTGTTGGTTCCTCACCTGTTCCGACAATGAGCTGAGCCATCGCGGAGGCGCCATAGGCTCTGGTCATCGCGGTGAGAAAACCATCAGGATCGTTAACATCGCTGGCAGGAACCACACACGACCAGGTGGCCGGGGTTTCACCAGACAAAGCGGAGGCGATCAACCGGGCGCGACCGATATGTTTGTCGTAGGCGTCAGGGAACCCACTTCGTTGAACAGCTTGGGCAACCTCTCCAATATCGGCACTCTGCCAGTTGGGGACCTTCACCATTGCGTCATAGAACTTCCCTGTCGAATAGTACGGGTCCATGATCTGTTCGACCGTACCCCATCCTTGGGAGGGGCGCTGTTGGAAGATGCCCAGGGAGTCACGATCCCCATAATCCAGGTTGCGAATCCCTGATTCTTGGAAGGCTGTGGTTAATCCAATAGACACCGCGCGTGGTACGAGTCCGCGTTGGGTGGCCACCCCAGCGATAATGGTGGCATTACGGGATTGCTCCAGGTCTAAGGTGACCGTGGTTTCGTTGATGGTTGCTTCACAACGAACAGCAGGGGAGGGGGGAGGTGGCTCCTTCCAGAGGTTGGCTGCCCAACGATACAGAAGCCAGAAACCCATAATCACTGCCAGGGCGATCAGTCCTATAGCGATCCCGATCAGCAATGTTCGAAGCGTGTTCTTGTGTGCCATGGTTAGTTCCGATGCAGTTGGGTGTTGAGGGTGACAGTACGTTCACCGCGGGGTAGTGCTTTGACCTGGCCAGTGATGGAGTCGCGAAGATAGAGCCAGTTGGATTGCCCCGACAGTTCACTTCCTTTGACGATTGCCCCATCGGGAAGGGTGATCTTGGTTCCCGCGGTCACATAGAGCCCGGCTTCGACGATGCAATCATCACCCAAAGAGATGCCCAGTCCAGATTGGGCGCCGAGTAAGCAACGCTCACCGATAGTGACCATTTCGGTTCCACCACCAGACAGGGTACCCATGATGGAGGCGCCACCACCGACATCGGATCCTTCACCCACCACGACACCAGCGGAGATTCTTCCCTCCACCATGGAGGTCCCCAGGGTTCCCGCATTGAAGTTCACGAATCCCTCATGCATCACGGTGGTTCCTTCACCCAAGTACGCACCGAGGCGTACGCGATCGGCATCACCAATGCGAACCCCTCGTGGCACAACGTAGTCCACCATGCGCGGGATCTTGTCGACTGCCAATACGGTGAGCCCACCCTGGTTGCGCATCTGGGCGCGTACCTCATCGAAACCCTCCACAGGGAAAGGCCCCTGGGTGGTCCACACGACATTGGGGAGGATGGCAAACAGACCATCCAGGTTGATGGTACGCGGTGGGCACAACCGATGGGAGAGCAGGTGCAACCTCAAGTAGGCATCCTCCACGGACGTGGGTGGTTGGTCCAGATCGATCTTCAGACTCTTAGTTTCGTGGCGTAGCGAAAACATCCCTTGGACAGTGGTGGTGCTAACGGTGGGAATTGATGCCGACATATCCTCACCGAGGCGTGGGGAGGGAAACCAGCAGTCAAGAACACCTGCTGTCGCATGGACGGTGGCGATCCCTGTTCCTGAGGCCATCGAAGAAGTCATAGGCCCAAGCCTACTGGTCCTCACTCACAGAATCCTCTGATTTATTGCCACGTGTGGTCAGATTCACCGGCGAATTCGATTGATGGATCGGCTGTCACGCTAGGGTAGTCACTGTGTTGAATTCCATGAATGACCTGTCTGGTCTCGTCCAGGAGATCGTTGATATTGAATCTGTCAGTGGCAACGAGACCGAGCTGGCTAACCAGGTAGAACAGAGTCTTTCCCAATTCTCCCATCTGGGGGTTGTCCGCATTGGCAACACAGTTGTCGCCAGCACCAATTTCTCACAGCCATCGCGTGTCATCATCGCTGGCCACCTCGACACCGTACCGGTGGCGGATAATCTGCCCAGCTATGTGGACAGTGTTGATGGCAGAGATGTCCTGTATGGCCGTGGAACCTGTGACATGAAAGGTGGGGTCGCAGTTCAGCTCTTTCTTGCCGCCCACCTCACCGAAGCTTTACGGGATGTGACCTGGATTTTCTATGACTGCGAAGAGGTCGAGGCATCCAGGAATGGGTTGGGGCGCTTGCTAGCCGTACGTCCTGATCTTCTCACCGGTGATATGGCGATCCTGATGGAACCCACTGATGCCCGTATCGAAGCTGGCTGTCAGGGTACGCTGCGCATCAAGATTCACTGCCAGGGTGTGGCTGCCCATTCAGCGCGATCGTGGATGGGTCACAATGCGATCCATGAGATGGCTGGGGCGTTGAACATCCTCAGCTCATACACACCTGTTGAAGTGGTGATTGACTCTCTCACCTATCGTGAGGGACTCAACGCAGTGTCGATCGATGGTGGTATCGCAGGTAATGTCATTCCCGATCAGTGCTGGTGTGATGTGAATTACCGCTATGCCCCGGACAAGACAGAAACAGAGGCTCTGGATATTCTCGGCTCTCTTTTCGCTGGATACCAGTGGGAGGTCACTGATAGTGCGCCAGGTGCCCTACCGGGATTGGATTCAGATATTGTTTCTTCTTTTGTGGCCCAGGTGGGCAATCCATACCCCAAGTACGGCTGGACGGATGTGGCGCGGTTTGCGCAACTGGGAATTCCAAGCATCAACTATGGTCCCGGCGACCCTAATTATGCTCACACCGATGAGGAAAGAGTTGATCTGACCAAGGTTGAACAGTGTCGCAATACTCTGATGACCTGGCTCACCAGCTAGGTGGTGGGCTCAGGATTCTCCGGTTCCCCACCAGTGTCGGTTGTTTTCGCCATCCTGGTTTCAATAGTCTTGACAACAATCGACGAGACTTTACGTCCGGTGGCTTGGAAGATTGATCCGGTTCCCCACCAAATGAGCATAACAAGAAGAACAACAACGATCACCGGGATCCACAGGTTTCCTTTGGCGAGCATGGTGATCAGTACGGCGATGACCCCCAGTGCGGCAACGATCATGGTGAGCACTGTGGAGATTTTGATGCGTACTCCTCGGGTTCCTTTATCAATCCCCGCCTGAATCACCTTGTGTAGAGCATCACTGGCATTGTTGATTCCCCCCAGGGAGAGAGCCTTTTTCACTTGGTCGGCCATTCCACTGTTCAATGCTCTGGTCACGATCATCTTCGGGAGCCCACGCAGTTGGTTGGGGAGATTTCCGAGATTCTCGTCGATCCCGTCACTGATAGTGTCCTCGCTGATGGGCTCCTGCCCACCTGCTAGGTCATGCGGTAGGTCACTGACATGGTCATTCATTGCTGTTCTCCTCACACTAGTCACCTCACGATGACCATGATATCGTCGCTCACGTGTCTTTGCGGGGTGCCTGCTTATACAATAGAGCGATGCAATCAGACTATCCTGTCCGGGCACAAAGTGGGGTCATCAGGCGTGGACCACAGATTCCCGTGCAAACCGCGGACCAGAAATTCCTTGAAACCAATGGGGATTGGAAGAGTGGCGACCCTTGGCGGGTCATGAGGATACAGTCAGAATTTGTGGAAGGATTCGAGAACCTTGCAGGCCTGGGCCCGGCAATCTCGGTTTTTGGTTCTGCACGAACCGAAGAAAACCATCCCACCTATCAGCAAGCCTATGAGATCGGGCGTCGCCTAGCAGTCAGCGACTATGCAGTCATCACTGGTGGTGGCCCAGGAATCATGGAGGCAGCCAACAAGGGAGCCTACGAAGCAGGGGGAGTCTCAGTGGGTTTGGGGATCGAGTTACCTTTCGAACAGGCCCTCAACCCCTATCTCACTCTCGGCATCATGTTCCGCTATTTCTTCGCACGCAAGACAATGTTCCTGAAATACTCCCAAGGCTTTGTGGTGATGCCCGGAGGTTTCGGAACCCTCGACGAGCTGTTTGAAGCACTCGTGTTGGGCCAAACCAACAAAGTGACACGGTTCCCGATCGTACTGATGGGCACAGAATACTGGGCGGGCCTGTTCGATTGGATCAAAGGATCTATGCTGGCGCAGGACTATATCTCCGAAGATGACCTCACCAGTATTCCTCTGACCGACGATGCGGAAGAAGCCATCAGCATCCTCACTAAGAAGCCGGTGTGATGATGGCTTGGTTTATTGCTTCACTTGCCGTACTCGTACTCGGAATTGCTGCTGTAGTGGGCGCGGGGGGCCTCGGCCAGATAGGCCCAATGAAGACTGACCGTCTCACCATGGATCTTCCCCAGCGCCGGTTATCTGCTCAAGATTTGCGTGAACTTCAGTTCACCGTAGTCCCTCGCGGGTACGCCATGGACCAAGTTGATGAAGTGATTTCCCGGCTTCAAGATCAACTCGACCATGATTTAACCGATAGTCAGGAGCTATCCCAGTAGGAATTCACCGCCGAAGAATGCTCTAATTTCCTCATTGTCTGGAATAATAGATCAGTACAAACATCAATGATAGAAGGAATCACAATGGCAGCGATGAAACCTCGTACTGGTGACGGACCCATAGAGGTCACCAAGGAGGGCCGTGGAATACTCTTGCGTTTCCCTGTCGACGGCGGTGGTCGTCTTGTGATCGAAATGAACGCCACAGAAGCCACAGGACTCTACGAAGCCCTCGCTCCCGTGGTTGCCCCACCAGCCTAAAACGCGACTTAGCTTTGATAGAGGTCGATCGCCTTGCGATACACCTCGATCGTTTGGTCAGCAATCTGGTCCCAACCGAATTCCGCGATGCACCGCTGACGTCCCGCCTTACCCAAGGACTGGGCAAGCTCTAGGTTGCGTGTCACCTGATTGACTCCTTGAGCGAACTCTTCCTCGAATTTTGCCACTGCGCTGGGATCTTCCGCCTGGGCAGGATCATAATTAACAAGAATTCCAGTTTCACCATCGACAACAACCTCAGGGATCCCTCCCACTGCTGAGGCAACCACAGCAGTTTCACAGGCCATCGCTTCAAGGTTGACGATGCCCAGAGGCTCATAGACCGATGGGCAGGCGAAAACTGTGGCATGGGTCAAAATACGGCGAAGATCCAACCGTGGAACCATATCGACCACCCAGGTCACACCTGAGCGCTGATTCTTCAAGGCAGAGAAAGCCTCAGTGAACTCCTGTTCAATCTCGGGGGTGTCAGGAGCGCCGGCAAGGAGAAGTAGCTGAGTATCGTCGTCAAATTGCTGGGCTGCACGAACCAGATGAACCAGACCCTTCTGACGGGTGATACGCCCCACAAACACCACCAATGGTTTGTCGAGGTCGATTCCTAACTCCTCTAATTTGGATGTGTCATGATCAGGAACAAACTCGTCAGTGTCGATTCCGTTGCGGACAACAAAGACCCGATCAGGATCAAGGTCAGGGTAGGACTCCAGTACGTCGCTACGCATCCCGGTGGAGACTGAAATCACTGCTGTTGCATCAGCGAACGCAGTCTTCTCCGCCCACGATGAGACCCGATATCCTCCACCCAGTTGTTCAGCCTTCCAGGGGCGATGGGGCTCCAAGGAATGAGAGGTCACCACATGGGGGATGTCCAGCATCTTGGAGGTGAGCAGACCCGCCATATTGGCGTACCAGGTGTGCGAATGAACAATGTCGACTTGGGGGACCGAAGCCGCTATCGCCACATCTGTTCCTAAGACCCTCAAAGCGGCATTAGCCCCCTGAGGGAAAGACTCCTGGTGAGATGTCGCTCCCTCGCGAGGCTCCCCCATGCATTGAACATCCACAAGGTCGCACTTCTCCTTGAGATGTGAGACAAGTTGACCAACATGAACACCAGCACCGCCATAAATAAACGGGGGGTATTCGCGGGTGAGAATCGATACGCGCATAAGGGCATCGTGCCACATCTTCACCATTTTGGGTAGAAGTAGTGGCGAGTCAACATCGAATTGTTGCACTGAGAGAGAGGAATGTGAGTAATTAGCCTTGAAGGCTTGTCATCACAGGGTTTTAGTCTTAGCGTTGAGACATGGCAGTTAGACCAAATGTTCTTTCCATGGTTCTCGCAGGGGGAGAAGGAAAACGGCTCATGCCGCTGACCGAAGATAGGGCAAAACCAGCCGTACCCTTTGGGGGAACCTACCGCCTCATTGACTTTGTTCTCAGTAATCTCGTCAACTCTGGTTTCCGCAAGATCGCTGTGTTGACTCAATACAAGTCACACTCTCTCGACCGACATATTTCACTGACCTGGAGATTGTCGACCCTGCTCAACCAGTTCGTCACCACTGTTCCTGCTCAACAGCGAACAGGCAAACAATGGTTCCTCGGTAGCGCTGATGCGATCTTCCAATCTCTCAATCTGATCGCGGATGATCGTCCCGATTACATTGTCGTCTTTGGTGCCGACAATATCTATCGCATGGATGTTGACCAGATGCTCACCCACCACATCGATTCTGGGTTGTCGGCAACCGTGGCGGGGATACGCGTACCTCGAAGCCAAGGCTCAGAGTTTGGAATCATTGATGCTTCCCCCACCGCAGGCATCACCCGATTCTTGGAGAAACCCAGTGACCCCCCGGGTTTGCCGGATTCACCCGATGAATGTTTTGCATCAATGGGTAACTACATCTTCTCCACCAAGGCTTTTGTCGAACGCCTCCACGATGATGCCAAAGACGACAACTCGAAACATGACATGGGTGGAAACCTCATCCCCGCTTTCGTTGCCGATGGTGATGCGGGAGTCTACGACTTCACCAGAAACGATATGCCTGGGTCAACAGAGAAAGACCACAGCTATTGGAGAGACGTCGGTACGATCGACGCCTACCATGAAGCACATATGGATTTGGTGAGTATTCACCCCGAATTCAACCTCTACAATGCCGAGTGGCCTATCTGGACTCACCAGACTCAAGCACCAGGAGCCAAGTTTGTTTTGAGGGGGACAGCCGAGGATTCTATCGTCTCATCGGGTTGTATCATCTCAGGTGCTGACGTGGATCGCTCTGTACTGTCTCCAGACTGTATGATTCACAAATGGAGCCGAGTGGATGAATCCATTCTCTTCTCTGGTTGTCAGATTGGGGAAGGAGCGGTCATTCGTCGGGCCATCCTTGACAAGAATGTGAGTGTCTCGCCTCGAGTAGAGATCGGTGTCGATCACGAGCATGACAGAGCAAGAGGATTCTTCGTGTCGCCAACAGGCATCACGGTGGTCCCCAAGAATATGGTCGTCAATGAGGGGTAACCCACATTCTTTAATTCTGGGAGGAAGGATGGGGGAGCAACTCCGACGAGTGACGGATGTGCAAAGGAGATTAAGGACATGCCGATTCCCACGCTGTCTGCTGAAGAACTAGCTGTGGCACGAGCAAAGGCGATCGTGGTCAGGCGGGCCCGTACAGCATTGAAAGACAAGGTACGATCCGGGGTTCTTTCCCCGACCCTTGCCCTGACTCAGGCGATTGCTGACCCCCAGTTAAAACTCATCAAAGTCGTGGATTTCTTGAAAGCCGTTCCACGGATTGGGGAGAAAAAGGCCGAGGCGTTGATGGAGAAATACTCGATTGCCCCCAGCAGAAGACTAGGTGGTTTGGGTGTCCATCAACTGGAGGGCCTGAAGAGAGAATTAGGGTGAACTATATTCCCACTGTTCTCGTTGGGCCCAGTGGAGTCGGCAAAGGGACACTCCTGGACGCGGTGTGTGCCAGCTATCCTCAGGTGTGGATCTCGGTGTCAGCAACAACGAGGAAACCACGCCCCGGTGAGGTCCATGGGCAGCACTATTTCTTCCTCACCGACCAAGAATTCGATGACCTGATTGCTGGGGATGGTTTTCTCGAATGGGCGCAATATCAATCCTCACGTTATGGTACGCCCAGTAAGGCAGTGGATCGCCAGATTCGCGCAGGACAGGCCGTGGTCATGGAGGTGGAAATCCAAGGAGCTTTGCAGATCATGGAGAAGCTGAGCCCGCTGCGTACTATCTTTGTGATCCCTCCCTCGATGGATGAACTCGTCAGGCGCCTACGTGCCCGAGGGACAGAAACTGAAGAAGCTATTGCTGCACGGGTGGCCACCGCTAGACAGGAGATGGCGCTCACCCACCGATTCGATCACATCATTGTCAACGAAGAACTAGCAGAAGCAACCCAAGAATTGGTAAACTTGCTCGGTCTGTCTACCGAGTGAAAACTCCAGGAGAGGAATCCCCATGACCAATGTGCAAGAGGGCATCACGAGTCCACCCATTGATGACTTACTCGACAAGGTTGATTCAAAATATCGACTCGTGTTGTTTGCCGCACGTCGTGCTCGCCAGATCAATGCCTATTATTCACAACTAGGTGAAGGGCTATTGGAGAATGTCGGCCCCTTGGTGGATTCAACAACCCAGGAGAAACCACTGTCGATTTCTTTGCGTGAAATTGAAGCTGATCTGTTGGAGTGTCAGGAGATTGATCCTGAAGCTGAAGCGACTGCTCGCGAGGAAGCCCTCAAAGAGTCCGCCTTCGATTTCACTAACCCCTTTGAAGACTCTGACTTGACATGACCACATCCCTGTTCACCTCAGAGTCAGTGACCGAGGGTCACCCCGACAAGGTGGCAGATGCCATCTCTGATGGTGTCCTCGATTCTTTACTAGCCCAAGATCCCTCTAGTCGCGTAGCCCTAGAGACCCTCGTCACCACGGGGACAGTCGTTGTCACAGGTGAGGTCACCACCCAGGGGTTTGCTGACGTTCCCAAGATCGTACGCGACACTATTGTGAGCATCGGATATTCCTCCTCTGACTATGGGTTTGATGGTCATACTTGTGGGGTGCTGGTGGCTATAGGCGAACAATCACCGGATATTTCTCAAGGCGTGTCCTTGGCTGAGGAAACCCGTGAAGGCTCCACTGATGCTTATGATCTTCAGGGGGCAGGCGACCAGGGTTTGATGTTTGGGTACGCTTGCAAGGAAACCGAGACATTGATGCCCTTGCCGATCCATCTGTCCCACCGGTTAGCGGAGACACTTGCTGCGGTACGCAAGTCTGGGAAGATCGATTATCTGCGGCCTGATGGGAAAACCCAAGTCACTATTCGCTATGAGGGTGATCGGCCTGTGGCAGTGGATTCCATTGTTGTCTCTGCCCAACATCATGAAGAGGTGGACCAAACCCAGATCAAAGCTGACATCATCTCCCAGGTCATCACTCCCGTGATGGATAACGCTGGATTCGCCATGGATGGGGTCACTGTTTTCGTCAACCCCACCGGAAAATTCGTTGTGGGTGGTCCTTTCGGGGATGCTGGGGTCACTGGTCGCAAGATCATTGTGGACACCTATGGGGGTATGGCTCGCCATGGTGGTGGTGCTTTCTCCGGTAAGGACCCCTCCAAGGTGGATCGTTCCGCTTCCTATGCCATGAGGTGGGTGGCCAAGAATGTGGTCGCCGCAGGGCTCGCAGATCGCTGCGAGATCCAGGTAGCGTATGCGATTGGGCGTGCCCATCCGACCGGAATCCATCTCAATTGTTTCGGTACGGCTACGGTTGATGAACAGAAGATTCGCCAAGGGATTGAGGAGGTTTTTGATCTGCGGCCGCGGGCCATCATTGATCAACTCGACTTACTGCGCCCCATCTATTCTTCCCTGACCAACTATGGTCATTTTGGTCGCGGGCTTGAGGTGATGACCTGGGAGCGGACCGACAAAGTAGACGCTCTCCTATCGGCAGTGTCTTGAACCTGTGAGCCCATGATCGCTCAGGTTTATGTCGACACTGGTGTTCCCCATCTGGACCGCCCCTTCGATTACGCCGTCGATGAGTCCATGGTCGGGAAGGTTCAACCCGGGATTCGTGTGAGGGTTCCTTTTGCCCATCGCGTACTGCCCGGGATTGTGGTCTCTGTGAGTCAAGAATCCGATCAGGCCAATCTCCTCGACCTGGACAAGGTGGTCTCCGAGGTGGTGGTCGTCCCCCCGCCCTCCATGACCCTGCTTCGAGCTGTGGCCGATCACTGCGCTGGGGGGTTCATGGATATGGTGCGTTTGGCGGTTCCTCCACGGGTAGCCAAAGCGGAGAAAGCCACTCTGGGTGGGGTGAAACCAGTGGTGTCCTTGGCTGGTTCTGATGAGCCGATGAGGGCCAGCCCACTCGATTCTTATCCTCTAGGCCAGGGGTTTCGCAGTGCCCTTCGCGAAGGGAAAAACCCGCGGACAACCTGGACCCTGGCGCCCACACCACGCGATGAAGGCAACTGGGCTCAGGGATTCGCCAGTCTTGCTCACGACACTCTTGCTAGTGGTCGCAGGGTTCTGATCATCGTGCCCGATGCTCAGGATTGTTCCCAGGTTCTGGATGCTCTGTCGAAGTGGGTCGATAAGGCTGTGGTCTCCACCTTGTCCCATGCCCAAGGGGCCCAAGGGCGGTATTCGTCGTTCCTTCGGGCCATCAGTGGTCAAGCACAGGTCATTGTGGGTACGCGTGCAGCGGTGTATACCCCAATGGAGGATCTGGGACTCATCGCAGTGTGGGAGGAGTCTGATTCCTCCCTTGTGGAGAAACATTTCCCGTACCCCTCTTTGCGTGATGTTGTCGCCCTGCGGGTGGCCCAAGAAAGCTGTGGGGTGGTCTTCGCTTCCTATTCACGCTCAGTGGAGATACAGGGCTGGGTGGAGAAAGGGTGGCTGAATCAGATTCAGCTTCCACCGCGCCAATCCAAATTCTTGACCGCGCAGATTCGTGTGGCCTCTAGTGATGATCGAGCACTCGATCGTGACGCGGCAGCCAAGACAGCGCGCCTCCCGCAGGACGCATTTACGCTGATCCGCAAGTCGCTGACGCTAGGACCGGTGTTGGTGTGCGTGCCGTGGGTGGGCAACCGGCGCAATTTCCTGTGTTCACTGTGTCGTGGTCCGATGAGATGTGCTTGCGGGGGCGGGTTTGAAGAACCCACTTCAGGGGTTCCGCGATGCCAGGTGTGTGCCACGAGTGCTGACCGGTGGGAATGCTCCTGTGGGGGGAAAAAGTGGCGGGCGATCACGATCGGTTCGGCGCGTACTGCCGAAGAACTCGCCACGTCTTTTCGACAAGTGGAGGTTCTGCGCAGCGACTCCACCCACCGGATCGAAACTCTTGGGCGTGAACCACGCATTGTCATAGCGACACCGGGGTGTGAGCCAACGGTAGACCAAGGATATGCAGCTGCTGTTCTCATGGACGCATCCGGGATTCTTTCCCGCCCCGATATTCGCGCTGGTGAGGAAGCAGTACGGTCATGGTTGCGGACGATCTCATTGGTGAAACCTGGTCAAGACTCAGGCAGTGTGCTGATCATCGGGCCAAATGAGGATCGTACTATCCAATCGGTAGTACGACTAGACCCGGTCGGTTTTGCGCAGCGCGAACTGGGGGATCGACGAGTTGCTGGGTTCCCTCCCGCCACGCGGATGGCCACTTTTTTGGGTGACCAGGAGGTGGTGGAATGGGTGGCCTCTCAGCTTGGCGAGACTGGTTTCGTGGAGAGTATTGGACCGGTGGGTGAGATCGACTCACAAGACGTGAGATTGATTGCTCGGGTTCCAGCTGATCGTGGGGAAGACTTGGCCTACTTGGTGACATCGATCTCCTTGGCGAAGTCCACCAAGCGGAAGAAGAGTAGGCTCACATGGAGGTTAGATCCGACCTGGTTAGGAGGGTGATATGAGAGTGCTTTTTGCTGGTACGCCGGCGACTGCGTTGCCTGTGCTGGAATCTGTGGCTCGTGACCACGATCTGGTGGCCGTGTTGACCCGACCACCTGCTGCCCAGGGGCGCAAGGCAGTCTTAGTGGCTTCGCCAGTGGAACAGTGGGCTCGTGATGCTGGGGTGGAGGTGCTAGCTCCGGCAAGCACCAAAGAACCAGGATTGGCTGCCCAACTGCGGGAACTGGAGGTGGATGCCTGCCCAGTGGTGGCCTATGGGGGATTGCTGACCCAGGAGCTACTGGATATTCCGAGGTTGGGCTGGCTCAATCTGCACTATTCGTTGTTGCCCGCCTATCGTGGGGCAGCACCCGTTCAACAGGCTTTGTTGGATGGGTGTGTGGTCACCGGGATCACTGTTTTTCGAATCGTCAAAGCCCTCGATGCTGGACCCATTTATGTTCAGCATCGTGTAGATATCGGTAAAGAGGAGACCGCCGGCGAACTGTTGGAACGCCTGTCCCTCCTCGGGGTTGATGCGATGGCTGAGGCTCTCGACAAGGCCAATCGCGGGGTTCAAGGCGTCGAGCAACTATGCCAAGGGGTGTCTCTTGCCCCCAAGATCGAGGTCGAGGATGCACGATTGGACCTGAGCCTTTCTGCTGAGAGGGTCATATTGCGCGTACGTGCCATGAGTCCCGATCCGGGGGCGTGGGTGATGATGGGGGATCAGAGGATCAAGGTTCTTCGTGCTCGGATGGTCAGCGATGAGGATCAGCAAGCTCGAAGCGTACTGACATCAAGTGAGTCGCAACCCGGGAGCCTCGTACCCGCCAAGAAAGCCCTCTACTGTCGAACCCGCGATAGGTGGATTGAATTGGTGCAGGTTCACCCTCAAGGGAAAAAACCCATGGCCGGCGCTGACTGGGGTCGTGGGCTGGGTGTTGGAGCCCGCCTTGGGTGACCCAGCACGCCGGGCGGCGCTGGCTGCCTTGAAGCAAGTCCGCGAAGGTGGGTACGCCAATCTCGCGGTGAAGCAGGTTCTTTCCTCTCGCGGGCTCAGTGGTGTGGATGCCGGTTTTGTGACGGAGCTTGTTTATGGAACCTGTCGCTGCCTTGGGACCCTCGACCTCATCATTGAAGCCGCTGGTGGACGGGGGTTAGGAACCCTGCAACCTGCCGTGGTGGATATCCTTCGACTAGGGGCTTATCAATTGTTGTGGATGGACACACCCGCTCATGCTGCGGTGTCCACCTCGGTTGATCTGGCCCACGACGCAATAGGACAGCGGGCAACCGGTGTGGTCAACGCCATCATGCGCAAGGTGGGTGCACGTGGTTGGGATGAGTGGATGCACTCACTGACCAGCACCATGGGAGACACCCATGCTTTGGCCGTGCGAACCTGCCATCCCCAGTGGATCGTGGAAGCCTATGCCTCAGTGCTACCAGCAGAAGAACTGACTGCTGCTCTTCAAGCGAACAACGCCCCTGCCACACCGGTCTTGGTGGCGCGACCCACCTTGATCACCCGTGAAGACCTACTGACCGAGGGTGGTGAGCCAACCCCGTACTCCCCATGGGGTGTCATCCGCCCCGGCGACCCCAGTGAGGTGGGCGCTGTCCGCGAGGGAAGGGCTGGTGTCCAAGATGAGGGCTCCCAATTGGTGGTGCATCTTTTGTCATCACCCCCAACTGTTCCTAGTGGACCGTGGCTGGATTTGTGCGCGGGCCCTGGGGGTAAGGCTGCCCTCATAGCGGGTTTGGCTCGTGAGCGAGGTGAGTCCTTGGTGGCTGTGGAGGTCCACGAGCACCGTGCCCAATTGGTCCAGGATGCTTTGCGGGGATTCATGGGGTCGGATGGAGACCCGCAGGTGATCGTGGCCGATGGGCGCAATCCATCGTGGGGCCAGTCTTTCGCTCGTGTTCTCGTGGACGCACCCTGTACGGGTTTGGGTTCTCTTCGCCGGCGCCCCGAAGCTAGGTGGCGCAAAACCCCAGACGACTTGGTTGAACTGACTCAGCTTCAACGTGAGCTTCTAGCGAGTGCCTGTCAATCGGTGATCCCTGGTGGTGTGGTGGCCTATGTCACCTGTTCTGCTCACGAGGCTGAAACCGCTGAGATCGTGGCCAGTGTCACCGACCACATGGAGGTCCTCGATGCCCCTTCGTTGCTTCCCCACGTACCGCAAGCACAAGCCACAACCGACCCACGTTTCCTCCAGTTGTGGCCCCACCGCCACGGAACCGACGCCATGTTCTGCGCCCTCCTGCGCAAACCAAACTAGAGAACTGCGAGGATGGCATCGCCGATCGCGGCGGTGGAGCGGGTGGCATCGAGACTGGCGGAGATGTCGGATTCGACGGCGGTACGGATTCTTGCTGCATCATCGTCGTAGCCCAGGTGATCGAGCAACATGGCACCAGAGAGGATCGCTGCGCGCGGATCGGCTTTTCCTAAACCAGCGATATCGGGGGCAGAGCCGTGAACTGGTTCGAACATCGACGGGAAGGACCCGTCCACGTTAAGATTCGCGCTAGCAGCAAGACCAATACCTCCCGTGACCGCGGCAGCCTCATCAGTCAGAATGTCCCCGAAAAGATTATCGGTGACGATCACATCGAAACTGTCGGGTGCGGTGACGAGTTTGATGGTGGCAGCATCAATGTGCAGATAGTCTGTGGTGACATCGCCATACTGTTCACCAACCTCGGCAACGATTCGACGCCACAGGCCACCAGCGTTGACCAAGACATTGTGTTTGTGTACGAGGGTGAGTTTCTTGTTTCGCGTACGCGCCAACTCGAAGGCGAACCTCACCACACGTTGCACGCCATGGGCGGTGTTGATGCTCACCTCAGTAGCGATCTCGTGGGCGGTGTTCGTACGCACTGAACCACCGTTGCCACAGTAGAGACCCTCAGTGCCCTCGCGTACCACCACGAAATCAATGGTCTTGCCGCCCACCACCGACTCGGCGAGGGGAGTGGGAATCCCAGGATAGAGCTTGGAGGGGCGCAGGTTGACTGCATGGTCGAAAGCGAAACGGAGTTTCAGCAACAGACCGCGTTCAAGTAAACCAGAGGGAATCGTCGTGGAGCCGGGAGCTGCACCCACTGCCCCGAGAAGGATCGCGTCGACCTTCTCCAACCGAGCAAGGGTCTCATCGCTCAACACTTCTCCTGTGGCGAGCCAATGCTCAGCGCCCAAGTTGAAGTGGTCATAGGTGAACCCTGGATGAACTTTCTCCAGGATGCGGATGGTCTGTTCGGTGACCTCTGGTCCGATTCCGTCCCCAGGAATCACGGCAATACGCTTAGTCATGTCACTAGCCTAGGCAATGTCCACCCTGTGAGCGCTCCAGGCTTAACAGGCGAGACAGTCGTGAGGTACGATATCTGGCATGTCTCTATCCTTTGACCTTGTTCCCGGTACGCAGCGAACCTCGCCGGAGAAGCTGACCCAGATTCTGGCTGACCCAGGGTTTGTCAAGCATTTCTCCGATCATATGGCTGTAGCCTCCTGGAGTGAAGCAGAGGGATGGCATGATTCGCGCATCGAGAACTATCGCGCACTAACCATGGCTCCCGGTTCGGCTGTCCTGCACTATGCCCAGGAAATCTTTGAAGGGTTAAAAGCCTACCGACATGCTGATGGAAGCCTGTGGTTGTTTCGCCCTGAGATGAATGCTCGGCGTCTCAACAAATCAGCTGACCGTCTCAACCTTCCCCAACTCGATGAAGAGGACTTCCTTACCTCGGTTCACAAGCTGATTCGCATCGACGAAGCATGGGTGCCCAGTGGTGACGAAATGAGCTACTACCTTCGACCCTTTATGTTTGCCGATGAGGAGTTCATTGGCGTACGCTCCACCAAATCCGCATCCTACATGGTGATTGGGGGGGCAGCTGGCCCCTATCTGTCGGATGCCCTGACACCCGTGGACATCTGGCTGACCACCGACTATTCGCGTACTGGTGATGCTGGTACGGGCGCAGCCAAATGTGGGGGCAACTATGCCTCCTCGCTGGTCGCTCAACGTGAGGGTGCGACCCACGGATGCTCCCAGGTTTTGTTCACTGACGCTGCCACCCACGAGTGGATCGAAGAACTCGGGGGAATGAACTTTTTCGTGGTCACTGCCGATCGCCAGATCATCACCCCACCCACATCAGGCACCATCCTGGAAGGAATCACCCGTGATTCGATCCTCGCCCTGGCGCCGGGTTTCGGGCTGACCGTCCATGAGCGCCCCCTCTCGGTTGATGAGCTGGTCACCCGTACCCGCTCGGGGGAGATCGTGGAAGCCTTTGCGTGCGGTACGGCAGCGGTGGTGTCAGGAATCGGCAACCTGAAATACCGTGATGGCGACCAGGTGTCGACCCTCAGTTTCACCTCTGGTGTGGGCGAAGCCACCCGCGAGTTGCGTCAAGCACTCGTTGACATTCAGTGGGGGCGACGAGCTGATATCTACGGATGGATGCAGGAGGTACGCTAAGTGATGGCTGATTTCACCCGTTTAACCAAACCTGAACCCTTCCACATCTTTGACACCACCTTGCGTGATGGCACCCAGCAGGAGGGGATTCGTCTGACCGTACACGACAAGATTCGTGTCGCGGGGTTGCTCGATGAACTGGGGGTGAGCTTCATTGAGGGGGGATGGCCGGGAGCCAACCCGAACGACACCGAGTTTTTTACCACCGCAGCCCAGGAACTCACACTCAAGAACTCCACACTGGTGGCTTTCGGCGCCACCCGTCGTGTCGGGATGACCGCTGACAGCGATCCGCTCACCCAGGCCCTATTGGATGCACAAACAGAGGTGATCTGCCTTGTGGCGAAATCCCATGACTGGCATGTCACTGGTGCGCTCAAGACCACTCTCGAAGAGAACCTGGAGATGATCCGCGACACTGTCACCTATCTCACCAGCCAGGGGCGTCGGGTGTTCGTGGACTGCGAACACTTCTTCAATGGGTACCTCGACAACCCCACGTACGCCAAACTCGTGGTTGCCACTGCTACTGAAGCAGGAGCTGAGGTGGCTGTCCTGTGTGACACCAATGGGGGGATGCTCCCGGCGATAGTGAACACCATTGTTTCTGATGTGGCCAGGCTCGGGGTGCCTCTGGGTATCCATTGCCACAATGACACCGGTTGCGCGGTGGCCAACACCATGGCCGCGGTGGATGCGGGAGCCATGCACATTCAAGGAACGTTGAATGGTTACGGTGAACGCACGGGCAATGCTGATCTGACCACACTGATCGCGAACTTGAAGATCAAGTACGGCTGGGATGTGGTCAGTGATGAGGCGTTGCGTGAACTTTCGCGGATCTCCCACTCGGTTGCAGAGATCGCCAACCAGGCGCCAGCAGCGCGCCAACCTTACGTGGGTATCTCCAGTTTCGCCCACAAAGCAGGGTTGCATGCTTCGGCAATTAAGGTCGATGCAAACATGTATCAGCATATTGATCCTGATCTGGTGGGCAACGACATGAGGATGCTCATCTCCGATATGGCGGGTCGTGCCTCGATCCAGATCAAAGCTGAGCAGTTGGGCCATGACTTAAAAGACAAGGACACTGCCTCCCAGTTGGCTGATCTCATTAAGGAACGTGAATTGGCCGGCTACTCCTACGAGGCTGCTGATGCTTCCTTTGATCTGCTGATTCGAAGCGAGCTGTTGGGGGAGAAAGCACCTTTCACCATTCATGCCTGGAGGGTTTACACCGATCAGGATGAGGATTCCCAAGCAGTCGTACGGGTCAGTTGCGGTGATGAACCCAAGCCGTATGTCGGTGAAGGAAATGGCCCGGTTAATGCTTTGGACCAGGCGCTGCGTACTGCCCTGGAACCGAAGTTCCCGCAAATCGCAGGGATAGAACTCAGTGACTATCGGGTACGCCTACTCGACAATGGACATGGAACTGACGCCATCACCCGCGTACTCATTGATACACGCATGGGGAGACAAACCTGGACCACTGTGGGTGTGGGGGAGAACGTCATCGAAGCATCCTGGGAGGCGCTGGTCGAGTCCTATACCTACGCTTTGGCGGTCATCAATGAGGGGTGAACCGCGTGGGGTTCCTCGTGGTCACGGTAGGGTGAACCCATGAGAATCGCACGCTATTCCTTTGAGGATGCCATCCACTATGGGGTGGTGGACCTCGAAGAAGATGGAACAGGAAACCCCGACACTATCTCCCAGTTGCAAGGTGATCCTTTCGCTGGGTCAGTGTCGTTGTCCGGGGTTCGCCATCTCCTGGAAGAAGTACGCCTGCTTGCACCCGTACTGCCCCGCTCCAAAGTTGTGGGAATCGCCAAAAACTCAGCTGCTTCCAGTTCGGCTGGTGCTTTGCCCATGGTTTTCCTCAAACCGAACACCTCAGTGATCGGACCGGGGGAGTCGATTGTCCTTCCACAGTTGTCGAAGAACCCAGTGCTGGAAGGGGAGTTGGCGATCGTGATCTCCCGCATCTGTCGATCTGTTCCGGTGGAAAGGGTTCCCGAGGTGATCTTTGGTTACACGGTAGCCAATGATGTGACAGCCCTGGACCTCCTGGGTGAATCGATCCCCTGGGGTGTTGGGAAATGCTGGGACACCTTCACCCCCTTAGGCCCATGGATTGCCACCCATTTGAGCATCGAGGAGGTCTCATCGCTCAAGATCGAAACCGAGATCAACGAGGAACCCGCAACCCAGGGAACCACCAAGGATCTGCTGCATGGAATCAGCGAGTTGGTGAGTTTCGTGTCCACTGTCATGACACTGTTGCCTGGTGATGTGATCCTCACTGGTGCACCAGGGGGGAATGCTTCTATCAAGTCAGGCCAGATGGTGAGTGTGGCTATTGAACAGATCGGGTCTCTCACCAACCCTGTGTTAGCGGAGGAGTGATGAGCCGATCAGGTGCACCCGGCAAGAAGCCACAGAACACCACGGGTAAGAAGCCAACCAGCACTCCGGGAAAGAACACGCCAGGGAAACAACTGGCCACTACGCCGAGCACTATTCGCCCACGCAAGCAACCAACAACACCACCTGCGCAGCAACGCTCAGTCTTAGGTAGTGCGAATCTCCCCAAATGGAATCGACCAATCCCCAACTCCACCTACCCAGTATCGCTGGTTCATGACGGTGAGGATCCCAATCAGGGGTCCATTCGTTTCATGGGTGGCGTCATGGTGGTGATGGTGTTGTTCGCGTACTTTCTTTTTGCCTCGATCGTCAACACGGGTGTGATCTACCTCGGGTATATGAAAAACTCCCGACCAGGGGTTTTCTCTGACTTCTTCAACCATGCGACGAGTCACTCCACCATCTGGGGGGTCATGGGTTCCCACCTGGGGTTGGCTTCCTTGATTCTCGTGGTGTGGTTGTATGTGCGTTTCATTCATCGCCGCCGCTTCGAATGGGTGTTCTCGGTTTCGCCCGGCATCCGATGGAGGTACGCGATCGTCTGCCTCGGTGTGGCGTTGATTGTGGTGGGGGCTGTTGCGTCGTACTACTGGATGAGCGGGCCCGGGCTCAACCCCATACCGTCGTACGGAACCTATCTCGCAGTGATCCTGGTCACTGTTCCTTTGCAGGCATTAGGTGAGGAAATCCTGTTCCGCGGATATCTGATGCAACTGTTCGGGTCGATTGTTCGCAATGAATGGTTCGCCATCGTGGCAACTGCCTTGGTGTTCGCTGTGTTCCATGGAACCCAAAACCCGTGGTTGTTCGGTTCACGTTTTGTCTTCGGTATGATCGCTGGAATCCTCGTGTGGCGTACCGGCGGTCTAGAAGCAGCTGTCGCCATCCACATCATCAACAACCTGGTTGTGTTTGCGATGTCGATCCTCAACGGCACTCTCGTGCAGGTACGTAGCCTCGTGGCAGCCCCCTGGACCCAAACCCTCAGTGACACCGTGATGTTCGCCGTCTGCGCCCTCGGATGCTGGTTAGTCGCGCTCAAAATGCGGGTCCCCATCTGTGTCCGCACCCCTCAACGGCACTGATTCACCCCCCACCCGTCATTCTGCGCGAAGTCGCAGAATCCAGAAACCACAGTCCAACAACTAGGTAGTCTGGGCCCTGCGAGTCGCTTCGCTCCGCAGGGTGACGTGATCGGTGGTGAGTGGTGGACCCTGTGAGTCGCTTCGCTCTGCAGGGTGACGTGAAAGGTGGTGAGTGGTGGACGCACTCTCGTCATTCTGTAGCACACCCACACCCGTCATTCTGCGCGAAGTCGCAGAATCCAGAATCCACAGTCGAACAACTAGGCAGTCTGGGCCCTGCGAGTCGCTTCGCTCCGCAGGGTGACGTGAAAGGTGGTGAGTGGTGGACGCACTCTCGTCTTTCTGTAGCACGCCCACACCCGTCTTTCTGCGCGAAGTCGCAGAATCCAGAATCCACAGTCGAACAACTAGGTAGTCTGGACCCTGCGACTTCGCGCAGGGAGACGGCGACAGGGGGAACTGGTGCACAGGGAGGCAGGGAATGCGGGCGTTTTTAGTGTTTCGTGGACACTTTTTAGTCATCATGACGAAAAACTATCCACGGGAATGAATAATTGACTTGTGTTGGGGTACTAGGACTCGAACCTAGACTGACGGAACCAGAATCCGTAGGGCTGCCAGTTACCCCATACCCCATGAGTGCTACTGACCAGGGATAACCTTATCTGACAACACACTCCTAACTCAAGCGGTGAGCCGTCCGCAAGCTCAGCCCAAGGGTGTCATTCCAGCTTTCTTGATCGCATTCTGGTCGAAGGTTTCTACAGCTATACAACCATGGGATTGCGAGCTCGCCACGATCAATGCATCAGCGAAGTCGGCGTTATTGGTGCGTACTGTTGCAAGAGCAATGAGAACCTGTTCCTGCTCTTGAACAACAAGGGTGGCTATTTGGGTGAGATGTTCAACGAAGTCTGAGACATACATGGAAGTTTTTCCGTAGGTCCGCGTCAATACCCACCATAACTCCACCAAAACAATGAGTGAAACGAAACCAGGGTCTGCCACTGTGAGGGCCGCTAACCGCTTTTGTGCTCGCATGCTTTGAGCAAGGTCATCTTCGATAGCAATGCGGATGAGGACATTGGTGTCTAGCCCAATCATTTGTTTTCCTCAGCAACACTATCCATCATGCGTTCATTCATCTCTTCAACAGTGAGCGGTTTTCCCTCGTACGGGCCAAAGAAGCCAAACAGGTCTGTGATCGGGCGGGTTGCTGCATGTAGCGTAAAGGTCCCATCTTCGTTGGGTATGAAATGGATTTTGAACCCGGGTTCTAGACCCATACTCTTGCGTACGGCCAAGGGAATAGTCACTTGACCTTTGGTTGTCATGGTTGCTGTGGGCATCGTTCTCCTTACCTTCTGAGAAAATCTTACCACGAGTAAGGAATCATGGGTGCCTGCCCACATCAGTTGACCAAGGGAAAACAGTAGCGAACAATGGACTATCTACCGGGGTTCCTGCACAACACGAGGAGGTGTCGTGTTCTGCTACACTTGTCTCTGCGTTTACGCGTGGCCCCGTTGTGTAGCGGTCTAGCACGCCGCCCTCTCACGGCGGTAGCGAGGGTTCGAATCCCTTCGGGGCTGCCACGTTCCTTGTCTCGAACCAAGGCGAATCATTGCTTATGAACAATCCCAGCCCTCACAAGAAAAACTCTGGGCTTCGTAATGTGTTCTTTTTGGGGTTGATTAGTTTCTTCACTGATCTGTCTACGGAAATGGTGTATCCACTCATTCCGCTTTATTTGGTGTCTGTGTTGGGGGCGACCCCCGCATTGGTGGGTGTGATTGAGGGGATCGCTGAATCATTAGCGAGTCTGCTCAAGGTGTTCAGCGGCTATTTGTCGGATCGTTTCCAGAAGAAGAAGGTCATTGCTTTTTCGGGGTACGCAGCGGGCGTACTCTACAAGGTAGTGCTTCTGTTTGCTGCGAGCTGGCTGGGCATCCTGGGTGCCAGGGTGATCGATCGGTTGGGCAAGGGGATTCGTACCGCCCCCAGAGACGTGCTGGTCAGCGAATCCACCGATCAGGACACCCTGGGTAAGGCTTTTGGCCTACACAAGATGCTGGATATGGTTGGCGCAGCCCTGGGTATCCTCATCACCTTCTTCTTGTTGAGATCGCTGAGCGGTGAGGATTCTTTCAACTTCAAACTGCTTTTTGCCTTGTCGATTATTCCGGCGATCCTCGGGTTGATCATGTTCGCTTTCGTCCGCGAACGCAGGGATGTCCAACCCCTCGCCACCCGTGAACTTTTCTGGAGGAACCTGAAAAAGATTGATGGCCAGTTGAAGCTCTATCTTGTGGTGGTTTTCTTGTTTACTGTAGGTAATTCTTCGAATGCTTTCTTATTGCTGAAAGCACACGATGTGGGGTTTAACACGGTGAATGTGGTGTTGTTGTTTTTCGCTTTCCATGTGGTTGCCTCAGCGTTGGCCATGCCCATGGGTGGGCTCTCCGATCATGTGGGACGCAAGAAACTCTTGGTCCCTGGTTACCTGGTTTTCTCTGTCTGTTATCTGGGTTTCGCCCTAGCAAAGACCCCACTAGTGATGGTGATTGCCTTCTTGGTGTATGGGGTCTACACCGCCATGATCGCTGGTGTCGAGCGAGCCTACGTCGCCGAATTAGCGCCACCCGAGCTCAAAGGTACGATGCTCGGCCTACAATCCACGGTCGCAGGTATCGCGCTCCTACCTGCCAGCATCATCGCCGGTTTCCTCTGGACAGCATACGGCTCAACTGTCCCCTTCCTTTTCGGCGCAGCCATGTCCCTGATCGCCGCTGTCATCCTCATCGTTTTCATGCGCCCCGTACACCGGTGACACCCACCCCCATATAACGGTGACACCCACCCCCCATATAACGGTGACACCCACCCCCGTCTGCGGTGTGCTTACCCCTGGTCATTCTGCGGAGCGAAGCGACTCGCAGAATCCAGAAACCACATTCGAACAACTGGGTAGTCTGGGCCCGTGCGAGTCGCTGCGCTCCGCAGGGTGACGGCGGTGGGAGTTTGGTGCTGTCATTCCGTGC
The DNA here is from genome assembly GCA_009782785.1 of Propionibacteriaceae bacterium. GTDB lineage: Bacteria > Actinomycetota > Actinomycetes > Propionibacteriales > Propionibacteriaceae > WQYJ01. Next base: position 117,606 of record WRIJ01000002.1, on the reverse strand, counting down.
GTAGTCACGGAATCCAGATGTGATAGTTCCCACGACTGGGATTGTGTGTGGTTGGTGAGATTGTTTGGTTGCTTCCCATGGTGGATGATGTGGATTCTGGGCCCTGCGACTTCGCGCAGGGTGACGGTGGTTGAGGTGTAGGGTAACGGTGGTGGATTTCGCGGGGTAACGGTGGTGGATTGCGCGGGGTGACGGTGGTGGGGTGCGCGGAGGATACACTGGGTGTCATGAGAAGGAAGGATGACCCACCACTGGGTTTGAAAACTGTGGAGCAGCTGGCTCCTGATCAGAAGTCACTGAATGCTGCTATGGCGCTCACTGGGGGATCACAGTGGGTGAATCTTCACCATGAGGGGAGTTTGTGGTGGGGGGACTGTCAAGGCTCGGGGGCTCATCCTTATCGGGCAGTGATCGACACCGACAATATTGGATATAAGTGCACCTGCCCGTCGAGGAAGTTTCCCTGCAAGCATTCACTGGCCTTGATGCTGATCGTGGCCAACGACACTGGTGATTTCACAGAAGCTGAGGTTCCCCAGTGGGTGAAGGATTGGATGGGTCGCAGGCGTACGGCCAAGAAACCCGAGGAGAACACCTCGTCGTCTGCGAGCCTCGCTGAGGTGACCACCGATGAGCCGAGTCCTCGCACCCAGCAAAACCAGCAACGCCGTGACGCAGCCAAGCTCAAAAGAATCAGTGACAAAAAGGAGGGGATCGCTGAGGGGTTGGATGAACTCGACCAGTGGATCAGTGATCAGCTCTCATTAGGGATCCTGAAATTTTTGAAGGTTATTGAGGAGAACTGTCGCAGTATTGCTGCCCGCCTGGTCGACAAGAAAGCCACGGCTTTGGCTTCGCGTATCGATGAGATGCCAGCACGCATCCTCGCCCTTGATTCTGAGCAGCAACCTGATGCGGTGATCAGGGAGTTCGGCAAACTCGTACTCATATCGAAAGCGTGGAGAGCGGACCCTGACAGCCAACTCATCAACCGTCAGGTGGCTAGTGCACCGGCCCGCGTCGATGTCCTGGAAAACCCGGAGGCTCTCCACCTCAAGGGACGATGGGAGGTTGTTGGTACGGTCGTGTCGACGCGCCGTGATCAGATGGTGACTATTGCCACCTGGTTTCTCAGTGTCACCTCTCAGCGAACACCGTTGGCTGTGGATGACAGTGGCGGTCTACCAGATCGCACTTCTTATCCACAGTATGCTCTCCTGCTTGACTATTACCCGGCTTCAGCGGGTCACCGTCAGGCCCCTTTCACGATCAGCAAACAGTACGAGGGCTCGATGGTGTTCTATCCTGGCACGCTCCCGTTGAGGGCTTTGGCTCAGGATCTTGTTGAGGTAGAGGACCGCGAACAGTGGCTGCCCTGGTATACCGAGGACCCTTTAAGCCAGATCAGCGATTACATCAAGGCTATGCCGTGGACCCTCGATTTTCCCCTGATGCTCCCTGCTGGGCGAATTGTTGCTCAGAGGGGCGAGGATGAATCGGTTTCTCCGATTGGTTATTGGTGGAAGTCGGACACAGGTGCGGGTCTTCCCTTGAAAACGAAACTGGATGAGGCCATGTCACAAGTAATCATGGGTATCCCTCTTTCGCAGGCATTCGGATTGTGGGATGGGTTCTCTCTGACCCTATTGAGCGCTGAGACACCTTTTGGCTTGGTGCATTTCTCTGTCGATAATTATGGAAACATGGTGGTGCAGTGAATACCTTTCGCGAAGCGCTCCCCGCTATGAGAGTCAATTGGCTCCTGGGCCGTCCAGCTGCAGATCGAGTGCCCCAGCAGTTGTTGTCTCTTCTGCGGGATGCCACCCCAGAAGACCAGGAGAGGGGTTTGGTTGCCCTCGCTGGGCAATATTCTGAGATAGCAGTACGTCCCGTACTGCCGGATAACATTGACGAACTGTGCCCGATACCTGTGCTGAGCAAACCAACGATGCCCGCTGAATCTCGCGAGTTTTTTCGTATCTCCCCACAGCATCCAGCGAAGATTGAGGGGCGACTCTTGGACCTTGTTGAATACTATGGTTTCACAGCTCACCCACTCGACTGGTTACCCCAACCTGACAGTGATCTTCCAGGTGGTCATCCGAGCTATCTTCCATGGTTTCATTGGGTGGAAACAGGTGGGCGTACCCCCTGGGAATGTCCGGAGTTGACCGAGGAAACCTGGTATAGCATCTGGCCTCCTCTTCGCCACCAGCTACTGCGAGAAATGCGGGCAGCAGAGCCTGCGCGAGCACGTGGGTTGATTCTCAAGCATCTCAAGGAGGATGACGAGGATCAGATAGTGAAACTGGTGAGCATTTTGTCAGTCAATCTCACTGACGACGACCAAAGCGATCTCGAGAAAATCCGCTACGCAAGAGCCACAGTACGCCCCGGTATCAGGTGGGAGGCTGCCAACCTGCTGAGTCGATTAGGTGTCTCCACGTCAACTCAATCACTGAGCAAACCGCTGAGAGAGGCGTTTCCTGTTGCGCGTAGGCATGGTCAGCTGACAATTACTGGCTTTCCCCACCAGGTTTTCCGCTATGGCTCTGGCTGGGGCAGTGAGATGGCCACCCAAGCTGATCTTAGTAATGTTTTAGGGGTCAGTATGGAGAAACTAGCCAGGATGTGGGATCTTGATCACTACCCACAATATCTGTTTGATTGGATCGCTGAATCGGGTTCACAAGCGATGGTCGATGTTCTCTTTGATCGGATTGTGGCCAAAATTCTTCGCGAGTGGCGACGTGGCCCAGATGTATCAAAGCAAGGTCGTGATCTTATGTTCAATCTCACTCAACCTTTTCTCGCTCGCGCTTCCACAGAGGTTCTTCAGCGAATGGTGAGAACCCTGTCTCGGCATCCGCATGATGTGAACTACATATCTGATCTGATGTTCAAGATGCGCCCCGAATTCTCCCAATGGAGTGAAAGCTGCCTCACTTCAGTGAACATGTATTTCGTCGAGACTTATGTCACCTACGAGGATTCGTTTGCTTTCATTGCCTCCCCCCAGATCGCAGCCAAGTTGCTGGAGAGATTCCCATCCATCTACACCCCTGGAGAGAACCTGGCTCCTTTGAGTCTTGTTGTCGCCCTGAGCGAAGCCTCCCGATCTCTGCCTTCACAGGAGCCGACATGACTTCCCCTGCCACATGTCTTCCAGCAATGAGAAACGATTGGATGATCGGTCGTTCCGCTGCGACACATGCGCCTCATCAGTGGTCGAACACTCTTGATGAGGGGACACCCGAGGAGCAGGAGAGACGCTTGGTTGCCCTCGCTGGGCAGTACGGTGAGGTGGCCGTACGCCCCGTACTGCCGGACACAGCACGACCATCATTGGACCTTCCTATTCTCAGCAAACCCATGTTGCCTGATGATTGTCGGGAGCTGTTTCGCCTTTCATGTCAAACACCTGGAATGGACGTGGGCAGAGTCCTCACCATCGTTGACCATTATGGTTTCACTGCTCACCCTTATGACTGGTTCCCTGGTGTGAAAGATGGAGATGCCTATGCTCACTTGGAGACTTATCTTCCGTGGATTCATTGGGCAGAAACCTCAGGACTTGTTCCATGGGAGTATCCCGACATAACGCTGGAGTCCTGGCGTGGCATGTGGCCACCAGCAAGAATTGCTCGTCTGAGGGCCTTGCATCGGATCGATCCTGAACGCACCCATGGGCTGATTTCCTCTTTCCTGAACGACCACACTCCAGCTGAGCAGAAGCATTTGGTGAGTGTTGTTGAGCCTCATCTCACTGAACGCGACCAGGATTTTCTCTTGTGGCTGATAAGTGATTTTCCTGACCCGGTGAGACACCAAGCCTCAGCCTATTTGAGTCGGTTGGGTGTGAGCACGGCAACCGAGTCCCAACTGGTGGATTTGAGGAATTTCTTCACTGTTCACCATGAATCCTCTGGGAACATCTTTCTGAAAGTTCCGTCAGGGATGGAAACCAGAGACATTATCTTTCGGAGAGAGAAACTCGCGAATACTACTCTTGTTGATCTGGGCAGGGCACTCAATTTGGACACCGGTTTTATTGTGGAAAAGTGGAAGAAGCGAACTGAACTTTTTGATTCTTTCCTCGACATGGTAGCCCTATCTGGGAGCTCGGTGGATGTTGATGCACTGGTGATGCGGTGCCTGAATGTGAAGCGGACACCACAGGAAATGGGGCGTCCTTTGGTGTGGGACTTTACCTCATCCCTGTTGTCTCGCGCCTCAACAAAGACCCTTCGTCATGTTATTTCCAAACTCACCGGTGCGACTGACAACTTCCATTATTTTTTCGATATGTCACCAGGTATCGCTCGTGTGATTGATGTTAATTTCGTTGCCGTCTCCTTTCACCTGAGATTGGGCCATAATAAATACAACCTGGCCAGTCAGCTCGCCTTCGTTTCCACACCCAAGGTCGCCGCTCGGCTCCTGAGGGGTACGTGGTTCAGTGATGCCAGTGACATGATGGTGGCTCCCCTGAAACTGGTTGTTGCTTTGGGCGAGGCTTCCCCATCGTTGGCACAGGAGTAGTGATGACTACTCCTGCCACGTGTCTTCCTGCGATGAAAGCCGATTGGGTGATCGGTCGCTCTGCTGTCAGACATGCACCCGACCAGTGGTCGAGTGCTCTGGGTGAAGGGACCCCCGAGGAGCAGGAGAGGGGTTTGGTTGCCCTCGCTGGGCAGTACGCCGAGGTGGCCGTACGCCCCGTACTGCCTGACAACACTGACCAACTGTGTGCGATACCAGTGTTGAGCAAACCCATGCTGGATGAGAATTGTCGGGAACTGTTTCGTCTCTGCTTGAAACATTTCAGCGTACCAACGGAGAAACTGGTCCATCTTATTGACGCTTATGGTTACACGGTTCACGTGGCAGATTGGGGGTGGCCGGGATCGGACAGAATCCCTGATTGCCCTGAAACATACCTTCCCTGGTTTCAGTGGATTTACACCCACGGGCGCATTCCATGGAGATACCAGGAGCTGACCGAGGAAACATGGAGTAAGACGTGGCCCCCTCTCAGGCAGGCTCAACTCGCTGCGATGCGAATCACGGAACCTGGGCGAGCCAGGCAATTGATGGTGAATCATGGTCATGAAGTGCGCAGTAAAGAGCGCCTCAGCTTGTTGCTCAAAACCTTCGCTATCAACCTCACCGAAGATGACCATGACTACCTGTTTTCCGTCGTGAATGATCACGATGGAATGGTGAGTCAGTGGGCTGTGTGGTTACTGGGGCGTTTGGGTGTCGCAGCCACCAGTGAAGACAGATTGGATAAGATGCGTCGGTTGCTCACTGTTTCCGATGGTGGACATGGAGGAGTTATTGGGGTTCAGCAGTTGTCCATCGTGGGTGAGAGCCACCAGAAACAATTGGGGACCATGATCAGGCAGGGAACACTGGCGGAACTCAGTATTGCTCTTGAGGTCACCCCTGATGAGCTTGTTGAAACGTGGGATCTGGGTGGTGGTGTGGGTGGTCCATTCATTGTCTCGGTTGCCCAGTCGGCTTCCCAAGATCATGTTGACGTGTTGTGTGACAGGCTCCTTGCTGAATACTCGTGGAATGGTAAGAAAGATGCTGACTTGGAGTTTGTGTTTACCGGACCACTACTCGAGCGTGCCTCCACAACCACTCAACGCAAGGTGATGTCTGCGTTCATCACCCAAGGTCTCCACCGGTCTTTATATGATGTACGACCGGGTATTGCGCAGTGGAATGATTTTCGGTGGGAGTCGTGTGTGAAAATATCCCAAGCCCGCGCCCGTGACAACAAATTCATTGGGCCACTGGCCTGGGTTGCGCCACCTGAGTTGGCCCAAGAATTGTTGACTCAATTCTCGCCCAAAAAGCTTAGCCAACAAGACATGGCTCCACTCAACCTTGTTGTTGCCCTAGGTGAGGCTTCCCGATCACTGGTGCAAGAATTGGCATGACCTCCCTCAGCGCAACCAACCCCCGTCACCCTGCGCGAAGTCGCAGGGTCCAGAATCCACATCTGTTCGACTGCTGAGTCTGGATTCCGTGACTTCGCACGGAATGACTGGTATGGGGAACTCAGCCATTGTGTGAAGGGATATGCTGGTCTTCATGCCTAGGGAACCTCAGATGACACAGGAGGGTGTCGCTGAGGCCTTGGATGATCTGGACAAATGGGTCAGTGACCAACTGTCTTTGGGGATCCTCAAATTCCTCGATGTGATTGATGAGAACTGCCGACATATTGCTGATCGATTGATTGATAGGAAAGTAACAGCACTCGCTTCACGCATCGATGGGATCCCCAAGCGAATACTCGCTGTGGAACCTGAACAAAGACCACAAGCGGTGATCCGTGAATTCGGCAAACTTGTTGCTCTTGTCAGGGCGTGGCGCGATGATCCAGACAGTCAATTCTTGAACCGATATGTCACCACATATCCCTCTCAAGAGGATGTTCTGAAAGACCCTGATGCTCTGCGTCTCACCGGACGATGGGAGTATCTTGGTGAAACCGCCTTGGCTGGTCACGATGACATGGCTACCCATGCGTCCTGGTTTCTCAGCATCACGCCACAAACCACACCCTGGCTGCTAGAGCAGTCATCTGAAGAGCCAGGTGATCCTGCCTTTCCGCAATTTGCTCTCATCGTTTACCCTGCCGTGATGGAACGCGAAGAGAGCCCTTACACGGTGGGCATACAGTACGAAGGCACGATGGTTTTCTATCCAGGTCCACTACCTTTGGAAGCAGTCGTCGAGACCCTGAGTGTCGCCAGGGGCGAACGTCCATGGCCTCAGCGAATTTTTGATGATCCGCTCACCCAGATTCTTCCCTACACTCAAGCCCTGCCGTGGGCGCAGAACTATCCACTGCTGCTGCCTCGCGGGCGCTTTATTGAGATGATCAGATCAGCGGATAGTGGCACGTGGATGGACTATTGGTGGATATCCGACACAGGGGCGGGACTTCCCTGTCGAGCAAGACTTATCATCAACAGAAGCCTTCTCGCTGATGCCATGGTTCCCCATCAAACAGTGGGCATATGGGATGGGTATTATCTGACACTGCTGGAATCCCAAACCGCCCATGGGAGAATTAAATACTCACTGGATGACGATGGGAACTTAGCAATTTCATGACCTCAATCACCGAATCTGTCGCTGCCATGACATCCCAGTGGCTACTTGGGCGACCTGCCAGTGCTCACGTTCCACAATGGTCACAAACCCTGGATCATCTCAACGATGAGGAACGCGAACGGGTACTGGTCGCAATTGCTAGTTGGTGTATTGATTTTACCCTGCGCCCGCAGGTGCCTGACTTTGATCAGGTGAACATCACCGAACTGCCACAGTTGGATAAGCCACCCATGCCAGAAAACTGTCGGGAGTTTTTCCGAAACTGCCTCGAACCAGGTCAGGCGGGAGAATTGCTGGAACGTGTCGCCTCCTATGGGTTTGTTGCTCACCCCTTTGACTGGTTTCCTCGCACACCATTAGTTGAAGCACGTCGCTGGTTTGGAGAGGATTTGCCTGACTCCACCACGTATGATCCATGGCAAGAATGGGCCGACCATACCGGGATTGTTTCCGGGGGTTTCCAGTGGTGGCACGAATTTCGTGGGAAAGCTAAAAAAGAGGAAGTCATCAAGCAAAGATTTGACCGCCGAGTCCTCCAACTCAAAGAAATGCGTGTGGCAGACCCAGACCAGGCGCGAGACTTGATCGCTCACGATGCCGCCCAAGCAACACCAGACCAGCAGGAACAACTGATAGAAGTTCTGGGAACGAACCTGTCGGACAGTGATCGTGACTACCTCACCTCCTGTTACGAGGATCATGATTTCTTTGCCCGGGGAACAGCCTCGAAGCTACTGAGCCGTCTTGGTGTGAGCACTGCTTCTGAGCAAGAACTTGCCGACCTGCGCGCAGCTTTCCGCATCCAAGGAAACATTGTTTATGCGGCCGAAAGTAATTGGCGTTTCAAGCGTCTGCTACCAGAATCAAGGAGATTAAAAAGACTACTGAAAAAGCGTTTAAGGCAGCCCCACTCCCGCACTTTTTTTACGGATGCCTATTTTAGCGCGCGATATGTGCCAACGAGTCTTGCTGACCTGAGCAAGGCTCTCCAGGTGAGTTCACGTGACCTGGTGAGAGCACGTTGTTCTTCCTGGGAGTTGAGATTTGACTGGACCACTATGGTGAATAAAACCGCGTCCACTGCTGATATCGATGAGTATTTTCTCTCCACCATGGATGCCTGGGGGTTCCTCTTAGACCGTGCCACCACTGATGTTGTTCGTGAGGTTTTCCGTACGAAAACTCTGAGTGACGGCTACCTGGGTCCCTGGAGCCAGTTCCCTTCCGGTTTTGCTCGCCCAGAAGATATTGGGTTCCTCGATGATGATTCACCTTTGCCCAGGATATCTCTACGAGCTCTTGGTCATGTCTGCACACCTGAGGCAGCTTCTGCGATATTGGAGAGACTCTCCCCCGAGCAGTATAGTGATAGTGAACTCGCCTATTTAAGACTTGTTGCTTCTCTGGGGGAAGCTGCCGCCGTCGATAAGGAGTCCCCATGACTGATGTTTTACGCCTTCCTGCTGAGAGGAAGTACGCCGATGAGTTGAACGCCCTCGCCAAAGACACCGGGGATCGTCCACCGAATTGGGTTCTCACCCCTCAGGCGGTATGCACCTATCTCATGGGTGGGAGAGCCAGTGATCGCACAGAGATCACACCGAAGTATGTGGGGGACCGGCGCCTCATTGAGGCAGCTATCGCCACCTTGGCCACGGACCGTGCCTTGTTGTTGTTGGGGGTGCCGGGTACGGCAAAATCTTGGGTGTCGGAGCATCTTGCGGCTGCGATCACTGGGGACTCGACCATGGTTATTCAGTGTACGGCGGGCACTGACGAGAATCAGGTGAGGTACGGCTGGAATTATGCCCAGCTCTTGGCCCATGGACCCAGTGATGAAGCCCTGGTGAAGACACCACTGTTTCGGGCGATGGCTGAGGGCAAGATCGTACGCCTGGAGGAGCTCACCCGTATGGGTTCCGATGTACAGGACACACTCATCACCGTACTCTCCGAAAAAATGATGCCCATCCCTGAACTGAACACAGCAGTGGATGCTGTGCGCGGGTTCAATATCATTGCCACCGCCAACAATCGTGACAAAGGTGTCAACGAGTTGTCGAGTGCGCTGAAACGTCGTTTCAATGTGGTGGTTCTTCCCCTACCTGACTCCCTCGAAGAGGAAGTATCCATCGTGTCGAGGCGTGTCGCAGAACAGGCAGATGATCTGCTGCTACCCGTGCCGCGCAATGTGGATGATGAAATCCGACGCGTGCTGACCATTTTCCGAGAACTACGATCAGGGCTCACCGCTGACGGGAAAGTGACCCTGAAAACACCCTCCTCGACCCTGTCCACAGCCGAAGCGATCTCCACCATGATCGGTGGGTTGTCACAGGCTGTGTGGTTCAACAAAAACAAACTCGATGCTGAACAGCTAGCACCCTCCATGATTGGGGCAATCGTCAAAGACCCTGTTCAGGATTCAGCGATCTTGAGTGAATACGTGGAGACCGCTTTGCGTGAACGTAGAAACTATTCCGCTTATTATTCAGCTCTGACCCGCGTCCTGTAAACACCCCATGAGTGCACCAGTGTCCTATTTCGGGATCCGACATCACGGACCCGGTTCTGCTGGCGCCCTCCTGGCTGCCCTCGAGGAATTGCAGCCCACGAACGTACTGGTTGAAGGGCCCGCGGATGCAACGGGGATACTACCGTTGCTAGCACGGGAGGATATGGTTCCACCCGTGGCCCTGCTGGCCTATCCTGCTGATAACCCATCGCACACAGCGTTCTATCCATTCGCGATGTTTTCCCCCGAATATCAGGCTGTGTGTTGGGCCGTACGCCATGGTGCGCACCTGGAGTTCATTGACCTACCCAGTACGGCACTGTTGGGTGACCAAGAAACAGTGGATGATGAAACATCCACCGAGCCCGATGAATCCTCAAAGCCCGCTGACCACAAACCCATACCAAACAAGGAACTCGACCCCCTGGACCGCTATCGCCGGGACCCAATCGGCGTACTCGCCGAAGCTGCGGGTTACACTGATGGTGAATCATGGTGGGCTGACCTGGTGGAACAAAACCCTGATCCTGGTCCGATCTTTGAAGCAATCGCTTTAGCGATGGCTGAGGTGCGTGACGTGTCAAGCAAAGAAGGAGAAGACGAGGTCCGTGAGCAACGACGCGAAGCTCACATGCGGTTGGCCATCTCATCATGTGCCGCCACAGCATCGGGTCCGGTGGCTGTGGTGTGTGGAGCCTGGCACGTACCCGCTCTTCACACCAAACACACCAAAGCTGAGGACCGCGCCATCGTGGGGTCTTTACCCCGCAAGAAAGCCCAACTCACGTGGGTGCCCTGGACTTCCCCTCGGCTGTCACACATTGTGGGGTACGGAGCTGGGGTGGCGGCACCCGGATGGTGCAAACACCTGTGGGAGAACCGTGACCGTACAGACATGGTGTCACTCTGGTTGGTGAAAATAGCCCAGGTCGTACGCAAAGGAGGTCACCTCGCTTCGACGGCCTCACTCATTGATGCTGAACGCTTAGCAGTAGGGTTGGCTGCTTTGCGGGGTCGACCGCAACCAGGATTTGAGGAACTGCGTGAAGCCGCCATCTCGGTACTCTTCGGCGGTGACACCATCGTGTGGAGGATGGTGGAAACCGAACTGCTTCTCGGCAACGAGGTGGGTGTGATCTCCGCGGACACCCCACTCGCCCCACTGATCGCAGACTTTGAAACCCAAGCACGCAAAGCCAATCTGAAACCCGAAGCACTGGAACGGGACCTGTCGGTGGATCTGCGATCAGAGTCCGGGTTGTTCCGCTCCACCTTGTTGCATCGACTCAATATTTTGAATGTTCCCTGGGGGCGCCTGACTGACTCAGGGAACTCCCGTGGCACCTTCCGTGAGCGCTGGGTTCTGCAATTCGATCCTGATTTTATGGTGGAACTGGTCACCCACCTTGTCTACGGGCCCACCGTTGAACAGGCATCAGCGGGTGTGCTAGCTGAGCACTTTGTGGAAGCCACGAGCCTCAACGAACTAGCCACCGGCATACACCAGGCGTTGACTGCGGCCCTGGACACGGCTGTCGCCCAGGGATTGCCACTGCTGTGGCAGCGAGCAGCACTCACCAGTGACTGCCTCGACATTCTCTCCACCTTCCCACCTTTGGCCAATATTTTGCGGTACGGCCAAGCGCGACCAACCGATCTGGAATCGTTGAGGGACCTCTTTGATCGACTCGTCATCGAAGCAGGTGTCACCATGAGGTTTGCTGCTCGGGGATTGAATGACGATGAGGCCAAGACTCTTGCGGACCTGCTGGCTCGCGGGGAGGCGGCTATACGATTAGTCCACGTCAGTCAAGACATCCTGGACCACTGGGTGGGAGGCTTGGAAGCAATCTTGGCGGATACCCAAGCCACACCACGGGTAGCAGGATGTGTTGCCTCACTGCTCTATGAGGCCGAAGTGATGGATGCGCAGCAGGTCGTGGCATTGGTGGGGCTTCGACTCTCCCCAGGCACCAGTACGGTGGATGCTGCCGGGTTCTTTGAGGGATTCTTCTCCTCCTCAGCACAACGCCTGCTCTTCGATGAGGGATTGCGGGATGCTGTCGATCAGTGGCTGATCTCCCTGGCGGAGGATGACTTCGTGAACTATCTTCCGTTGCTCAGACGCGTACTGTCATCACTGGATTCCATGGAACGCAAACGCTTGATTACTGCGCTCGATCCTAAGAAGAAGGTGGCACCCTCTGCAGTGGTGGAAGCCCCCGATCAAGGTGAGGGCTGGCAGCAACACCTCGATCAGTTGACCAAGATTCTGTTGGGGGGTGCCTCATGACAGAACCAGAATCCGTCGACACCCGGATGAGGCGCTGGCGGCTAGCAATCGGTGTTGACCAAGACGAACTGGAGAAATCAGATCAACGATTGTGTGGCGCCCTGGATGCACTCTATGGTGACGGTGAAACCCAGGGCGGCAAGAAACCTCGCGGAGGTTTGGGCAAGTCATCCCCGAAAGCGCTCTCCACATGGATGGGGGAGATCAGGGCGTACTTCCCCACCCCCGTGGTGCAGATTGTTCAGCGTGATGCTTTCGAAAAATATGATCTGAAACACATGCTCACTGAGCCAGAATTCCTGGCTTCCGTTGAACAGGATGTGAACCTGGCAGCTGACCTGATTGAACTCAAAGACGTCATGCCTGATGAGGCGAAAGCCGCAGCGCGTGAGGTCATCGCTTCGATTGTGGCCAAGCTCATGGAACAACTTGAGATGAAAATGAGTGAGGCGATTCGTGGGGCCGTCGACAAATCCAAACGTACTTTCCGCCCACGACCCAGTGACATTTCCTGGGAGAAAACGATTGCTGCGAACCTGCGACATTATCAACCCGACTATCGCACGGTGATCCCCGAGAAACTGGTGGGTTTCCATCGCCGACAAAGGCGCAAGGTGGACCTTGATGAGGTGATCCTGTGTGTGGATCAGTCTGGGTCAATGGCGACCTCGGTTATTTATGCATCGATTTTTGCTGCGGTGATGGCCTCCCTGCCCGTGGTGTCGACCAAACTCGTGGTGTTCGACACCTCAGTGGTGGACATGACCGAGGAGCTCGCTGATCCGGTTGATGTGTTGTTCGGTGTCCAATTGGGTGGTGGTACGGACATTGATCAGGCGGTGGGCTACTGTGCGAAAATCATCGAACAACCCACCAAGGCCCACTTTATTTTGATCACTGATCTCTATGAGGGTGGCGACCAGAAATCCTTCCTCCAGCGCATGGCGTCGTTGAAAAGATCCGGGGTGAATGTTCTTGTTTTGTTGGCACTCACCGATGAGGGTCGCCCCAGTTTCGACAAGGACCTGGCCACCAAACTCGCCGGAATGGACATCCCCTGTTTCGCCTGCACCCCCGATCAGTTCCCCGACCTCATGGGAGCCTGCCTACGTCGCGACGACATCACCATCTGGGCCTCCACCCACGACATCAAACTCATCCGCAACGACACCCCACACGATGAACCCACGTCAATCACCTAGCAATTCCGCAACCCCGGTCATTCTGCGGAGCGAAACCCAGCCCCGTTTGCGCTCCCTCCGTCATTCTGCGCGAAGTCGCAGAATCCAGAAACCACATTCGAACAACTGGGTAGTCTGGACCCTGCGAGTCGCTCCGCTCCGCAGGGTGACGGGTGGTTTACTTGTGTTCCCAGCAACACAAAGGGTACGTCCCCTTGTGTTCCTTGCTTGTGATGAGACGTGTCAACTGTTGTTAATCATCGGTGGCAGCGAAGAGATGGATGAGCCGATTTTCTCGATCAATGACATCGAATTCATGAAATCCTGTTGACGAACCGATGTACCAATTCAATTCCTAGACCAGCAACCGCAACTCCCAATAGTTTCCTCATGTATTTATGATACGGGTAACTGAGGTATGAAATGGTTGTCTGCGATTCCACTAGAATCTTTGTGTGCGTGGAGTTTATAAGGTGCCGGGGGGGAAACTCGTCACGGTTGAGCTTGAGGCCATGGACGATCAGATCACAAGTGCTCATCTGGCGGGGGATTTCTTTTTGGAACCTGAGGAGGCGCTGGGGAGGATCAATTCCGCATTAGTGGGGCTACCCACATCAGTACGGGTTTCCCAGATAGCGGATGCGATCACTTCAGCACTGGATGAAAATGACACTCTCATTGGGTTCGCTCCGCGTGATGTGGGGTTTGCTGTACGGCGTGCCCTGGGTTCTGCCACCAGCTGGGAGGATCATCAATTCGAGTTGATTGTTGATGGTCCGCGCAGTCCGCATATGCAGATGGCGTTGGATCAGGTTTACGGTGAGGCTTTGTCAGCTGGTACGAGGGGCCCAACCTTGCGGATCTGGGATTGGGCATCATCAGCTGTGGTGATCGGCTCTTTCCAATCAGTGTCGAACGAGGTTAATCTTGACCAGGCAGCCAAGCATGACATCACGGTCGTACGGCGTATTTCTGGTGGGGGAGCGATGTTCATTGAACCGGGCAACACCATCACGTACTCCCTGGTGGTCCCTGGCTCCCTGGTGGATGGCATGAGTTTCGAGGAATCCTATGAGTTCCTGGACTCCTGGGTGATTCGGGCCCTTCGCGACCTGGGGATCGAAGCCACCTACCAACCCCTGAATGACATCACTTCACCGGCTGGCAAGATTGCTGGCGCTGCCCAGAAGAGGTTGAAGGATGGCACTGTCCTCCACCACGTAACCATGGCCTACGATATTGACGCCACCAAGATGACCGAGGTGCTCAGGATCGGCAAAGAAAAGCTCGTTGACAAGGGAGTACGCTCCGCAGTCAAGCGAGTTGATCCTCTCAAGTCCCAAACCTCCATGACCCGCGAGGAGATCGTAGAGTCGTTCATCAGCTCCTTTTCTTCCCAATATGGTTTGCTCGAATCTCACGTCACCACCGAGGAAGAACAAGCCGCCCGCGTACTTGTCGAATCAAAGTTCGCCACCCAACAGTGGTTAGAGTTGGTCCCGTAATCCATTGTGTTCGGTTCGTGTCCACAGTTAACGGTCGTCATGACCGCTAACTGTGGACACGAACAGGATTTCTCCACCACCGTCTCCCTGCGCGCCAGTCGCAGGGTCCAGACATAACATTCGTTCAACTGTGGTTTCTGGATTCTGTGACTTCGCACAGAATGACGGGGACCTCGTGATGACGGGGACTTCGAGCTGGAAGACAGATCAGGGTCTGCTCACTCAGCTGGAGAAGGGCGACTAGGGTTACGGCGACGGCGTCGGCGACGAGGGGTGGTCCTCTCGTTGGCAGAAGCATCACCAGAAGAGGTCTGTGGTGAAACCGGGGATGCTTCGCCCTGGGGACCATTTCCTGATGCAGTGACATCGTCAGTGCGTTCGCGCACGACAACACCGTTACGGCGACGCTGGCGTTGACCGGACTTGCGGGGGCGTTCGGCCCGGGAATCGCTGCGGTGACTCTGGGATCGTCCTCCTCGCCCACCGCGAGGGCGTTCGCTGGAGTCACGAGATCGTTCACTGGTCTCGCGAGGTGCGGGGTCTTTGAGCCGGCCCGTGGCACCCTCGGGTATCCCCAAGTCAGCCAGCAGTTCGGGTGTGGTGGAGTACGCCTCCATGGGGTCAGCGAAATCCAAGTCCAGGGCGCGGTTGATGGTTTTCCAGCGCGGGATATCCTTCCACTCCACCAGAGTGACAGCCACACCCGTACGCCCAGCGCGACCCGTGCGGCCGATGCGATGGACATAGGTTTTCTCATCATCGGGGCAGTCATAGTTGATCACGTGGGTGACATTGTCCACATCGATCCCGCGAGCAGCCACATCCGTACACACAATCACGTGGGCTTTCCCATCACGAAAACGATTCAGCGACCTTTCACGAACCGCCTGAGACAAATCCCCATGAATACAGGTCGCCGAAAAACCACGATCCTTCAAATCATCAGTTAAGCGCTGAACATCACGTTTCGTCGAACAAAAAATCATGACACGACTAGCGTCATCATTTTGCAGGAGTTTGCCCACAATCGCGGGCTTATCCAAGTCATGCGCCTGATAGACAAACTGTGTTGTTTCGGGCACGGTGGCCTGTTCCACCGACGACTCGGCACGAATATTGATGGGCTGGTTTAAGTGGGTTCGTGCCAGGGTCATGATCGCTGTGGGCATGGTTGCGGAAAACAGCATGGTTTGGCGATCAGTGGGCGTACGCGCGATCAGCTTCTCCACATCAGGCAGGAAACCCAAATCCAGCATCTCATCAGCCTCATCGAGAACCAGGAACCGAACACCAGACAAATCGAGTTTCTGACGGTTGGCCAGATCAAGCAGACGACCTGGTGTTCCCACCACAATATTCACACCCTTATCGAGCTGATCGAGTTGCGGTTCGTACCCGACACCACCATAAACCGTCAACACACTCACCCCCATGGTCGCTGAAGCAATCGACAGCGAATCACTGACCTGCAGAGCAAGCTCTCTGGTGGGGCACATAATCAGCGCCTGCGGGCGTGAATCGGGGGCGGGTAAGGTGAGTTGCTCCAGAATCGGCAACCCGAACGCCAGGGTTTTCCCTGTTCCCGTACGCGCCTGGCCGATCAGGTCCGTACCCTTGATGGCGATAGGGATAGCTTGACGCTGAATAGGGAAAGGATGAGTGATCCCCGCTGCGGATAGTGCTTCAACGCAGGAGTCATTGATGCCGAGATCGGCGAAAGTCATTGTTTCTAACAGGGTTCTCCACCTTGTTCAGTATCATGGCTCGTGGGGAGCCATGGGGCGTTCACGCTGAAAGCCACCTGGTAGTCTACCGGGTCACACAGGAATCTGGTGTTGTCGGGGTGAAACGCCCCAGGAGAAGAGAGTTCCACAACACGATCACATCCGACAAAGCCATAGCTAGACCAGCGATCATTGGGTTCAGGAAACCAGCCATCGCCAAAGGGATAGCCACCACGTTGTATGCGAAAGCCCAAAACAAATTCCCTTTGATGCGTCGAAGAATCTCGCGCCCTAACCGGATCGCATCAACACCAGCCAACAGATCCGAGCGAAGCAAGGTGATGTCACTAGCTTCGATAGCCACATCACTGCCAGATCCCATGGCGATCCCCAGGTCAGCTTGGGCGAGGGCTGCCGCATCATTGACACCATCACCGATCATTGCCACCACGTTGCCGGACTGTTGAAGATCAGCAACGAAACGTACCTTGTCTTCGGGAAGTACCCCGGCTGTGACCTGGGTGATGCCCATCTGTGAAGCAATCTGCTGGGCAACCTCCTGGTTGTCACCAGTGACCATGTGGACACTTAAACCCAGTTCTTCGAGCTTTCGAGCGGCCACCATCGAGGTGTCTTTGACTGTGTCAGAAATGGTGATAATTCCATGAATCTGGTTGTCCCACGCTACGCCTACCACGCTGTGTCCAGCGACCCCCGCTTGTCGGATATGCTCCTCCATCTGTGAGCTGAGAGACGCCGAGGAAGTCAGCCACGGCAGTTTCCCCACCCGAATCAAACCGTTGGGGAAACCCTCAGTCGCAATGATTCCCTCCACCCCATGTCCACTGTGTGAAGTGAAATGGCTCACCTCAGGTGGTGGTTCATCACAGGCGTGGACGATAGCGTGAGCAAGCGGATGAGTGGAGTGTGTTTCGAGAGCTGAGGCAACAGTGAGGATGGTATGGGCCGACATGTCTGGGTCTGTGAAGATGGTGGCTACCTGCATCTGGCCGGTGGTGATCGTACCGGTTTTGTCGAGAACCATCGTGTCGATTTTCTTCGTGGACTCCAGGATATCCAGTCCACGAACCAGTATCCCCAATTGGGCAGCCCGACCCGTACCCACCATGAGAGCAGCTGGCGTGGCAATACCAAGGGCGCACGGGCAGGCAACCACCAACACGGACACAGCCACACCACAAGACTGGGCGAAATTGCCAGTGAGAAGGATCCACACCACCAAGGTGAGCGCGCTGAGAGCAAGAACAATCGGAACAAACACAGCCGAGAGACGATCAGCCAGACGCTGAATAGGCGACTTGCCGAGTTGAGCGTTTTCCAGCAGGCGAGACATGTGGGCGAGTTGGGTGTCCGCGCCCACCCGTGTGGCTTTCACCAACAACCGACCATAGGTGTTGATGGTGGCGCCGATCACCTCATCACCCGGGCCAATATCTTTGGGTAGCGACTCCCCTGTCAGCAGAGAAAGATCAATGGCGGACTCACCCTCAACAACCGCCCCATCAGTGGCCACCTTATCCCCGGGGCGTACCACAAAAAGATCACCCACCACGATCTGGTCAGCGGCAACCACAAGCTCGCGTCCATCGCGTACGACGAGGGCTTCTTTTGCTCCCATGCTGAGCAGGGTACGGATAGCGTTGGAGGAGCGCATGGTAGCGCGAGCCTCCAGGTAGCGCCCGATGAGAATGACTGTGGTGATCACACAGGCAACCTCGAAATAGATCATCATATCTGTGTTGGCCCGTGATGGCATGAGATGAAAATCCATATTCATACCGATGCGTCCAGCACCACCAAAGAACAACGCGTACAGGCTCCACCCAAACGAGGCGATCACCCCCAGTGACACTAGGGTATCCATGGTGGTGGAGAGGTGGCGCAGATTCTTGACCATCGTACGATGGAAACCCCAGGCACCCCAGGTGACAACCGGGATGGCAAGTAGCAGGCTCACCCACTGCCATCCGGGGAACTGGGCCCCAGGGATCATGGACATCACCACCACAGGAATACTCAACATCGCACAGATGATGAAAGCGCGTGGACTCGGTGGGGGGGCTTCCTCAGCCTCAGCCGTGTGTAAGGTGGCCGAATACCCAGCCTTGTCGACAGCATCGATAATCGTCTGCGTGGTGATGGTGTCATCCATGGTGACTTTCGCCATGGAGGTGGCGAGATTCACGCTGGCTGTGACCGAATCCAGGGTGTTGAGGGTCTTCTCTACTCGGGCAACACACGAAGCACAGGTCATGCCCGTGATGTCGAGATCTATCGTGGTGGTCACGGGTGTAAGTATTCCATGAGGGATAAGCAAAAGGGGTGCCCATGGAATACTGAACGTGAAAGAATTGTTAGACACGAAGAAGCTCAAGGAGGCATCATGAGAATTGGTTTGGTTGCCCACGATGAACGCAAGGGGGCACTCATGGAGTGGTGTGCCTTCAACCGTGGCACTCTAGCGAAGCATGAACTTTTTGCCACAGGTACCACAGGTACGCTGTTGGAACACGAAATCGGTCTCAAAGTGACACGCCTACTGTCTGGTCCTCGTGGAGGTGATCAACAGATCGGCGCCATGATTGCCACCGGCAAATTAGACGTCCTCATCTTCTTCTGGGACCCCGAATCCCCCCAACCCCACGACCCCGATGTCAAAGCACTCCTTCGTTTGGCCACCCTCTGGAATGCCCCCACCGCCTGCAACACCGCCACCGCCGACATGATCATCTCCTCCCCGCTGTTCGCCAGCAGCTACAAACCCCGCAAACCCGACATGCCCGATCGCAAGGTAGAAGTCGATCGCGAAGGAAAAGTCATCATCGACGAGTAGCCAGAAAAACGTCTGTCACCCTGCGCATCCTTCCCCGTCACCCTGCGCGTCGCAGGGTCCAGACTACCCAGTTGGTCGACTGTTGAGTCTGGATTCTGCGAGTCGCTCCGCTCCGCAGAATGACGGTGGCGGGTTAGGTTGTTGAGTGCAGACAGTCCCTGTTATCTGTTACGCGCGGGACATGAGGTAGTCGTCCATGACGAATCCTTGACCGATGTCTTTGACCCATTCGTCGATGATGGTGAAACCGAGTTTCTGATAGACAGCGATTGAGTCCACATTGCCTTTGTGTACGGTCAGTTCGATGGTTGGCGCGCCGGCATCTTGCTGCCAGTTGGTCAGTGCATCCATGAATAGCTTGGAGATGCCCCGCCCACGATAAGTGGACATGACATACAGTTTTGACAGGAAGATCCGGGTTTCTTCCAGGGTTGCCCCACAGTAACCAATGGGAGTTTCGCCATCATAAGCAATCCAGTAACGGAATCCGCGCTCAGTTATGTCACGAGCCATAGCCTCAGCAGTTTGAAAATTGCTCAGCATGTAGTCGACCTGATCAGCGCCGATCATGTCGGTGTAATACTCGGTCCAAATCTCGCGCGCCAGTGTTTCAAGGGTACGGGTGTCCTCGCCCATGTGTGCCGGGTCAACTTCCCTCACAGTAATGCCCATGAATAACTCTCCTTTGCAGGTGACACAACCCATCATCCCCACAACCGCTGTCACCCTGCAGAGCGCAGCGACTCGCAGGGGTCCAGAATCCACATTCGAACAACTGGGTAGTCTGGATTCTGCGAGTCGCTTCGCTCCGCAGAATGACGAGGGTGGAATGTGCCCACAGACATGATAGTCGCTACCTTCTGGTGAGGCTCAATCTGGGGTTGAGGTACCGGGCCAATGATGTATCCTTTTCCCATGTCTGCTGATGCTCAGTTGCGCTCGGTTTTTGGTGCCCGCACCCTGGTGGCTGATGGTGCCATGGGTACGATGCTTCAGGGGTTTTCTCTCACGCCAGAGGACTTCCAGGGTCATGAGGGATGCAATGAGATCCTGAACATTTCACGACCTGATGTGGTGGAGCAAATACATCGGGCCTACCTCACCGCCGGAGCGGACCTCATTGAGACCAATACCTTGGGTGCGAACCTCAGCGCATTACGCGAGTACTCTCTGGAAGATCGAGTTGAAGAGCTAGCTGAAGCGGGGGCAAAGATCGCCACCCAGGTTGCCCGAGAATTATCCACTGACGATCAACCACGGTGGGTGCTTGGTTCTGTGGGGCCCGGGACCAAGATCGCTAGTCTCGGCCAAATCACCTACAAGGAATTGAAGGACACCTACACCACCCAGGTGGCTGCGATGATTCGAGGCGGGATCGACGCGGTTCTCATTGAAACCTGCCAGGATCTTTTGGGGGTACGCGCAGCCGTGGCTGGTGCCAAAAAAGCCATCCAAGAAGCCCAAGCAGATTGCCCGATCTTTGTTTCGGTTACTGTGGAGGCAACCGGCACCATGCTACTGGGGTCTGATATCTCCGCTATCGTAGCCACCCTCGTACCGCTTGGAATTGATGGGCTTGGGTTGAACTGTGCCACGGGTCCCGATGACATGCGGGAATACTTGCGACAGTTGTGTGACCTGAGCCCCATCCCGGTGACCTGTATGCCGAATGCTGGGATGCCGGTGTTGTCCGAGGGTAGGGTTCACTACAAACTCGGCGCTGAAGAATTCGCCACATCCCTGACTGGTTTTGTCGCCGATTTTGGTTTAGCAATGGTGGGTGGATGCTGCGGCACCACCCCCGACCATATTCGCGCCCTGGGGTCTCACAGGGGTCCCTGGAAGAAACCAGCCAAACGGAAGAAACTCACCAGCACTGGCAAGATTTCCTCCCTCTACACCTCCACCTCGCTTACCCAGGATGTTTCCTACCTGTCGATTGGTGAGCGTACGAACGCTTCGGGGTCGAAGGCTTTCCGTGAAGCGATGCTCGCTGGAAACATCGAAGGGTGTGTGGAGATCGCCCAGTCTCTCGTCGGCGAGGGAGCCCATGTTCTTGATCTGTGTGTGGATTATGTTGGGCGTGATGGTTCGAAGGACATGACCGATCTTGCGGGGCGAATCTCGCGGGAGGTTGACATCCCACTGCAAATCGATTCCTCGGATCCTGCCACGATCCAAGCCGGTTTGGAGCACACCCCGGGCCGAGCGATCGTGAACTCGGTGAATCTTGAATCTGGTACGGAACCCGGCTCGAAGTTCGCCACCATCATGGAGTTGGTTCGTGAACACGGCTCAGCGGTGGTGGGGCTCTGCATCGACGAGCAGGGACATGCGAGAACTGCCGAGGCGAAACTGAATACTGCCAATCGTCTCATTGAGCTTCTCACTGGCGAGTACGGCATGGATGAAGCCGACATCATCATTGATCCTTTGACATTCCCTGTGGCCACGGGCCAAGACGAGAATCGCACTGATGCTCTAGCCACCATCGAAGCTGTGAAGCTCATCAAACAAGCCCACCCGCGTGTACTGACAGGTTTGGGGATCTCTAATGTGTCATTCGGTTTGACCCCACCAGCGAGGGTGGTTCTCAATTCGATTTTCCTCGACGAATGTCGCAAGAATGGCCTGGACACTGGGATTGTGCCCGCAGGAAAAATCCTGCCCCTCGAACGGATACCCCACGAGCAAGCCGAGGCAGCCCTGGGTCTTCTCTACAACAACCAGGAACACGGCGATCCGATCGAGGCTTTCATCGCACTGTTCGCAGGCAAGAAAACCGCAACCTCCACCAAAGATCAGGAGAACCTGTCTGTCTCCCAGCGCCTTCATCGAAATATCGTTGACGGAGTGCGCTCCGGGCTGAGTGAAAACCTCATCCGGGCCTTGGAGAAGAAATCAGCGGTGGACATCATCAACGAAGATCTTCTCCCGGCGATGAAAGAGGTCGGCGAGAATTTTGGTGCCGGGAAAACCCAGCTTCCATTTGTACTGAAATCTGCCGAGGTGATGAAGCAGGCGGTCTCCTTCCTGGAACCGCACCTAGATCGGGTGGAGGAAACCCACAAAGGGACCCTGGTTTTGGCCACAGTACGCGGGGATGTGCACGATATCGGTAAAAACCTGGTGGACATCATTTTGTCCAACAACGGTTACCGGGTGATCAACCTTGGTATCAAACAACCTATTGCTGACATCATCTCTGCGGCAACCCAGGCGAGAGCCGATGCGATTGGTCTGTCTGGTTTGTTGGTGAAATCCACCCAAGTCATGAAAGAGGACCTTGAGGCCTTGAACCACCAGGGTTTAAGTTATCCGGTGTTGCTTGGTGGTGCTGCACTGACCCGATCGTACGTCGAAAAGGATCTCGCCGAGGTTTATCGTGGTGATGTTCACTATGCTCAGGATGCTTTTGCTGGGCTGACCATCATGGAGCAGGTCATGGCTAGTGATCGCCAGCTCAACCATGTTCCGAGTCGACCACCGCGGCCAAACTATGCCCAGCGCACCTTGGATGATCCTGTGCCTCGGAGGTTTCGAACAGGTTTCGTAGACTCTCACAGCACACCAACCACCAGCCGGATCACTCCTGATCGGCCAGTACGTGATCGCGGTGATCTGACTCAACGTCCTGTGCGGGAACCGAGGCAGCGAGGTGAACTAGGAGAACCGAGAGAACCGGGGAAACTGCGGGAACTGCGGGAACTGCGGGAACCGGGACCATCCAGCGATTCACGCGAGCCGAGACGACCGAGCCCAACAGCCGTACCACGTGAGCCAGCTCGACTCACTGGATTTGGTGACCCTCATCGTTCACGAACTACTCGCCCTGTGCCTGGTGGTATTGAGGTGCCGACTCCACCGTTCTTTGGGGTCAGAGAGTCGAGCGCTACCCTCGCTGAGGTTTTGCCATATCTCAATAAGCAAACCCTCTTCACCGCCCATTGGGGTTTGACTTCCGGCAGTCAGGGGCCGACCTCGCAGGAGTTGATCGCCACTCAAGGCGAACCACGTCTGGCAACTCTGCTGAATCGTGTCGCCACTGATCGTCTCCTGGATTTCCGTGTCGTATGGGGATATTGGCGTTGTTTCTCCCAAGGTAATGATCTGGTTTTAGTCAACCAACCTCAGCGGTTCTCGTTCCCGCGCCAAGAGGGCCTTGAGAGGCTCTGTGTGGCCGACTACTTCCGTGATGAGACCGAAATGAAAGACCATGGCCCTGATGTGGTGGCCTTCCAGCTGGTGACTATCGGTGAGCGAATGAGTCAGCGCGCCCAAGAGCTTTTCACCGGGGGTTCCTATCGTGACTACTATGAACTCCACGGTTTGTCTGTTCAACTTGCGGAGGCTTTCGCCCAGTTCTGGCACAAGCGCATACGTACTGAATGGAAGAAGGACACCGGCCGACGTTACTCGTTTGGATATTCGGCTTGCCCTGATTTGTCTCAGCGCCAACTCATCATGGAGTTGTTGAATCCTGAGTTCTTGGGGGTGACACTCTCGGAGGAATACATGCTTCATCCCGAGCAATCCACAGAGGCGATGATTGTCCACCATGACGAGGCTCGCCATTTTTCGATGAGGAGCTGAGTTGTCTTTGTCGGGTGTACGTCGGGGGCTGCTGACTGCCGGTGAGAGGGTGAGCATCACCAACCACAAGGGTCGACGTTATTCTGTTCTGTTGGTTGATGGTGGGGTTTTTCATTCCACGAAGGGTACGATCCACCACGACCAGATCATTGGGCAACCTGAGGGGATTGTGGTTAATTCTGCTGGTGGGGTAGCTCATATTGTGATGCGCCCTGTCTTGGAAGAGTTCACTGTGTCAATGCCTCGTGGTGCGACAGTGATCTACCCGAAGGACGCCTCGTACATCCTGATGTACACCGATATTTTTCCTGGTGCGCGCGTCCTGGAAGCAGGAGTGGGTTCTGGTGGGCTTACTTTGTCTCTTCTTCGTGCTATTGGTGAAACTGGGGAGCTCCACTCGTATGAGCGGCGCGAGGATTTTGCCGAGACTGCAACCAAGAATGTGCAGCAGTTTTTTGATGGTCCACATCCTGCCTGGAGTCTGCATGTTGGCGACTTGAACGAGACCTATGGTGGGGAAAAGGTAGACCGCGTCGTACTCGATATGTTGGCTCCCTGGGAGTGTATCGACACGGTCTATTCAGCTTTGGAACCAGGTGGCTGGTTGTGTTGCTATGTGGCAACCACCACCCAGATGGGTCGTACCATGGACACAATCCGCGCTCATGGTGGATGGATTGAACCGCGTGTCGTGGAGGTGAACGTTCGCGAATGGCACGCTGAGGGTCTCGCTATTCGCCCCGGTCATGCTGGTCGCGGTCACACTGGTTTCATCATTCACTCTCGTCGCCTCGCCGATGGGGTACGCGCCCCTCTCAAGCGTCGCCGCCCCGCCCCCGGCGCCTATGGCGAAGACTACGACGGCCCACGCCCCCCAGGAACAGAAGATTATCCTGCGCTGTGACGAGTTCCCTTCCAGTGACCCACTGTCCGTCTGCTCACTGACTGCTGATCTCTTCCTTCCCGTCTTTCTGCGCGTAGTCGCAGAATCCAGAATCCATGGATGCACCATTGTTGCTCGTCGTTACGACTAGTATGTCTATACACTCAACGAGGGAGAAGACATATGGCACGCAGCGAGAGAGTTTTATCTGAAGATGAAATCAAGAAACTTCATGAAGTGGAACTTGAGTTATTGGATGTGCTGATGTCTGTTTGTGACCAAGCAGGGATCATGTGGTTCGCGGATGGGGGAACAATGCTGGGGGCTTTGCGCCACCAGGGTTTCATTCCTTGGGATGACGACATCGATGTCACTATGCTTCGCGATGACTTCCATCGCTTCATTGAGGTCGCACCAGATTTACTCCCTGCTGAGTTTTCTCTCCTCACCCCCTACACCACACCCAATTATTCGAGTCTCATTGTCAAACTCTGCAAGAACACCACGCGTTTTATGCCCCAGGAGTTTGTTGATGCAGGAATAGAGATGGGAATCTATCTTGACATCTTCCCCCTTGATAACACGTCCACTGTTCCCACAATCAAAAACAAGCAGAAAAGAATGACGCGTTTCCATGCGCTGGCTTTCTACCTCTACACGTCTAAGAATGTTGTTCTTCCCCATGGGGGTTTCCTTGGATTCCTTGAAAGAATGGCTTGCACGCTTGCCCACCATGTCTTGAGAGTTTTCTATTCCCCAGAAAAGGGCGTTCGCGCTTTTGATCGCTACTGCACTCTTGATCGGTCTACTGGCACCACCAGTGATGACCTGGTGTGTTGGGGCGGCCAACAAAATATTGTGTTCTCTCAGGATGTTTATCTTCCTCCATCCACTGCTACCTTTGAGGGCAGATCGATTTCTATGCCTAACAAACCAGTTGAGTATCTCGAGAAGATGTACGGTGATTGGCAAACCATCCCCAGTGAAGAGAGCAGGAAAACCCACGCACCCGTCGTACTTGAATTCGACACGACGCAGTAGCATGACAAAATTGGGGATCGCCCTTTTGTCACACGAGTCGCTCCGCTTCACAGGGTGATGGAAGGGGGGAGAGACGAGTGGGGCTATTCCTTGGCACAACTGGATGTGCAGTAAACTTGTCCGCGATGAATACTGATGAGTTGGGACACGGGTTTTTGGCGGACCCGACTAGTTCGTTTGCCCAATTTGTGGGGCGGGTTTCCCCGGAGCTACTTCCAGGTATGCAGGGGACCCAGCGTGATGAACTTGCTCCGAAGGCAACCACGATTGTTGCTGTGGCGACACCCTCGGGAGTGGTTCTGGCGGGGGATCGGCGTGCCACTATGGGGTCGATGATCGCTCAGAAAGACATTCAAAAGGTTTTCATTGCTGATGATTACTCTGCGATCGGTATTGCCGGCTCCGCGGGTCTCGCCCGGGATTTGGTGAAACTCTTTCAGGTGGAGTTAGAGCATTACGAGAAGATCGAGGGTCTACCTCTTACCTTGAATGGGAAAGCTAACCGTCTCGCGTCGATGATTCGCGGAAACCTTGGCATGGCTCTTCAGGGGTTCATCATCATCCCACTGTTTGTGGGATGGGATATCAACGAGAACAGACCACGAATTTTCTCTTATGACGCGACCGGTGGATGTTACGACGAGAACGACTATCACGCTGTGGGGTCCGGGTCGCTGTTTGCGAAAGGTTCACTGAAGAAGCTCTATTCCCCCGATTTGAGCCTCGATCAGGCGGTGACACTGTGTATCCAAGCTCTCTTTGATGCTGCCGATGATGATTCGGGTACGGGTGGTCCTGACGTACTGCGAGGAATCTTCCCCACAGTGATCTCGGTCACAGTTGACGGCGCTCGCCAATATGATGAGGATGAGGTCGCTCGTACCACTGAGACTGTGTTAGCCCGTCGCTCGAGCAGACCTGATGGACCGAGGGCTGAACTATGACACAACCAACTTTCTATGTTTCCCCCGAGCAGCAGATTAAGGATCGCGCCGAGTTTGCTCGCCTAGGTATCGCTAAGGGCCGTTGCGTGGTGGTGGCCCGCTACGCTGGAGGGATCCTGTTGGTGGGGGAGAATCGCTCACAGTCGCTGCACAAAATCTCCGAGATCTATGATCGTCTCGGGTTTGCTGCTGTAGGGAAGTACAACGAGTTTGAAAATCTTCGGGTGGCCGGTATCCGTCATGCGGATATTCGCGGGTACGCCTATGATCGTCGCGATGTCACCGGACGTACGCTCGCTGGGGCTTATGCTCAACTACTGGGTACGATCTTCTCCTCGGTGATGGAGAAACCCTATGAGGTGGAACTGGTGGTTGCTGAGGTGGGTCTGGACACCAACCTTGACCAGATTTTCCGTGTCAGCTTTGATGGGTCAATCACTGAGGAAACACAGTTCGCGGTTATTGGTGGGGCTGCGGACTTAGTGGATAAGACCCTGCGGGAAGGCTATTCACCAACGCTATCATTGTCGGATTGCTTGAAACTCACCTTGAAAGCTCTCAGCGCTGATTCGCGTGGGGCCGGCAAGCTTGATGGACTCGAGGTTGCTCTCCTCGAACGTGATCGTACCCAGGCACGAAAGTTCCGCAGACTATCGACCAAAGATATCTCTTCCTTGACAAAAATAGTGAAACCGCGGACACCTAAAACCCCCCAGATCAAGGACAACCAATGATCGACGTTGGCGCATGTGAATCTGTTCTTATTGTCGGGACTGGACTGATTGGTACGAGCATTGGTTTGGCCCTACGGGAGCGTGGATACCAGGTCTTTTTGCAGGACGAAACGCCTAGTCACGCGCTGGTTGCTGCTGGGTTGGGTGCTGGTGAGGTGGAGTTTTGTGACCAAGCAGACATGGTGATTGTTGCCGTACCGCCATCGCATACTCCGAAGATTGTTGCCGAAGCTTTGGCCGCCTATCCGGGGGCCACAGTGCTGGATGTTGCCTCAGTGAAGGCGCCCATCCTGGATGAACTCATGGCCATGGGGATCGACCTCTCACGCTACGTGGGGACTCACCCGATGGCTGGTTCTCATCGCGCTGGTCCACTGACAGCACGCGCTGATCTTTTTGAGGACCGTACGTGGGTGGTGACACCGCACATTGCTGCTGAGGTCAACCGCATCGATCAGGTTCACGCCTTGGTACGTGATTGCCTAGCGGAGGTGGAGGTGATGGACCCCACTGAACATGACATGGCGGTGGCATCAATCTCCCACGTACCGCAGATCGTCAGTTCCTTGATGGCTGGCAATCTCACCGAGGTTCCCTCACACCATGTGAAGCTCGCAGGCCAAGGGGTACGTGACGTCACTCGACTCGCCGCCAGTGATGAACTGATGTGGTCCCAGATCATCACAGCCAACCAGGATGCCATCTTCGAACAACTGGAGAAACTAGCATCATCATTGGACGAGATTCGGGGGAACCTGGATTCTGAGAAAGCAGTGGAATCCTTCCTGAAAGCCGGGGCGCTGGGGGCTCGTACGCTTCCCGGCAAACACGGTCACGTACTTGCTGACTATGTGCTGGTGACTGTGGAGATTCCTGACTCTCCTGGCGCCTTGGCTAAACTTTTCGCTGATGTTGAGCAGGCTGGAGTCAACGTGGAAGACCTGTCGCTCAGCCACGACCGTACCCGTGAAGTCGGTTTCATCTCGATTTCTGTTCTGCCTGACGAAGCCGAAGCTTTGGCATCAACCATGACCGAAGCTGGCTGGTCGCTGAAACCCTAGGAAGGACGACTTGTTTACGATAGCTATTGATGGCCCCGCTGGTGTGGGGAAAACCACAACCTCCAAGACTCTCGCACGCCTCTTGGGGTGGGGTTACTTGGATACTGGTGCGATGTATCGTGCAGTTGCTGTGGGTTGCCTGCAAGCTGGCATCGACGACGAGCAGGGGATAGCCCAATTTTGCCGTGAAATGGATGTGGAGATTTCCACAGATCCCGACAACCCGAGGATCTGCCTTGACGGGATCGATATTACCCAGGCCATTCGTGATCCTCAGACCTCAGCGTGGGTCTCGAAGGTGTCCACCAATCCAGGGTGTCGTGAGAACCTGGTCCAACGCCAGCAGGAGATCATTGCCTCGAAGAATCTGGTCGCTGAGGGTCGAGACATCACCACAGTGGTTGCCACTGATGCCCAGGTACGCGTGTTGTTGACCGCAGATCCTGCCGAGCGCCTGTCCAGGCGTGGAGCTGAGCTGGGTGATCAGGTGAGCTCGGAGGAACTCCATGACCAGGTGATCCGCCGTGACCGCGACGACTCTACGTTGGTCAATTTCTCGCAGGCAGCTGATGGGGTGGTCACTATCGACTCAACATGGATGGATCTCGATGATGTGGTCGCCGAGATTCTCGGCTTGGCCTTTGAGGCTGGCATCGACATTGGCGCTATCGAATTGGAGTCGTCATGAACCCCCGTCCCCATTTTGTCACGCTTGCCTCAATGCTCTGTCACCTATAGGAGGACATCATCATGAAACCTATTGTTGCTGTGGTGGGTCGGCCTAATGTGGGCAAATCGACCCTGGTGAACCGTGTTCTGGGTCGGCGTGAAGCGGTGGTTCAGGATGTTCCAGGGGTGACCAGGGATCGGGTGAGCTATGATGCCGAATGGAATGGTCGAGAATTTGTGGTGATCGACACAGGTGGATGGTTGCCTGATGCCAAAGGGATGGCCATGCAGATCGCTGAGCAGGCCGAGATTGCGATCGGTTTGGCTGATGTGGTGGTGTTTGTTGCCGATGTGACCACCGGTTACACCCATGAAGATGAGGCAGTGGTCCGGGTCCTACGCAAATCGAAGAAACCGGTGATTTTGGCGGCCAACAAGGTTGATGATGTTCGATTAGAGGCTGAAGCAACCGCGATGTGGAATCTCGGACTGGGGGAGCCCCACGTAGTGTCCGCTCTCCACGGGCGTGGCTCCGGTGACCTTCTGGATGCTGTGGTGGAGGCCCTGCCTGAAGCCCAGGCGATACCAGAAGAGGAGGACGGCCCTCGTCGCGTGGCCATTGTCGGCAAACCCAATGTGGGCAAATCGTCGCTGCTCAATCAGCTGTGCGGCGAGCAACGCTCCGTGGTAGACAATGTGGCAGGAACAACGGTGGACCCTGTTGATGAGATCGTCACCATTGGTGATCAGGTCTATCACATGGTGGACACGGCCGGAATACGTCGCAGGGTGAAAGAATCCTCCGGTCATGAATACTACGCCTGGTTGCGTACCCAAACCGCTATTGAAAGAGCCGAGGTCTGCCTCGTGGTCATCGACTGCTCCGAGCCTGTCACGGAACAAGATCTGCGCATCTTATCCATGGTTGAAGAAGCCGGGCGGGCCATGGTTGTGGTCTTCAACAAGTGGGATCTGATCGATGAGGAACGTCGACGCTACCTTGATCGTGAAATCGAACGCGACCTTCCCCACGTTGCTTGGGCGCCATCAGTGAATATCTCTGCTCTGACCGGGCGAAATACCTCAAAGCTCACCCGCTCCATTGAAACAGCCCTCGAGGGTTGGGAAACCCGTGTGTCCACGGGCCGGCTCAATGCCCTGCTCGGGGTGACTGTCGCTGCCCATCCCCATCCTGTCCGCAGTGGAAAACAGCCACGAATCCTGTTCGGCACCCAACCACAGGCTTGCCCACCCACCTTCATCCTGTTCACCACCGGTGATCTCGATCAGCCGTACGTACGCTTCATTGAACGCCGTCTGCGCGAAGAAATCGGTTTCGTAGGTACGCCCATCCATCTCAGTGTCAAACCCCGCAAGAAGCGAACTTAGGGCCACCACAGTTGCAGTATGGCATTGTGGACAGGGGGTGTGATCAGTGTCATTGTGGAGGATAATAGAACGTGTGGTACTCGCTAAGAGTGCCACGGCTGAGCGTACAGCGAAGGCAGGAGCAATATGTCCTACAACTACCCCACGGGGGACAATCCATACAATCCTTCCCCCAGTCTTCCCACGCCACAAGCGGGGCCCTATCCCAGTCAACCCATGACACCCATGCCTATGCAACCTGGATATCCGGGGGGTTATACAATAACTTCAGCCTCCGCGCCACAGAAAAACATGATGGTATTCGTGGGGTCGATTCTCATGCTGGTTGGCGCCGGCATTTACACCATCTTGGGTATTGATCTTCTTGCTCTTGTTGTAGAGTACGGTAGATACGCTGATGGGTTCGACTACTTCGCCGCAATTTTTGCTTTCATCGCAGCTGCAGTCTTGGTAGTGGTCGGCATCATGGGGATCAAAAATGCAGCAGATATTCACAAAGGTGACTTTCTGTTTCCGCTCGGCATTGCAGTGTGCATTATCCCGGTGATTAGTTTGGCCATCGCCTTCGTTCAGGGCACCAGTACTGTGTCGGCAATCGGTGGTTTTCTGCTTCCTTGGCCTTTCATCTTTGGTGCAAACACCATGAAGCAACAGGCACAGGCGATAGGTGGACCGTCCTATCCGGGCTCTGCGCAACAGTATCCTGGGGCGCAACAATATCCTGCAGTTTCGCCACAATACCCTGCATCACCTCAGCAATACCCTGCAGCTCCACAGCAATACCCTGGTACCCCTGGGCAGTATCCGGGAACAACCCAGCCGTACCCTGGCACACCTGGGCAGTAGCAGCTCCCAAACGGAGGCCCCACCAACGTTCGTCAAGATAGTGTGATGATGGATAATGCTGAACTGAGGAGCGCCATTGACGCGCGCCATTCTGTGCGGAGATACCTCGATCGGGTGATTCCCGCACAGGTTCGTACCCAACTCAACGAGGATGAGGATCTGGCTCTCGTCATTGCTTTAGGGTACGGCGAAACCCAGGGCAAACCTCACCAGGTACGCCCCATCGAAAGATTCGCTCAAGGCGGCGATGGTGCCCCGATGCCCGACTGGTTTATGAGCGGACTAGAAATGGTGGCCTTGGCTCCCAGTGCCCGCCATCAGCAGAAGTTCTTCTTCACCCTCGATGGAAACCAAGTCTCCGCCCACCGCGGTGGCTCCTACACCGGTTATACCGGCGTCGACCTCGGTATAGCCAAACTCCACTTCGAAATCGGTGCCTTTGGCGGTACGTGGTCCTGGGCCTAGGACTCCCGTCAGTCTGCACCATCCACCACCCGTCTTTCTGCGCGAAGTCGCAGAATCCAGAATCCACAGTCGAATATGTGTTGATTCTGCGAGTCGCTCCGCTCCGCAGGATTCGAACCTGCGACTGTTGGCGGGCCCCCAGTCACTGTCGGGTTGACAGGATTTGAACCTGCGACCCCTTGACCCCCAGTCAAGTGCGCTACCAAGCTGCGCCACAACCCGTGACTGCTCACACTGATTGGTGTGAGCACAATGGAGTCTACTACATTCGAGGACTAGTGTGGATTCTGGATTCTGCGACTTCGCGCAGAATGACGGGGCTGCGGAGCGCGATGACGGGGTGGAGGACCCGATACTGGTCATGAGCTGGTTTCCTGTCAACCCGACAGTGACTGGGGGCCCGCCAACAGTCGCAGGTTCATAACCTTGCTTGGTTCGACTGATAATCCGATACAATTCATGTCGGAGAGGGGAGAACCATGAAGAAACTTGTCACCGTACTGGGGAGTATCATCATCGCCATTGCCTTGATGTTGAGCGGGCTCATCGTCTACAACCTCATAACAGCCATCCCAACTGGTACCTGGGATCAAACTGACAACGACCATCTGCTAGAGAATCGACCAAATAACTGGCAACGGCTTGTTGACGAACCCATCATCTTAGAAGACCAGATGGACATCATTAACGGATCAACAGCAACAATCCCTATTACTGCGGAATTGTTTCGACAGTTCTATGAATACAACGCTGGTCAAATTCATGGAAACCCAATTGTTCAACATGACAAGACCCATGCCTCATATCTTCAACTGATTAATCGTGAAAAATCCGAATACGGATCCCATCTGGTGAGTCTCATTTTTGTGACCCCACCATCGCAAGACGAGTTGGCGTACGCTCAGAAACAGCAAGTGGAACTCGATCTCACACCCATTGCTCTTGATGGTTTTGTCTTCATCACGCACAAAGACAACCCCATTGATTCCCTCACCATTAAACAAATACAAGGCATCTATTCAGGCAAGATCACCAATTGGCGCCAAGTTGGTGGAGAAAATCGAAAGATCCTCGCCTATCAGCGCAATGAGAATTCTGGGAGCCAAACTGCAATGGAGGAAAAAGTGATGGCTGGGCGAAAGATGGTGGCACCACGCAGAGCCTATATTCGAGGGGAAATGAGTCAACTCGTTGATGGCATTGCTGAATATGACAACGGCCCAGCAAGTATTGGCTACAGCTACCATTATTACCTGAATTATCTTTACAAGAATGCCAATATCAAGGTCATCAAGGTGGGTGGTGTTGCGCCCACTGATGACAATCTGGTCAGCGGAGCTTATCCATTCACCACCGAGTATCTGGCGGTGATGAGAGCAGATGAACCCAAGGATTCACCAGCACGAAAACTCAGAGACTTCCTGGTTACCGACACAGGACAAGCTGTGATCAAACAAGCAGGTTATTGCCCGGTGGTGAACTCATGACAGAGGTACGCGCACGACACATCACACTCATCGTTATTGGTCTAGGAATCGTGCTACTCATGGCAGGGTTCGTTATCCCATCAGTATTCACTGAACTGCCCTATTTTCATGCCCAAGGCCTAAGAGGCCCTTCGGACATTGCGTTCTACTTGGGTTCACTGGCGGGTTTTGCCGTCTTCGGTGTTCTCATTGTCCTGTCCACCACCCGCACATGGCCTCTCCACCTTCTTGGAATCCTCATCCTGGTTGTG
Source organism: Propionibacteriaceae bacterium (assembly GCA_009782785.1). GTDB lineage: Bacteria > Actinomycetota > Actinomycetes > Propionibacteriales > Propionibacteriaceae > WQYJ01. Next base: position 84,034 of record WRIJ01000002.1, on the reverse strand, counting down.
CTTGGATACTTAGCTTGGGAAATATCTCTCCCATTTCTGGTCGCCTGGACACCCTTTGTGTTTTATTATCTTTTCCGGATCACGCACCGTATAACTGAACATACCCGTGGCATTGATGTGCATCCTCAGCCATAGAGGACTCATGGGCTTGCTCTTCCCATTGTTGTTGTCTTGCGGTAAACAGTTTTGCTCTGTTCTGGTTTTAGGAACCGAACACCACATCAATCTGAGTGCCCACCCCGAGTTTGCTCTTCAGTGAGACCTGCCAGCCGTAGAGGGCACAAATGTGTTTGATGATTGCTAGACCTAACCCAGTTCCTCCACCTCGACTGGAGCGGCTCTTTTCAACCCGATAGAAACGCTCGAAGATACGTGACTGTTCCTCGGGGGAGATGCCGATACCACTGTCGATGACCACCATCCGTGGCTCCTTGTCAGCAACAATCGTCACCTCCACTTCACCACCATCCTGGTTGTAGATCACGGCATTTTCAATGATGTTTTTCACCAATTCGTAGAGGTGGGTGGGGTCCGCCGAAACCCGTGCGTCCCCCTCGATGGTTACTGTCACAGTTTTCTCTTCCAGGGTTGATGCCAGGGTTTGGCGTACCTCCTCGACCACACCAGCCAGTGATGTTTCGACTGCACTGACCTCGGGATTGGTTTCCAATTCGGAGAGTTTGAGAATGTCACCAATCAATGACAGCATCCGATCAGTTTCACGAGTGATCCCCTCCAAGTATTTCGTCAACCCAGGATCGCCATTGTTGAGCACAGCTAACTCAGTGAAACCCTTGATCGCGGTCATCGGTGTCTTGAGTTCATGGGAGGCATTGGCAAACAGTTCCTCGCGTCTCTTGGCGTTTTCGCGGTTCTCGGTCACATCGCTCAGTACGACCATGGTCAAAGAGTTGAGCGGCAACCTTTTGACAGCAGTCAGGAAGATACGCCCCTCAAGACTCAGTTCGAACAGGGAATCCTCCTGGTGTTCAACCGCACCAGTCACCATCTCGACGAGGGGTTTCTCCCCAGTGAGGTAATTCACATTCTTGTCCACGATCTCATCAGTGGTCTCGAAGATGCTCAAGGCAGCAGAGTTGATCAGGGTGATACTCAGGTTTTCATCAACAACAAAGATCGCATCAGCAATATTGGACAGAACATAGTCGAGTTTGGCTTTCTCATCGCTGAGATCAGTGAAACTAGATGAGAGAACCTCAGACACCTCATCGATGCCCTGGATGATGGCCTCAATCTCCTCGTAACTGTCCTCGATGGGTTCGTGAATATAATCCCCGTGGGAGAGGTGGCGAAGCTTGGTTTCCACGCCAAGGAAGGGTCGAGTGATGCGAGCAATCATGGTGCGAACAAACAGTACGCACAACACCGCAATTCCAACAACCAAAATGATGAACAGGGGTAGTGACTTGCTGAGATAGGAGTCGATTTTTGCCACAGGTACGGCAGCACGAATGAAAACATAGTCGTCACCGCTGTCGACTTTGAGTGCGTAGTAGATGTAGTCCACACCCAGGGATGCCGAGTGACGTACAGAGGTTGTCGGAGTTCCTGCGAGGGCGGCTTGGATCTCTGGGCGATCCAGATGGTTGTCTAACCCATCCAGATCAATAGGGCGACTGTCAGCCAGAACGCGACCAGTTGAGGAAACCACAGTGATCCTGGTGTCCCGGGCCGTGGAAACGAAAGTATCCAGGTCCACATCCGGGTCATAGAGTCCTGAGTAGATACCTGTCACCTCAATGACAGTGTCTTCGGCGATGGCGAGATTGTTTTTCGAGGTGATGAATACTGATGCCCCCAGGAAGGCGAGCAGTCCCAGAATAATGATGAGCATCGTCCATAAAAAGAGTCGTTTCTTCATGTCAGCATGAACCCCACTCCTCGCACTGTTTGAATCTCTGCCTCGCTACCAGCATCACTCAGTTTCTTGCGTAGTTCCTTGATGTGATAGTCCAGGGTACGGGTCTCACCCATGAAGGAGCTGCCCCACACATCGAGGAAGATAGTCTCCCGCTCGACAACCGTGTCCGCATTGTCAACAAGCAAGCAGAGAAGGTCGTACTCCTTGAGAGTGGTTTTGACCGCAACACCATTGATCGTGACCCGATGTTTCGCGTAGTCAATGTTAATGTCTTTGTAGTCCTGGTGATCAACAGTCACTTTGGTGGTCTTGCGCAGGTTGGCTTTGATTCTGGCGATGAGTTCTAGTACACCGAATGGTTTCGCTAGATAGTCATCGGCTCCCAAAGTGAGCCCTTTCACTTTGGAAACTTCCTCACCTTTGGCGGATACCATGATGACTGGAATATGGCTAGTTGACTGCTTCTTTTTGAGGCGAGTCAACAAGGAAAAACCATCCTCACCAGGCAACATGATGTCGAGCAGGATCAGATCAGGCTGGGACTCACTGAGGGCTTCCATCAGCGAGGAGCCTTCTTCGAAACAGCGACAGTGAAACTCATTCTCCAGGGCATAGAGATAGAGCTCTTGGATGGATGTATCATCCTCGACTGCCCAGATCTTTGGTTTCATATCCCTACTCTATTTCTAGACGGTTGCCTGTCAGAGCATATTCGACCCATTGACCAATATTCACAGCGTGATCACCGATTCGTTCCAGATACTTGGTGACCATCATGAGCATGATCGCTCTCTCTGCTTGATCGGGTTTTTCTTGAATGAGCTCTGTCAAATCAGTCATGACCATCTGGAAGAGATCATCAACCTTGTCGTCTGTTTTCTCCAAGGAGCGAGCCAGTTCCAAGTCACGATTGACGTACGCATGGACACCATCTTTGACCATCTGAATCACGATCACGGCCATCTCGGGGATATGGTCGAGTTTCTTCATGTATTTCTTGTTGGAGAACTGGGTGGTGATCTCAGCAATATTCCATGCTTGGTCACCGATGCGTTCCAGGTCGGTGATCATTTTGAGCGCTGCAGAAACTTCATGGAAATCACTGGCCACAGGGTGCTCCATGAGCAGAATGCGCAAACAGGCCTGCTCGATTTCTCGCTCCATTTGGGAAATGATCTTATGATCGTCGCGTACCTCATGGGCGAGCTCGAAATCGCGTTCCACGAGTGCTTGGACAGATTTCTCAATAGCAGCCTCAATATGGCGACACATCAAGACAAGATTGTCGAAAACAGACTTTAATTCGATTTCGTAGCGTGCGCGTATAGACATGGTTCCTTCCCTGGTTATCCGAAGCGACCGGTGATGTAGTTTTCTGTGCGTTGATCCTGTGGGGTGGAGAAGATCGTTTCGGTACGACCGTATTCAATGATTTCGCCGAGCAGGAAGAATGCTGTTTTGTCGGAGATTCGTGTGGCCTGCTGCATGTTGTGGCTGACAATCACAATAGTGTATTCAGTTTTGAGCTCGTTGATGAGTTCCTCGATTTTACCGGTCGAGATCGGATCGAGGGCGCTGGTGGGTTCATCCATGAGCAGGATCTTCGGTTCGGCAGCCAGCGCGCGAGCAATACACAAACGCTGTTGTTGTCCACCGGATAACCCCATGGCGTTTCTGCGCAAGCGATCCTTGGCTTCCTCCCACAGTCCAGCTCGTTTCAGTGAACCTTCCACAATGTCATCGAGCTCGTGTTTCTTCTTGATGCCGAAGGTACGAGGCGCGAAAGCAATATTGTCGTAGATGCTCATGGGGAATGGATTGGGTTTCTGGAACACCATGCCGATGTTTTTCCGCAGCAGGGTCACATCGGTTCCCTTAGCGTAGATATCTTGTCCACCGATGAGGATCTCACCGGTGATCCGACAGTCTTCAATCAGATCATTCATTCGATTGAAGGTTTTAATGAACGTCGATTTCCCACAACCGGAGGGACCGATGAAAGCAGTCACCTCGTATTGTTCGATCTCAATGGAGACATCTTTCAGAGCTTGGAAATCCCCATAGTAGAGGTCACAGTTTTTGACTGAGATGTCGAATTTCTCATCCATGGGCGAGTTCACCTTTCCCGAAGGTCTTACCTAAGACAGTGGCAATGATGTTGATCCCCATGACCAACACCAGCAAGACAACGCCGGTGGCTGCCGCTTGTTGGGGGTATCCATGGGAACCGAAGTAATAAACGTTGAGGGCCAGGGAGGTTCCAGGCGAACTGAGAGAGTCGGGCATCTTGTCGACCACCATGCCGATCGTCAAAATCAGCACAGCACTCTCCGACATAACACGACCAATGGCCAGGATCAGTGAAGTGACGATCCCACTGGCTGCGCAGGGAAGAACCACCGAGAAAATGGTGCGTACCTTGGAGGATCCGAGAGCGAAACTTCCCTCGCGCAGGGGGTTAGGTACGGCAAGCAGGCTCTCTTCAGTGGAGCGTACGATCACAGGAAGGATCATGATAGCCAAGGTGATCCCACCCCCGATGAGTGAATACTTCATCTGGAGTGCGACGACGAAGATCAAATACCCGAAGATGCCATACACAATCGAAGGAATACCAGCGAGTGTTTCCACAGCCACACGAATCACCTGGATCAGGCGGGACTTCGTTTTCGTATATTCAGTGAGGAAGATTGCGCTGCCGATACCGATGGGGGCTGAGATAGCTAGCGAGATGATGATGAGATAGAGCGAACCTACCAATGCCGGCCCGATGGTGGGGCTCTTGGAATCATAGGGATCGAACAGGAGGTGGGCATTCACGTACGGCAACCCGCGAATGAGAATGAAAACAATAACGGTGACGAGGACGCCAAGGGTGATCACTAGGGCCAGCTGGGCTAGCAGTTTCAGGGCAAAGAATTTACGTACTTGCCGGTTGTGGGCTTGGTTTCTCACGCAAGGCACCCCCCTTCAACAACGAAAAGCAAATGTTGAGTACGAGCACAAAGAAGAACAACACCAACCCGGAGGCTACGAGTGCTGTTTTGTGGTCGCCGGAGAGTTCGAGTGCCCCCATGGCTATGTTGGCCGTGAGGGTGCGTACGGACTGGAAGAGGCCGGTGGGCATCACCGGGGAGCCACCAATCACCATGATGACGGCCATGGTTTCACCGATGGCTCGCCCGATAGCGAGAACCACGGCTGCAAAGATCCCGGACTTAGCGGCAGGGAGCATCACTGAGAACACGCTTTGTTCCTGGGTTGCTCCCAGCGCCAGGGCCCCCTCGTGATAGTTGCGCGGGACAGAGTTGAGGGCGTCCAGAGAGACACTGACGATGGTGGGAAGGATCATAATGGCCAAAACGAGGCTGGCGGCCAAAATCCCGTACCCAATACCGGTGGGGGACACGTTGTCGCGAAGGAAGGGAACGATGATGATTAAACCGAAGAGCCCGAAGATAACTGAGGGGATTCCCGCCAACAGGTTGATCATCTGCTGGATGGAGGGAACAAACCTCTTCGGGGTGAATTTGTAGAGGCTCAGTGAGGTGAAGAGCCCGATGGTGACCCCAAGCACTGTGGATAGCGCGGTCACATACAGTGAGGCAACAATCATGGAGAGGATTCCGTAAGAATTCTCGTTGAGGTTCCAGTTGGTGCCAAAGAAGTTCGCTAAACCAACTTTGGCGATAAAAGGGGTGGCGCTGGCGAAGAGGAACACGCAAATGCACCCCAACGCCAGCACCGAAAATACCGCGCAGGCCAGGAAGATGCCAAACATGACACCATCCCTGGCCTTAATGAAGCGGTATGCGCGGTTCATCACTGGATCAAGGAGTCCCAGGTGGTGATTGCGGTGTCGCCAGCTTCAGCGTCGTAGATCGACTTGAGTTGATCCATCGAAATGCTGTCCAGTGGGTTCACTGGATTGACGATGACTGCGATGCCGTCTTTACACACGGTGTAGCTGGTGGCATCGGGAGCCTTCTCGGCATTGAAATGCTCGGAGATCATACCGAATTCGGTGACACCATCTTGGGCGTCGGAGTATCCCTGACCGGATCCGCCGCCACCGACATTCACGGTGACATTGGGTTGAAGATCAGCGAACTTCTTGGCCAGTACGTCCATCAGTGGCTTGAGAGAGGTGGAGCCAGAGATGTTGATTGTGCCAGCCAGGTCGGCTTCGATGGTGTACGCAGCAGCGCCATCAACAATCGACACATATCCTTCGGAGCTGATGATTTCCTGAGCGTCAGCTGATTCGAGGAAGGTCAGGAATGCCTTGTTGGTGGCATCGGCCACAGTGGCTTCCTTGTAGACCACCGACAGTGGGCGAGCGATCTTGTAGGTGTCGTTCTTGATGTTGTCAATGGTGGCGTCCACCCCATCAACCTTGAGCATCTTCACCTGATCGGTGACATAACCCAGGGATTCATAGGCAATAGCGGTGGGGTTTCCAGAAACCTCGGTCAGCACACCGGCTGTCGAATTCTGGATAATGACACCAGCAGGATCTGGTTGACCTTTGAGCCCAATGATCTCCATGAAGGCACTCTTCGTGCCGGAGCCATCCTCACGGGCTGTGACAGTAATATTCTTGGTTGTATCGAAGCCAGAGTCGCCGCCAGTTCCACAGGCGCTGAGTCCGAGGACTGCCATCAGCGTCAAAGAAACAAGTGAGAGTGCTTTCTTCATGTTTTCTCCTTTAAGGTTGGAAAGTTCCATACACCCATTGTCACAAGCAGAGGTATCGGTTTGGACCAGGAACATGACAGGAAAACGTAAGAATTACGTAAGGTACGCATTCCTCTCACCGCCTGTCTGCCCTCGCACTGTTTTCTGCCCTCTGGCCGTCTTTCTGCGCGAAGTCGCAGAATCCAGAATCCACAGTCGTTCAAGTGGATAGTCTGGGCCCTGCGAGTCGCGTAGCCTGTGCTGCGGAGCGCGCCAGCGCGACTCGCAGTGCTCCGCAGGGTGACGGGGGTGAGTGGAGTCGCTTTGCTCCGCAGGGTGATGGGCAGATTTGCACTTTGTTCAAATTCCGTAAATAATAGACAACATTGAACATAGGAGTATCTCGTGCTCACTGAGAATGAATTCTTGGCACTCAACCACCTTCGCCAATTTCCTGGCAGCGTCCAGCGCGACATTGCTGATTCGACCACTTTGTCGTTGGGGAGCGTCAATTCGTCTCTGAAGTTGCTCCAAGACCGACAGTACATCCAGGACATGCAGATCACTCAATCTGGAATCTCAGCACTCGAACCGTACAAGATAAATAATGCAGTGATCCTTGCTGCTGGTATGTCTAGCCGATTCGTCCCTTTGTCGTACGAGAAACCCAAAGGAACCTTGGTTGTTCGCGGTGAGGTTCTTATTGAACGAACTATTCGCCAACTTCACGAGGTGGGTATCACAGATATAACCGTGGTGGTGGGGTACAAGCAGGAGCAGTATTTCTATCTTGAGGACAAATTTCAGGTCAAACTTGTCATCAACGAGGATTTCCAGACGCGGAATAATAACTATTCGATTCATCTTGTTCGCGAGGCTCTTGGTAACACATATATCCTGGCTTCGGACAACTATTTCGTGGACAATGTCTTCGAAAATTATGCTTACAAAGCCTTCTATTCGTCGGTGTTCATGCAAGGCCCCACTGACGAATGGGCTTTGCGCACAGGTCCAGGAAAACGCATCAACAAGGTGACCATGGGCGGCCAAGACGAATGGGTCATGATGGGCCATGCGTATTTTGACCGGGAATTCACCAGGCGCTACCTCGGGATTCAAGATAGTGTCCTTGAGCGTACGGAGACTCGATCCAAGCTCTGGGAAGAAATCTTCCTCGATCATGTCAGTGAACTGGACATGGATATCAGAAAATACCCAGATGGGGTCATTTTTGAATTCGATTCTTTGGATGATGTCCGACAATTCGACGAGAGCTTTGTTGCCAATATCAATTCAGATATCCTGGATAATATTTGTCGCACCTTATCGTGTGAGCGTGAAGACATCCACCGCATCGCCCCACTATTGGGCGGGTTGAGTAATTATTCCTTCTATTTCGAGGTGCATGACAAAGGTTATGTTTACCGCCATCCGAGTCAAGCCACTCAGGGTTTGGTTAACCGAGCTGTAGAAGCTGAAGTTCAAAAAGTCGCTCAGGAGCTAGGTCTGGACAGAACTTTTGTGTACATGGATCCTGTTGCCGGTTGGAAGATTACAGAGTTTATTACTGTCAGTGAACCCTTTGACTATTCAAACGACCAACATGTTGAGGAAGCCCTCAAACTTCTCCGCCGTCTTCACGCCTCAGGTAGAACAGTCGACAGTGTCTTCAACATTCGCCATGAGACGGCAAAAATCCGAGAAAAGCTGATAGGAACATCACAACTCGACCTTTCGGATCTTTCCACTCTCGATGCCCTCCAGGATCGTCTCGACAGCTATGTTTCGCGCAGTAGCGATGGTCAATGTCTGTGTCACAACGACTTCTACAACCCCAACATTTTGGTGGCAGGAAGTGATTTCTATCTCATTGACTGGGAGTACGCCTCGATGAGTAATTACGCTAGCGATTTGGGGACATTCATCTGCTGTTCGACCTATGGTTACGATCAAGCACTGAAAGCATTTGAATTATATTTCGGTCGGGTTCCGACTCGTGAAGAAACAATTCACTGCTTGGCCTATGTTTCGTTATGCGGTTATTACTGGTTCATGTGGGGGCTCAACATGGATGCTCACGGTGAAACAATCGAAGGAGATTGGATGCATCGGTGGTACCGAGCTGCCGTTGACTTTGGGGCTATCGCCGAGAACATGATCAACGATGCGAGTGAGTAAACAACGAGAAGGAAATTATTATGAATATGAAACAGTGGCTTGTCGACAACTTCATTCACAGTACGCCCATGGAAATCTTCGGTTTCACCGTCGTTTTGATCATCATGGGATGTGCACTAGCAGGAGCTATAGCCTCCATTGCTAAACCATCGAGCAACCTTGGTGAAGAATTTGTGGCAGGCATTGACACCATCGGGCCCATTTTTCTTCCTGTAGCAGGCATCATGGCATCGCTGGTTTATTTGTCATCGTTTGTCACAGCTGTCTTTGGTCCTGTCTTTTCCTTCATCGGTGCTGATCCTTCGATGGCTGCCACTACCTTTATTGCAACCGACATGGGCGGATACCAGCTTGCCGAGGCGCTAGCGCAGACCAAGGAAAGCTGGATCATGGCTATGATCACTGGTTATCTCAGTGGGGCAACCATCGTGTTCACCATTCCCGTTGGTCTGAGGATGTTGAAAAAGCAGGATCACAAGTATCTCGCCTTGGGGGTCATGTGTGGCCTGCTTGCCATCCCAATTGGCGTGTTCGTGGCGAGCGCGATTATTGCTGTGTCGAATCCCGTCGTTCGTGAGGCTATTGTTGCTGGTTCGGGAGACGCCACCTACCAATTGGCTCTTGGATTCTCGACGATTGGCTTGAACCTCATCCCCCTTATCATCGTCTGTGTCTTCCTCGCTCTCGGCCTCAAGTTTAAACCAGATGCCATGATTAAAGGATTCATCATCTTTGGGAAGTTTTTAGATTCGGTGCTGAAAATCGTCTTTGTTCTCGTGGTCATCGAATACTTCACTGAACTTCCCTCAGCTCTGCTCGGTTCTTGGTTCGGCCTTGACCCCATTATTGCCGATGAGGCTGATATCTTTCGTGCGCTTGAGGTCGCTGGTGCGGTGGGAATCATGTTATGTGGCGCCTTCCCGATGGTTCACCTCATCAAGCGCTATTTATCAAGGCCTCTTGCGGCTGCTGGAAAATTTGTTGGGCTCTCAGCTGATGCCATGACAGGAATCCTTGCCTCTGCTGCAAATGCGCTGGCACTCTTTGGAATCATTAAGGATCTCAAGCCTCGGGACAAGGTGATTTGCCTAGCTTTCGTCGTCTGCGGAGCATATCTGTTTGGTGACCACCTGAGCTTCACGGCGAATTTCCAACCCTCGCTGATCGCCCCAGTTATGCTCGGGAAAATCACGGGAGGAGTTTGTGCAGTCTTCTTCACAAAATACCTTGCCCTGAAGAAAGCCGATCAGCTTGAAGAACTCGATCAACAAGCACTTCAGCTTGTCTAATTAGGGCTGGGGTTCCCAGCCACCAGCGCCAGCCTCGTCATGGTGGTACGCGGTTGGTTTTCGTCAATGGTTTCGTGTGCGGGTGGTGAGGTTATGGTAAATAACCTGGGGAAGAGCCGTTTCCCCAGCATAGACAAACCCCAGGCGACCCCGCTCAGCATGACTGTCGTGATGACGACTGGCCACCAGTTCCAGGCCAGGTGAAGGAATCCTGCCCCCAGGGCTGCCAGGGAGATGATAGTGGTGGTGATGAGTGGAGAGACGGCAATGAGTCCGAATCGTCGAAGACCAAGAATCCATCCGGGAAGAATCCCTGGGCCGTAGACAACCACGATGGCAACGATCACGAAAGGAACAAGACTCAGCCACTGCATGGTTCACCATCGCTCATCGGTCATGGCACCCTAGACTACCCGATGTCGCAGGCGTCAATGACGTAGAGCGTAGCCTCACCGTACTGGGCGACCAACGTGAACCCCTCGGCTTGGTCCAGGTTGTCGAAACCAGGGTACGACTGGGGTTTTCCGTAGACTCTTTGTTCACCGAAATCTAGAGCATATTTCACGTTGAGATTGGCTAATGCTTCGCAGACTTGCGGATTGGTGGAGGCCTCGTTGAGAGACACCCGAATAGTATTGAGATCGGGGGTCACCGTCATGAACACTTGGGTGGTTGTGGTTTGTACGCCAACCAGAGCGTACGCCATGGAACCACCATTCTTGGGGATAGTGGCTACTCGCTGACCGGGTTCAACGATCTCTGGCAACATCAAAATGATGGCATATCTATCTGTGGTGACAAGGGGAGACGTATCAGTGATGGCATAGTGGTCGAGGCCCCAATCGAGGTAGTGCCTCATCGCAGGGGAGCCCTGGACGCCGACAACCATGGTGAGTGCGCCCAGTACTAGCGCAGTGGAACGCATCCACGTGGTCCACCACGAGAATCTGCCCGCGAGACGTCGACCAAGATCAAGGAACAGTCGAACACCCATCACTGATAGGGGAAAGAGAACCATGGGAAGAATGGCCGCCAAGCGATAGGGGTCATTATAGTAACCCACGGTGAGCATCGAACGGATAATACTTCCTGGCCAAGCAGAGACAGCCCACCACAGGAGGAAAACTATTCCTGTAGGAGCGAGCCACCATCTCACTGCTCGATTGAGCCCAATCCAGACCACTCCGGCCACGATCAGGATCCCAAGAACCCAGAAGGGTTCAATATCTAGTGGTGAGGCAGTGAAAAACTCTGCCAGTGAAACCACGGAGGTGTTGGGTGCAGCCCAAATAGCCGCTGCACGACCGAAGAACCAGATCACCATGAAGAAACCCAGCAATCCGGCTGTCACACCGGTATAAACCCATCGCTGGGTTGGATGGTTGCGTACTGCCCGTACCCCCCAGATGATGACCAAGGGTGCGACCATGGCCACCAGGGTGAGCACCGCATTCGGGTGGGCAAGAAAAAGTCCAGGAAGACAACCGAGCAGGATGACAATCAACCCAGGATTGTCTATCGAGTGCGATGACTTCGAGAATCCGAGTATTCGAAGGATGAGCCCCATGACCCCTGGCAGGAGCGCATTAGCTAGGAAGTTCGGGTATAGAACCCCAAAGATCATCAGCAAGGTGGGAAAGGCAGCAAAGCAGGCTGCCAGGATTCCACTGGCTATCCTCAGGACTGTGCTCATCCGTGGCATGATCTGTTGGATGAAAAAGAGGCATCCCAGGGGCCAGATGATGGCGACAACCACCCAGGCGGTGGCATTGACCCCATAGGCAACATGGGGTGAACCGAGGGTAGTTAAGACCAGTGAGACAACATCATGCCAGGCGCAGGGGTAGAAACTTGGCGAGATAGGTGTGGGAGAGTCCACTGAGTGTGTTGACAGCGACGAAGCAAAACCGGAGTCGAGGATCCATCTCACGTGGTTCATGTGGGCGAGATTGTCGAAGGTTTGAGAGAAATTCTCAGGCGCCCCCAGGATTCGGATGACTTGATAGGTGGCCATGGACACTGCCAGACCAAGGCCGAAGAGGGTTGGCCAGATTCGTGCCCAGCGTGACAGTGGTACGGCATCTGTTGGTGAGAATAGGGATGTTGCAGGAAAGAAACGACCAAGAAGCCAGACCACACCCCAGCAAACCAAGGCGAGGATGGAGGTCATTGCCACCACGGGAACCCATCCCCACAGGAGCCCCAGCCATTCACCAACGATAGCTGCCAGACCAATGACTGAGATAGATAGCACAGGAGCTACGCATACCAGCATCCATCCGCGACACCTCAAAATCCATCCCAGTCCAAGCCCGGGAGCCATCACCCAGAACGTGGCAATGAAACAGTAGGGCAGTACGACCAACCACTCCATCAGTTCTCGGTCTCATTGAGGGTGATGGTTGAGGGATCGGGCGCCTCCATAAGCGCCAGTTGGCGTACGATTCTGGCTAAGCGTTGTTGTTCTCGTCGGCGATGCAGATTGTCGTTGACGGCCATGAAACCAACAACTAACACCAGGAGATAGAGCACAAGATCTGTTCCGCGACCCACACCGACCAACCGGGCAGCTGCCATGGTGATGTTGGGGTAGATGATCGTACTGATAGTCATAGCGGCAAAAAGAACTGCCCCGATTTTGGTGAGAGCCCGTGTCCTATTGGAATAGGATCGAAGGAATAAAAACATCACTGTCACCACACCAGTGATGAGCAGAACCTGAATAACGATCATCGGCGAAGTGTCCTTGCTAGGAGAGTGTCGGCCACGATATTGATGGCGTTGAACCCTGATTGGCCCTTGGATTTTGAATAGTCGGTGTAGAGGATGGTCACTGGTTGTTCGACGTAGGTGAATTTCTTGTCGGCCACGATTTCGGTGAACTCTGAGGCATGGCGATACCCTGTGTCCACGAAATCCATCGCTTCAGCCACTGGGCGGGTGAACAAACGAAGCCCGTTGTGAGCGTCGGTGAGTTTCACCCCTGATGTCCAGTTGGAGAAGATCACAGCGCATCGCAACAGTATCCTTCTCGGAAGTGGAATAGTGTGGGAGGTGCCGAGGAATCGCGACCCAAAGATGACATCCACTTGTTTGTCTAGGATGGTTTCTCTCATAGCAAGAACGTCTTCGATGCGGTGTTGTCCATCAGCATCAAAAGAAACGAAATAGGTCACGGGTAAGCGCAGAGCATACTCCACACCAGTTTGTAAGGTGGCACCTTGACCAAGGTTCATCGAATGGCGAAGGACGATGGCACCAGCTTCTTTCGCCTCAGCAAAAGTATTATCCGAAGACCCATCATCGACACAGACCACATAGGTGAAATGCTTCACCGCTTCGCTCAATGTTTCGCGAATGACACTGCCCTCATTGTAGGCGCACACAATCAGTGCGGTGTCTGTCACCTTCATGGTCGGCAGTCTATCAATGTCTGAGGGGACGGGGCGTTTGTCACACAGGGACGGGGCGATTGTCACACAGGGACGGGGCGTTTGTCACACAGGTCGCACAAGGGGACAGTTCTGTTGTGTGCACATATGTGTTTTGACAGTGTTCACGAATGCAAGTATTCTCATAGATCGTGAACATCAAGGTAGATGTTTACCCAGGGAAGAGGTCGCCACCATGGCTACGGACCACATCAAGGACGTCACTGATATTGCTGACGAGGCCTGTCTGCGTACTATAGGTCATGTTTTCGATTGTGACTCTTCCAAGATTGAGAACCTCAGGTTGCTGACTGACGGGATGACCAACACCAGCTTCCTGTTTGATATCGATGATTCGACCTATGTCTTTCGCAACCCAGGCCTTGGTACTGAGGAGCTCATCGATCGGTCTCAAGAGAAACACATCTATGAATTGATTTCTCCTCTCGACATCTGTGACGAATTGATTTTCTTTGACGGGAATACTGGAGTCAAAATTTCACGGTATTACCCCGGATCCCGTGTCACCGATCCGAAGAGTGACGCGGATGTCGCTGAAGCTATGGTCTTGCTCAAGAAGATTCACGATGCAGGTTTGAAACCCAATCATCGCTTCGACATCGCCGAGAGAATCGATTTCTATGAGGGGTTGGCGCTGGCACAAGGCGAACACCGATTTGCCGACTATCACCAGACACGCGCCAAGGTAAACCGACTACTCAAGATCCGTGAACAACTCGGTATTGATGAGGTGCTGTGCCATATCGACTATGTCAACACCAATGTTCTCCATCTCCCCTCCGGTGAGATTCGCGTCATCGATTGGGAATACTCTGGCGCAGCTGATCCGCTCATTGACATCGCCATGTACGGTATCTACACGTACTACTCACAAGAAGAAATCGATGCATCCCTACGTCACTATTGCCAGGGTGAACCTACCCGGCAGCAGACGGCAAGGGTGTACATGTACGTCGGGCTCGGGGGTTTCCTGTGGAGCCTATGGACGGAATATAAACAAGGTCTGGGTGATGATTTCGGTGAATACTCTGCCGATATGTATCGCTACATGAATGATTACTACCACATATTAGACAATGGAGGATATCTCGATGATCTCGAACGTGGCAACTGACAAGAAAGCCCAGCAAGTACGCGGGTTTTTCATCAAAGGAATAACTGTCGCCATCCTGTCCGGCATGGCGTACGGTCTCTACTCAGCATTCATCACGTACGCCATGGGCAAAGGAGTGTGGGAGGACTGGTATTCAGAGAATACTGTCCTGACACTGTTTGTCGTAGTGTACGTGCTGGGGGTCCTCGGCTCTGGCATCAACGACATGATCTCTGCGGTGTGGGCGATTGGTATCGCTGCCGCCAAGGGCAAACTCATGGACTTCTTCCGGTGTATTAAATCCAAACCGGGATTAGTCATGATGGGTTGCGCTATCGCAGGTGGTCCTATTGCCTCAGCCGCCTACATCATTTCCCTGCAGATGGCTGGTTCGATCATCATTCCTATCACCGCGTTGTGCCCAGCACTGGGAGCTATCCTTGGTCGCTTGCTGTTCAAGCAGAAACTCAATGGTCGCATGGTCTTGGGTATCTTGATCTGTCTCACAGCGACCTTGATGATCGGCTGGTCCTCCCTGCAAGAAGGAGCCCGCGAAGGCGCTCTTCTGGGTTGCGCTATTGCCTTCATCGCTGCCATGGGGTGGGCTATTGAGGGAGCTATCGCCGGTTTTGGTACGACAGTGATCGACTATGAGATCGGCATCACAATCCGCCAGGTCACCTCAGGTTTGGTGAACCTTCTCATCTTGCTGCCTATCGTGTGCTTGCTCGCTGGCAACATTGCTCTAGCGCCGCAGTTGACCTTCTCGGCCTTGACCTCCAGCCCTGCGATGATCTTCTTCGTCGTCAGCGGATTCTTCGCCCTGTTCGCCTACTCCTTGTGGTACAAGGGCAACTCGATGTGTGGAACAGCACTTGGTATGGCCGCCAATGGCGCGTACTCCTTCTGGGGACCTTTCTTCTGCTGGCTGGTCCTGGGGGTCTTCTTCGGCCTCGAAGGTTGGAACCTCGAACCGATTGCTTGGGTTGCCGCTGTGGTGATGTTCCTGGGCATTCTCATCATCGCAGTGAACCCCCTGGATTGGTTCACCAAGAAAACCGTTCAAGAGATTGAGGAGGTGGCCTGATGTTGCCGCTGAACTACGCGATTTTGAAATTGTTCCTCTCAGAAGAAGAGGCTGATGTTCAGATCGTCATGGAAAAACTAGCCGATGACTATCAGAAATCCCGCCAATTCAAGAAGTCCACGGTCACCGAGTTGGTGATGACTGCTGAGGCAAATGGTTTACTCGAAGAGACCAGGTTTGATCTGGGCGAGAACGAGGATCTGCGTGTGTACTACCGCGCAACCGAGTCCGGTCGCCAAATGATTGAGCGCTATATCTAAGAGTCAAGGGTCATGAAACCCGAGCATTTTCTTAGCTTGTGCTCTGCGCTTGAGGATAACCCCCTGGCCACTCAAAGGGAACTCTCTTCGGCCATGGGGGTTTCCTTGGGTTTGGTGAACTCGACGGTGAACAAGGCTCTTGACGCAGGCTACCTGTCCATCGGTGAACAGGGAGTCATACTCACCAAGGCTGGTCAGGAATATCGTGAGACCTTCCAGGTTGATAATGCCATCATTCTTGCTGCTGGTTTCGGTTCGAGATTTGTTCCGTACACCTATGAGACTCCTAAGGGGCTATTGAAGGTGAAGGGTGTTCCCATGGTTGAACGCCAGATCACCCAGCTCAAGGAAGCCGGAATTAACGAGATCATTATTGTTGTTGGA
The DNA here is from genome assembly GCA_009782785.1 of Propionibacteriaceae bacterium. Classification (GTDB taxonomy): domain Bacteria; phylum Actinomycetota; class Actinomycetes; order Propionibacteriales; family Propionibacteriaceae; genus WQYJ01. The sequence goes on along the minus strand of WRIJ01000002.1, from coordinate 67,732 downwards.
CACTTGAAGGAATCCTTCGACTATCTCATCGACAAGTACGGCGTGCAGCTGGTCTATAACCGGGAATATGCAACCAAGAACAACTTTGTGAGTCTCTACTACGTACAAGAACACCTGAAGAACACCTATCTGTTGGTGAGCGACCATTGGATCAATGACTCTATCTTCCAGAGATTTGAGGCGAAGAGTTGGTATTCCTGTGTGTATGTTGAAGGTCCCACCAGTGAGTGGGCCGCCAAACCCGGCCCTCGCGACAGAATTGATGAAATCACTATTGGTGGGAATGATGACTGGGTGATCCTCGGTCCAGCGTATTTCACCGAGGATTTCTCCCGAGACATGGTCGAGCTGATCAACACCCACTACGTCACTCCTGGGACAGATAACGATTATTGGGAGGATATCGTCAAAGACAATATTGACACCCTGCCACCGATGTTCATGAACAAGCAGGTTGCTGGGAATGTCTTTGAGTTCGAGAATCTGGAGGAACTGCGGGTCTTTGATGATTCCTATAACCGAGAGTCCACCAACGATACGATGAATCAAATCGCAGAAACCTTCGGTATCACCCCGGACATGGTTTACGGCATTGAGCCACTCAAGGATGGGGTGACCAATCTGTCTTTCGTCTTCCATGTTGACCATCAGGGGTATGTGTTTCGTACCCCTGGAAGTGGAACAAACAAACTCATTAACCGTTTCCAAGAGAAGGCCGCCTATGAGGCGATCTCTTCACTAGGTATCAGTGATGAGATCGTCAGGTTTGACGCCGATCATGGTACGAAGATCACGAAGCATTTCGGTGAAGCTCGGTTAGCTGATCCCACCAACATCGATGATCTTCGTGAGGTAGCGAGGTTGCTGAGAAGCCTTCACACTAGTGGAGTTTCCCTCGAGTTCGATTTCGATATTCGGGCCATGATTTCCAATTATCGATTGTTGGCTGAAGATGTCCACGCCATTCGTTTCTCGGATTTCGATCAGGTAGCCCAGAATATGGAAACCCTCCTAGAGTTCAAGGATCGTCTCGGTGTTTCTCCTGTGGTCTGCCATGGTGAGTGCGAGCACACTAATGTTCTTATTTTCGACCAGGGCCCAGGAAAACTCATTGATTGGGAGTACGCAGGGATGGCTGACCCGATTTTAGATATTGCCACTTTCGGCATCCAAGCCCTGATGGGCCGCAGCCAGATGGAAGATTTCTTAAGGATATATCTGGAGGGGGAGCCGACCTCTGAAGAGTTAGCTCGGCTCTACCTCTATGTCGCGCTGGGTGGTTTCCTCTGGTCGATCTGGGCGGAGTATCGCCAGGCAGTGGGCCAGGAATTCGGCGAGTTTCCTTTGAAAATGTATCGGTACGCCAAAGACTATTTCTCGATCTTGAGCAACGAAGGATATCTTGATGAGGTGACTTCCTTGGAGGGAGCTACGTAGTCTGGATTCTGCGACTTCGCGCAGAATGACGCGGGTAGGGTCTGCTTCGAACAAGGACGGTGAGAGGAATGGGCCGTTACACCCACCCCCGTCTCCCTGGGCACACCCATCCCCGTCTCCCTGCGCGAAGTCGCAGGGTCCAGAATCCGCAGTTGCGCAACTATGAAGTCTGGATTCCGTGACTTCGCACGGAATGACGGATTGAGTGACTTGGATACGGGGTCAGTGGGGACGGTACTGTTTTGACACATGACGGTGAGAGGAATGGGCCGTTACACCCACCACCGTCTCCCTGCGCGAAGTCGCAGGGTCCAGATATCACAGCATCACTGTTGGGGATCCTTGGTGGTGTCGAAGATTACTTCCAGGGGTGCATGGGTTTTTCTTTGGTCTTCGGGGGGGATGGTCTGCCAGTCTCCGTAGATTTGTTCTAAGTACACCTCTGGTTTGTTGATCAGCGGTAGTTTCCGCCCTTCGAACATGCCGTACGAGGGGGGAAGAAAGTCGTCATAGGCGAAGACACCATATTCTGGGTAGGAGAAGCACATCAGATCTGTGCTCTGTCTTCCAGTACGTGGCCCTAGCAGACTCCAGTGGTTGAACCTGGAGATCAGGTGAGTTGAAGAAGTAAAGACTTTGAGCAGTTGGTGGCCAACAATACATATCCCTCTCTCTAGTTTTCCGAGGAAACCACCGTGCGGTAAAAACACATGGGGGGAATAGTAGAGATAGAGAAGCATAGTGAACACCCTTGTCCGGCGTCGCTGTTTTTTGCGCGTGGGTAGATGTTTGGAGGGAAAATCGAAGGGGAAGATATCGAGGTAGATACCCATGTCGAGACCAGCATCCAGAAACTCTTGGGTAACAAAACGAGTGGTATTTTTGATGACTTTGGCGAATTGGAAGGGGCAGTTGTTGGTCGTTGCGGGGTCGAGTAGCGTGAATTCATCGGGGAACAGCTGTGGCGCACATTCGAGGAAGCGATCATAGTCCTCCCGAATCATAGATATATCGATATCATCATCCCAGGGGATGAAACCCTGGTGGCGAATAGCCCCGAGCATAGTTCCCCCATCCAGAAACCACGTGATCGATTCTTTTTTACAGATATCTGCCACCACGTCGAGGATTTCAAGTTGCACATCATGAAGCTTGTGGAGTTCTTCGTCTGTGAGAAGCTTGACTGCCATGGAGAATCCTTATCATTGAGGGGCATGAGCCCAAGGGTGTTACTTTACTTCAGCTCTGCGATCGGTTGCTATCGTGACCAACTGGCGTACTGTGTTATCCCAGGTCAACAACTGCTCCAAACGCTGTGAGGCGAGACGGGATGCTTTCTCGCGCCAGGTGTCGTCAGTCAAAGCATGAACAAGCGCGGTAGCCAAGGTATCTGGATGGGTGTCGGGTACGAGGGTTCCTATCTCTGGCGAAGAAACCAACGCCACAGCTGCTGGGACTGTCGTTGTGGTCACCAGAGCGGCACCCATCCCGACAGCTTCCAACACAACAGCAGAGAATCCTTCGCAATAGGACGGGAGACAAAACACATCCGCCTGCCCCAGTAGGGACAATGCTTGCTGGTGGGGCAGGCCACCCAAGAGTATGACGCCGTCTTGTTGATTGGTGCGAAGCTCAGACTCCAGTGGCCCATCACCAGCAATGAGCAGGTGAGCTTCGGGAATCTGCTGTTTCACTATGGCAAAGGCGTGGGCGAGTTCACGTAAACCCTTGTCCGGAATAAGGCGACCAAGAAACACAACAAGTTTTGCCGACGAATCAAGACCGCAGTCCGCTCGCACGTCCCATGAGCCCAACTCTGCTTGGCGCTGGGTTTCCTCAATGTTGATGGCATGGGAGATGATGTCAAACTCGTTGATGCCAAAGGTGGACAACCACTGGCCTGCCTCGGTGGACACTGCACTAAACAACCCAGAGTAATGAGACATCCATCGAGTAGCGAAGTGTTCGTACAGGTGGGAGGCAGTATTAGCCAGAGGGTTTCCTAGGGAGAGGTAGCCGGAACCATGTTCCAGAATGCTCGAAGGAATACCTTGACGTCGACAGGCCCTCGCTGCCCAAAGGGAGAGAGCCCAGAAACGCGTATGGATCAGTGCGAAATCCACTGGTGAGGAGAAAACCTCTTGGGTGAGGGCGCGAAATTTTCTATTAAACCGAGGTACGGGATAGCGTCCACCCATCAGTGGGAGCGAGGGGAGACGTACGATCTCAAGACCTTGATCAAACTCGTGTGTTGGTTGATCGGATAGTTCACTGGTGATGATGGTGACCTGGTGGCCCTCACCGACTAGTGCGCGACCAAGGTCGTAGTTGAACCGTTCGATTCCACCGATCGTTGGCAGGTATTGTGCAGAAAAGAAAAGGAATCTCATGTCGATTCCTTGTCGTGAAGGGATTGCTCCTTGCGATGCAAGGTCCACCACAGTAGTCCACCGGTGAGCAGACTGTTCAGGGCGTAGAGAACCAAAAGAAGAAGACACACACCTAAGACACCTAACCAGCTCGCCCAGAGGTTGGCACTCAGTGAGCACACTGTGACGACCCCCAGCATCCATGCCGTAGCAGTTTGGCGTCGCATGATCGTCAAGACTGTGGTGAAGTAGGTGGACAGCGCGATGACTCCACCAGCAAGCAGAAGCACACCCAGCTCCACTGTGAGGCCACTCAGATCGAGTCCGGACATCCACGACAAAATGGGAAGGCCCACGGTGACACCACCCAGGACACACACCAGTGTCACCCCAGCAATGATGGCTGACACCACCACAACACTGCGGCGGAAAGCCTTCAGCTGATTTTCTAACCAGTAGGTTGACATCTTGTAGATCAGAGGATTGAAAATCAAGGAGGCCAGGAGGTAAATAATGAACACCGGCATGTAGATCAACCCAAAATTGGCTTGTGCGGTTTCATCCAACACAGCATCGATACCGTACCGTGGGGAATTGTTGATATACATCAGCATGAACGTGCTCAAGAAGAGAGGGAAGCAGGCGCGCAGAAGCTGAACAACTCTGGTGCGCTGCGCGGTACTTTTCCGATCGGGGTCATAGTCGCGCAAAGCCACGACCACGAGAACTCCGAGAAGCCCAAGAGACACACCGAAGGTAATGAGCAGACTCATCAGCAGATCCCCGGTGGCGATGAGTGCACCAACAAAAACCACAGTGGTCACCGCGAAGCGTACTGTGGTCATCCGAGAGCCAATATCGAGGCGTCCGGTTTGCTGAAAATATCCACCAAAGAAATCGTCGATCACATCCACCAGGCGCAGGGCCACCATGAGGACAATCACCCACAGCTTGTAGGAGTCATAGGTTCCGCGCATCATTTGATAGAAAAGGAAAACGATCGCAGACACCACCATGAGACCAGCAGTGATCACCCTCGACCAGATATATTCACGCTGGGTGAACAGGCGGTTGACATCGGAGGCTTGGAAACGCCGTACCCCAAAACAACCAATCGTCCAGAAAATGAAAGCCTGAGCAGTGGCGATCGAGAAAATCCCTGTGGGTTCGGCGCCCAGGATGTTGGAGACCCCGAAGAGCATGACCACCGATTGTGCAGCGGAGATGATCGAGGCGGCCATATTCCACAGATAGGAACTGCGCTCGACATTCTTCGAGGTGGTGAGAAACCGATTGAGCACTATGATCCTTGGGTTGGGCGCAACACTAGCTTAGTGGATAGCCGCCGGTGGGGATCGTACGCCTCAAAGATAACAATGTGGTTGTTTCTAGGTAACGGATCGGTCACAATACGGCGAGAAGAATTGCCGGTGAAAGGGGGCTACCGTAGTCTAGATAGACGCCGTAGAGTGGCCCATGGTGAGGGGGAAACCCCCACAATGCAGGACAATGTAGTGGGTTAGCTCTCGCGGTTCTTATCCCTTCGAACAAAGGAAAATGACTCATGCGTCATGGCAAGATCATCGCAGCTCTCTCTGCTGCGGCACTCGCGCTGGCAAGCCTCTCTGGCTGCGGCACAGAAACCAAGACCGAAGACCCCATCATTGAGGGTGTTTCCGGTGACTTGGAAATCTTCTCCTGGTGGGTTGCCGGGTCCGAAGCTAACGGGCTCGCTGCACTCCAAGGTGTCCTGGCTGACAAGTATCCTGATGTGAACTTCGTCAACAACGGCGCTGCCACTGGTGGCGGTTCCGCTAAGGACGTCCTCGAAACCCGTATGGCTGGTGGCAATCCTCCGGATTCCTTCCAGGTCCATGCTGGTGCTGAGGCTCAAGACTATATCTCCGCTGGTCAGCTGGAAGATGTCTCCGCTCTCTATGATGAGTTCGGTCTCAACAATGTCTTCCCCAAGGACCTCGTTGACATGCTCACCCAAGATGGCAAGATCTACACCATCCCCTCCAACGTTCACCGTTCCAATGTGATCTGGGCTTCTGTTGCTTCCCTCGAAGCTGCTGGGCTCTCCACTGAAGATGCCTACTATGACTCCATTGACGCCTTCATTGCCGCTTTGGATACCGCTGTTGCAGCTGGTATCGAGAAGCCTCTGGCTGTTGGTGCCACCTGGACCCAGGTTCACCTGTTGGAGACCGTTCTCATGGCTGACCTCGATCAGGCTCAGTACAATGGCCTCTTTGATGGTACGACCGACTGGAATGGCGACGAAGTGAAAGCTGCTTTGGCTCACTTCGCTAAGTTGATGACCTACACCAATGTTGACCGCGACTCCATGGACTGGGAGCCCGCTATGAACAAGATGTTCGAAGGCGCAGCTGTCTTCACGATCATGGGCGACTGGGTTCCTGGCGCACTTGATGCAGGCAACAAGGTCGAGGGCACCGATTACCTGTGGGCACCGTCCCCAGGCACCAAGGGTACCTATGGTTTCTTGGCTGACTCCTTCGGTTTGACCGTTGGGGGCCCGAACCCTGAAGCTGGCAAGGCATGGCTTGATGTCATTTCTTCCGCTGATGGCCAGACCGCCTTCAACATTGTCAAGGGTTCGATCCCGGCTCGTACGGACATCGATCTCGCCACCTTCCCCGCCTATCAGCAGGCTGCTGCCGAATCCTTCAAGAACGACAAGATCGTCGGATCGATTCAGCATGGTGCTGTAGCAACCATCAAGCAGGGTAATGACACTGGAGATGCTGTCTCCAAGTTCACCACCGGTGCGATGGATGATGCCGCTTTGGCAACCTTGCAGGGCGAGTTGGCTGCGGCGTACGCCTAAACACCAACAAACCTTCATAGGTTTCACACAAAACCCGTGGGGTGACCCCTTGGTCACTCCGCGGGTTTGGTGCATACTAGGACTATGACTAGGCAAACCCAGGGGTCTCCGGTAAGGAAGAAGAAGTTTGCTTCTGGGCTGAAGAGGTACGGCCCACCTCTGTTGTTGCTGTCACCGTCGATCCTTTTAATCGGGATTTTTGTGTACTACATGATTTTCCGAGCAGCACAGATGTCGATGACCAACACCACCACCACCCCTCAACTCATGGGGAAAGACCCCGTCGAATTCGTGGGTTTAGACAACTATGTTTCCCTGCTGACTAATGCTGACTTCCAGCACTCGTTGATGAACTTGCTGATCTACACCCTGGTGTTTATCGGGGGCACTATGATCCTCGGATTTTTCTGGGCCTGGTTGCTGGATCGCCGCTCCCGGGCTGAAGGAATCTTCCGCTCACTGTTCCTCTTTCCTTTTGCTGTTTCATCGATCGCAGCTGGTGTGGTGTGGAAATGGTTGCTGAACGCCAACACTGGTGACCTGGCCACAGGGGTTAATCGTCTCTTCCAATATATTGGTTTAGGGTTCCTTCAAAACGGATGGACTAATGGCCCAGACATGGTCGGCGCTCCAGGTATTGGCATCATCGCTGTCGCTATCCCCGCGATCTGGCAGATGTCCGGGTATGTCATGGCCTTGTTCCTGGCAGGATTCCGCGGGATATCCAATGAGATGCGTGAAGCAGCAAGAGTTGATGGCGCCACCGAATGGCAGCTTTATCGTCACGTACTATTTCCCCAACTTTCGCCAGTGGCCTTGTCAGCTTTGATCATCTTGGGTCATATGTCGCTGAAAGTCTTCGACCTGGTGATGGCGTTGACCGGCAAGAGCCACCGTCCCACCGAGGTTCCAGCTGTTTCGCTGTATAAACTCTTCAATTCGAAAGAGTACGCTTCGGCATCTGCGGTGGGTGTGATCCTGCTGGTGATCATCGCCATCGTTATCATTCCTTATCTGGTTCACATCGCGAGGGAGGATAAGTGAGTACGATCTCCACACCCCTCACCGATAAAAAAGTTGAGGCCCATCACGTCACCCAAGGATTCGACTGGGGTCGGCTGGTTCGCTACCTGTTCTTGTTGCTTGGTCTGGCTTTTGTTCTCATGCCGGTTTATGTTCTGGTCATCACCTCCTTCAAAGAGGTGGGCGATGCTGGTCCTTCGCGGGCTTGGGCTTTCCCCGAAGTCTGGTCTCTGGGTGGCTGGATACGGGCATGGACCGGTAGTAATGCCATGCCTGCTATTGGTAAGGCACTACTTCGTACCTTGTTCATGGTCGTCCCTGCTGCCCTGATCTCCAGTTTCCTTGGTTCAATGAATGGTTTTGTTCTCTCACGGTGGCGTTTCCCGAAAGCCAACATTGTTTTCACCCTGTTGCTCTTTGGAATGTTCATTCCCTACCAGGCTGTCATCATTCCCCTGTATCAAATGGTCACACAGATGCAGCAGTCGCCTTTGTTGAGTCCCGGTATACCTTCACTGATCATGTTGCATGTGATCTATGGGATACCCATCACCACGCTGATTTTCCGCAACTACTACCAAAACGTACCCCAGGAGTTGGTCGAAGCCGCTCGCGTTGATGGGGCCGGAATGATGGCCACCTATGGGCGAGTGATCCTACCGATCTCGATTCCTAGTTTCGTAGTGGTGCTGATCTGGCAGTTCACCTCCGCCTGGAATGACTACCTGTTTGCAGTATTCTTCGGTGGAAACGTGGACAAGCAAGCCCCTGTCACTGTTGCCCTACAACATATCGCCTCAGGTTCGATGTACGCTGACCACGGCGCCACCATGGCAGCAGCCATCCTGGCCTCAGCCCCCACCATGATCATCTACGTCCTGTTGGGCCGCTATTTCATCGGCGGACTCATGGCCGGCTCTGTCAAGGGTTAAGACAACCCCGTCACCTATGTTCCCTTATTATTGGTTAAGGGTTTAAACTATAATAAGGAACACCAGCAATAGGTCCATGTTTTACTTTCACGAAAGGTGAGCGACCATGAAGCACAGGGCAGCGTAATCGGAGATACTCCTACGCTGCGTATCTGGACATCCTACGTGAAGGAACCTGAGCTAAATCACCCTTCACACCACCCAGCTGTTGCCCGGAGCAACGTTACTACTGAAATCTCTGGAGTCGTTTCACTGACTCGATCGCAGCGCGTACTGTGTGGTAACCACCTGTCCACTGGTTGCCGAGGGTGGAGTCGATTGGTGAACCGTCGCGAGTCGTGCGAATCCTCCACTCGCAGTGTTCGGGGTGAATCAAATGCCTCCGGGCGAAATCCCAGGTGGAGGCAAAGGCATCAGCGTATTCCTGTTTGCCGGTGCGCTCGAACGCGTGGAGGAAACCGATCAGAGCCTCGGAATTTTGCCAGAACTCCTTATCGGTGTCGGTGGCCTTACCCTCCGGTGGTCCCTCACGATAGATACCACCGTGGGTATGGTCGAAGCCATAGCGAAGGGTGTGGGCGGCGAGTTCGTACACGAGATCACCACCATAGGTGGGGTCCCCATCAAGAACCTGATCAGCCCAGCCCAGTAACCACCCGAGTTCCAGGTTGTGCCCGTACGAGGTGACGATCTGCCCTGGGGGTAAAGCCTCATCACCGATACGCTCAGCAATCCATGTTCGCGAAATGACGATCGGGAGTTGCTCAACCCATGACCCGTTGTACTGATTCCCAGGAATCACTGTCGCCCAGTCGATCATCTTCTCTAGTAGCAGTTCACGGATCTCACGCAGACGACGCAGATGGGTGGGGTCACCGGTCAACTCGGCCAGCGCAGTGAAAGATTCGAGAAGGTGAAGGTGAATGTCGAGGGACTTTCTCCGCCCGGAATCGGTGTCCTCAGGGGACCAATCTCTCCCGCAGTTCTCCCAGAATCCACCCTCGGCAATATCCGCAGCCTTGTGCATGACATCGAAGGTGTCACAAGCGAGCTGGCGGGCATGGTCACTGCTAGCAACGCGAGCATAGGTAGCCAAGGCGTAGAGGGCAAAAGACTGCCCATACATGATCTTGGCCAGATCATCACTACCCCGTGACCAAAACCATCCACCAAGATCAGCATCGAGGAACTGCTTCTCCAGATAATCAACACCATGGTTTGCCATCTCCAGAAAAGAAGTGTCGTCGAATGCTTCAGCCAGAGCCGTGAACGTCCACAGTATGCGGGTCTGCGCCACCAGTGTCTTGCGCTGTTGAGGGACAGTGTGACCCTCCTGATCAAAAGTCGTGTGATACCCACCGGCAGGATCGATCCCGCGCTGACGCCAAAACTCACCCAACCCCTTCAAGTGGGCCTCCATCTGCTGCAGGTGGGCCTGCGGATCCCATGTACTACTCATAACCCCACCCTACTCGCCTCAAGGAGACGGGAGGAGGGGCACACCCAACCTGCTCCGCAGACGGAGAGCGGATCCCGACTCATGTAAGTGATATACCACTACAATGGTAGGGACTAAGACGGATGTGAGAGTGGGGATATGAGTCAACCCAGTGGGACGAAAGCGGTGGTGGCGGCGTTGGCTGCGAATATCTCTATTGCGTTGATGAAACTGATTGCTTTTGTGTTGACTCGGGCATCGTCGATGCTGGCTGAGGCAATTCACTCGTTTGCGGATTGCACCAACCAGATCCTTCTGCTGTTGGGAACAAGGTCAGCGAAAAAGAAAGCCACTGATCTTCATCCGTTTGGGTTTGGTCGTGAACGCTATCTGAGTGCCTTTCTTGTCTCCATGATTTTGTTTTCCATGGGTGGGCTCTTCGCTCTGTATGAGGCGTACCGGAAAATAGGGGAGGTACGCTCCGGTCAACCCAACGAATTATTGCACTCCACCTGGTGGTGGGTTCCCCTGGTTGTTTTGGCTGGTGCCACAGTTGCGGAATCGTTGAGCTTACGTACTGCCGTGAAAGAATCTCGACCTGCGAAAGGTTCAGCCTCTTGGTGGCGTTTTATTCGCCGGGTCAAGTCACCTGAACTACCTGTGATCCTGCTCGAAGATGTGGCAGCACTCCTGGGACTCATCTTTGCCTTCATCGGGGTGGGCATGACGCTCCTGACCGGCTGGGCTGGTTGGGATGTTATTGGTACGGCTGCCATTGGTATTCTGCTCATTACCGTGGCCATTTTTCTCGCCACCGAAACCCACTCCCTGCTGATTGGGGAATCAGCATCCGATGAAGACATTGCTCTGATCACCCAGGCCCTAACCTCCACCGAAGGAATCCAGCGACTCATCCATATGAAAACCATTCACCTCAGCCCCGATGAGGTTCTGGTGGCAGCAAAGATCGAAATCACCCCGGGGAAAACCACCGACGATGTGGCCAGAATTATCAATGAGGCTGAAGCGGCAGTACGCAGCGCCAGCTCGGTGGTGGGGCTGATGTATTTGGAGCCCGATCTTTACCGTGATCCGAATACTGAGACTGAGTTGGCGAAGAAAAAGCCATAATCACCGGTTGTTTCAGGCGTGAAAATCTTGGTGTCTCACATTGTGTTGAATCTAAGCAAGATTTCTCCCTCGATCATCACCCACCCGCTATGATGTGGCTAGTGATCGTTCGTGACTCGCAGGCCCGGATTTAACCGGGAGTTGAGGGGGCACAAGCGGTCGGACAATCCCCAAAGGAGCGGAGTTCGAGTGACTTATTCAATGGACGGTTGGTCTGAACCAACCTTTTCGGAAAATCTTGAGAAAGCTGGGGTATCCCGCCGTGACTTTCTCACTTATTGTGGCAGCCTCGCAGCTGTCTTTGCAGCCGGTTCCACGGTTCTCGGATCGCCGGTAGCAGCCAACGCTGAACCGCTGCCAGGAAATGTCACAGCAGACGACATCGCCCGAGCATTCGACTCGGTGACGAAACCTAATGTGATCTGGTTGCAACTCCAAGAATGTACTGGTTGCATGGAGTCGGTTCTGAGAGGATCAGGCACGACTGTTGAAGATGTCGTACTGAATCTTCTCTCGGTCAACTACAACGAGCTAGTCATGGCAGCCACCGGTGAAGCAGCCAACAAGGCCCTGGAAGACACTGTTGCCGAAGGCGGGCATATTCTCGTCGTCAACGGCGCTGTCTCCCGCGCAGAGGGAGGTGTCTGTTGCATGATCGGCGGGGAAACCTCAGAAGAGGTGCTCAAAAAGTCAGCAAAGGGTGCCGCTGCTGTTCTCGCCGTCGGCGCTTGCTCGGTGTATGGCGGTGTTCAAGCCGCTTACCCAAACCCCACCGGCGCTGTGGGTGTTGACACTGTATTGGGTAGCAAGTCGGTCATCAATGTGTCCGGGTGCCCGCCGATTGCTGAAGTGATTTTGGCAACGATCGCATACTTCCTGACTCATGGTTCCGCTCCTAAGACAGACTCGCAGGGTCGTCCACTGTTCGCCTATGATCAGCGGATCCATGACTCCTGCCAGCGTCGTCCGCACTTTGACGCCGGACAGTTTGTGCGTACCTTCGATGACGAGGGTGCCCGCAACGGGTGGTGTCTCTACCAGGTGGGATGCAAGGGCCCCAGTACGTTTAGTGCTTGCCCGATCATCCAATGGAATATGCACACCTCTTGGCCAGTCAAGAGCGGAAACCCATGTATCGGGTGTACGGAGAAGGACTTCTTCGACAAGTTCACTCCTTTCTTCTCCCGTCTGCCCAATGTCCCGGGTTTCGGTGTCGAAGGAACAGCCGAGAAGGTTGGTTTGGGGCTGGTTGCAGCCACAGTCGCCGGTATCGGTCTGCATGCGGGAGCAACCGCCATCCGTAAAGCCGCCTCTTCCAAGGACTCCGATGAGGAATCCTTAGCTGCCTTCGGTGACGAAGGCGCCTCAACGTCCACCAACGATGCCGAAACCACGGCAAGTTAGTCCTGAAAGGAATAAACCATGGCAGACCGCGTCGTTATCGACCCCATCACACGTATTGAGGGTCACCTGCGCATTGAACTCGAAACAGAAGGTGGCAAGATCACTGATGCTTGGAGTTCCACCACCCAATTCAGGGGTTTAGAAGAAATCCTCAAAGGCCGTGATCCCAGGGATGCTTGGGCTTTCGTCAACCGCATCTGCGGAGTGTGTACGGGCACCCACGCCACCACTTCGGTGATGGCAGTTGAGGATGCTATCGGCTCACAGCCACCCGAACAGGCCATGCTCATCCGTGACATGGTGTTGTCTACCACCGATATCCATGACCATGTGGTGCACTTCTATCACCTACATGCCTTGGATTTCGTCAACGCAGCTAATGCAGCGAGCGCTGACCCCCAGAAGGCTGTGGATTTCGCCAAGTCAATTGGTTCAACCTGGAGAGGCAACAATCTCACTCGCATGACCGAGGTACGCGACACCGTCAAGAACCTTGTCGAGTCTGGTCAATTATCTATCTTCACGAACGGCTACTGGGGACATGCGGATTATCGCCTCCCACCAGAAGCTGATCTGATGGCTGTGGCCCACTACTTAGATGCTCTGGAATTCCAGCGTTCTATGATCCGTATTGTCACGGTCTTTGGTGGAAAGAACCCCCACCCTCACTTCCTTGTTGGTGGAATGGCTTGCACCATCGATCAGAACAAGTCTGAGACAGTCAACCAGGTTCAGGTCTCCCACATTCAGCAGTGGATCAACGAGATTCATGAATTCGTAGCTACCTGTTATGTACCAGATGCGATGGCTATCGTGGGTGTGTATAAGGACTACTTCGATATCGGTGCAGCCAACCCCAACTATTTGGCGGTGGGTCTCGGCGGTGCGATGTATTCCGGTGATCCGAATATTGAACCGAAATTCCCTTCCTCCAAGATGACCGTCAAACCTGGTGTCATCTTCGATGATGATTTCTCGACAGTTCATCCTTTCGATCCTGCCAAGATCACCGAATCGGTGAACTCGACGTGGTTGAGCTACTCAGGTTCAGACAAAGAATTGCCCCCACTTGAGGGCGAAACCACGATGGCGTACTCAGGGCCGAAACCACCCTACGAAGGAAAGACCTTCCCTGATGCAGACTCCGTTTTGCTGGTAGGTCGAGACGACAACTGGGATGGGAAATACACCTGGTGCAAGGAACCGATGTACGACGGCAAGCGCATGCAGGTGGGTCCGGTGGCCCGCGTCATCATGGCGTACGCCCAAGGCCATCCACGCATGACAGAAATCGTGGACGGCGCTGTGGCCACCTTGGGTATCACCCTCGGGCAGATGAACTCCACTGCTGGTCGTGCCCTCGCTCGTGCAGCCGAGTGCCTGTTGACAGCGGAACTGATGAAAGACGAGGTCTTCCCGACATTCGTCCAGAACCTGCGCGAAGGCAATTATGATGTCTTTGATGCTTCCAAGTGGGAGCCCAGCAGCTGGCCGAAGGAAGCCTCCGGGTTCGGCATGCTTGAGGTGGCCCGCGGGATGCTCTCCCACTGGGTGACGATCAAGGATAGGAAGATCGCCAACTATCAGTGTGTGGTTCCGACCACATGGCTGGGTGGTGGACGTGATGAGTCCGGTCAAATGAGCCCCTTCGAGCACTCACTGGCAGGCAACAAGGAGCATCCTTTGGCCGATCCCACTCAGCCACTGGAGGTGCTGCGCACCATCCACTCCTTCGACCCATGCATGTCGTGTGCTGTCCACGTCTTGGATGACGAGGGCAATGTTCTCCAGGTGGCCCAATCATGACCAGTAACTCAACTGCTACGACAACCGAGCTTCCCGCCCTGGTAGCAGGGACGGCTTATAGCCTGGGTGTCGTCAGCGAGGGTCGCATTATGACGATGGCGGCAGCAGCCCCACCGAATAGTGATGACCCTGTCGATCGGGCTGCGATCGCATCGCTCAAAGCCAACTATGTGGGTCTTGATGTTCCCGAGGTGGATGCAGCAGACATTGATCCTGCATCGCCGAATAGGCGCTACAGTTTGGCTCGGATTCGTAGCTACCACCGTCAAGATGGTGGACGCGATGATCGTGTGATCATGCGTGGTGACCTGGATGCCGTACTCGACAAGGTGGAGATATCCAAGGAGGAACGCCGGGTCATCAAGAAGAATGCTAAGGCTGTTCAAGTGAACGGATGGCGTCCTTTAGCTGTGGCACGGGCCAAAGTTGATGACGACGACCACGTGGGGCCGTTCAGGATAGAAGGGTTTGTCCCGATTGCTCCTGCAGCAAGTCACGCAAAATCCGCTGATGTCTCATCGGGGCCTGCGATCTTTGCCCGCGTACCGCTATGGTCGGTGTCACTCAGGTTCCAGCACTGGTTGAACGTGGCGACTATCTTTGTCCTCAGTTGCACCGGTATCTTCATCATGGATCCTTTCTTTGGGGCCACCACTTTCGGTACGGATGCCAGTGGCTACTTGATGGGTTGGATTCGAGTGATCCATTTCACCGCAGCTTTTGTCTGGCTGGTGATTGGGGCGGCGCGTATATGGTCGGCTTTCATGTCGCGTGACCGCTATCTTCGCTGGCAAACCCTGTGGCCATTGAAGAACAAGGAAGATGTCAAAAACCTTGGTCGAGTGCTGCAACACTATGCCTTCATCAAGGAACATGCTCCTTTGTATCTGGCTCACAATCCACTGCAGCAGCTGGCGTACACCTCGTTGTATGTCGCTGGTGGATTCCAGTTGCTGACCGGGTTCATGCTCTATGGTCTCTATCATCAAACCAGTGCCTTCTGGGCTTTCATCTCTCTGCCTGCAGGATGGATTGGTATCGGGGCTTTGCGTCTCATCCACGCACTGATGATGTTCCTTTTGTGGGCTTTCGTCATCATGCACATCTACATGGTGTTGCGTAGCGAATCCCTGGAACGCCATGGTGGATTGTCCGCCATGATCAACGGTGGAGTCTGGGTCAGGCGTGGCTCTGAGCCCGTAGATGCCCCCAAGGTTGAGTGAGTCCGGTTATCGACGAGTCTTTACGCGATGGGTTTGCCGTCACCGTCATGGGTGTCGGCAATCCCCTCATGGGCGATGATGGTGTCGGTCTCGCCCTGCTGGAAGTGTTGACTGCGAAGTTTGATGATCCTCGGATTGACTTTGTTGACGGCGGTACGGCTGGGCTCGAACTTGTACCCGTGGTTCAAGACTCGACGCGGTTACTGATCCTAGATGCCGTGGCGGGTTCCACACCAGGGGAGGTGGTTCAACTAGCCGGTGATCAAATTCCACGGTTGCTATCCTCGAAACTCTCGCCTCACCAAGTGGGGTTGCTGGATATCTTCACCTCAGCGCGTTTGCTCGGTGGTGAACCCGACGAACTGGCTGTGGTGGGTGTCGTGCCTGACTATGTTGGTCCGCACCTGGGTTTAGGGGAGAAGGTCCAAGGCGCACTAGCCGAAGCAGAATCCAGGGCAACCCGTGTCATCCAAGGGTGGCTGGACGATATCGACCAAGTCGAGGTTTCATGAGATCATTCCATGTCGGCGAAGGCCACATCGAACTCGGTCCCACTGGTGATCTTGCCGGCAGGGTCCCCACATGTGGGACATTTCAGGGCGAAAAACTCATCAATCACCTGATCGATCTCGCAGGTGGAACACCACACTCGTGCAGGGATCTCTTCAATCTCCAAAATCGCTTGTTCGCACATGGTTCCTGGTGTCGCCAACGGCCACGACCCCTCCAAGGCCTCACGTACTGCTCCACTTCGGGCTCCCACACGAAGACCCACTCTTTCGATTCTTGTGGCTCCACGGGATCGCGCTACTTGCGTGACCGAGTTCACTACCGAGACCAGCAGAGAGAGTTCATGCATGTGTTTCCTTGTGTCTTAGGTGAGGTGATTCCATGATACAGCAGGTGAACATTGGGGAGATCATTGATCCAGCTCCCGCCAGGGTGGTCGTGACACACGATGATGCCGGACAGGTGAGTGCCACCTTTGATTTGGCGGGCTTACCGCGTGTGGATGGAATGTTGACGGGTCGAGCTGTGGGGGAGGTGCCCTCGCTGGTGGAGAGGCTGTGCGGAATCTGCCCGCAGGCTCATCATCTCGCTGGTGTTCGAGCACTAGAATCCCTCGCTGGGCTGGATGGAATACCGGTGGCTGCCCAGGAGCTACGCCGGCTACTCCACTATGGTTCGGTGATCTCCATCCATGTTGTTGGACTCCTTGCCACCTTCCCCGACCAAGCCTTGGTCCTTCGCCAGTTTGCGAAGCTAGCAATGGCGGCTGCTGGTTCACCAGGGCATTTCCCAACCACAGCTATTCCTGGGGGAGTGACCACACCGGTGGTTGCTGAGAAGCGTACTGAAACTCTTGATATGGTTCCCCAGGCTCTGGAAGCTGCTCGGGCAGTGTGGGAATCAGTGAGTGTGTTACCGAGTCTGCCAGACCACTTTGAAGGAGCAGATGTAGCTCTGGTGGATGAGCGGGGCAACCTTGATCTGTTTGGTGAATACCTGCGAGTGGTGGGGGGCGGTGGTGGTGTGCTCATTGACTCAGTCGCCTCCGATCACTGGGATTCCATGGTCGCTGAAACAGATGCGGGATCCTCGGCTCCGCGCCCCTATCTTCTCCCTCTCGGTCCAGACCAGGGGGCCTATCGGGTAGGGCCCGTGGCCCAGTTACGTGTAGCGCCACTGGGTACACCTCATTCAGCGCGCTTGCAGAAACAGTGGTTGCAGTCTGGTGGGGGAGCACCCCAGGCTCGTGCCACCATCATTCTTCACTGTGTGGAAGTCATTGAGCAGATTCTCACAGATCCAATCCTGATTCTGGACAAGGTCGCCGTACCCTGGAAGGAAGAATTCGCTGCTGGTGTTGGTGTGGGATGGGTGGATGGTGCACGGGGGTTGCTTGTTCATCGCTATCAAACAGGTGAGCGCGGTGTGGTGGAATCCGCACAGATTTTGACCCCCACTGCTCAAAACGAACCCTGGTTGGCGAGCCTGCTCACCCAGGCAGCGTCGGGCTCCACCGGGAATGTTCACCACATGGAGGCTGCTATTCGTGAGGCCGACCCATGTTTGCCCTGTTCCAGCGCCCCCGTGGGCGCAATGGGACTCGTCGTTGATACAGATGTGAGAGGATAACCCCATGTGCATTGCCGCTCCTGTACCTGTTCTCGACATCGGCGAAGGCCCCATGCCCATGGGCCATGTTTTGAGTGAAGGCGAGCCACATCCCTGCTGCTTCGCCTACGTCCCCGAAGCACGCGCAGGTGATTATGTCCTGGTCCAAAACGGTTTCGCTACCCAACTCCTCGACGACGAAGCAGTCACCCAAAGCCAAGCCGCCTTCGAGGAACTAGCCCAATTACCCTCAGCCATTCAACGGTAAACACAACCGCAACTGAGCATCGGTGGTGAGCACACCCGCTACTGAGCATCTGCGGAAAGGCATTGACGTTCCTGTCTCACCATCGGGTGACTTTGCGGCACCTGTTCCCCGTCGCGCTCCGCAGTATGACAACTGTGAGTTACTATGCAACGTTTCTGTCTCAAAACTGGTTGACGGGTGCGGTTTATTCCTCGGGTGTGGCTGCGGGAGTGCGCGGGCGTGGGGGGATCAGGGGGGCTCCGGCTTGGAGGCGGAGTTTGGTGACCTCGGTACGCATGGATTCCATCTCGTCGCGCAGTGCCGTGAGTTCTCCACCAACACCCGACTGCATGGTTTCACCAGTGAGCATTGAACCCACCAGGTTCTTTGGGTTGAGGTCCTGGATGCTGTCGATGGGAAGGTCGGAGAACTCGGGACCAAGTTCCTCCTTGATCTGCTCAGTGGCATTATTGGCTACTGAACGCAGAAACTTGAACACCCGTCCTGCTTTCTTCGCTAAGGGAGGTAGTTTTTCAGGACCAAGCAGGATGGCAGCGATGACACAAATAATCAGGAACTCAGCCATCGAGATGTCCAGAAACATGGGTGTCATGTCCACAGTCTAGCCTGGTCATGCGAGACGGTGTGACAGTTCATACCGACCCCCTGTCACGCGGTGCCTGTCCCCGTGTGACAAACGCCCCGTCCCCTTTTGTTGTCCCTGTGTGACAAACGCCCCGTCCCCTTTTGTTGGGGGAAATTGGTGAAAAGGGGACCGGGGCGGGTGTGGGCTGATAGGATCATGGCGTCGCCCTCGATGATGGAGGTTTTCATGAGTCCCATGGTTTTCCTTTTTTCGCCACCCGGTGGAATGGAATGGTTAATCATTTTGGCCATCGCTGTCCTATTGTTTGGTGGCGCAAAACTCGCTGGCATTGGTAAAGGCGCAGGTCGAGCCATCCGTGAATTCAAAGATGAGATCAGTGCGGATTCCTCCTCAGATTCCGAATCAGAGAAGATGGACTCTGATGAGGCCTCGTCCAGCAAGTAGCTGAGTTTTCTGTGCCCAAGAAGGGATCACGTCTGGCGTGGCTTCGGGCACCCAAGCCACGAGACACCGAAGGGTCGATGTCCATCTTCGACCACTTGAGGGAATTGCGTTACCGATTCCTCATGTCGATGATCGCTATCATCATCACCACGGCGATCGCACTGATTTTCCAGGCCCAACTCTTGGCGGTCGTTTTGTGGCCCATCGATCAGGCAGTTCAGATTTTCAACAATGCGCGCCCCACTGACCATGTGGAGATGGTCACCCAGGGGGTGACTGCTGGGTTCGCCCTCTATTTCAAAGTGGGTTTCCTCGCTGGTTTCATTGCTGCTTGCCCGGTGTGGCTTTATCACCTGTGGAGGTTCATCATTCCTGCTCTAGGTAGACGGGAGAGAACCACAGCCCGCCTCTTTCTTGTGGCTGCCATCCCCCTATTTTTGGCTGGGGTGGCCCTGGGGTATTCCATGTGCCCCTATGGTTTTGCGGTCATGTTGAGTTTCAACCCACCCACGGTCACTAATCTGAATGATGTTGGCACCTTCCTCAACTTCGAGTTACGGCTCCTGGTGGTCTTCGGTTTGACCTTCCTCCTACCAGTTCTTCTGGTGGCACTCAACAAATTGGGACTAGTCACCGGTCATGCTCTGGGAAGGTTTAGATCCGTCGCCATCGTTATCTGTGCTGTTTTCTCAGCGATCGCCACACCCGCTGACCCCCTCACCATGATCGTCTTGCTGATTCCTATGGTGGCCATGTACGTCATTGCTGAGGTGATTTGCCGGATCAACGACTCCAGACGCCTGAAGAAACCAGAAAACCTGGGGCTCAGTGAGCCTTCACCCAGTTGACCCACTCATCAATGCCTTCACCCGTGGTTGCACTCGTGAGAAGAACCGTTGCCTGTGGGTTAACCGCACGGATATTAGCCAGGAACAGATCCATGTCGAAGGTGAGGTACGGCAGGAGGTCGATTTTGTTGATGACCACTGCATCCACGCTGCGGAACATGACTGGGTATTTCAGCGGTTTGTCTTCCCCTTCGGTCACCGAGGTGACCATGGCGCGACGGTGAGCACCCACATCAAATTCTGCTGGGCACACGAGGTTCCCTACGTTTTCAACCAGTACGAGGTCGAGTTCCTCTAGATTGAGACGGGTCAATGCACGGGCAACCATGGGGGCATCGAGGTGACATTCCCCACCGAACCCATCTCCAGTGTTCAGCAAGGAAATCTGGGCACCCAATCCTTGGAGCCGGTCAGCATCGAGTGAGGTTTCAATATCCCCTTCGATGATCCCACAGCGTACCTCAGAGCCCAGGGCCTTCAATGTTTCTACTAGAAGGGTGGTTTTCCCGGCACCCGGTGAACTCATCAGATTGATGGCTGTGATTCCCGCGGCGTCAAACAGGGCTCGATTAGAGTCAGCTGCACGATCATTTTCGTCAAAGATTCTCTCCAAAACGTCAATGCGTTCACTGCCGGTGGAATAACCACTGTGGTCACCAATTATTTCCTGGCGGTCTTCATCACTGTGGTGGGAATGGGCGTGATCATTCACATGATCGTGGGAATGGCCGTCGTGATCGTGACTGTGCGGCGTACCATCACCGTGAGAGTGAACCGTACCATCGTCGTGGCGGTGGAATCTTCCCATGTTAATCCTCTACTTGTAGTGCACAAACCATGAACTCTTCACCACTGACAATGGTGACATCCTGGCTCCCACAGAACTCACACACCAGTATAGGTGAGTCCTCAAGCGTGGTTTCTTGTCCGCAGGAGCCACACTGGATCACTGCAGGGATGTGGCGAATCTGGAGGGTGGACGATTCCAGTGGCGTGCCTGGTGTGGTGAGTTCCCAACAGCTCAGGAGTGTTTCGGGTACGACCTGGCGCAGATGGCCAACATCGATTTCCACACTACGTACTCGCCGTCCCCCACTGTTCTTGCTCGCGATGGCAAGGATGGACTGGCATAAGGATAGTTCATGCATTAATCCCAATCTTCCCATCCAGTCTCGTCTGCGGTGATACGCTGACATTCTACCGAAGGGCCATTGCAGTGGAATCAACCGTCCGCCAACACATCAGACTCACTGGGGTGGTCCAGGGTGTTGGTTTTCGCCCCCATGTGGCATCGATGGCTACCCGTCATGGCGTTTCAGGTTTCTGCGGTAACGATGATAATTCTGTCTTCATCGAGGTGGAGGGCACCCCTGACCAGGTGGACGCCTTCAGCGACGAGGTGGTGAGGAATATTCCGCCCATGGCTAGTGTGGTGGCTGTGGCGACCGGGGATATGTTGCCCACCTATCAATCCGGATTCCATATCGTTGCTTCCAGGCGTGCTGCCGGGGCGCTCACCTTGATTCCACCGGATGCCGCGATCTGCGTAGATTGTCTATCCGACATGGCTGATCCACTGGGCAGGCGTTATCAGTACCCTTTTACGACGTGTACGAATTGTGGACCGCGGTTGTCGATTATCCGTGATGTTCCCTATGACCGACCCTTGACCACGATGGTGGATTTCCCGATGTGTGAGTTGTGCTTCGGCGAGTACGAAAACCCGCGGGATCGGCGTTTCCATGCCCAACCGATCTCCTGTTTCGATTGTGGACCTACCTTGTGGTTGGAGATGCCGGGCCAACCCCACTCACCTGTCAGTGAGGATCGTCGCCGCGGGAGTGCCGAAGCACTCACTCAGGCCAGAACCATGCTGGCCCAAGGCAGGATTCTTGCGGTCAAAGGAATCGGTGGGTTCACTGTCATGTGTGAGGCCCGCAACGAATCGGCTGTGGCACTTCTTCGCGACAGGAAGAATCGTCGCGGGAAACCACTAGCTGTGATGGCTGGGTCCATAGAGGCGGTACGCGTTGTGGCAGATCTCAGTGAAGCCCAGGACAAGGTTCTCACCAGTCGTGAAGCGCCGATCGTACTGGCACCCAAGAGTGCTCACTATGATCTTGCTCCTAGTGTTGCCCCTGGTCTTGATGTGGTGGGGGTAATGATGGCTTATTCACCACTGCATCAGTTACTGGTCGAACCCGGACAGATTCTGGTCGCCACTAGTGCCAATTCCTCATCCCTGCCTTTGACCTATCGTGAGCAGGATGCACGAAACGACCTCTCGGGCATTGTTGATGGGTTTCTCATGCACGACCGCATCATTGAGGTGCCGGTGGAGGATTCAGTGGTGATGGCTGATGGTGGGCAGATTCACCCGATTCGGCGTTCCCGTGGGTACGCGCCCTTGCCTGTGTTCCTGGGCGACCAAGATTGCTGTGTCCTGGGGGTGGGCGCGGAGCTGAAGAACACTTTTGCCCTCACGCGTGACGGGATGGCCTTCCTCAGTGCACACATCGGGGATATGGGTTCGCTCGAAACACAGGTTGCTTACGAGAAGTCGGTGGCGCAGATGATGGGAGCACACCGGCGTACACCCGAATTGATCGTGGTCGACAAACACCCTGGATATGCCACCCACCGCTGGGGGATCAACAAAGCCCATGAACTGGGTGTGGAGGTTCTAGAGGTTCAACATCACCATGGGCATGCTCTATCGCTTGTCGCTGAATCAAGAATGGACGAAGAGTCAACCTTCGTGGTTCTCGATGGAACCGGGTACGGTGATGATGGAACCATCTGGGGTGGGGAGATTCTGCGCCTGGGAAGTACCCCGCTCGATTATGAGCGCGTCGGGCATCTGCCGGGATTTCTGCTCCCTGGAGGGGATTCAGCCGTACGCCATCCCTGGAAATCAGCCCTTGGGGTGTTGAACCAGTACGGTATCGACCCTGGTGAGGTGCGTGCCTGGCAGGACTTGGATGGTTCTCGTGGAGTACCCACTGCGGAAGAGATTGCTGGGGTGTCCTCCCAACTTCAGACCCACCTCAACTGTGTGTTTACCACCTCCACAGGGCGGCTTTTTGATGCGGTGTCGTCGATCCTGGGTATCTGTCACCAGATCACCTATGAGGCTCAAGCGGCCATGGAATTGGAGGCACACGCCTGCAATCATGAGCATCAGGTTAACTACACAGATGTGGAGGACCTCATCGCCGCACTGCTGGACGGAGTGAAGAATCACTGTGACGTGGGGTGTTTGGCTCATGAGTTTCACACAGGTCTTGCCCACATCCTGGTGGAGATGCTCGTGGCAACCAACCCATCATCTACCACTATTGGGCTCACCGGGGGTGTCTTCGCTAATCGGCTGTTGACTAGGGAAATCACCACCCAACTGGCTCGCCACGGTTTCACCACCGTGACCCACCACGTCGTACCTGCTAATGATGGTGGACTGTCACTCGGGCAGGCTTACGCCGGATATCTGCACCTGGTCAACTGATAGGATAATGAGGCTCACCGATGAAGAGGATGGACATGATTGATAGCCCCAGTCCTCCCCGGCGTACACGCACAACCCCACTCAATGATGTTGCCGTGACCATGGCCCACGGGTCCGGGGGCAAAGCCGCAGCTGCCCTGCTCGACGAGGTGTTCATGCCCGCATTCGGCAACCCCACATCGGCGGGGTTACCCGATGCTGCAACCCTAGTGGTGGAGGCTGGGCAGATCGCCTACACCACCGACTCTTTTGTGGTTCAACCGATTCGGTTTCCTGGGGCCAGCATCGGTGAGTTGGCGATCAATGGAACAGTCAATGACCTAGCTGTCAGTGGTGCCCAACCGCGATGGTTGACGGCAGGTTTCATCCTGGAGGAGGGTTTCCCTATCGCCGAATTGCGCGCGGTCGTCGAGGATATGCGCCAAGCAGCTGAACTGGCTGGGGTGCAGATTGTCGCCGGTGACACGAAGGTGGTTCCTCACGGTGCAGCCGATCAGATTTTCATCAACACATCAGGGATTGGGGTGATTCCACCGGGTCGTACCCTCGGCGCTGAGAGAGTACGGGTGGGGGATCGGCTCATCATCTCGGGCCCGATCGCAGCCCACGGCATGGCGGTCATGATTGCCCGAGGAAACCTCGCCATCACAGCGCCCATTACATCAGACTGCGCACCACTCAATCACCTGGTGGAGGCCCTGTATTCGGCTGTAGCCGATGAGGATGTGCGCTGGATGCGTGATGCCACCCGTGGGGGAGTGGCGACCGTACTCAATGAACTCGCCAACACCTCCGGCCAGGGTGTCCTCCTCGACGAGGAAGCTTTCACGGTTGAACCCGCAGTACGCGGGGCCTGTGACATGTTAGGGATTGATCCTCTTTATGTCGCCAATGAGGGATGCTTCATCGCCGTGGTGGACGAGGCGAATGCTGACAAGGCATTGGTGGCTTTGCGCGGGTCAGGAGCCGAGCAGGCTTCCGTCATCGGCCAGGTCGTCAGTGATCCACCAGGGCTTGTGGCTGTGCGTAATGGTTTTGGTGGGACCCGGCTTGTTGACATGCTGGTCACCGATCCACTGCCAAGGATCTGTTAGGAGTACATATGTGTTTGGGACTACCCTGTGAGGTGATCACGCTTTTAGATGATGATCTGGCCATGGTGTCGGTCAGTGGCGTTGAGCGTGAGATCTCTATCGGGCTGCTGAAAGACGAGTCCATCCAACCAGGGGACTGGGTTCTGGTTCACGTTGGTTTCGCACTATCCAAGATTGACGCCGAGGAAGCGACCCAAACCTTGGATCAGATCAAGAAAATGGGGGCTGTCTTCGATGACGAATTGGATGCTTTTGCTCAAAGAGAGATTCGATGAAGTACGTTGACGAGTTTCGTGATCCGGCAGCGGCCCAAGGGCTCATTTCATCGATCACAGCGATGGCCGAGCGTCAGGGGCGTACGTGGAAATTCATGGAGGTCTGCGGGGGCCACACCCACACCATCTATCGCCACGGGTTGGAGCATCTCCTACCTGAAGAGGTCGAATTCGTTCATGGACCAGGGTGCCCCGTGTGTGTGATCCCATCAGGACGCGTCGATGATGCTGTGTGGTTAGCAGGTCAAGATGGGGTGATCTTCACCACCTTTGGCGACATGATGCGCGTACCAGGAAAACAGGGAAGTCTTCTCCAAGCCCAAGCCCGTGGTGCGGACGTACGCTTCATCTATTCCCCCCTGGACGCAGTGAAAATCGCCCAAGAGAATCCGAATCGACAAGTGGTGTTTTTCGCTGTTGGGTTTGAGACAACCGCACCCTCAACGGCGATGGCCCTCATGGTGGCCAAGAACCTCGCGTTGAGAAACTTCTTTGTGTTCTGTAACCACGTTCTCATTAATCCGCCAGTACGGGCCATCTTGGAAACCAAGAATGTTCAACTCGATGGTCTGATCGGGCCAGGCCATGTGGCATCAGTGGTGGGCAGTGACCATTTCCAGTTCATCACCAACGAGTTTGCCACACCGATTGTGGTGACCGGTTTTGAACCTTTGGATATTCTCCAGTCGGTGGCGATGTTGCTCACCCAATTTGCTGAGGGTCGCTGCGAGGTGGAAAACCAGTATTCCCGTGTCGTACTCCCACAAGGCAACCTCGAAGCGATCAGGATTCTTGGTGAGGTGTTCACTGTTCGTGAATCCTTCGAATGGCGAGGATTAGGCTCGATTCCATTCTCCGGGTACGAGTTGTCGCAAGACTACGAAGATCATGATGCGGAGAAACACTTCGATCTGCCCGGTGTGAAGGTCCTGGACCACCCAGCCTGCCAGTGTGGCTTAGTGCTCACAGGCCAGATCAAACCTAGGGACTGCAAGGTTTTCGCCAATGGCTGCACCCCCGAAACCCCCATCGGAACCTGCATGGTCTCTCCCGAGGGAGCCTGCGCCGCCTACTACTCTTTCGGCCGACTGTGACAATTGGGGACGGTACTGTTTTGTCCCACTTGGGTCATTGAGGAAAATCGGGGACAGGAAAGTTGGGGACAGGCCCCGGTGTCACACCCATCCGCGCACACCCACCCCGTCTTTCTGCGCGAAGTCGCAGAATCCACTGGCCCACCACAGTTGTGACTGATAGACCCTGCGACTTCGCGCAGGGAGACGGGGGGCGGGATCCATCTCCGTCTTTCTGCTCTGATCTCCATCTGACTGTGCTCCATCCCCATCTGACTGTGCTCCATCCCCGTCTTTCTGCGCGAAGTCGCAGAATCCAGAATCCACAGTCCACCAGTTGGGGAGTCCGGAACTTGGTAACAAAAACACCTTCCTCCCCACCTGTCAGCAAGTCCATAACAGCGGGAAAATCCTCTGAGTTTCTTGCGGTCAGTCGATAAGGTGAAAGGGATTTCATCGTACTAGCGATTGGAGAAACTGTGAGATTGAATGCACCAACCAAAATCGTTTTCTACATCAGTGTTGCACTGATGCTGATTGGTCTGATTCTATTCCTCTTTGTTGCCTCACTGTCAGCTGTGGGCTACTGGGTCACTCTTGTTGGCGGCATCCTGCTTGCCGCAGCATGTGTCCTCAAGGGGTTATAGTTCCTCTGCGAATAATGAAGGCTGTCCGGTTCAACCGGGCAGCCTTCATTATGTGATAGGGGTGTGGCTTACTTGTAATCCTCGGGTTCAACTCTGATGGTGAACAGCTCTTGACCATCATTGGTGCTGTAGCGGAATTCGAAGATCACATCGAGGCTCTTCAGGGGGTCCATGGAGGCGTTGCCTTTGATTTGGGTGATAACACCAGGAGCAACACCCTGTTCGAGTTCGTTGATTTCTTCAGCAGTGAGGTCACCTTGGGCAATGTTGACCAGCGAGTAGTTGTAGCGCAGTACGCGGTTGCCGGGGGCTTCTGCATTATCGAGCTGGGTTTCGGAGTCAACCAGCATGGGTGTTGACTCATTGAGCTGCTTGACAGCGTCGGAGAGGGCTTTGTCCACTGCTGCACCACAGGCAGTCAGCGAGAAAGCAGCAATGATGATACCAGCAAGGGTGACGAGACGGGTGGCGGTTTTCTTCATGTATGTGTCCTTTTGAGATCCGTGGTTCACCGAACCGCCAGCTATTTTACTCCACCTTCATGCCACTCGATGATAATTGTCACAGTATGGGCAAAACGATTGACTCCCGTCACCCTGCGCAGCGTTACGACTCGCAAGGGACAGAAATCACATTTAGCCCAACTGTGTAGTCTGGATTCTGCGACTTCGTGCAGAATGACGGTGGTGCCTCAGCAGGACGGTGGAACCCCTCAATGACGGTGGAGCTTGAGGTTACGGGTCTGGATAGTCACTGTGTCGCAGGTTTGCTCGCGTATTTGGAACCCTGCTCCATGAGGGCTTGTTCCTCATCGGTTTCTGCTTCGAGGGTGAGCTC
Source organism: Propionibacteriaceae bacterium (assembly GCA_009782785.1). Taxonomy (GTDB): domain Bacteria; phylum Actinomycetota; class Actinomycetes; order Propionibacteriales; family Propionibacteriaceae; genus WQYJ01. The sequence goes on along the minus strand of WRIJ01000002.1, from coordinate 40,420 downwards.
GTGGGGTAGTGGTGAACCATCCTCGGTGACGTTGACGTAGGTGAAGAATCCATCGACCACGAATCCACCGGTCATGACGTTTTCCACCCGTACGTTCACCACGAGTGAGGAGCGCCCCAGATAACACAGAGTGGAGGTGTAGAGGACTTGATCCCCTTTGTGGACCGGCGTACGGAAGGACAGGTCGTTGATGTGCACACAGACGATGTGATTCCTCCTGGTGGCATCACAAGCAGCAATGAGCCCAGCTTCAACCATCCACTCCACACAGCGCCCCGCGTACAGTGTCCCATGGTGATTCAAATCCCCACCCAACACAATATGTCTCAGCGTTATCGGTTGCATCTTCATACCCCCACACTACCCGTGTTCCCGATGGATTGCCCCTTCAGCCGCAACTGTCCACCAGTGCCACACACACGTACGTTGCGTTGTGGCTGATTGCGCTTTCTTGCTGATCAACCTTCTTCTCATGCCCCACTCGATTGACGCAACTCAACCCCCATCGTTCTGCAGAGCACCCTCCCCGCTGTCCGCGGAGCGCCCTCCCCCCGGTCATTCCGCGGAGCGCCCTCCCCCCGGTCATTCCGCGGAGCGCCCTCCCCCCGGTCATTCCGCGGAGCGCCCTCCCCCCGGTCATTCCGCGGAGCGGAGCGACTCGCGGAATCCAGACTCAACAGTTTGACAACTGGGTAGTCTGGGCCCTGCGACTTCGCGCAGGGTGACTGGGTCGGGGTGACTTGTGTTCTGCAGAGTGTCGGCTGAGGAGCGAAGCGACGGGGGTTAGATGATTTGCATGACGTGGAGGGTGGCTACTGCGATGAGTAGGACGGTGAGCACGAGTTCGATCCAGCGTTTGAGGCCGAGTCGTGCTCCGTCGAGGGGGTTGACGGGTACGAGTGCGGAGCTCAGCAGGATGATTCCCATGAGGGTGGCTACTCTGGCCAATGGTACGGCGGTGAAGCTCGCGACCACACCGACCAGTAGGGTGGCTGTTCCGACACCAATAACCCCCATGCGGCGTACCATGACGGGTGCCCAGTCGTGTTGTGGGTTGGTGGGGTCTGTGTAGAGTCCTTGATGAGTTTTCATGGGTGCTGGTGGTGCGAAACCAAGCCCGAAGGGGGCTAGTAGCAGTGTGATCGCTGAGGCTGCAGGACTGGATTCGTGGTTGATGGTGGGTGTGGGATACCCGGCCATGGAGGGTTGAGCCAGCTTGGGCAGGAAAGAGTGCAAGGCCAACAAGGCGACAGCAATGGTTCCAGCAATCATAGTTTCAAGCAACCCACTCACCGAGGACAACCACAGCAGTGCACCAAGTGTGATGAGTGTGGTGATGATTGGGTGTGGTCCCCACCGTGTGAGGTTGGCGAGGAATCCTGGTTTTGTTCTCCACGTACGCAGAGCGCCGGTGGCCCAGCGTTCACTGAAGAAACTTTTACCCAGTGTCCAGGCGAGTCGCCCAACAATGATCAGGATCATCGAGGCGGTCAGGGGCACAGGGTTGGATCGCATGGTCTTGGAGTATTTCCAATCGGCGGGAATGGGTTTCGACACATCGGTGTCACTGGAGTACACCTCATCATCGAAAGTGACCACAGGGTTTTGTCCTTTCAACCCTGGATCGAGTTGGCCTGCCTTGCCGAGTGCTCCTTGGGCATAGAGGAAGGATCGTGGACCAAAGTGCCGTGCTTTCACAGCCCCAAGATTGAACCAAGCAAGCCCGTAATCGGGTCGGGCTTGGATGGCTTGTTTGAAAGCATTCTCGGCTTGGCGAGTGTTCCCCATTTGAGCATGCAACACACCGAGGTTATTCCACGAAGAAAACAGGGAGGGATCAATGCTCAGAACCTGTTCATAGGAGTCGATCCATTCTTGGCGTGAATCAGTTTGCTGGCCCGGATCATCGGGATCATCCGGGTCAATCGGCTCAGTGGGTGTAGCCCCACCGAGCGCACGCTGTGCATCTGCTTTAGCTTCCAAGTACAGCGGATTGTACGGATCGCAGGCTAGAGCTTTCTCAGCCCAATCAAGAGAACTCTGATAGTCCCCTAGAGCGAAGTACGAGACCGAGATCAATTGTTCTTGAGCGCCATTAACTGCCCTTGGGGGATTACCGAAGTATGAGATGCTCTCTGAATCGCGTATCATGATGGAATCCATCATGAAGGAGATGGCTCCTTGATAGTCTTGGCGCTCAAATGCCAACTGGGCTATCTCCATGTGTATGTAAATCCACAGAAGGTTGCTATCTCCTTGTGAATCGAAAGCGAAACCAAACTGAAGGTTGGGGGCTGATGATAGTAAAGCTTCGTCAGATTCGCCACTGTCTGACATTCTGCCGGCGGCAGCCTCGCGAAGAGTTGCCCACCCTGGACCTGTTGCGGAACACTGATCGCTCGGGTCGCCTGAGCATGCCCATCCGTAACTCCTAGCATATGCTAGCCTGGCCATGCCTGAGGCAGATGCCGAGGCTGGGTAGTCTCCGAGGAGGAACAGTATCTCACCTAAACGTTCATGGGCTTCGGGAACGCCATTGCGCTGTTGACTCCACTGCAGGGTAAGGTCCTTTGCTTTGCCAAGGTAGCCAAGTCGTCGGTACATGTCTTGGAGATAGTCAAGAGTCATATCTGAAAGCTCACTGATCTGCCCTCTGGCGTGAATGACGTCACAGCGCTTATTAGCTCCAGGCCATTCGCCGGGATTGAAATTGGCACAGATCACTGTGCCCTCATCCCAGTCTTCAGCAATTATGGCAAGCTCTTGTCGAAAATACTTCACCCGAGCGTCGTTTCTTGAACCCTGTTCGACCACCAGCGGATCAACAGTGTCATGTCCTGATCGATGGAGAGGAACAAACCCAAAATCCTGGGCTGCTCCAGCTGCGCCGCAACCACCAGCGTGTGGAAGCGTTAGTCGACCAACGAGACTTCCAGCAGGTCGCGTATTAATAAAGGGCTGTTGCTCTCCACAGTCATAAGATATTCTCCTCACCACAGGTTCTGATGTTTGGCTGGTGAAAGCTGCTATTGATGATTCCTGCGCAGCGGTTGGTTCGTCTCGAGCAAGTTCAATAGCAGCCCGAACGTGGAGCGCGGTTGAGGTGTTCTGCTCTTCCCCACTAAGAGTGTTCAATACCTGCCAAGCTTGCTCAGATTCTCCATTGGCAAGTAATGCACTCGCCCAGGAGATTCTCACTTCTGGGGCTGACGATAGCTTTGCAGCGTGTTCGTAGGCATCAATGGCCAAAGTAGTGTAATGGCGGAAGGTAAATGGTGGGGTGATTGCATATGTATTGGTATCCATGCTAGCTGGACGGATGACAAGATTTCGATATGCGTCACCCATGAGGACGTACTTTGCTGGGACCTCTGGCAGTGTAGAGAAAACCTCTTCTAACCTGCGGAGATCCTCCTGCACGATGCTAGGAGAGAATCCCCATGACCAGATTTCTCCCCACCAGTGATCCGTGAGCGTCAACCGACTTCGCGCATATTCGATGACAGGGGTGGGATCATCGGGGCATGCATGAATGGCGTTGTTCCAACGCATTCGCAGTGATTCTGGGTCTATTCCCCAATCTCGAAGATTGGCGACATAAGCTCTCATGAGAATAGAGTCGCAACTGTTGAAATGGTCCGATGCAGAGAGCACTCCGCTTAGGGCGATGACCGTCGGGCGGATTTTTATGTCGCCGAAATTGTCTGTGCCGTCGGAATTGTACATGGACTCAGGCCACACTCCCAAGAGGATAGCCAGAGACAGGACATCGATGACATTGGTTTCTTGGTCTGGGGAGAGCGTTGATATTGCCTGGGCTAAGGAAGGTCCTATCCCTCCGAAATCATTCCCATCCCAACCACCATACGACACGTACGGTTCGGGAGCGCTCATGATCGTCGACCATTGATCACCGAAGGCCTTCTCTCCGGCAATCTGCAGTGCCTGTTCGGGGTCTTTGCGCCAATTGTCGGCTGCTTCGTCGCTGAGCAGGGGAAGGTTGCGGATGCCCAGGTCGGCGTACTCCTTGTCGCTGTTCCCGGCGTTGGCAATGGCGTCCTCACCGAGGGTACGCGAGGCGGCATATGACTGGGCAACAAAGGGGAAAGCCGTACTGGTGAGAATCACCAAACTAGCGAGAACAACAACGAGCCAACTCAGCGGTGAGCGCTTATTCTCTCTGACTGACTGAGCAGGGGAGGCAGGAGGAATGGGGGTTGGCTGAAGTGGAGTCTGCGGGATGGACGGATCAGTGTGCGACATCATTTCTCCGATCAATGCGAGATGCGCCAATGCTAGTTGTGGAAGACTTTCACTGACTGTTGGGTCACATACTGGAATGGGTGGGAATGTGGTTTCTGGATTCTGCGACTTCGCACAGAATGACGGAAAACGGGCATTCCACACATAGGGAGTGGGTCTGTTGGTCCCAATGACCCTATCGGCGTACTTACTCCCAGGGGTTGATTAACGTGAGATCTAGGCCCTCAAAATCCTTGGTGTTGCGGGTTGCTAGGGGGAAACCACCCACAGTGCAGATCGCAGCGATCATGGCGTCCTCGGTGGTCAGGGGGTTTCCTTGTGATCTCCTACGTGCAACCAGCGAGCCGTAGATTCGAGCTGACTGGTTGTCCAACACCAAGACACGTGATTCATAGGAATCAAACACCTCCCCAATCCATTGCCGGAGATCCCTCTTGCGTTTCCCCTCGGGGAGAATCTCTATCCCCACACTGATCTCAGCAACAGTGATAGCGGTGATTGTTGTGTCGTTGCCATGGGTGGTCAACCACTGGATGACACCCTCATCAGGGTGGGGTTTCAGTGTCTCTGAGACAACATTGGTGTCGAGTACGATCACACCTCACCACCACCCAAATCTACGATCTGCGGAAGGCTGCGAGGGGGAATATCGAGATCGATTCCGTCGCTGTCCCGCCTGAATTGTTCAGAAGCCGTGATCAGGGCCTCACCCCATGGCTTTTGACCGTAGATGTCATCGAGTACCGCTCGTACCTCTGATTCCATCGAGCGCCGGTTGCGGGCCGCTTGAAGCTGAATACGATCACGGGTGGTCTCATCTATCCCACGAATGGTCAGAGTTGCCATAGTCTCCTCCTCTGCTAGCAATGCTAGCATTGTATCAGTACGTTGGTGTGACAACATACCTCTGTTCGTAGGCGTTTGGCACCCTTGAATGTATGGTCACGTGCTGGAATGAGTTGGGGCTGTGGTATCTGGATTCTGCCTGGCTGACCTCCCTCGGTCATTCTGCGCAGCGTTGCGACTCGCAGAATCCAGAATCCACAGTCGAACAACTGGGTAGTCTGGACCCTGCGAGTCGCTTCGCTCCGCAGGGTGACGGGGGTTAGGTCGAGTCGCAACACTCTGCAGGGTGGCGGTGAGCTGATTTGTCACGGACAGTTAATACGCAACGATTGGTCAGTGTTGACCGTTGATGATTTGCGGTGGTTGTGGAGCAGAGAGCATTCCGTTGGGAGGAGACTGCCGATAGGATGGGCGATGCGGAAGGGAGACGTCGTGAAGGTCGCCATACAGTACGAGGGATTGAGGATTGATCGGGCTGGGCATGTTGCTGGGCATGATGCGGGGGACACCCTGGTACGTCGGTTGATGAGGATTTTTCCGGGGGCGATCCTCATCGATAAAAAGAAACACACCTATGATGACTTCGAGACCATGCCCCTGGAGATGATCGATGGGGACAACACCGTGCTGCTCAACATGAATGTGATCGACTCGATCCCCACCTGGCGGGTCCTCAAAGAAAACTCCGACACACCCAAGGTGGTCAACTTTGTGTGGTGGAGTCCGAAAAAGTACGCCACCGAGATCGAGGCCGCCGAGCTGTCCCTGTCCTGCGCATTATTCCCCACGATCGCTAACTCTGACCGCACAGCCTCATCCCTGAGAGTCGAACTCCAAAGATGGACCCCGCAACACCTTGCGGAGAAAGCAACCATGACCTCCGCCAACTTGGGTATCCAGCTTGAGCACGCCCAGGATAGACAAGAAACAGAGATCCCCGTGGTCCTCTATCCGGCGATCTACATGTCGAAACGTAAGAATCCGAAACTGTTCTTCGAGATCATGAGCAAAATCGTGAAGAAGACTCCGGTCAAAGTGGAGGTACGGTTGGTGGAGTCCCATTTGACCAGCCACCAAGCCATGGAGTTTGGTCGCCAACGTTGGGCGAGTGTGTCACCGTTGCTGCCTTTCCGCCACGACTATTGGGCGGCTCTGGCAAGGACCACCGCTTTCTTGGCCACTTCTGATGAGGAATCCTATGGGTTGCAGTACGTGGAAGCGATGGTGGCGGGAGCTATCGGCGTACTGCCTGACAAGCCGTGGGCCCATGCGATTCTTCCCGAAGGATATCCCTTCCTCTATTCGACTCCGGGTGAAGCCGAAGCCATGATCCTGCGCGCAGTGACCTCCCCCGATCAGTGTCGAGCAGAAATCGACGCAACAGTGGATGGTGACTTTGCGACTTGGTTGCGCCAACACCATGACCAGGACCAGTTCGAGTCCACCATGGTCACCTGCCTGGAGCAATGGTTTGGACCGATTGAGGGTGCAGGATCCAACCAGTGAACTTCGACTACTTTTTCTCGTCCCCTGGAGCAACCCCACCGGAGCTTGCCTTCGGACAGTTCACCCCAGCTCACCTAGGGATGCTCGGTGTCATGGTGGGGATCATTGTCGCACTCGTATGGGTCTACCGGGTCGCCTCCATAGAACGACGCCGGGTCATCCGCCTGGTTGTCGGCATCACTGTTCTCACCTTGGAACTCGGTATCCGCCAAGGTGGTTTTCTCATCAAAGGAATCTATACCGCCGATATTCTTCCCTTGCATGCCTGCGCTGCGACGACTTTCTTGGTGTTCATCGACTCAGTGAAACCCAACTCTTGGTGTCGCGAGTTCATCTATGCGCTGGGAACTTGGGGTGCGACTTGCGCGCTGATCTTCCCCGATTGGGCCGACCAACCCTTGATGAACCTGTTCACCTGGCAATCCTTTAGTGTTCACGCCCTCTTGGTGGGGTACGCCCTGATGATTCTCGTGGCGAAAGAATTCCGTCCATCGATCAGGAACCTGTGGAAAGCCGTGATCATCATGGTGGGGTTCGTCGTACCCTCCCTGCTCGCCAATCATTTCCTGGGTACGAACTTCTGGTTCCTTGCCACCGCAGCCCCCGGTTCGCCCCTGGAACCACTCCAGGGGTTCGCAGGAAACCTCTACATTCCACTCTTGCTCGGTTTGCTGATCGTGCTGTGGGCCATGATGTACGTCCCCTGGCACATCAGGAAACACGATTGTCTCACTGGATAGTCTGGATTCTGCGAGTCGTAACGCTGCGCAGAATGACGGGGTGAGGGCGTCCCCCTTTGTCACCGTGGCGACTCACTAGCACTCAGTGGGTGAAGTGTCGACGAGTGAGCATTCTCCAGGCTCGTGAGGTGGGGATGTCTTTGCCGGTGACGGTGTAGTACAAGGTGGAGTCATCATAGAGTGCCTCACTTTGCTCATCGAAAGCCTCACCGGTGCCGATCATGAGAACCTCATCGCCCAGAGCCAACTCGAAATCATCGTCAGGCAGGGTGAACACTTCCTCACCGCGAACCACCATGATCGCCATGGCGGCGATGGGCTGACTGGAGTCTTGGGGGGAATGGAAAAGGTCACCTAGTGTGATGGTTTGGTGATGCATCCATCGCTCAATGGTGGGTGTCTGCTGGGCGCTGATGAGCATCTTGACTGCCCGTGGCGTGGTGGCACCCACCCGATCCACCATTGTGTTGGTGAGTTTCTGGGTGAGACTATCGGTGCTGGTCATCAAGAATTGCAGAAACTCCCACATGCGTGGACTCACCAGATGGGCCATGGCGCGTTGTCCAATGACCTGTGGTGGGAAGAAGGTGTAGTCCGGAACGAAGGCATCCAGCAACGGTAGGCGGGAATGGTCACGCTGGCGAACCACCAGGAAGATTTCGGGATGGGAGTTTCGCAGGTGGGCGGCCAGAGCGAGATTGGTTGTATCCGAGGTAGCCCCAGCGATCACCGCTTGAACATCGGACAGATCATGATCAACCAGTGGGTCCTCCACCCGGACACTATATTTTTCGCGACGTAAATCATTGGCGATCTGCTCACCGAAAGGATCATCACTGACCACTAACCAGTTGTCTACCTTGGCTCGCGTTGGAACAGGGGGAAGGGGTGTCCCTTCATCAGCCATCAACCAGGTGATCAGCCGATAGGTGTACGGGTTTTTGAGTGCCAGCACAAAAACATTGCCGAAATCATCGAAGGGGTTGATCACACATTGGGGGGAGAATTCCTCCATGGCTTCCACGATTCGTGGGGTTGCGGCGCGAGCGATCACAGGAATCTCGGGCCGAAGCAGGGTGCAGTTGATGACGATCTGGAGGTTGATTTCTTCATCCCCGGTCAGGGCCAGCACCGCCTCACAGTTGTGGTGGCCGAGACCAGCCAACCCCAGCGTCGCAGGGTTACGGGCATCCCCAGTGATCCCGGGCACCTCCTGGCTCAACATGTCTGTGGCGAGGCGTTCAATCGGTAGAGCTTGGGCATCCAACACCACGATCCTTCTGCCCAAACGATCTAGTGTTTTGGCCACACTTCGACCGGTGTATCCGTACCCAGCAATGATGACGAAAGGCTGGCGCATGTGGTTGATGGTTCGCCGTACGGATTGGGCGGCGCGCGCCGATTGGAAGGCGGAGTCCTGCATGAGGGACATCACGCGTCCAAGCATGTACGCCCATCCGATGACCGACAGATAGACGAATCCCACCACCCACCAGCGCTGGTAGATAGAGAACTCGTGCGGTATCTCCCCGAAACCGATCGTGGTGGCGGTGGTGGAGAACACATAGAACGCCTCAAAGGCGCTCAGCCGTCCCGAGGACCCGTCTGGCTGGGGGAGTCCAGGCATGAGGGTCAAACCGATTATTCCCACGGTCATGATCGTGATGATGGTCAACAGCGGGGTCCGTACCCGACGCAAGGCAATGAACACCGCGGTGGTGTGGGGGATCTCGGTGGGGATCTCCACTTGGGCGGCTTGGAGGCGACGAGTACGAATCGGCGAGATCACACGCCGACGGCGACGAGTGGGCATCAGCGGCGACGGAAGGAGGAGGTTTCAATGACGAGCAGGATCACTGAGACGACGTTGGCGAACAGCGCTCCACCCGACAGTGACACGGTGGTGGACACGAGGTTGGCGGGAATCGTCGAATAGGAGGCCACACCAATGGTGTAGACCACAGCGGCGGCGATGAGCTGTATTTCAGCAACCAGTGAGGTGGCCAAGTGAACAGCACCGATCTGGGTACGGTCACCTAGTTTCAACACGGTGGCGACAAGCCCCACCACGATAGCGGCGTACAACTCGACAGACGAATGATGGAGTGGGTCGGTCATCTCACCTAAAAAGAAACCAAAGTTCAAGGTTGCGGCAAGCAGAACGAAGAACCCAAAAAAGACTTTCTCAAGACTCATAGAGATAAAACTATCACTAAAGTGTCAGTTCACTGACCGCTGGTTCTGCGCAGGACAGCGGAGAGTTTCTCGGCAGCAGCAACCACCGCTGGAGCATGGAGGCGTCCAGGGGAGCGGGTGAGGCGTTCGATGGGGCCGGACACAGAAACCGCAGCAATGGTTTTCCCTCCGGGGGAGCGTACGGGAGCTGAAACCGATGCGACCCCTGCCTCGCGTTCTGCCACCGATTGGGCCCATCCGCGGTGGCGTACCGTGGAGAGGGTTTCTGCGGTGAAGAAGGCTTGGATGAGTCCTCGCTGTATCCGGTCGGGTTCCTCCCAGGCCAGCAGTACGTGGGCTGCTGAACCGGCTTTGAGGGATAGCTGGGCTCCTACGGGGACTGTGTCACGTAGCCCTGAGGGTCGTTCTGAGGCGGCCACGCAGATACGGACATCACCTTGGCGACGGAAGAGCTGGGCAGACTCACCAGTGATATCGCGCAACCGGGCCAGGATGGGGCCAGCGGTGGCAAGTAATCGGTCTTCTCCAGCGGATTGGGCCAGCTCCGCTAAGCGTGGGCCGAGCACGAAGCGTCCATTGAGATCACGTCCCACCAGACGGTGATATTCTAGAGCGACTGCGAGACGGTGAGCCGTGGGTCTGGCTAGTCCGGTCACAGTGACAAGACCGGCGAGGGTCATGGGGCCTGATTCTAATGCGGTTAAGACCGAGGCTGCCTTGTCGAGCACACCAACTCCGGAAGAAACGTCCATATGCTGATACTACAGTCTTGCCATATGAGAAGTCTAGTGGAATGATCGAGTAATCAGGCGAAGGGAGAGTAATGGCACGCACATTAAGCCAGAAACTATGGGATGACCATGTGGTGAACCCAGGAGCAGCAGGAGAACCTGATCTGCTCTATATAGACTTGCATCTCTGCCACGAGGTGACCAGCCCCCAAGCTTTTGATGGTCTTCGCCTGGCAGGTCGGAAGGTTCGTCGACCCGATCTCACCTTAGCGACCGAGGATCATAACACTCCTACCGTTGACATCCTGGCTCCCATTGCTGATCCAGTGTCCCGCCTCCAAGTCGACACACTGAGAAATAACGCCAAGGAATTTGGGATCCGCCTGCATTCCCTGGGGGACAAAGACCAAGGTGTTGTCCACATTATTGGCCCTGACTTGGGCCTCACCCAACCGGGGATGACTATCGTGTGTGGAGACTCCCATACCTCCACCCATGGAGCCTTCGGTGCCCTGGCTTTTGGTATCGGAACCTCAGAGGTTGAGCATGTTCTCGCCACCCAGACCCTTCCCCAAGCCAAGTCTCGTACGATGGCTGTCACAGTTTCTGGACAGCTGCCACCTGGGGTGAGTGCCAAAGACTTGACCTTGGCTCACATCGCCCAGGTCGGAACTGGTGGTGGTGCTGGTTTCATTGCTGAATACCGTGGTGACACCATCGAAGCGATGAGCATGGAAGCACGGATGACTATCTGCAACATGAGCATCGAATGGGGTGCCCGCGCCGGCATGATTGCACCCGATGACACCACTTTTGCTTACCTTGAATCTCGCCCCCATGCTCCCCAAGGGGAACTGTGGGATGAGGCTGTTGCCTATTGGAGAACCTTGGCCACTGACGCGAACGCTTCCTTTGACGCCGAGGTCACCATTGACGGTTCCACCTTGACACCCTTTGTCACTTGGGGAACCAACCCAGGCCAGGGGATCGCCTTGAACTCTGTGGTTCCATCACCTGCAGATTTCACTGATCCTGTCGAGGTCATAGCTGCGCAGAGGGCCTTGGATTACATGGGTTTGCACCCTGGCACACCGATGCGCGATATCGCCATCGATACGGTGTTCTTAGGCTCATGCACGAATGGGCGCATTGAGGACCTGCGCGAAGCTGCCGAGATTCTCAAAGGGCACAAGATCAACAAGAACCTTCGGATGCTCGTGGTTCCTGGTTCGGCTCGGGTTCGCGTCCAAGCGATGAAAGAGGGCCTGGACCAGGTCTTTATTAACGCGGGAGCCCAGTGGCGGGAGGCCGGATGCTCCATGTGCCTGGGCATGAATCCCGACACCCTCGATGTGGGGGAGCGCTCAGCTTCCACTTCTAATCGAAACTTCGAGGGTCGCCAAGGCCGAGGTGGGCGTACTCATCTGGTCTCCCCAGTGGTGGCGGCAGCCACTGCGATCACCGGACATCTCGCTGATCTCAGTGATCTTTAAGGAGGATGATATGGACAAGTTTTCCACCCACACAGGCATAGGAGTGCCTCTTCGCCGATCCAATGTCGACACCGACCAAATTATTCCCGCGGTCTACCTCAAGCGTGTCACACGAACGGGCTTTGAAGACGGGCTGTTCCATGGGTGGCGTCAAGACCCTGACTTCGTGTTGAACCAACAGCCCTATTCATCCGGGTCTGTTCTGGTTGCTGGAGTAGATTTTGGTACGGGGTCCTCACGCGAACACGCCGTATGGGCACTGATGGATTATGGATTTCGTGTGGTGATCAGCCCCCGGTTTGCCGATATCTTCAAGGGTAACTGTGGCAAAGCGGGTTTGCTCACCGCACAAGTGAGCGAGCAGGTGGTGGAGGAACTGTGGGCGGATTTGGAGTCCACCCCAGGTGTGGAGCTGAGTGTCGATCTCGACAAGTTGACCATCACTGCTGGTGAGAAAACTTTCGACTTCACCATTGATGATTACACCCGTCACCGCCTCCTCAACGGTCTCGACGACATCTCTGTGACCTTGGCCCATGCCGACGCCATCACTGCCTTTGAGCAGTCCCGTCCAGGGTTCAAACCCACCACACTTCCAGCTCGGGTGGCTACCTGAAGCTCACGTGGCCGAGAACCTAACAACGGGGTCTCTCGGGGTTTCGTCACAGAAGTGTCGGTAGCGGGGTTTAGGCTAGAACCATGCCTGAGACCCTTGCCGATATTGGAGAATTTGCCCTCATCCAGCGGATCACTGCGCAGGTGGTGACTGGCCCCCAGGTGGTCCTTGGCCCAGGTGATGATGCTGGGGTACTCAACGTTGATGGTCTAGTGGTGGTCTCCACCGATGTGATGAATGAGCAGGTGCATTTTCGCCGTGACTGGTCCAGCGCCAACAACATTGGCCACAGATGTGTAGCTGGTGGGTTAGCGGATATTGAGGCCATGGGTGCAGTCCCCACGGGTGTCTTGCTCGGGTTATCGGCTCCTGGGTCCACTGAGGTCTCCTGGTTTGATGATTTCACCGCTGGGGTCTTGGAAGAAATCGACCACGCCCATGTTTCACTGATGGGTGGTGATCTCTCCCAAGCAGATTCCATCAGCATTGCTGTCACAGCCTTGGGGGAGACCAGAGGCCAACCTATTCTCACTCGCAGAGGAGCCAAAGTCGGTGACATTGTGGCGTACCGCGGACGCCTCGGATATGCCGCTGCGGGTCTTGCTGTGTTGTCTCGCGGTTTTCGTTCTCCTCGGGAATTGGTCAACGCTTACCGGCAACCCCAGGTCCCCTATGGCGCAGGTGGGGAAGCAGTACGCTATGGTGCTCACGCGCTCATGGATATCTCTGATGGGTTGGTTGCTGATCTCACCCACATCGCTTGGGGTTCCCAGGTGGTGGTGGGACTTGATTCTTCAACCATTGACCTGCCTGAACCTCTCAAAGCGGTCGCCCACGCCACCGGGCGTGACCCTCTCGACTTTGTCATGGCTGGTGGGGAAGACCACGCTTTGGTGGGATGTTTCCCCCCAGATTCTCTTCCCCAATCCTGGAAGGCAATCGGGGAGATCGAGGACCCCCAGGACCGGGACCCTGGGGTGGTTGTTGATGGTGAACCATGGCTGGGGGAGACTGGTTGGAGCCATTTCTAGAGTGGGTACGGCGTGGGAGTCACCTTTGTGAGTGCTCCATAGCGTAGTGTCACGCCCATGGCGAGCCGTACACCAACAAAGAAGCGCGCCCGCAAACCGGTGGCCAAGAAGAAACCTGCGAGGCAACCCAGTGGCCTTCTTCCCAGGATGGGTCGAGGGATGGCCTCACTGTGGAATGCGCTGGCACGGGCCTTGGGTCGTGTGGTGCGCAGTATTGGGCGGAGCGCACGCGATATTGACCCTGATGTGCGCCGTGATGGCCTTGGGCTCTTCCTTCTGGCGGTCGGTATTGTCCTGGGGGCAGCATTCTGGTTCCAGCTTCCTGGCACCTTTGGTCGCTGGGTTCGTGTGGGTATCACCACGTGCTTTGGGGTGGGGGCCTACACTGTTCCACTCATTGCTTTACTGTCCTCCCTTCTCGTCTTCAGGAATCGTCGTCCCACAGGTGGAGGGCGGATGGCTTTGGGATGGGTTGGCGTGAGTTTGAGTTTCCTGGGGCTCCTTCACATTTCTCGTGGTCTTCCCAAACCCGAGGATATGGCGGCAGTACGCGCTGCAGGTGGGCTCATCGGTTATGTGGCCTCCTCGATTCTTGAGCAGCCCTTAACTGTATGGGTGGCCACACCGCTGCTGGTGATTTTGGGGCTCTATGGAATCCTCATCATGGTGGGTAAACCTATCTCCCAGATTTTGACTGAGGTCAGTGCCCACATCCAGAAGATACTCTTCCCCCAGGTGGGCGAGGACTCACCTCACCCACCAACCAGTGAGGACCACACTGAGGTTGTTGAAGCTCCCCAACCCAAACGCAGCAGGCGTACCCCCACGAAGAAAGCCACCAGTGGTACCCAACCCGAGACCCATGTGCCAGAAAACACTGCACCACTGCGTCAAAGCCCTGTCCTAGCTCAAGGGGTCGACTACCATCTTCCTGCTCCCTCCCTGCTGAGAGTCGGTTCGATTGCCCAACTGAAAACCAAAGCCTCAGACCAGGTTGTTTCTTCCCTGCAAGCGGTTTTCCGTGAGTTCGATATTGATGCTGAGGTTACTGGCTATTCCCGGGGACCCACGGTTACCCGCTATGAGGTTGAACTCGGGCCAGCGGTCAAAGTGGAGAAGGTCACTGCCTTATCAAAGAATCTCGCCTATGCCGTGGCGTCCACTGATGTGTTGATCCGTTCACCTATCCCAGGCAAGTCCGCTATTGGCATCGAGATCCCCAATGTGGACAAGGAGATCGTCTCCTTGGGTGATGTTCTGCGTTCAAGCCAGGCACGCAAGGAAAGCCATCCACTCACTGTTGCCTTGGGTAAAGATGTGGAGGGTGGATTCGTGGTGACTAATCTCGCTACGATGCCGCACCTCTTAGTTGGTGGTACGACTGGTTCAGGTAAATCGAGTTTCATCAACTCTGTGATTGTGTCGATCATGATGAGAGCAACCCCCGATGAGGTACGCATGCTTCTGGTGGATCCGAAGAGGGTGGAGCTGAGCCACTACTCAGGAATACCTCACCTGGTCACCCCGATCATCACTAGTGCTAAGAAAGCCGCTGATGCTCTGCAATGGGTGGTTAATGAGATGCAGTTGCGCTACGACGACCTCCATGCCTTCGGATACCGCCATATTGATGATTTCAATCGAGATGTACGCTCTGGTGGACTCAAGCCACTGCTCGGAAGTGAGCGTGAGCTGACGCCGTACCCCTATCTTTTAGTCATCATTGACGAATTAGCTGATTTGATGATGGTTGCTCCTCGGGAGGTGGAAGATTCAGTGGTTCGCATCCTGCAATTAGCGCGTGCAGCTGGGATCCATCTGGTTTTGGCCACCCAACGCCCCTCCACCGATGTGGTGACAGGGTTGATCAAGACCAATACTCCTGCGCGACTGGCTTTTGCAGCTAGTTCCATGACTGATTCGAGGGTAATCCTCGACCAGCCGGGTGCTGAAAAACTCGTGGGCAAAGGTGATGGACTCTATCTTCCCCAGGATGCTTCCAAGCCGGTGAGAATCCAGGGCGCCTGGGTCAGCGATGAGGAGATCAAGTCTGTTGTGGCCCATGTTAGTGCCCAGGTGCCGACGCAGTATCGCGAAGACATTGCTGAGGTGGCAGCTGCTTCGAAGAAAGTGGCTGAGGATATTGGGGACGACCTCGACCTTGCTCAGGAAGCAGCTCGCCTGGTGGTGAATTCACAAATCGGATCAACCTCTATGTTGCAACGCAAACTCAGGGTGGGGTTCGCTAAAGCTGGGCGGCTTATGGATATTTTGGAATCCCGCGGAGTGGTGGGACCTTCGGAAGGATCGAAACCTCGTGATGTCCTGGTGACACCTGACCAAATTGATGAGGTTCTTTCCTGGCTGGAGAGCTAATGGACGCTCACACAACGGTCTATATCCATACCCTGGGTTGTGCGCGCAATGAGGTGGATTCCGAGGAGATGGCTGCACGTTTCATCCACGATGGATTCCAGTTAGTCGAGTCGGAAACCGAAGCCGAGGTCATTGTGGTCAACACCTGCGGTTTCATTGAGCCAGCGAAAAATGAGTCTATTGCTGAGATTCTTTCGGCTGCCCAGGTGAAGAATTCTTCGGCGAAGGTGATCGCCGCTGGGTGTTTGGCGCAGAGGTATGGTGATCAATTGGCGAGAGCCCTCCCTGAGGCTGACGGCGTGGTCGGTTTTGACGACCTCGACCAGATGGCCACCCGTATCCGTGGTCTTCTCGCTGGACACCCCATCATCGCCCATCAGCCCCACGATCGTCGCCTTCTTCCGGTTGTTTCCAACCAGCCCCACTCATCAGGTCCCCAGCAGTGGCAACCTACTAAGCGAGTGAGACTGTCTGATTCACCTATCGCACCGCTGAAGATCGCCACCGGATGTGATCGCAAGTGTGCCTTTTGCTCCATTCCCAGTTTCCGGGGGCGCTTCCAATCACGGCCGGTGATGGAGCTGCGACAGGAAGCCGAATGGTTAGCTACCCAGGGAGTGAAGGAACTATTCCTTGTCTCAGAGAACACCACCTCCTATGGCAAGGATCTTCCATCCCACACCCTCGAAGGCCTGCTTGGTGAACTGAATAAGGTTGATGGAATCGACAGAATCAGGCTGAGTTATCTCCAGCCAGCAGAGGTTCGGCCATCCCTCATCGAGGCGATCGCATCCACCGACAAGGTTGTGAACTATTTCGATCTTCCCTTCCAACATGCCAGTGGCGCCATCTTGTCTCGCATGCGTCGCTTCGGGGACGGAGAGTCCTATCTGGAGTTGTTAACCCAGATTCGTCGCGCCATGCCCCAAGCAGGTATCCGTACCAATGTCATTGTTGGGTTTCCTGGGGAAACCACCGCTGATGTTGAAGTGTTGACTTCTTTTCTGGCGGACGGGCAATTCGATGCAGTGGGGGTTTTCGCCTACAGCGATGAGGAAGGCACTGAAGCTGCTGGGCTCGACAAACACGTTGATGACGATGAGATTCGTGCACGCGCATCCACACTGGCACAATTCGTTGACACCTTGACCTCTGGTCGCGCCGAGGATCGCATCGGCGAACAAGTACGCGTACTGGTGGAATCCACCCAAGACAATCTCAGTGAAGGCAGAGCTGAACAACAAGGCCCGGAAGATGGAGCAAGTTATCTCACCGGCGACCACCAGATCGGTCAGATTGTTGAAGGAATTATTGCTGATACTGATGGAGTTGACTGGCAGATACGAGTGTAGGATGGGCAGTGATGGCGCACGCCACTATCCACAGAACGGGAATCCATGACTGAGTCTGACAAAGTTGTCCCTGTCGTCAACCTTCCTAATGCTTTGACGTTGCTTCGGTTGGTCATGGTGCCACTGTTTGCCTGGATGTTGCTCGCCCACCCCCATGACATCACCTGGCGTTGGGCCACCACGGCGGTGTTTATCATTGCTTTGCTCACCGACCTCGCCGATGGGGCAATCGCTCGCAAGAAGAACCTCATCACCAATTTCGGGAAACTCTGGGACCCGATTGCTGACAAGGCAATCACGGGCATGGCGATGATCGGATTATCGATCCTGGGGGAACTGTGGTGGTGGGTGACCATTGTGATCCTGATCCGCGAATGGGGGATCACGATCATGAGGTTCCTCATTGTGAAGTACGGGGTCCAAGCCGCCGACAAACTCGGCAAAATGAAGACCCTCACCCAAACTATTGCTCTGATTGGTTTACTGGCTCCCTTCATTTTCTACATGGAACAACTAGTGTCAGGACCGTGGTATCTGGTGTGCTTCCTCTTGCACTGGATAGCCATCATCGCCATGGGGATTGCCCTGATTTTGACTGTGGTTTCCGGCGTGAACTATGTTCTCGGCGCCATAGCCCTACGCAAGCAGTGGCTTGCCGAGCAGGACTCAACACCCCCCAAAACATTGGTGGACGATCCCGAGGTTACTGGTTCGACCACGGTAGAATAGAGCCGTGAGTTCTCCTCGTACGGTCCTATTGCGCGAAGCCATGGGTGACACCATTCGCGATCTTCGCTTGCAGTACGGGCGTACCCTGCGAGATGTCTCGGCTGATGCCCAGGTTTCCTTGGGGTATCTCTCCGAAATTGAACGAGGACAAAAGGAAGCCTCATCGGAAGTGTTAGCCTCCATTGCTGAAGCTTTTGATATGAGTGTGGGGGAACTGCTCAGCGAGGTTTCCTCACGCATGAGAGCCTACGAAACTGAAGCGGTCGTGTTCTTGCACAGGCTGGCTGCATGAGGGAAGCCGAACTGTGGAAGAGGATGAATGAGGTCCTCGGTGATGATTATGCTCCGGCGTGGGCTGACCTGGTGGTCTTGGAGGATTTGGGGGGTCGCGTGGTCAACGAAGCTATCGAGGCTGGTCTTGATTTCAAAACTATTTGGAGGGCTGTGTGGACACAATTGGAGCTTCCTGACTCTTTGAGGTGACGACACGCCGGACATGGTCACGAGAATCGAACAAATGTTCCCTTAGAGTGGGATAAGGTTATCCACAGCTGAACAACTCAGGCGCACAATGTCAGTGCTGGGTTCTATGGTTAGAGTTAGTAACAAATGAAAGGGACACCATGGCCGCCACCGATCGTGAGAAAGCTCTCGAAGCTGCACTCGCTCAGATAGAAAAACAACACGGAAAAGGTTCTGTGATGAAACTGGGGGAGAGGACTGACCAAGCAATCGAGGTGATTCCCACTGGTGCGATCGCTCTTGATATTGCTCTCGGTATTGGTGGTATCCCTCGTGGGCGGATCGTTGAGATATATGGACCAGAATCCTCAGGTAAAACAACCCTCGCTTTGCACATGATTGCCGCTGCTCAAAAAGCTGGAGGAATCTGTGCTTTTATTGACGCTGAGCACGCTCTCGACCCAGAATATGCAGCCAAACTTGGGGTGAATACCGACGACCTGTTGGTGAGTCAACCCGATAATGGTGAACAGGCTCTGGAGATTGCTGACACCCTGGTTCGCTCGGGAGCGCTAGCCTTGTTGGTGATTGACTCTGTGGCTGCTTTGACACCTCGCGCTGAGATTGAAGGGGAAATGGGTGACTCCCATGTGGGGTTGCAGGCTCGTTTGATGAGTCAGGCCTTGCGCAAGATGGCCGGTGGCCTTGCTAATGCCAAGACAACAGCGATCTTCATTAATCAGCTTCGTGAAAAGATCGGGGTGATGTTTGGCTCACCAGAGACCACCACAGGTGGGCGTGCCTTGAAGTTCTATTCCTCAGTACGTCTGGATGTTCGCAGGATCGAAGCCCTCAAAGATGGCTCGGATACTGTGGGGAACAGAACACGGGTGAAGGTCGTGAAAAACAAGGTTGCCCCACCTTTCAAGCAAGCCGAGTTCGACATCCTCTACGGGGAAGGGATTTCTCGGGAGGGGGGCCTTATTGACTTGGGTGTGGAGCAAGGAATCGTACGCAAAGCGGGTAGCTGGTTCACCTATGAAGGAGAACAACTCGGTCAAGGTAAAGAGAATGTTCGCGGATTCCTCAAGAGCCATCCTGAGATGGCTGATGAGATTGAGGCCAAGATCCTGGAAACCTATGGTGTTGGTCAGGAGGTTCCTGCCGATGTTGATCCTCTCACCGGTGAAGTGAGTTTCTAGGTGGACCAGATCACGGATCTGAATCAGGCGAAGGATATTGCCCTTCGTCGGTTGACTGTCCGCATGAGATCCTGCCAGGAGTTGCGTCAGGATCTGTGTGATCGAGATGTTGATGGCGACATCGCTGATCAAGTGGTGGAGAGGTTCCTCGAATCGGGGTTGCTCGATGATAGTGAATTTGCGCGGACGTGGGTACGCTCAAGGCGACGCAGCAAGTCTTTATCGAGTCGCAAACTGCGCCAGGAGTTGGTAGCTAAAGGAGTGGACTGTGCAGTGATCGACCAGGCCTTGTCCAGCGATGAAACTTCATCTGACTTGGATCTGGCTGTGGATCTGGCTCGCAGACGTCTACGGGCGATGAGTGGATGTGAGCGCGAAACGATCCAACGCCGGCTGTCAGGACAACTAGAAAGGCGAGGCTTTTCATACTCGATTGTTCGTAGCGCAGTGAACACTGTGATGGATGAGTCTAACCACGGTAGGGTCAACACCGATGAATAAACCACGCACCTACCAGGTCATCACCTATGGCTGCCAAATGAACCTCCATGACTCGGAGAGGATTGCTGGTCTGCTCGATAATGCTGGATATGAACCGGTCGACCTTGACCAAGACCCCGACATCATTGTTTTCAACACCTGCTCTGTTCGCGAAAATGCTGACAATAGGTTGTACGGAAACCTCGGCCACTTAGCTCCGAAGAAACAAACTAATCCTTCGATGCAGATCGCTGTGGGCGGATGTATGGCACAGAAAGATAAGGACATTGTTCTGGCCAAAGCACCCTGGGTGGATGTGGTGTTTGGAACCCATAACATCAACCATCTTCCTGCCTTGCTGGAGAAAGCTCGCCTTGAATCCAGCGCCCAGGTAGAGATAGTCGATTCACTGCTGACTTTTCCTTCGAACCTGCCCACCAGGCGCGAATCTGCATATTCTGCCTGGGTGACAATCTCAGTGGGGTGTAATAACACCTGTAGTTTCTGTCTGGTCCCACTGGTGAGAGGAAAAGAGACAGACCGCAATCCTTCAAGCATTGTTGATGAGGTGAAACAACTTGTTGATCAAGGTGTTCAAGAGGTTACCTTGTTGGGACAAAACGTCAACACCTATGGTGTTGAGTTTGGCGATCCGGATGCTTTTGCCAAGCTATTGAAAACAGTGGGAAGTGTTGATGGTCTGCAGAGGTTACGTTTTGCTTCGCCGCATCCCGCGTACTTTACCGACTCGGTGATCTCAGCGATGGCCGAGACTCCCACGGTGATGCCTAGTCTCCACATGCCCTTGCAGTCAGGTTCTGATGTGATCTTGAAGAAGATGCGTCGCGCCTATCGTCGAGACAGGTTCTTGGAGATTCTCGCCAAGGTACGTGGTTCTATTCCCGATGCCGCCATCACCACTGATGTGATCGTGGGGTTCCCTGGTGAGACAGAATCAGACTTCCAAGACACCCTTGATGTGATCCGACAGGCTCGATTCTCTGCTGGGTTCACCTTCTTGTATTCTGCCCGCCCAGGAACCGAGGCAGCTACTGACGCGGATCAGGTTCTACATGAAGCTGTCCAAGAGCGCTATGAACGACTCGTTGCACTGATCGACGAGATTGCTTGGGAAGAGAATAAGAAACTCATTGGCCACGAAGTCGAGGTGTTGTTCGCCTCGGGTGAGGGGCGCAAGGACGGGCAAACCCTGAGGTTGACAGGCAGAGCCAGAGATAATCGCCTGGTTCATGTGGGGCTGCCACACGGTAGTGAGATTCCTCGCCCTGGTGACATCGCCACAACCACGATCACCTATGCTGCTCCCCATCATCTCCTGGCTGATTCGCCACTGTTCGACCTTCAACGTACGTCAGGTGGGGATGCCTGGGAGGTCCAACAGGCAGGCAAACCTATCCCCATTCAAAGGCAATAATGGTGAAACCGGGAGGAGAAAACCTAACCAGAGTTGATCCTCTGGCCAATTTATCTGCCCCGACCCGGCAGTGGTTTACTTCAACGCTGGGCAAGCCAACCCAGGTCCAAGTTGAAGCCTGGGAGCAGATTGAAAAGGGCAGGAATGCTCTGGTGATTGCTCCGACTGGGTCGGGGAAAACCCTCGCTGCTTTCTTGCACAGTATCGACCATCTCATGAGAACTCCAGCTATTTCACCGGGGGTGAAGGTTCTCTATATTTCCCCGCTGAAGGCACTCGGTGTTGATGTGGAGAAGAACCTCCGGGTTCCCTTGGCGGGGATAGCTGAGAAAGCCGCTGGCACCTCTATGGATGTGACCCAGATTTCTGTGGGAATACGCAGTGGTGACACCACCCAAAGTCAGAGGCGTCATCTGGTGAAGAATCCTCCCCAGATTCTCATCACCACCCCAGAATCTCTCTTTCTGATGTTGAGTTCAGCGGCTTTCAACATTCTCAAGGAAGTTGAGACGGTCATTGTTGACGAGATCCACTACCTCGCGGGTAACAAACGTGGAGCCCACCTTGGTGTCAGTTTGGAAAGACTCCAGGCTTTGAGTACGCGTGGTGGTTTTCAACGCATTGGGCTTTCTGCCACAGTACGGCCGCCCGCGATCGTGGCTGACTTTTTGGGAGGAACCCAAGGTGGGGTCCACATTGTCCAACCACCCATGGAGAAATCCTTTCAACTCGATGTTCGCGTGCCAGTTGATGACATGACCCAGCTGGCGAGTGTGGTTCCTGGCGAGGCGAATTCCACTGCGGGAGCCGATCCGCGGCGTACCACTGCGGGGTCGATCTGGCCCTACGTGGAAGAAGAGATCTATGACCTCATCATGGCCCATCAGTCAACGATTTGTTTCTGTAATTCCCGCGCTGTAGCAGAGAAACTTTCCAATCACCTCAACACTCTCCACGACCAGAAGAATCCTGGGGACCCAGGATCGGTGATCGCTCGGACCCACCATGGATCAATCTCCAAGGCTCTACGCCAAGAGATCGAAACTGAACTTAAAGAGGGTCGCTTACCTTGTGTGGTGGCCACTAACTCCCTCGAACTCGGTATAGACATGGGAGCTGTCGATCTGGTGATCCAAGTGGGAGCACCTCCCTCGGTGGCCTCAGGATTGCAGAGAATCGGCAGGGGAGGCCACCAGGTGGGTGAGGTCTCCACTGGAGTGCTCTTTCCCCTCAATCGATCAGATTTGTTGACCACGTGCGTGGTGGTAGCCAAAATGGGTCGTGGAGAAATCGAAAACATCACATCCATCTCCAATCCTCTCGACATTTTGTGTCAACACTTGGTCTCTATGTGTTTAGATACTCCCCAGAAACCAGACAGGCTTTACGAGGTGGTCACCCATGCCCAGTGCTTTTCCAGTCTTCCTCGCCAGTGGTTCAATGACTGTGTGGATATGCTCACTGGAAAATACCCCAGTGATGATTTTGTGGAATTGCGCCCTCGCTTGGCCTGGGACCATAAGGCTGGAACATTGTCCGCCCGACCGGGTGCGCGCAGGCTAGTTACCACATCGGGAGGCACCATCCCCGATCGTGGACTCTATCCGGTGTTCCTAGCTTCTGATCATGAGACAGATTCCTCGCCCAGGGCAACAAGTCGGCGAGTCGGAGAACTCGACGAGGAAATGGTGTACGAATCTCGGATTGGGGATGTATTCACCTTGGGTACCTCTGCGTGGAGGATCACCAACATCACCGCCCACCACGTTGAGGTGATTCCCGTACCCGGCCAAACAGGCAGAATGCCTTTCTGGAAAGGTGATGAAGCCTTATCGCGTTCAGCTGAGGTGGGGAAAATAGTCCAAGAAACAGTCCACAACCTCTCCAAGGACCCGCCTGCCTGGGAAGGGATTGTCGACCAGTGCGCCACCATTGAACCTCGCGCCCAAGACAACCTCGTGGAGTATATCCGCGCCCAACGTCGTGCCACCAAAGAACTCCCTGATAATTCCACCATACTCATTGAGCGTCACCGCGATGAGATCGGAAGTTGGAGGATCTGTGTCCACTGCCAACTCGGCACCAGAGTTCTTCAACCCTGGGCCATGGTCATCCAACATCAATTACGTCAGCGATCCGACGTGGAATCATCCAGCGATATCAATGTCGTGGCAACCGATGATGGTTTGATCATTCGACTTGGAGAAATTGAGAACCCCTCCATTGCCCATCTTTTAGTATGTCCGACCGATCAGCTCGACCAGATTCTTGCCGAAGAAACCCAACATTCCTCACTGTTTGCTGCCCATTTCCGTCACTGCGCTGCCCGGGCATTATTACTGCCTCGCCGTGACCCCACCAAGCGTTCCCCCCTGTGGCAACAAAGACTGAGATCCCACCACCTTCTGGGGGTTGCTTCGGCTTATCCAAACTTTCCCATGATTGTCGAGGCTTTGAGGGAATGCCTGGTGGATGTGTTCGACATCACCACATTGAGGAAACTCCTGTCTGATATCGCTGCTCGAAAGATCCATCTCGTCGAGGTCGAAACACCCTCGCCATCTCCTTTTGCTTCCTCCATGCTCTTTGGGTACGTGGGGGACTTCATGTATGACCCCGATCAACCTCTTGCCGAGAGAGTTCATGCAGCCAGTTTGGTTGATCCCACCTTGTTGTCGAGCCTCATTGGGGTTGGTCCCACCGACCAGCTCGATGAGCAGGTTCTCGCCGAGGTTGTCACTGGGCTCCAGGGGCTGTCTCGCCCAGCCAGCAGCGCAGAATCCCTGTGGGATTTGATCAGACGAATTGGTCCACTCACCGAAGAAGAATGTGTCCAACGTTGCGCAGAAGAGCCCTCAACGTGGCTCCACGAACTCAAGGCCACTGGCAGGATTGTCGACATCCAGGTTACTGGGCGTCCCATGGTGATAGTGGCTGAAGATGAATCACTATTCGAGGCGTGGCCAGCCCCTGCATCAGTGGACACCTTGGTGAAGCGCTGGGTTCGATGCCATGGCGTAGTTCAGCCCACACACATCTCCGCGCGTTATCACCTTGACGATTCCCACGTGAGAATGGTTCTCGACAATTTGGTGAGTCAATCTCATCTGTTGAAGGGAACCTACCTTGATTCTCCGCAGCCGCAGTACATCACGCAGGAGGTCCTGGCCAGGGTACGCCAGCGGATTGTTTCCAATTATCGCGCCAGCATCCAGCCAGTGGAACCCAGTCAATTTGCTCGATTCTTAGGCCAGTGGTCCCAGGTCGACACCCCAGGCACCGGGGAGGAGGCTCTGCTGGCAGCCATTGAGCATCTTGCTGGATATCGCCTGCCTTTCTCCATGGTGGACTCGGTTATTCTCCCTTCGCGGGTCGCCAACTACACCCCCGCGATGCTGGACCACCTGGTGTCCACCTCACAGGTCACCTGGTCAGGTCATGGGTCACTTGGGCGTAGCGATGGTTGGGTGAGCCTGTGGCCTGGCGATATGGACCATCTCATTGAACCAGCCGCCAGTGAGCTGAGTGACCAAGCTCGTGTCATCTTGGAGCGACTTGGCTCTGGTGGTGCTTGGAGTGTGGAGTCCCTGATGGGGGAGAACCCACGAGCGGCAACACTCGATGCAGTGTGGGAGCTAGCCTGGGCCGGGTATATCACCAGTGACAACCTGTCCCCACTGCGTGCGTTGACCAGCAATCGAGGCGTACTCAAACAACCCTCCATCCCTCGAACACGTAGGATGGTACGCCCGCGTGTGGTGAGGTCCACCTCCACAGGTCGGTGGTTTCTCGCTCCTCAAGCCAGGGTTAACCACACCGAACGTTTTATTCAGTGCACGGACGTTGAGCTGAATCGATACGGGATACTCACCAAGGGCAGTGTCCTGACTGAGGTCATGACATCGACCTACATGGACACCTATCAGGTGCTCGCTGCCATGGAGCAGTCAGGAGCTATTCGTCGCGGATACTTTGTCAAGGGCCTAGGTCCTGCCCAATTTGCCCTACCGGGGGCAGTGGATCGCCTGAGAAGCGTCTCATCAGCCTCCCTGATACTGCTGGCGGCTTGTGATCCCGCGAATCCTTGGGGAGCATCACTGGCGTGGCCCGAAACATACGGGCATCGACCCGCGCGTAAAGCCGGAGCTGTGGTTATCCTCGATGAGGGAAACCCGGTGATCTATGTGGAAAGAGGAGCGCACACCGTGGTGAGTTTCACCAACGACTTGGATCAGATTACTCGGGGACTGATTGAGGTAGGTCGATGGGTCGATGAGCGCAGACTCGACACCATCACCATCACAACCATCAATTCACAATCATCCTTTGAGGTAACTGCATGGGCACCAGCCTTGGAGCAGGCGGGTTTTGTGATGACACCGTCAGGGTTTAGGCGTCGGGTGAGGGTTGTGTAGCCACCTTGGTGACCATGAGTAGCCCATCGCCGAGTGGAGCCAGGCTATAGCGTACATCCTCCATGGCACGAACCACGTCGAGAGTATCGCGCAGCATGATGGTGTCATCGTCGATATGGGACTCATCAGCTACCTGTCCATTGAGCAGGACATGGTAGAGGACCAGGACCCCGCCTGGGCGAAGAAGCTTGAGTCCCTCCTCGAAATAGTCGGGATAATGCACATAATCTGCATCAACGAAGACAAGATCATAGGCTTCGCTAGTCAGCTTAGGCAACACATTGAGTGCTTCACCAGTGATGAAACGAGTGCGATGAGGTGCGTATCCTGCCATCTGTAGCGCGCGCCGCGCTGCATTGTGGTGCTCAGCTTCATGATCAATGGTGGTGAGGACCCCATGGTCGTTCATGCCATCCATGAGAGCCACAGTGGACACACCTGCCCCTGTACCTACCTCCACGATAGCCTTCGCTTGAACAGTGGTCGCCAGCCATGTCAAGGTCTGTGCCACCGCTAAGGTGACTGGTTCGAGCCCAAATTCTAGGGAGGTACGTCGAGCTGTGGCCATGGCGGGGCTCTGATGGGGGAAAGACTCGACATAGGACTGGAGTGTGACGATATGTGTTGCTAAATCCACACCTATAACCTTAGTCCACTCTTCCTCAGATAGAATCACAGGTAAGAAACTTCACTGATGGGAAAAATGTGTCCTTAACTACTGCCGATGTTGCTCGGCTTGCCGATCTGGCTCGTCTAGAGCTGACAGAAGAAGAGATGACCACCATGGTGGGGCAACTCGATGTCATTCTTGATGCGGTCGCGAGTGTTTCCACTGTTGCGGGTGACTATGTTGAGCCTAGTTCTCCTGGAATCCCTATGACTAATGTTTTCCGCGCCGATGAAGTGAAAGAATCCCTCCCGGTTGAATCTGTCCTGGCGATGGCACCTGTGGCCGAAGCTGGGCGATTCCGCGTACCGCGAATCTTGGGGGAGTCATGAACGAGTTGATCACTAAGACTGCTGCGGAGCTTGCTCAGTTGATCTCTACGCGGCAGGTGTCCTCCTACGAGGTCACGCAGGGGTTTTTACAGAGAATTACGGAAGTAGACGAGGTCATTCACGCTTTTCTCCACGTGGATGGCGATCGAGCTCTCGACACTGCCCAGAAGGTTGATGCCAAGCGGTCCCGAGGTGAACAGCTCAGTGCCCTGGCAGGAGTTCCTGTTGCCTTGAAGGATGCTTTCACCTACGTGGGTGCCCCCACGACCTGTGGGTCCAAGATGTTGGAAGGATGGATTCCTCCCTACAATTCAACCATCACTCAGCGCCTGCTCGACGCTGACATGGTCATTGTGGGCAAGACAAACCTCGACGAATTTGCCATGGGTTCTTCAACGGAAAACTCAGCCTTTGGACCAACGCATAATCCTTGGGACACTGACAGGGTTCCCGGGGGCTCGGGTGGAGGATCGGCTGCCGCACTAGCTGCCTTCGAAGCCCCCCTGGCCGTTGGTTCTGACACGGGTGGTTCTATTCGCCAGCCTGCCGCTGCCACAGGTACGGTGGGTGTCAAACCCACCTATGGGGCGTGTTCGAGGTACGGATTGGTGGCTATGGCTTCCTCACTGGATCAACCAGGGCCTTGCGGGCGAACGGTTGTAGACACTGCCTTACTCCACCAGATCATGGCTGGGTATGATCCCTTGGACTCAACCTCCATCAATCAGGAGGTTCCTGGAGTCGTCGAAGCTGCCCAGGTTAAGGATGTCACAGGTCTCAAGATTGGGATAGTGTCACAGTTGGCAGGCGATGGCTATTCCCCAGATGTTCTCACCAGGTTCCATGAGTCGATCGACATGTTGGCGACAGCTGGGGCTGAGATCACGGAGGTCTCTTGTCCCCATTTTGATGCTGCTTTAGCTGCCTATTACCTCATTATGCCCAGTGAGGTCTCCTCCAACTTGGCTCGCTTTGATGCGATGAGATATGGGTTGCGTCTCGGTGATAATGGTGAAAACTCAGCTGAGCAGGTCATGAAAATCACCCGCGGTGCCGGTTTTGGAGCGGAGGTCAAAAGAAGGATCATTGTGGGGACCTATGCGTTGTCCAGCGGATACTATGACGCTTATTATGGCTCAGCGCAGAAGGTACGTACCTTGGTGATCGAAGACTTTACTCGCGCCTTTTCCACTGTTGATGTTCTGATGTCACCCACCTCTCCAACCACGGCTTTCAAACTGGGGGAGAGAGTTGATGATCCGATGGCAATGTATCTCAACGATCTCTGCACAATCCCCACGAATTTGGCCGGAAATGCTGCGATGTCTCTTCCCTCCGGTCTATCTGACACCGATGGGATGCCCACTGGAATCCAGATCATGGCCCCACCGATGAAGGATGATCTTCTCTATCAAGTCGGTGGGTGTCTTGAGGCATTGTTGGTCGACCGCTGGGGTGGACCCCTGCTGGATGCCTTGGTATCAAAGGAGTGGTCATGAGTGACGATGTGAGAGATTTTGATGAGGTTCTGGCCTCCTATGAACCAGTGCTTGGACTCGAAGTCCATGTCGAATTGAGCACTGCATCGAAAATGTTTTGCTCCTGCTCCACACAATTTGGGGCAGAACCCAATACCCAGACCTGTCCAGTGTGTCTGGGTTTGCCCGGTTCACTTCCGGTGATGAATGCCACTGCCATCGAATCGGCTATTCGCATTGGTTTGGCACTGAACTGCTCAATTGCGCAGCAATGCTGTTTTGCGCGGAAGAACTACTTCTACCCGGATATGACCAAGAACTTCCAGACCTCCCAATATGATGAGCCGATCTGTTTCGATGGGCTGGTATCGCTCGACGTCGAGGGGGAACACTTTGACATACCCATTGAGAGAGCCCACATGGAAGAGGATGCAGGCAAATCCCAACACCAGGGCTCAACTGGGCGCATCCAGGGAGCTGACTATTCACTGATGGACTACAACCGAGCAGGGGTGCCCCTGATCGAGATTGTCACCAAACCCATCATGGGTACGGGTTCTTTGGCTCCCCAGGTTGCTCGGGGGTACGTGGGGTATCTCCGCGACATGATTCGAGCCTTGGGGGTCTCTGACGTACGGATGGAACAAGGCTCACTTCGCTGTGATGCCAATGTTTCGCTGATGCCACGAGGTTCAACGACTCTGGGAACACGAACAGAGACGAAGAACATTAACTCGCTGAAATCCATTGAGAAAGCCCTCACCTATGAGATCTGTCGTCAAGGTGCCATCTTGTTTAATGGCGGGAAGGTGATCCAGGAAACCCGCCACTTCCATGAGGACACCTCCACCACATCATCAGGAAGATCCAAGGAAGAAGCTGAAGACTACCGCTATTTCCCTGAACCTGATCTCACAGTCATTGCCCCCAGTCGAGGGTGGGTGGACCAACTGCGTACCACTATCCCCGAGGCTCCACATCTCAGGCTCGCCAAGCTCAAAACGGCTTGGGGCTTTTCTGACCTCGAGCTGCGAGATGTCGTCGCTGCCGACGCGGTAGATCTGATTGAAGCCACCGTAGCTGCCGGGTGCCCACCCCCCTCAGCGCGCAAATGGTGGATGGGGGAGTTGTTGAGGCGTGCCAACGCTGATTCAATGGAACTTTATGAATTGCCCATTACCGCCCAAGACATTGCCGATATCCAAGGTCTCGTTGATTCGAATGTGATCAACGACAAGATTGCCCGCAAGGTGATCGAGGCAGTGATAGCCGGGGAGGGGACACCCACTGCAATCGTCGAAGATAAGGGTTGGACAGTGGTCACTGACACTGATGAATTATCGCGTGTGGTTCAGTCAGTCATCGCAGACAATGAAGAGATAGCCACCAAGATTCGTGAAGGAAAGGTCCAAGCAGCTGGTGCTCTGATTGGTCAAGTGATGAAGGCCATGGGTGGTCAAGCCGATGCAGCTATGGTGCGTGAGCTCATTATCACCACCCTCACAGACCCGTGATAGATATTCCACAACAGTGTTTTTAAGGTGTAGCGTGGTTCACAAGGAGGTCAAGGTGACTGACAGTGTTGAAGGCAAGGTTCTGGTCATTGATGATGATGCGTCTTTGGCTGAGATGCTTCAAATTGTTTTACGCCAAGAGGGTTTTCAAACCGCATGGTGTGGACGTGGTGATCAGGCCATCGAAGCTTTTCGCGCTGAGAAGCCAGATCTTGTTCTGTTGGATTTAATGCTTCCAGGTCGTGGTGGGGTGGATATCTGCCGTGATATTCGCAGTGAATCTGGGGTCCCTATCGTCATGCTCACTGCCAAATCTGATACCGCTGATGTTGTCAAGGGTCTCGAAGCCGGTGCTGATGACTACGTGGCTAAGCCTTTTGCTCCTCGAGAGCTCGTGGCCAGGATTCATACTCGACTGCGCCGAACACCAGCGAGTACGGAAATAGAGACCATCACTATCGGCGATCTGACCATTGCTGTGGAAACCCATCAAGTCACCAAAGGTGATGAGCTCATCAATGTCACCCCCCTCGAATTTGATCTGCTGTTGGCCCTGGCACGCCAACCGAAGCATGTGTTCACCCGTGAACAACTACTCAAGCAAGTGTGGGGATACCAGAATCCTGCTGACACTCGACTGGTCAATGTCCACATTCAACGCTTGCGGGCCAAGATTGAACGCGATCCTGATAATCCTGAGATTGTTATTACCGTACGAGGCGTAGGGTATCGAGCAAGTGGATAAGATCACCCGACCCCGGATTCCCTCCTGGGTGAGTGCACCTGCGCGTCAGTGGAAATCCTCGCTGGCTCTCAGGGTGGTCACCTCAGCTATGTTGGGTTCCTTTTTGGTGATGTTGGTCGCCGGGGTTTTCTTGCTCTATCGGGTCACTGGGGGTGTCATCGATAATTCCCGAGAATCAGCACTCGTGGATGCCAATGAAGCTCTGGTGGAAATTGAGCAGATGATGAGAACCACCGGATATGATTCCGCCAATTCCGATGCACTGAACACTATTGTGAATTCGGCGATTCGACGAGGGTATTCCTCCGGGCGTTATCAGGTCCAGTTTGTCACCACTGTGGGCACCTTCTCGGCAGCATCGATGGATACCTCAGCTATCCCCCCCCAGATTCGCGAATCAGTGGCGAAGGACCCGGCTTTGGTTCATTGGGTTCCCACCCAGGTACGCTTCAAGGATTCTTCCTCGGGTCCGGGGTTGGTGGTGGCCTCTGGTGGTGGCACCCAGCGTGATCGCTACGTGGTCTACTTTGTGTTTTCTTTTGAGAATGAAGCACGAACACTAGCCATGGTACGAACCGCTGTTGGATTGACCTCCTTGGTCCTCTTGTTGGGGGTGGGCGCGGTCTCCTATGGAGTATCACGACAGGTTCTTGCTCCTGTTCGGGTGGCCAGCCAAGCCGCTGAGAAGCTGGCCAGTGGAAAACTGACTGAATTGATGCCCGTACGTGGAACAGATGACCTTGCCCAACTGGCTGGGTCGATGAACCATATGGCTACCCAACTCCAGCAGAGGATTCAAGCCTGGCAACAGCTTTCGAGGCTCCAACAAAGATTTGTCTCTGATGTCTCTCACGAATTGCGCACCCCGCTGACAACTGTGCGCATGGCTGTGGATGTCATATATGACAAACGTGAGTCTCTACCAGAAGTGCAACATAAGTCCATCGAACTACTCAACAAGGAACTCAATCGATTTGAAGCCCTCTTGGGTGACCTTCTGGAGATTTCTCGCTTTGATGCTGGAGCAGCTGTCCTTGATCTGGAAGAACACGACATGGGTGATCTCATCCGCGCAGAGATGGATTCACTGTCAGAGTTGGCTACCTCAGCTGGAAGTGAACTCACCTTGGAGGCTGATGAGCAGTGTACTGCCGAGGTCGACTCACGAAGGATCTCGCGTTTGGTGAGAAATCTGCTCAGTAATGCCATCGAGCATGGTGAAGGCCAACCCGTCACCGTGAGTCTCAAAAAAGATAAAGATGTTGTGGCTTTCTCGATACGTGACCACGGAGTGGGTTTCGATAGTGAGGAGGCCACCCATCTCTTTGATCGATTCTGGAGGGCAGATCCAGCCAGGGCTCGCCATATCGGTGGAACAGGTCTGGGGCTGGCGATCTCCTCGGAGGATGTTCACCTTCATCAAGGATGGATCCATGCCTGGGGCCATCCCGGCGATGGGGCCCATTTCCGAGTGGTTCTTCCTCGCAACCAAAACATAGTAGTGAGCAGCTCGCCTATTGAATTGGTCCCTGCTGATGGACCTGAGGAGGAATCATGATGCGCAAGATGATTCTTCTCGTGGTGGTTCTCTCCCTGGCAGGATGCGCCTCTATTCCCACCTCTGGCAGCGTTCATTCAGAACCACGTCGTAGTGCTGATTTGAGCCCAGGAGGGATCACTATTGTCCCTGAGCCGCCTCCCCAAGGCGCCTCTCCCACGATGATCATCCGTGGGTTTTTAACAGCGATGGCGAGTTTCGGATCGGATTATGCCACTGCCCGAGAGTATCTCACCGCCTCGGCTTCAGATTCGTGGTCACCTCATCAAGCCGATGTATTGATTTACGCTAGCGGTACGACACCGCAGGTGTCAGGTAATCGGGTCACCATGTCGGGGGCCATCATTGGACACCTCAGACCGGATGGCTCCTTTGTGGGGGCTGATGCTCCCACATGGACCCATGATTTTGGTTTGGTCCGTGAGAATGGGGAGTGGAGGATTTCACATCCTCCTGAGGGGCTTGCCTTGTCGTACTACATGTTCACCCAGAGTTTCTCGCGTATCGACACCTATTTCTTCCCTGTGACTGGAACCGTTCTGGTTCCCGATCCTCGCTATGTCCAACGTGGGGCCTGGGATCGCACCACTGCAGCCCGTCTGGTCGTCAACGGACCCTCCACCTGGCTATCTGCCATCATGGATAGCGACATCCGTGGACATATCTATCTGGCAGGAGAGGTGACTCTTACCAACTACATCGCGGACATTCCACTATCCGAGGGGGCACTCGACTTGTCGGTCGATCAGGCTACTAATCTTGCCATTGAGGTTGCTGCTTCGATGAAGGATCTTCCTGGTGTATCGCGGATTCGTTTCCTCTACGGTGAGGAAGTTATCCCTATCAGTAATGCAGCTAGTGATGGGTCGGTATCGGTCTCTTTGGCCAATCGCTACACCCCGCAGGCAACCAGTCAACCCAAGGACCTCCACGTGGTCAGTGAGGGAACCATTTCTTTCCTCGACGCGACTTCTTTATCTCCAGTGCCAGGGGAGTGGGGTTCACGCAATAGAGCGATCTCGTCGTTTGCCGTGGCCAGCAACACTCCTGAGATTGCTGCTGTGGTGGGTAACCAACTACAGGTGGGGTCTTTTGACCAGACTCCCAGTGTCGCCTTGAATGCTGACGGCTTATTGAGACCACAGTACGACATTCAGGGAAATCTGTGGGTGGTCTCCTCCTGGCAGGGTTCTGCACAACTGACCATGATCTCTCCAGCCGGCAAGGTGAGTGTGGATTCCTCGGCTCTAGCGGGAATGAAAATCCGTGGTTTCCAACTCTCACCTGAGGGTCGCAGAATGGTTTTCATCCGTCAGACCAATTCTCCTGGCGAACCTGAGCGCCATGAACTGGGTATTGCCCTGATCTCATCGACTGATTCAGGGCCGAGCTCAATTGTGTCGTGGAAACCCATCCGCTTGACCTGGCAGGGTTCTGCACTGACCACCATCATGGATGTTGCATGGATGGGGCCATCATCTCTGCTGGTGGTGGGAAGTCACAGTGGAAATCAAACCGGATTGTTTTACACCGATATTGATGGGTTGGGCATCGATGAATGGGGTCTTCCACAGTCATGGACCCCCTCTCAGATGGCAGCAACCACCACCGAGCAGGGCCCCCAGATCATGATCTTGGACACCGACCAGCAAGTGTGGGCTTACCAGGATGGTTATCGCTGGAATCATCCTATTGATGTATCTGTTAGTACTCTAGCTTTTCCCACATAATCTGTGGATAGACAGCACAACGGGTGAAAAAACTCCCATAGTTACTACTGTGAGGTTTCGTGATGCGGTAGCAGACCTACTCGTTCAAGGAGTATGCCCTGGATGTGGTGGTGCAGGATATGGCGTCTGCCTGCGGTGTGTGAGGCAGGTCATGTCCAGTAGCGTTCATCAGTGTTGTCGAGTGGGGTTCACTTTACCTTTGTGGACTGGCGGAGTTTATACCAACCCTGTGCGCCAGATCATTTCTGCGGCCAAGGATCACCACCGCCTGGATGGTGTGAATCTGCTGAGTCTGCGTTTGGCGTACGCTCTGGCTGGTTTCCTTGACCACACCGGCGAGGTCCTCCCTGTGGTTCTCGTTCCTGTTCCCTCCACCAAGGAAGCGGTACGAACCCGTGGGTTGGATTTCACCCTAGAGCTTACTAAGAAAGCCTCCATACACCTGGGGAGGATTGGGGTGGACACTCGCGTCGCACCTGTGCTGAGCCACACACGCTCCACCATGGATCAGGGTAATCTCACTACGGCAGCTAGGTTTGCTAATCTTCATGAGTCCTTGCAGGCGAGCAGGTTTCCGCTCGAAGGCAACGTGATGATTACTGATGACGTGGTCACCACAGGGGCAAGTCTGACGGAAGCATATCGAGCCTTGGATCAGGCGGGATACCAGGTGGTGGGGGCCTCGACAATAGCAGCTACTCAACTGAGGTCTAGTCCACCGCAGGGACCTCTCTCATAGTTATTCAATCGGTGAGACACCTTGCCCGACATCTTCCCTGGTGTCGAACGCAGCGGTAACCTTGGGGATACCCCTGCCTGGGGGATCGATGAAGGAGTAATCATGGATGTCACCATCACCGGACGCAAAATTCAAGTCACCGATGACTTCAAAGAACAGGTTTCAAGGAGGATGGCGGAGTTAGATTCCCGAGTTGACAAGGTCATTCGCGCGGAAATCCACGCACAAGCAGAAACGAGGGGTTCCTCGGAGGCAGTCAGAGTGGAGATCACTCTCATCGGGAAGGGTCCAGTCGTACGCGCTGAGGCTATCGCTGATGACAAATCTCAAGCCTTCGATGATGCCTTCGACCATTTGAAGACCAGGTTGCGTAAGGCCCAAGACCGCAGGCGCTCCCACCGTAATCTACGAAAAGTCGGTTTTAGTGAACCATCGCTTGAAACTCACAGTGATCCAGAACCAGCAAAGACACCTATTGCCGTCAAAAGGGTTGCTGGTTTAGAGATCCAAGGCGATGGCCCGATGGTTGTTCGAGAAAAGCTCTTTCTTTCCGCGCCACTGACTTTGGCACAGGCTCTTGATGAAATGGAGTTGGTCGGTCATGATTTCTTCCTCTATGTCGATGCCGATTCTTCTAGGCCTTCGGTTGTTTATCGCAGAAAAGCCTATGACTATGGGGTGATTCACCTGCAAGTCATCTGAGTCGACCCCTCGAAACGCACCCACGCCTGAATACATCCAAGAAAACTAGGCAAGAATCAGGCAGAATAGTTCTGGTAGAAACCCCAGAAAGGATTCCGCATGTCACTCAATCTGATGATGGTGCAAGGAGAAGACCAGGTGCCCCAGGTGGTGGAGCAGGATTCCACAGGGCTGACATTGTTTGGCGAGGATCGTTCCATTGTTGCCATGAGAGTTAATGGAACCACAGTGGATCTCGGGACCTGCTTCCAGGAGGGGGATCTCGTTGAGACTGTCAGCGCCACCAGTGATGAGGGGTTGTCGATTATTCGCCACTCTGCAGCCCATGTCACCGCCCAAGCACTCCAAAAACTTCATCCGGAAGCCAAACTAGGAATCGGGCCTCCCATCACTGATGGGTTCTACTACGACTTCCGCGTGGATCCACTGACTCCTGAAGATCTGAAAGCAATAGAAAAAGCGATGGTGTCGGTGATCAAGGAGCGCCAAAAATTCGTCAGGCGCGTGGTGAGTGAAGAAGAAGCACTCAAAGAAGAAGCCCACGAGCCCTACAAGCTCGAACTGATTCGCGATAAGGCTCACGCAGGTGACACCGATGGTGCATCGGTTGAAATTGGTGGAGATGAACTCACCATCTATGACAATGTTCGCCGGGATGGGTCGGTAGCTTGGAAGGAT
The DNA here is from genome assembly GCA_009782785.1 of Propionibacteriaceae bacterium. Classification (GTDB taxonomy): domain Bacteria; phylum Actinomycetota; class Actinomycetes; order Propionibacteriales; family Propionibacteriaceae; genus WQYJ01. The sequence goes on along the minus strand of WRIJ01000002.1, from coordinate 4,404 downwards.
CTGTGTCGAGGCCCCCATGTTCCTCACACTGGTTACATCACGGCCTGTTCTTTGACGAAGACCTCTGCTGCTTATTGGCGTGGTGATCAATCCAAGGACACCCTTCAGCGGGTTTACGGCACAGCATGGGCCTCCAAGGAGGACTTGGTGGCGTACACAACTCGTATGGAAGAAGCGGCGAAACGAGACCATCGCAAATTGGGAACAGAACTCGATCTCTTCTCCTTCCCCGAAGAGATAGGGCCAGGGTTGTCGGTTTTCCATCCGAAGGGTGGAATCATCCGCATGGAGATGGAGAACTATTCCCGTCAACGCCACCTGGAGGCTGACTATTCCTTTGTCAACACCCCCCATATCACTAAGGGGAAATTGTTTGAGATATCCCAGCATCTGAGTTGGTATGAAGAGGCGATGTACCCACCCATGCATATCGATGAAGAGACCAATGATGATGGCAGCATCAAACGTGCTGGAATGGACTACTACCTCAAACCCATGAACTGTCCGATGCATAACCTGATCTTTCGTTCGAAAGGGCGCAGTTATCGTGAACTGCCACTGCGCCTCTTTGAATTCGGTACGGTCTATCGCTATGAAAAATCTGGGGTAGTTCAAGGGATGCTGCGAGCTAGGGGTTTCACCCAGGATGACGCTCACATTTATTGCACCCGCGATCAGATGAAAGACGAGTTAGCCTCCCTGCTCACCTTTGTTCTCGATCTGTTGCGTGACTATGGTTTCGATGATTTCTATCTGGAGTTGTCTACCAAGAACCCCGAGAAATATGTCGGTGATGATGCCACCTGGGCCGATGCCACTGAGGTGTTGCGCCAAGTCGGTGAGGAATCCGGGTTGACTCTGGTTCCTGATCCGGGGGGAGCGGCTTTCTATGGACCCAAGATTTCGGTACAAGTCAAAGATGCCATCGGTCGTACCTGGCAGATCTCGACGATCCAATTGGATTTCAATCTCCCTGAGTTGTTTGAATTGGAGTATGTGGCTCCTGATGGCTCCCATCAGCGCCCTGTCATGATTCATCGTGCTCTGTTTGGTTCTATGGAGAGATTCTTTGCTGTACTAACCGAACACCACGGCGGGGCTTTCCCACCGTGGCTGAGTCCCGTCCAGGTTATCGGTGTGCCTGTAGCTGCTGATTTCAATGACTATCTGGGTTCGATCCTCACTGAACTGAAGTCCCAAGGAGTACGGGTGGAGCTCGACGATTCCTTCGACAGAATGCAGAAGAAGATCCGTAATGCCACCAAGGCCAAGGTTCCTTTCATTTTGATTGCTGGAGCAGAAGATGAGGCCAACCAGGCGGTTTCTTTCAGGTATCGAGATGGCACCCAGAAGAATGGTGTTCCCATCGCTGAAGCCATCAAAGAAATCATCGATGCGATTTCTAAGAGGACCTGATGACTCAGCCAGAGGTTTTTCCTGCCGAAGATATGGTGGGAGCCCCCGATGGGTTTCAACGCCTGTGGACCCCCCACCGGATGGCCTATGTTGCCTCTCATCGTGGCCCAGTCCGATCTTGTCCTTTTTGTGAGGCTCCTGAACTTGACCAGGAGGAAACACTCGTGGTCACCCGAGGGGAAACCTGCTATGTGGTGTTGAATCTCTACCCCTACAACTCAGGACATGTCCTGGTGTGCCCCTATCGCCATGTTGCCTACTACACTGATCTCAATATGGAGGAGGTCACAGAGATGGCTCATCTCACCCGGCAGGCGATGACAACACTGGAGGCTGTCTACCGAGCAACAGGGTTCAACATCGGCATGAACCAAGGTGTCGCTGGAGGAGCTGGAATAGTGGAGCATGTTCACCAGCATGTTGTCCCCAGGTGGAATGGTGATGCGAACTTCTTTCCGATCATCGCTCAGACCAAGGCACTGTCGCAATTACTACCCCAAACACGCGATGCACTAGCCCAGCAGTGGGGGCAACAGTGACCCAGACCCTCCCAGCTCCCGAGGTGGCCCCAGGATATGACACCACCCGAGTTCTTACTGTTCCCAATATCTTGAGTTTCGTACGTCTGGCGGGAATTCCCGTCTTTTTATGGTGCCTGCTTGTTCTCAAAGCGGATATCCTGGCTATCTCTATTTTAGCTATCGCAGGAATCACCGATTTTCTCGATGGATATCTGGCACGCTCCTGGCATCAAGTCTCTCGTCTGGGTCAGGTTCTTGATCCGATAGCCGATCGGCTCTATATCCTGGCCATCATCTGTGGCCTGGCCAGTAGGGGAGTTCTTCCGTGGATCCTGGTCATTGTCCTGGTTGCTCGTGACGTGATGCTGGCAACCTTGATCCCATCGCTCAGGTCGAGAGGTTTTGCTTCCCTTCCTGTTCATTTCTTGGGGAAAATCGCTACCTTCTGCTTGCTTTACGCCTTTCCCTTTGTCCTGTTGGGGGAGCAGGTCTTCTCGGGGGCCCATGTCTTTGGGATATTCGGGTGGGCGGTGGTGCTGTGGGGAGCCTTCTTCTACTGGTGGGCTGGAATCCTTTACATGTTCCAAGGAGTGTCCTTTTTGCGCCGTACTCCACCCCTGGCCATGCAGTTCGTGGCAGAATGAGTCAAGACCGAACAAAGGAGTGAGATGTCCGACCAGTTGAAGTTTACGAAAGACCATGAGTGGGTCTCATCCATCCAGGGATCAATCGCCCGCGTGGGTATCACCAGCTACGCGGTGGAATCCCTCCATGGAATTGTTTTCGTGTCATTGCCCACAGTGGGCCAGCAGGTATCTCAAGGTGAGGTCGTAGCTGAGGTTGAGTCTACGAAGGCTGTCTCCGAGGTATTCTCTCCCCTCGATGGAGTGGTAGTGACAGTCAATAATGACGCAGCCACCAACCCAGATCTCGTCAATGATGATCCATGGCAGGCAGGGTGGCTCTTTGAGATTGATATGTCCGACACGGCTCAAATCGATACCTTGCTCGATCGTCAGGCGTATGATGAACACCTGAAGTAGACCTTAAGGAGTACTGATGCTGATCTGCCCAGCTTGTGGGAATCACACAGAAGACGATGCGCGCTTCTGCTCCCAATGTGGTGAAAAGATCCTCACGAATGAATCCACCACAACCCTCGGTGTTCTGGAGGACACTACTTTAACCAATGAGCTCAGTAGTGACGACATTGCTGCTATCGAAGAACTACCGGCGGGTTCGGCTTTGCTCATTGTCCTTCGCGGGCCTGCCACCGGTGCACGTTTCCTACTCAATGAACCACGAACCATTGCCGGGCGTGATCCGGCCTCCGATATCTTCCTGGACGACATCACAGTGTCGCGGGCTCATGCCGCCTTCACGATTGATAACTACGAGGTCACTATTGAAGATCTGGGTTCTCTCAACGGAACCTATGTGCGGCGAGAACTGCTCCAAGAACCCCTGGTGTTGAACAATGGTGAAGAGGTTCAGATCGGGAAATTCAAGATGATCATTTTCCTAGGCTCCACCGGGATTGAGTAATGGCTAGTTCAGGGCTTGCGATCGGAAAAGTCGTCGAGATACTCAAAGCTGAGTATCCTGACATTTCCATTTCCAAGGTCCGGTATTGGGAAACTGAGGGGTTACTCACCCCAGAACGCGCTGACTCGAGTTTTCGACGATTCTCCAAACAGGATATTGAGAGACTGCGGTATATCCTCTCCGCCCAGCAGAACCACTATCTCCCACTGAAAGTCATCAAAGAGAACCTCGACCTCATTGATCAGGGAATAGAACCAGCTCCACTTGAACCAGTGAATCCTCCACCACCGAGCGGGTCCGACACTGTCCAAGCTGTCCATCAACCCCCGATCCGAATATCGCGGGAAGAACTCTTAGAGCGCTCCCACATGCCTGAAGCGACATTAATCGAATTGGAGAGACAGGGCATCATTCGCCTTCGTCGTGGAACCTCTTATTATGGGTGGGAGGCTCTCACCTTGGCCATTGTGGCAGTCAAGGTTGCTCCACTGGGAATAGAAGCCAGGCAACTACGAGTTATTAAAGCCGCAGCTGATCACGAGGTGGAACTCATTCTTGCTGCAGCTGCCACCTATGCCCGCAAACCCGACATAGCCAAGCGAGCTACCTTGGAGATTGCTGAGGTGGTTGCACAAGCACATGCAGCCCTCTTACAGGTCGGTCTCGACCAGTCCTATCACTAGTGGATTCCATGGCCCGAAGGTGAACCTTGACTGAGGGTTGAGAGTTCCTTGAGCTCTTCGCCAGCCTCACATTTCCCCTTGTCGCGCCACATAAAGTTTGAACGAATTAGTCGAGAATTCTTTGTGGGTGTGATGATGCCACGCCGAAGAAGGCGACGTGATTGAAGGGGGAGTCTTTCTCTCGTAGCGTTATCCTACCGATGAGGAACTGAAAGATTTGCTTAAAACCGCCCTTTTCC
>WRIJ01000001.1 GCA_009782785.1 Propionibacteriaceae bacterium | reverse complement strand
GCAGAATATGTGCTATATAATGAAGCGGCAAAAAAGAACCCCTTACCATACCTAAAAGAAGTCGCTGAAGCTGGCAAACTCAAACCATTTATTGACCGTGTTTATTCGATTGATGAAATATCGAAAGCAATATATTACATGGTTAAAATACACGCACAAGGCAAAGCCGGAATCCGAGTGGATTTTTAAGTGAAATGCAAAGAGCGGTTAAGTACAACTCTGTGCATTATCGGAAAAGAGGAAAATCAAAGCGATAAAAACAGCCCGCCGAAGCGAGCCGTTGAACAATCCCATTTTATGCTGCTATTTCTGCACCGTTTCGGAAACGGAATACCATAATGCCGTCCCTGCCGACCGTGATCTTGTCGATAACCGACAACCACAGTTTTTCTGACCTGACCCTGTTTTTTCGGTCCGCTTGTTATGAGAGTCTTATACCCGGGAGACTGGGAAGAAGGAAGGCTCACCATGAAGGGCAGAAAGCATTCACCTGAACAGGTTGTTCGTAAACTACAGCAAGTGGGCCAAACTGAGGGGTCCCGTCAGGGGTGTGCAAAATCCTACAATCGTTAAAAGATGCACACCCCACCAAACGGCAGGGTGTGCATTGCATCAATACTTGGTTACTTTGCCAATAACCAAGAAAAAGAAGTCAACAGTACGCCATCCCTAGTGGGCTTCTTCATCTTGGTGGCGACGGAGTTTTTCTGCAAGACCGGAGGCCCTCAGCGCTGGAGAATTGATAGCTCTGCTCAGGGTTTCGGCTGATCCGATAATCCTTAACCGTTTCCTCGCACGAGTGACAGCTGTATAGAGCAACTCTCGTGAAAGAAATGTTGATGACGAAGCCCCCAACAGGACACTCACTGTACCGAATTGGCTTCCTTGAGCCTTATGGATCGTCGAACAATAGAGAGGTTCGCTTGATGGGATCATAGCCAGGGATACTTTATGAAAATTGCGGGAGTCACCAACAGCCAACGAGGGTTCCTGGTTGTCCGAAACAACTACCCCAGAATCACCGTTGTAAACATTGATAATTTCGTCATTGCGGGTGACCAGCATGGGCATGCCGACATACCATGGGGAAAAGAATGTAGACCTTGAGAAAGAGTCACTCAACCACTGGCGTACTTCCAAGGTCCATCTGTTCACCCCGAATGGTCCATGGCGATGGGCAAGCAAGAGCCGATGGGAGTCGAGAGAGGCTAACCCCGCGGCGATGTCTCCTTGTTCACAGAAGGTGATGAGATCCCTTTGCTGGGCGAGAATATCGTCCCTCAAGGATTCAAGGGTTGACGCCTGACCATACCTGAAGTCTGAATCGTCATCCACCCACTCTATGGTATCGCCATTGGTAGCCAAGATGTGGAGAGCGATGTCGGTTTGACCTCTGCGGATGGCTTCAGCCAGACTGGCTATGGCCCCAGAAAAGCGAAAAGTGGTCGATAGTCGTGCGACCGGAGTTACGGTGTCTTCCGAGGCGATGTCTGCCAAGACTGCACCAGCGTCAACAGAGGTCAATTGATCGGGATCACCCACCAAGATTAAACGCGTTGATTCACTGGTGGCAGCTAATAAGAGTGTCATCATGTGCAAAGACAGCATGGAGGCTTCATCGACGACAATGATGTCAGCGGGAATGGGGTTGAGTGCAGTGTGGGCCAGTGATCCCCAGAAGTTGAGTCCCAGGATGCGATGGATAGTGCCTGATTCACAGTGGATTGCACAGCCTCCTAGCTCCTGGCAGGCTTCTAGATTCTCCCGTACTGCTTGTTCAAGACGTGCCGCTGCTCGCCCGGTTGGAGCGCACAGAATCACGCGCTGTTTACTGCCCTGCTCGTGGGTGATTGCCGCAAGGATCCGCGCCACAGTAGTGGTTTTCCCAGTCCCTGGACCTCCAGCTAGTACGCAGAATCGGGTCTGGGTCGCAATGATTCCTGCCTCTCGCTGCGGAAGGAACTTCCCTGAGAAGAAGAGCTCCACACCTGGGGTCGGCGTCATCGATGGGGAAGAGGACCGCCTGGTGATCCACTGCGCAATAGATTCTTGAGCCTGCCAATATCGACGCACATAGATCAAGGTGGATTCCATCACCAGTCCACCAGGGGTTGAAACAGGAGAGGTGGCAACCATGGGTGAGGACAGCAATTCTTCTCTCCACTCATCGACCTGTGGCCATGTCATTTCCACATCCTGGTGCTGGTGGAGGAGTTCAGGATGCTCCAGATCGAAGCACACTGATCCTGCTTGGAGTGCACCGAGTGCACAAGCGGTAGCTAAGGTCACCCCTTCGCGCTCCTCTGAGTAGAGGAAACACAGATGCCGAGCCAAACGGAGCGTGGCGGCAGTGAAAATGTGGGCATCAATACCTTTGTCGAGTGGGGATGTCATGGTGTCACCCCCGAGAGAAGATCAGAGATGTCCATTATTAGTTGTGTGCTGGGATGCCAGGTGAATACCCCACAGGTGGTTCCGTTTCGAATTGGGGTGGTTGGCCCGGCCATCCCTCGGACAAAGAGATAGGCAACACCACCGAGGTGAACAGCTGCGTCATAGTTGTCGATTCGTCCACGCAAGAAACGATGCAAGGCCACTTGATAGAGCAGAGCTTGTAGAGGATAGTGGGAGGAGATCATGGCTTCTGCCATCGATTCACGGGTGTAGGACCTCAAGGTTAGTGGTGAATCAACATCCCCCAAATGATTGGTTTTGTAGTCCATGATGAGATAACGGTTGTTGATTCTCACCACAGCATCAATGGATCCAGTGAGATACCCCCTGAGTTCTCGTTGATCGGAGAGTGTTTCAAGTACGTCCACATAGGGGGCCAGATCTGCAAAATCTGTCATGTGCAATCGACATAGCGCTGCGAGATGTTTGGCCGTACTGCCGGTGGCACCATGAGCAAGGGCCATCTCGAATTCCATTTCAGCCAGACGGTCTTGAGGTGGGATATCGCTCAAGGATAACCCATCAGCTATCTCTCCCAGTGGTGTGGCGAGTCCTGGTTTCAGGGCTTCGGCTAATTCATCTGCAGAAAATCCGCTCAAGTCCAACTGGGCCATGTTTGACTCAATAAGTCCGTGCAGGTCCTCACCTGGTTGACTGTACTCAAACACAGCGTGAACCAGTGACCCGAATCCCACACCACCAGGCATGTGGGCCATGGGAGAAAGCTGGTCAAGTTCTTCATCTGGTTGCGATAGCGAGGTTGATTCTGGGGAAAGAGAGGGGAAATGGTGGGGAATGTCTGCGGTCAGCGAAGAGAATGATGTACGCCTCCAGGACATGTCGACGGGTCGATGGAGCTCAGGTCTGGGCGGGTGTGGTATTGATCCGCCAGCCACAATGACCTTCAACGAGGGTGTGACTGGTGAAGGCTCCATGGTTTCCACATGTACACCAGAGATAGTGAGATTGTGCGGGTCACACACTTCCACCGCAATCGAGTCAGGTGGGATTGCAGAATCAGAAAAGAGGAAGCGATGTAAGGCCGATGGCGCTGTATTCATTTTTGTTGGCACCCACCATGATGTGACTTGGGTACATCCACGAGTCAAACCGACATATGCTTTTCGAAGTGATTCTTGGGAGTCCTCTTCGCGAGCCCGGCGATGAATATCTTTGGTGGAGTTATCTACCCCCAGGTCGAGGACGCGCCCACGGGAATCATCGTGGCTGAGAACAGGACTGTTGCTGGTATCTCTCAGGTGGCGATCGCCGAGTTCTGGGAGATAGACGATTGGGAACTGTAGCCCCTTGGATTGATGGATCGTCATGATGCGTACGGCATCGCTTCGAATCGGCAGGCGTCGACCAGCTTCATCGCGGGTTGAGATCGCATGGCGTTGGTGGAGTAACCAATTGCGTCGACAGGAGAATCCAGGATGTGGTTGGTCAAGTAACTGTGCAAGATGGCCAAGGTCGATGAGTTGGCGTTCCCCGACAACATCGGCTCCCAATCGCTGGCTAAGGTCGCCTTGATCCATAAGCCACTCGAAGACACCTAGGGCTCCACCAGTGTCCAAGATGTGTGCCAAGTGTCTGAGTTGCGTGACGAGGTTGGAGAGCTTGGACGGAGAAGCTTCAACCAGATCAGCAAGTTCCCATCCGATGAGACTCGTCAAACTGGCAGCTTTCATGTGAACAAGGGTTCCATCGGTCAATGCTCGAAGAAGCAGGAGCCAGTCACGAGAGCTGTCAGTATTAAACACTGTTGAACTTCCCAGAAGCACCGCAGGAATTCCCTGCTCCATGAGCCGATCCACTATCGTGATCCCGCGCTTATTGGTCGAAATGAGAATAGCAATGTCACCAGGGCGCAACCGGCGAGGAGCTGACGTGGGAGAAGGTTGATAGTGGGGGGATGAGTTCAACAGGTCCGTGAGATCACAGACGATATCCTGATCAATGAGGGCCCGCGCCTCGGCCACTGAGCGTTCAGTGAGATCATCCGGGATCCGCAGGCGCACAGGCCTATCCCATGGTGAGTCAGCGATGAGAGCAGGGGTGTTCGGGTGGCTATCGACTGGTGTGACTGTGATTCGCTCGTCACCAAGTTGAGTTCCTTTGACCAAGTTCCCCACCGCTTCCACCACTGCAGGAGAACTACGATAATTCGTGTTCAAGGTAGTCCTTGCTAACCCATCAGTGGCTTGCAGATAAGCTTGGACATCTGTCCCTCGAAAACCATAGATGGATTGTTTTGGGTCTCCGATGAGGACAACGCTCGATCGGCCGACAAACCCGGCTTCGATGATTTCCCATTGCAAAGTGTCGGTGTCTTGAAACTCATCAACCAGGAGTACAGGATAGGTGGCGCACAGTCTTTGGCGCGCTTGGTGAGAGTAGTCACCCACCAAAGCATCCCGACATCGCAGGAGCATGTCGTCAAAGGTGTAGAGCCCTGCGCGCCTCTTGGCTTCATCAACTAACTGTCGTACACTCTGGGCAAAATCGGTGGCTGGGTGATTGTCTGGAGAAAGCCGCACGTGGGGTGCAAGCACAGCTTCTTTACTCCACATCAGTGCCTGCTCATAGCTCTGAGGTGGGTCACCAGAACTGCGAGAGAGCAGGTAGTGATCACTGGTAGCGTTGGTGATGTGGTCGTGAAGGTTAGGTTTGAGACGGTCACTAGGATCATGGTCGGCTAGTATTCCTAGCAGTGTGAGCAAGTGGTCACAGAAACTGTGGGTGGTCATGATGGGGGCGGTATCAAAGTCTTCGAGGGCTTGTTTGATGCGGCCCAGACGAAGGCTGCGGATCTGGGGGTTCTCACACCACAATTCGCTCCCAACAGGTGGGGGAGTGTCCAGGGCCAAGATTCGTGCAGTGTCCGCTAGGTGAGCTTGAGTTCGTTGCCTGACTTCGCAGGTGGAAGCAACCGAGAAGGTGACGATAGCAATTTGAGTGATGGACATCTCTGTTTCTGCAATAAATCGAGCTACCAGGTGAGAGATCGTCCAAGTCTTACCCGTTCCGGCACTAGCTTCTATAGCAATCGTGGTGCCAGGCCCGGGGAGTACGTGCGGAATGGTCATGAGCCACCTCCTGCCTCGATTAACGGGGAGTACACCTCATGAGCAAGGGTTTCAAAGCGTGAATCGAACAACGGCTTACCTCGGGTATCACCATCCAGAGGTGGTTCTGCTTTCATTTCTTGCGGAGTGGCCCACAAATAGGACCATGAAGGGTCGCGGGCCCACAGTCGGGATAAGCGATCATCAAGAGATGTGTGAGGGATGGCCAAACCTCGAGATGAATAGCGAGCGAAGAGCGCACTAGGTTCTGCAGGTAGTGGCATAGGGAGGTGGCCTGTACGAACATACAACTCGACTAGATACGTCAGATGCTGCTCGCATTGCTCGACTGAAGGTGTGGTGAGCCTCAGTGTTTGCGGACCAATCAACATCGCAGTCCAGGGTATATCTGGGTGGGTGACCTTGAGGCTGAGCAAGGTAATCCAGGCGGCGATGTGGTGGTGTGGGCGTACTGTTCCTGCTTGTACATCAACGACCATGTCGCCATGGACTGTCACAGAACCGATGAGGATGCCACTGGGGAACTCCCATGTGATATTCCTCCACGAGACCTGGGATGATAGGTACCGCTGAGCTTGACTAAAAATCCTGGAGGCTTGCTTCACCCCTTGCTGTCCCAGGGTGATCCCCTCAGGCCCAGGGGGAAGGGTCCCTCGGCGCATTTCTGCTTCCAGGATGGCGCTGGGGTCGTGCCCGGCCAACAAGGCGGTCAGACTCCGGTTGACGACCGCCCAGCGATCGAGTGCAGACAAGCTCAGTGGAATTGTTGTTGGGAGCCCTTCGGGTTCTTCCAGAGAGGATCCTGTGATACCGCCGTAGCGCCGAAGCCATGATGCTCCTGGATTGGCGAAATGGTGACTCAGTGCCGTGAGGGTGACCTCTGCAAGCAGGGGCTCAGCGCTCGGGGTGGTACGAGACTGGACTTTAGCAAGACTGACTCGTGGAACACTATCGATACTCGGTGTGGGGTGTGTTGTTCGTGGCAGGCAGTGATCGACCTCCATGTGTGAGGCCGACCGGTGGTCATTGGTCAACGATTCAACGACTAAGGTGAGGAATCGTTCAACACTGGGTGTGGGGCGCGGATGCATCGTGAAAGTGTCGAACCCATTGCGCACAATGATGAGTTTGTCTCGTGCTGACCGTAGCAGATCCGCGAATATTTGATGGTCTATATTTCGAGGGTGATGACCCGGGTGTACACCCAGTGGATCGTCCCCATCCATGTTCAGATGTCGGGGAAATGATTCTGCCTCAAGTCCGTACACAATAATGACCCGAAAAGGTACACCCGACATCGCCTGCAAGGGTGCGATAGCGAGGTTTCCATTGAGGAAGAGTGGTTCCTTCCTCGATGAGGCCACCAAGCGGTGAAAGTCTGATTCAGCTTCCGCACAACTCATGAGGTCTGTGGTGTTTGACTCCCAGGTGTTGGCAATATTGAGGCTCAGACATGGGCCTGGGTTGGTGAGTGTGTGGAGGCTTTCTCGAAGACGCCCCGCCCACTGGTGATAGGTGGCAGGCGTACACCAGGTGGTCACGCAATCACGGACGTGGGTGATCAGGATTCCTAGGGTTTCAACGAGGCGAATAGTTTCAGAATCGACCACATCGTGGGGTAGTACACTTCCACGCCATGTCATGTCATCTTCTGAAACCCCAACTCCGAGTACCATTCGACTCAGACCAGCCATCCAGGTGTTGTGAGGGAAGTCGTGCATATGGTGAGTACGGCGATGCTCAGCATTGACACCCCATCGGATTCCAGAGGCAGTGACGAGGTTAGTGATTCTTTCCAGATCTGTGGCGGTCAATCCGAAGTGTTCCATGATCAAAGCAGAACTGCACAGTGTTATCAGGTCTTCAGCAGTTGCTCGAGAATTGATCAGGGAGAACAGGTGTGCAATGAGTTCACTACTGGGATCACCTCCTGGGGGTGCAGGCAGGGATCCACGCACACGGTGGCGAGGATGAGCATCAAGGGATTCGTCGTGGCTAAACAGGGCTGAAAGTTGGCCGTGATTGTCTTCCATGCGATCAGCGACGATGAGAATATCTTTAGGTTCCAAGGTGGGATCATCATTGAGCAGGCCCACGACAAGATCAGAAAGGATCTCTCCCACATGGTCGGAATAACCAGTGTGAATCTGCAGGGAATCATCGAGTTCAGCTGTTGTTTCCCCACCGCTCATCGCCAGCTGCACTCCAGTTAAAAGAGTGTGGCTCCTGGCGGGATCGTCCAGGATATTGACGTGCGGTTCAATACTGTTAAGGGTGTCATCAACGAGTAGAGAGGCCCCAGTGAAACCGGTGATGATGTGGTGGAGTTCTAAGCGCGGGGATTGAGCAGGGGTCAGACTCGACACGTGAAGTGGGTGAACTTCATCCATGGTACGCAGGAGCTGCGCCTGGAAGTCAGTGATCTGTGATGGGCAAAACAAGGCAATGTGGGCATAAGAGACGGCAACTTGTTGTGCTGTGTGGCACACCAGATCACGATCTTGTTCGGGGGAGGAACTTCGCATCATACACAGGTGATTCCACAACACTGCTTGCCAGCGATGGTTGTCCGCCAGAGGCGAACCATCATCGGTCACGAATTCTCCGCTCAACCAATGTTGAAGTGTGTCAAAGTTCCAGGTCACATAACGTGAAAACCTTTGTGCTGTGGCTTCTGCGAAACTCTTGTGTCGAAGTGGGCGCTGGGATGCCCCAGAAAGGTAGCTATTCACCTGGGCAAAATCTTTATGATCGCGAAGCTCATCAAGACATGTGAGGATATCTGAGGTCATCAAAGGCCAGGACCACGCGGATTCTTCCCCGCGAAGTTGGGTTTCGTAGTGGCTCAGAGTTCGACAGTCGATCCCTGCGGTCACACCGTCACCATAACCTGAGGTTCCGAGGTGGGTAGCTAGTCGCTGTTTCAACCAGCGTTGGAGTCCTCCCGAGCGTGTGATGATCAAGATAGGTTGGAGTGGATCTGCGCGTACCAATGACAACTCTTGACTGAGGTTGTCCGCCAAGGTTTCCACCATGGACGCGCTGTAACGAATCACAGTGTCCACGTTAACCCATTCGCCGATAGGTGTGCAGTATTGCCCACAATGAAAGGTGGGAAGAAGTTTGTCAGTGTCTCATGGCAGGGTAGGGGTGTGAACCTCGAAGACATCGTGAACGACTTGGATGATGATCAACGTCAGGTCGTTGAGACTCTCGGCGTGCCAGTTGGGGTCATTGCTGGTGCAGGAACGGGCAAAACCCGGACACTGACCAGGCGCATAACATATGGGGCACACCAAGGTTTGATCGAGCCTGGAGCAACATTAGCGGTTACTTTTACCACGAGTGCAGCTAAGGAACTACGACAGCGTCTGGAATCATTGGGAGTTGCACAGGTACAGACGCGTACCTTCCATTCTGCAGCTCTGCGGCAAGCACAATACTTTTGGCCACAGGCTTACAACGCAGCTCTACCGGCTTTGATTGACCATCGATCCGATCTGCTGAAGGATGCATGCCAGCGCTTGGGCCTACCAAGTAGCAGCGGGGTCCTTGCGGAAATAGATCTGGAAATATCGTGGACGAAACAAAACAATGTCCTCATCGAAGACTACCTCGACCATGCCCAACGAGAACATCGCACGATCACTCGCCTTGATCCTCAGGAAGTATGCGATGTGATGGAAGCCTACGAGGAAGCTAAGCAAGGTGCGCGGGTCATCGATTATGATGATCTCTTGCTGTGTGCAGTGGCTCTGCTCTCCGCACATGAGGACATCACTCGCCAGGTCCGCCACACCTATCGTCACCTGTACTTTGACGAGTATCAAGACATTTCTCCCATTCAGGCTCGATTAGTTGACCTGTGGCTAGGGGATCGAGATGATGTGTGTGTGGTAGGGGACCCAGCACAGACCATCCACCATTTTGCTGGTTCTCGATCTATTTATCTGGAGAACTTTGGCCCCCATCATGATTCCGCACGTTGTTTCACGTTGACGAACAACTATCGTTCGACTCCTGAGATCCTCGCCTTGGCTAACCGATTGACAACCGGAATTCAACTCCAAGCACAGAACCCCTCTGGGGATGAGGTCGAATTCTCTGCTCACCGTGATACTGGTGAAGAACTCACTGCTACAGCTGTGTGGTTGAAGTCTCACCATCAACATGGAGTGGACTATCACGACATGGCGGTGCTGTTTCGCACCCATGCACAGGTTGAGGAGATCGGTAAGTATCTTGGTCAGGAAGCTATTCCTTTTGTGTTCATCAATTCTGACAATCTCGACAATCGTCCAGGTGTCCGAATAGGAACCTTGCATGCATCGAAAGGCATGGAATGGCTCGTAGTAGCCTTGTGTGGACTTCAGGAGGGTTGTCTTCCCCATCCGTTAGCTACCAGCTCTGCGGCAATCGCTGAAGAAAAGAGGTTGCTCTATGTGGGGGTGACTCGGGCACGCCAGGGTCTGCGACTGTCATGGTCGAGAATTATGAGGGGACACCAAACGACCCTCTCGCGCTTCTTGGAGCCAATTGTCGATTTAGACTCGACGTAAAACGCTGACGACTTTTCCGAGAATTGTTGCCTCATTGCCATCAATGGGGGAATAGAGTCGATTTTGTGGCAGTAACCACACTTGGCCGGGGGTACGTTTCAGCACCTTGACTGTTGCTTCTTCTCCCAGTAGTGCTGCGACAATTTCCCCATTCTCGGCAGTGGGTTGTTGGCGTACGACGACAAAATCACCATCACAAATGGCTGCTTCGATCATGGAATCTCCGTGAACTTCGACCATGAAGAGTTTCCCTGAGCCCACCAACTGGTGGGGGAGGACGAATGTATCTTCCAAGTGCTCTTCGGCCAAGATGGGTGTTCCTGCGGCGATTCTTCCTAGGAGTGGAACGTATACAGCCTCATCATCAAGATCAGGAGCTAGTGTCTCGACTGGGCTGGGAAGGAGCACTTCCAGGGCTCTTGGTTTGTTGGGATTGCGACGAATGAATCCTCTGGCCTCCAGATTGCGCAATTGATGTGCGACTGAGGAGGGGGAGTTGAGCCCCACTTCTTCACAGATTTCTCTCACCGTGGGGGGATAGCCGCGTGTTAACGATGAGCTCTGTATCACTTCTAAAATCCGGCGTTGACGCAAGGTTAAGCCATCGGTATCCGGTGGGCCATCGGGCATCTCAGAAATATTTGAGTGAAAGACCGTAGCAGTCTGGGCATTGGTCGAAGATTCCATGCTTGCCAGACTAACCCATTTCGCCTCTTCGACCAAACATTTGTTCGAGCGTGGCTGAATATTTGTCGGATTGCTGGTGTTAACTCAGCAGTACGACACGCCGAAAACGAACAAATGTACGATGAATCTCAACAACTGGAGAAGAATGAGTCGAACAGACGTACGAAAGGATGTAACCATGAGTGCACTAGAAGTCATGTATCCACCTGCTGGTGTTCGAAACCATCTACATGTGGTTCACGATGGGGAAACCTCACCCCACCTTCAACGACAGATCTATGGGCGAGCCATGAACAGGGCGTATACACGTACTCGAGCGAAAATCATGGCTGAGTTGGCGTCCGCTTGTCTCTTCGTCGTCACTTTGTCGTGGGCAATGGTGGTCGGTTTCCTCTCTATTCCCAATACTCCCTTGCCTTAGGGGAATATTTTTCGTGGATGAGTACACTTCTTCACCTCGGCGTGTCACGGTTATGTCTCAGTGGAATGGACTGAGACACGCCGAGAAATTCTGGTGATCGCCATGGGTTTTCCGCAGTGACTTGCCTGTTTCCTCGACGGTTCATGAGGCTTGTTGTATAAAGTTCCTGAAGGTAGTTGACCAGGGGGTCGCACCGTGTAGAATCACCACATCTAGTGGTTACATTGTTGTGATTTAACTATCTATAGTGGATACTGCTGGAACCATATTAATCCCTTGGAGAAGAGAAATGCACTGTCCGTACTGCAAAAATCCGGATTCTCGCGTGAATGATTCGCGAGTAGCTGACGACGGTTCCTCTATTCGTCGTCGCCGGATGTGCCCGCAGTGCGAGAGGCGATTTACCACAGTAGAACAGATCCAATTAACAGTAGTGAAACGCAATGGTGTTGTTGAGCCTTTCCAACGCGACAAAGTGATTCAAGGGGTACGTAAAGCATGTAAAGGCCGTCCAGTGTCTGAAGATGATTTAGCCAAACTCGGCCAACAAGTCGAGGGTTCTCTTCGTTCATTGGCCTTAGCAGAAGTACCCACCCAAGACATTGGATTAGCTATCTTGGAGCCGCTGAGGGAACTCGATGAAGTCGTCTACCTCCGCTTTGCGTCAGTTTATGAAAACTATGGCTCTTTAGAGGATTTTGAGTCAGGAATCGCTGAACTTCGAGGCCAACTCGTCGCCTCCTAACTACCCACCACCCAAAGAAAGGTCACGGACATGTCCGACACCCTCGTTGCCACCAGGCAAGGACTTCAGTTAACCCGCGTGTTCTCCACAGCGGGGATACACCCCTACGATGAGGTCACCTGGAGCACAAGAGACGTGGTCCAAAAGAATTGGAAAACCGGTGAAACAGTTTTCAGCCAAACCGGTGTTGAATTCCCTGACTTTTGGAGTGTCAATGCTTCAACCATTGTGGCCACCAAGTACTTTCGCGGCGCTCTTGGATCACCTGAGCGAGAGGCGAGTCTGAAAACACTCATCGACCGGGTTGTATCGACCTATAGGCAAGCTGGTGAAGAAAATCACTATTTTTCCTCCCGTGAGGACGGTGAGATCTTTGCCGACGAGTTGACGTGGATGCTTGTCCATCAGATGTTCAGTTTCAATTCGCCTGTGTGGTTCAATGTGGGCACTAGCGCACCTCAGCAGGTGTCAGCTTGTTTCATCTTGAGTGTCGATGATTCCATCGAATCGATCCTGACCTGGTATCGCGACGAGGGTTTCATTTTTAAGGGCGGTTCTGGGGCTGGAGTTAATCTCTCAAAGATTCGCTCCAGCAAGGAATTGCTCTCCTCAGGTGGTGCGGCCTCCGGACCAGTGAGTTTCATGCGCGGGGCAGATGCCTCGGCTGGAACAATCAAATCAGGGGGAGCAACCAGGCGTGCAGCCAAGATGGTGATTCTCGATGTTGACCACCCAGATATTGAAGAATTTGTTGCCACGAAAGCCCGGGAAGAAGACAAGATTCGCGCCCTTCGCGATGCCGGGTTTGATATGGATCTCGGTGGTTCAGATATCTCCTCCGTGCAGTACCAAAATGCAAATAACTCGGTACGTGTTTCAGATGCCTTCATGAGAGCTGTGGAAATCAATGCAGACTTCCCTCTGCGAGCTCGCCTCGACGGACAAACAGTCAAAGAAGTGAAAGCAAAAGAGCTCTTCAAGCAGATTGCTGGTGCTGCTTGGCAATGCGCCGACCCCGGGATCCAGTACGACGACACCATCAATGCCTGGCATACCATCCCCAATTCTGGACCGATCACAGCATCCAACCCCTGCAGTGAATACATGTCTGTGGACAATTCCTCATGCAATCTTGCATCGATCAATCTCTTGAGCTTCTTAGATAGTGATGATCGTTTTCAATGCGACAGGTTTATCGCAGCCGTTGAATTGGTTGTCACTGCGATGGATATTTCGATCTGTTTTGCTGATTTTCCCACCGAAGCTATTGGGGAGAACACTCGCCAGTTCCGCCAACTGGGAATAGGATACGCCAATTTGGGGGCACTTCTCATGGCAGTGGGTCTTCCCTATGACTCTGACGAGGGGCGGAGTTTAGCGGCAGCAATCACCTCGCTCATGTCTGGAACTGCCTACCGTCGAAGTGCAGAAATGGCGAGTATTGTCGGCCCCTATGACGGATACGAGATTAATGCTGTTGAACATCTCGGTGTGATGGAGAAGCATCACAGGGCAAATCGTGACTATGTGGTGGCGGACTCTACGGCAGCATGTGAGGTGAACGAAGCAGCCCTGACCCAATGGGAGAAGGCTATTGAGATGGGCAAGGCAACAGGTTTCCGCAATTCGCAAGCATCCGTTCTTGCCCCCACAGGAACCATTGGGTTCATGATGGATTGCGATACTACTGGTGTGGAGCCGGACTTCGCTTTGGTGAAACACAAGAAAATGGTTGACGGATCATCGATGCAGATTGTTAACTCGACAGTGAATCGAGCTTTGAAAAATCTAGGGTATTCCCCGGCAGCGACACAAGCAATCGTCGAATACATTTCGGAACATGGACACGTTGTGGATGCTCCGGAACTCAAACAGGACCATTATCCAGTTTTCGATTGTGCCGTGGGGGTACGCTCCATTGGACCCATGGGACACATCAAAATGATGGCAGCAGTCCAGCCCTTTATATCTGGCGCAATCTCTAAGACAGTCAACCTTCCGGAAACAGCGACCGTGGATGATATTGCAGATATCTATATGGAGGGGTGGCGTCTCGGCCTCAAAGCAATTGCCATCTATCGGGATAACTGCAAGGTTGGCCAGCCACTGTCGAGTGCGAAGAAAACTCCAGATGCACCCAAAGCCGCGCCCGAATACCGACCACAGCGCCGACGTTTGCCGAAGTCTCGTCTGGGACGAACGACCCGGTTCAAAGTCGGTGAGGCTGAGGGGTACATGACTTCGGGCGCCTATGATGACAATCAGCTGGGGGAGATCTTCCTCAAACTCGGTAAACAGGGTTCGACTCTCTCAGGTGTCATGGATGCCTTCTCTATTGCTGTCTCTATTGGCTTACAGTACGGCGTACCGCTGGAGTCATTCGTTCAGAAGTTCACTAATCTGAAGTTCGAACCTGCTGGAATGACCGATGATGCTGATATTCGTTTGGCACAATCAATCATGGACTATGTCTTCCGCAGGCTTGCCTTGGACTATCTGGACTTTGATGAGAGATCAGAATTAGGCGTCTACACAGCCGCTGAACGTGCACGTTATGTGGACACTGGCTCCTATCTCAGTGAGGAAGAAGAAACACAACTTCTCGATTCTGTTACTCTGCGCAATGATGAAGCTGACAACCTGTCCATTGATGGCCCCGGGGCTCGTCAACCAGCTCTCATTGATTCCCATGTCACTGCAGAATTACTAGAAAACAAGGGGATTTCAGTGGATTCGCCTCTGTGTATGACCTGTGGAACAAAGATGCGCCCAGCAGGGTCCTGCCACGTCTGCGAAGGCTGTGGTGCGACATCAGGGTGCAGTTAAACCAAGGAATCTTTTCTGGCAGGCAGATTCTGTCTGTGTGGCACAGAGCTACCAATGGCTGATGAGTCGTGCTAGCGTGAGAATCAATGACAGATGAGTTCAACTTCAATGACTCGGTGAACAAAGCATGGAAAAAATTTTCCGTACGCTTAGCCGATGTCCTCTCGATGATGGATGAAACCGAAGCCTTCGTCCTTCGGTCATCTCAGGGTGAAGAGGCTCAACCATATGTCACCTTTACATGCGATAGTCCTGGGACCATCACTGCACTCATCGAGGACGAGGTGTTGAGTCAACTGCCGCAATCGCGCGATGAAAAACTGTGGAATAACCAAGGATGGAAGAAAGCCACGACCGGTTATGTTTGCCAAGAATCTCAGGAGCAAACCCAACGACTCGCTGTGGCTAGCGTTGAGGTGCTCCGCGAAGTGTTCTCCTTGGAACACCCGGTCTTTCTTCATTCGAATGTCCTTGAGGATGTCCTCACTGAGCCGGTGGTCCATGAAGGACTCCATGGTGAGGAAGTCCTGGCCCAATCCTATGCTGCGATCACTTATGGTTCTTCAGCTGAATTGGCTTCGGCGGTCGCTGAGGAGCTTTCCGAGATTTTCGGTCAACCTCCTTTGAAAGACCACGATGGAGATTTTGCCGTCAGGGCTGGTTCGACCATGATCTTTATCCGCTTGCCAGACGATGGCCTAGAGATTCGCATCTTTTCGGTGGTGGTCCACGACATCGCAGGGCGATCGAGGGCTGCTGAGGTTCTCAACGACATCAATGCCCATTCGCGATGGGTGAGATTTTCTATGGTGAGGGACAAGATTATTGCTGTGTTGTCCATCTATGCCGTCCCTTTCGTTCCCGAGCATCTTCGGTTTGCTATCGAGGAAATGGTCAAGGTTGCCGATGGAGTTGACGACCTATTAGCAACAAGCTTGCAGGGGAAAACAACATTTCCAGATCAAGGGGAGACCTTAGAGGAGGACCCAGAGCCAAGGAGTTTGACATGAGCGTACGACCGAAGATTCTTGTTGGAATAGATGGTTCCGACGACGGTATCCGCGCCGCCCGGTTCGCTATTGCTCGCGCGAAGATGATCGATGGTGATCTCTGGTTTGTCCACGGAGTTGACGATGGTGCCCCGGCGGGTGGATGGGGAGTGGTCTATGATCCCACGATCCTTACTGAAGCAGGTGAAGCGGCTGTCAACCAAGCCTGTGAACTGGCTCTCTCTCAAGGGATTGCTCGCCAAAGAATTCACACCAATGTTCTTTTGGGTAATCCTGTCGGTGTTTTGGCGGGGCTATCTCGCGATGCTGAAATCCTCATCCTGGGCCGCCGAGCGACCTCAGGGCTTGAACGGATGTTTGTTGGATCGACCTCTACTTCACTGGTGTCGAGTTCACTGTGCCCCATGGTGGTGATCTCTGCTGCCTCGACCCCTGAGGGGGCCGACAAACACCACGTCATCACTGTTGCTATGGGAGGGTCGGGGGATACTGCATTGAGGTGGGCATGCGAAGAAGCTCAACGCCGAGGCGCGCGTGTTGATGTTGTTCATGTGATTCCAGGGCAACCCATGACTGTCGTCTCATTAGTCGCCATGTCATCGGCCCAAGAAGCCGAATGGGAATCTCGAGTTGTTGCTGGGCTTGAACAAGTGATTCAACCCGTACGTGAGGACTACCCGAATGTGGACTTGACGCTGCGCTCTCAGAGAGGAATTCTCGTTGATGAATTGATTCAGCAATCAGCTCGAGTTGATCTTCTCGTCCTTGGGGTCAAACCTCGTCCTTCGATCGTGCTGGGAGGGCCAGTACGAGCCGTTTTAGCCCATGCTAGTTGCCCAGTTGTGTTAGTTAATCGCTAAGCAGCTAGAGACAGGGATTGAAGTTTGTCGAGTGCATGACGCTCAATTTGGCGTACGCGCTCTGCGCTGATTCCCCAATGGAGACCAATTTCAGATAGTCGGTTAGGCCGCCCATCAATGAGACCAAATCTTCGCCGTACTATGTCGGCTGAGCGTTCATCGAGGACTCGAAGCATGTCGTTGATTGTTTCACCTTCTTCACTTGTTTCAGCCACACTCAGGGAGGGTTTTGCGGCATCGACTATATCTGCCAGGGTGAATGATTCTCCTTCGATGAGCGGGGCGTCCAAGGAGGCATGAGGGCGGAGATAGGAGGTCAATTCTCGCACGTCTGCTTCTGTGATACCAAGATCATCAGCGAGTTCTGTCACCGTGGGCTCCTGGCCTAGTTGAGCGCTCAATCTCCGGTGTGTTGTTTGGATGCGTGAGATCTGTTCAGCAATGTGAATAGGAAGTTTCACTGGGTGTCCATGGGTGGCAATACCGCGGAAAATTGCCTGACGGATCCACCAGGTAGCGTAGGTGGAAAATTTGTAACCTTTCGTATAGTCGAACTTTTCGACTGCGCGAATGAGACCAAGATTTCCTTCCTGAATAACATCGAGTAACCCCAGAGATTCGCGTTGATATTTGTGGGCAATGGAAACAACCAGACGCAGATTTGCCGAAATGAAGCGCTGTTTTGAGGCTGCCCCTTCCTCAGCAATCTTTCGCAATTCTTCGTCACTCGCTGAGACCTTGCGTTTGATCTTGTCCATGTCCAATAACTGCTCAGCGTAGAGCCCGGTTTCAATGATCTGAGCCAGGGTGACCTCTTCTTCTGCAGTGAGGAGCGGGTGATGAGAAATGCTGGCGAGATAGTGGCCAACTGCATCTTTCAGTTCGTTGGTTCCATGATCGATCGGGGTTGGGTTTTGTGCCATTGTTGCCCCTTTCAGGAGATTCCTCATAGTGAGTAACGCATGAGAGTCAACATTTATTCCGGGAACACCATCTATGGGCCCGCTCAAGGACTTGCACCACTAAACGCGGTCATGCATAATAGTGCTGCTTGACGGGAGCGGGATTTTTTTTACCCTGGTAACGTTTGTTGTAGCTGAGATTGAAGGATTGTTCATGGTGTCACGAAAGACCGTGTTGGAAAGTATCAAAGCAAGAATGAGCCGCAAACCGAGCACTCGTACGACGCAGGTAGAATCCACACCAGACACAGTGTCAACCCCCTCCACCGCAGCAGCGATAGAACCGGTCGAATCAAGCGTGGTTGAACCATCGCCTAAGCGAACCCGCGCTAAGGCTCCAGCCAAGAAGACCACTTCTTCGTCAAAACCAGCCAAGGTGGCGGAGCCTGCCTCTCCCACAACTGGGAAAACCCCAGCGAAAGTTGCCGCCACCAAGGCAAAGGTGAGTTCGTCTTCCCCAGCTGCGAAAAAGGTGACTGGCACGCGAACGTCAAGCAAGTCGGCCTCAACAACGACGACCAAGGCATCGGCAACAAAACCGTCTGCTGCCACGTCATCGACTCCCACAACGGCAACCAAAGCGACAACAACAACTCCTCGGGTGAAGACTGCGACGGGGTCAAAAACCGCTTCTTCTCAGACGACTACATCGAGGCGGAAGACAACCAGCACCCCAGCGAAGACCACATCACCAAAGTCCACGCCAGCTAAGGGCGCGGCAGCGAAGGCCACAGCAGCTAAGGCCACCCCAGCGAAGACCACAGCGGCCAAGACCACGACAAAAGCCACCACAGCAAAGACCCCAGTCAAGAGGTCAACAACGAAGTCCAAAGTCGGCGGCAAGCCCACTGATGTTGTACCTGATACTCCAGGAGCCGATGCCTTGACTGATGAGCCTTCGGTTCAAGAGGCTTTGCTTGCCGCTGCTGCCGGTGGGGTCGAATTCGTTGAAAAAGGTGGGGAGGTTGAATTTACCGTTAGCGGGAAGAAGCGCAGCCTCGATGACGTTGACGAATCAGAATTTCAACCGAAGAAAGAAGCTGAACTTGAAGCTGAACTAAGCGAAGATGAAGGTTTCTCACTGTCCGATGCTGACGAAACCGATGAACCAGAGCAACAGGTTTTAGCTGCTGGTGCAACAGCAGATCCAGTGAAGGACTATCTAAAACAGATTGGTAAAGTTGCTTTGCTCAATGCTGAGCAAGAGGTGTCGCTAGCGAAACGTATCGAAGCCGGGCTCTTCGCTGAGGAAAGAGTCAATGACTCAACAACGGAGATCAAAGAAGATGACTTGATTGATCTGGAGTGGATTGTTGAAGACGGTCGCCGAGCTAAGAACCACCTCCTTGAAGCTAATCTCCGCCTTGTGGTTTCGCTGGCAAAGAGATACACCGGTCGCGGAATGCTCTTTCTTGACCTCATTCAGGAAGGCAATCTTGGGCTCATTCGCGCAGTCGAAAAATTCGACTACACCAAGGGTTACAAGTTTTCGACCTATGCAACGTGGTGGATTAAGCAAGCCATCACGCGGGCGATGGCTGACCAAGCTCGTACGATCAGAATTCCAGTACACATGGTGGAAGTTATCAACAAGCTGGCCAGGGTACAGCGACAACTTCTCCAAGACTTGGGGCGCGAACCCACTCCTGAAGAGTTGGCCTATGAACTGGACATGACTCCAGAGAAGGTTGTTGAGGTCCAAAAGTACGGGCGTGAACCGATCTCGTTGCACACTCCCTTAGGAGAAGATGGGGATTCAGAATTCGGAGACCTTATTGAGGATTCGGAGGCTGTCGTCCCTGCAGATGCAGTGAACTTCTCTCTACTTCAAGAACAACTTCATGACGTACTCGACACACTCTCCGAGAGGGAGGCTGGGGTTGTGTCTATGAGGTTTGGGCTCACCGATGGACAACCGAAGACTTTGGATGAGATTGGGCGTGTCTATGGGGTGACTCGTGAACGTATTCGCCAGATAGAGTCAAAAACAATGTCCAAGCTTCGCCACCCTTCACGCTCCCAAGTGTTGCGTGACTATCTCTAGGACCTGTGAGTTGGATGATGAAATGACTGCTGACCATTCCCTCCTCAACACGTGGGCATCCGTCCACACTGCTTTGCTTGTTGATGGCCAGTCACGGTTGAGTTCCGTCATTGGAACCGAAACTCCATCGTGGGAATTGAGTCTGGCCAAGGGTCAACTGACCCTCAATGGGATTCGCCTGTCATGTGCGGTCATTGGTTCAGTGATTCAGTCAAGCAATACATGGCTGTGGTCATGGGCAGATACAACTGTGGATCAAGGAGCCTTGGGTATTCAACGTGCCCATCCGCTGCGCCAGTTTGGGCATGAAGCGAACCTCTGGGAATTCACCCAACCATCGTTCAATATGGATGGCATCCTTGATTTGGGGATGACCCCAGGTGCAACTGTTGCGATGGTGGCGAGCCCGCAGATACTAGGGACTGCGATTTTTTCTGCACCGTCAGCTGAGGGGCGAATCTATGTTGTGGTGACGGATCCGAAATTGTCTCTGGAAACCCCAACAGCTTTCACCACCCCCAAAATCATTACTTCTGCTATTTCCTATGGGATCGGAAACCACAAAGACATTGTCTCGGTGTTTGCTGGCGCCCATCAATTAGGTGTCGACGATCGAGGAGACCAACTGGTGCTCACCTTCGAGGATTCCTCTCGACTTGAGGTTGTCTTTGATGGTGTGGGCAATATCCGTCACATGCACGGCCTGCTGCCTAAGGAGCCCATGCCCTACCGCTGGGCAGCATCGTGAGAATCTCACAAAACTCTTGTCATAGTTGGACACGCAAGAACTCAGCCAAGTTTTGTCACTCTCTCCCACTAAACTCCTGTGGGTGAGTGTGGAAGAAGACATTGAACGCAAGCCATCGCGCCGACGCGCTGGGGTGGTTCCTGGAGAATATGCAGCCCATCACCTTCATGTTCTTGAAGGGCTCGAAGCGGTGCGTAAACGCCCAGCGATGTACATTGGCTCGACAGATACTAAAGGGCTCATGCACTGCTTGTGGGAAATGATCGACAATGCTGTCGATGAAGCACTGGCAGGTTTTGGTTCTTCCATTGAGGTCTTTCTCAATGGGGATGGATCCTTGGAGGTTCACGACCATGCCCGAGGTATCCCTGTCGATATAGAACCTAAAACAGGGTTGAGCGGTGTCGAAGTGGTGTTCACCAAACTCCATGCTGGTGCCAAATTCGGTTCTGGGATGTATAACGCGGCTGGTGGACTCCACGGGGTCGGATCCTCGGTGGTCAATGCTTTGGCTTCGAGAATGGATGTCGAAGTCGATAGAGATGGCCGTACCTATGGAATGTCGTTTCGTCGTGGTGTTCCGGGAGTCTTTTCGGGGGATGGTCCACAAGCGACGTTCACTGAAAAATCTGGTTTGTCTATCATGGGCAAGGTTGCAAAGAAAGCAACCGGAACGCGAGCACGATATTGGCCAGATGATCAGATCTTTGGCAGCGATGCCCAGATTTCGCTCGGCAAGCTACTGGATCGAGCTCGGCAAACATCTTTCCTGGTCCCTGGTCTATCACTTCAAGTGACCGACCGGCGAACCAGTGAAGAATCTAGTGAAGTTTTTTGCCATGCTGGTGGAATCACGGAGTTTTGTGAGTATCTTTCTCGCGGGGAGCCAGTCTCCGAGGTCATTCGTCTACGTGGAAGCAGGACTTTCACTGAAACCGTACCTATGCTCGATGAGTTCAATGTCATGACTCCCAGAGATGTTGACAGGGATCTTGAGATAGATATCGCCATACGGTGGAGCCAAGACTATGAGACTCGCATGAACTCTTTTGTGAACATCATTGCTACACCCAAAGGTGGAACCCATGTTCAAGGGTTCGAGCGGGGATTAACGAAAGCGTTCACATCTGTCCTGGAAGGGACAAGGCTGACCAAGGCCTCAGACGAGATCGTAAAAGACGATATCGCTGAGGGAATGACCTCCGTTGTGACGGTACGTCTAGCTGAACCACAATTCGAGGGCCAAACCAAGGAAGTCTTGGGAACTCCGGGAGTGCAGAAACTGGTGGCAGGGGTTGTTGAGAAAGAAATGACCAACTTCCTGTCCTCAACGCGGGCCACCACAAAACCTCAGGCGCGAGCGATCATGGAGAAGGTTGTCCAAGCCTCGCGTACGCGAATCCAGTCACGAGTCAATCGTGAAGCAGCTCGCGCAAAGAATGCACTGGCATCCTCCTCGATGCCACCAAAACTCTCTGACTGCCGGTCGAATGATTCAGACAAAACGGAACTCTTCATTGTTGAGGGTGATTCTGCTCTTGGAACAGCCAAACTAGCTCGGGATTCTGAATTTCAAGCACTCATGCCGATTCGCGGGAAAATCCTCAATGTCCAAAAAGCCTCAGTCAATGACATGCTGAAGAATGCAGAATGTGCCTCCATTATTCAAGTGATCGGGGCGGGGTCGGGGAAGAGCTTCAATTTGGAGAGGGCCCGTTACTCCAAGGTGATTTTCATGGCGGATGCTGATTCGGATGGCGCTCACATTCGTTGCTTGCTGGCCACCTTATTCTTTAACTACATGCGTCCATTAGTAACTGCTGGTCGGGTTTTTACTGCGGTGCCCCCCTTGCATCGTTTCGAATTGATTAACCCCAAAAAAGGGCAAGACAAATACATCTACACTTTTTCTGACCCGGAATACCAACGTAAAACAATGGAGTTGACCAAGAAGCAGATCCGTTTCAAAGAACCACAGCGCTACAAAGGTTTGGGCGAAATGGATGCTGATCAGCTCAGCGATACAACGATGAATCCAGCCCATCGAATACTGCGGCGGCTTCGCATCACAGACGAGGAGGCAGCCGCAAAGTCGTTCGAAACCTGGATGGGAAATGACGTGGGGCCACGGAAAAACCTCATCGTTGAAGGAGCATATTCTGTGGATGCTGAGAGAATCGATATCTAGGACAATCCCATGATGGAGGATCTTTTCGGCAACATCACGTCAATGCCGGTCGCACGCGGCTCGCTGGGGGAGGTGGGGGATCATGCTCCCTTGGCAGTACGACTCCGTCCTCGCACCCTAGACGAGATCCTTGGCCAGGATCACTTGAGCGGTCCGGGCTCTCCCTTGCGTCGTCTAACTGATGGGCAACCCATGTCGGTATTCCTGTGGGGGCCACCAGGTGTGGGCAAGACGACTATCGCTTCGGTAGTCTCTCAATCCACTGGTGCACATTTCGTGGAATTGAGTGCAGTGACTGCCGGGGTCAAGGAGGTGCGCGCAGCCTTAGACACAGCCCGAGCGGAATTAGCGCGTGGTATCAAGACCGTGCTGTTCATTGATGAGGTTCACCGGTTCTCCAAAACACAGCAGGACGTTCTTCTCCCAGCTGTCGAGAATCGCTTGGTCACCCTCATTGCTGCTACCACTGAGAACCCATCATTTTCAGTGATCGCACCGCTATTGTCCCGCAGTTTATTGCTGACTCTTCAACCGTTGACAAGTGCTGATTTAGAGATGCTCATTGATCGCGCACTGAATGATGAGCGCGGTTTGCGTACGTTAGATGGCCAGCAGTTCACCATCGATGAGGACGTACGCTCCATGTTGGTGACCCTCAGTGGAGGAGATGCTCGGCGCCTCTTGACGTACATTGAGGAGGCTGCACTCACGGCAAATGCCAGTGACCAGAAAGAGATCACTGCTGAGATACTGTCCAGGGCTGTGGATCGAGCCGTGGTGAGGTATGACGCGGATGGTGACATGCACTATGACGTGATCAGTGCCTTCATCAAATCTATTCGGGGCTCCGATGTCCAAGCAGGCTTACACTATCTAGCGCGCATGATCTCCGCAGGGGAAGACCCGCGCTTTATTGCACGGCGTTTAATGATCCTGGCCAGTGAGGACATTGGCATGGCTTCTCCACAAACCCTGAACCTGTGTGTTGCTGCAGCTCAAGGTGTGCAATTGCTGGGGATGCCCGAGGGGCGCATCATCCTCGCCCACGCAGTGATTGCTTGTGCGACTGCGCCCAAGTCGAATACTGTGATCCAGGCGATTGATTCAGCACTGGCAGACGTACGAGCAGGAAAAGGCGGGTCTGTACCACTGCACTTGAGAGATGCCCACTATTCTTCGGCATCAGACTTAGGTCATGGCGTGGATTACCTCTATGCTCACGATTATCCTCACGGTGTTGCTGAGCAGGTTTATCTCCCCGATGATCTGCTTGATGCGCAGTACTACACCCCGAGTGACCACGGGTTTGAAACTGAGGTTTCTTTGAGGCTTCACGCTATTGAGGAGATTTTGGGGCGCACTCAGACGGGCAGTTAACCAAACACCACAGTGTGTGAGAGGGTAGAATTGTGAAGTTGGAGAATGGATGAACTCCTAGACAACACCGATCATGCAACGAAGAAGGATGCTATGGACACTGCAGCGATACGTCAGCGCTTTCTTGACTTTTTTGCGCGCCATGATCACACCATTGTTCCTTCCACCTCTTTGCTTTACAACGACCCGACTTTGCTGTTTGTGAACGCTGGCATGGTTCCGTTCAAGCCCTATTTCACTGGTCAAGAACCAGCTCCCTACGCTCGGGCAGCAAGCGTACAGAAGTGTGTGCGTACCCTCGACATTGAAGAAGTGGGGAAGACCACGAGGCACGGCACCTTTTTCCAAATGAATGGAAACTTCTCTTTCGGGGACTATTTTAAGGCTGGAGCTATTGAGTATGCCTGGGAGTTGGTCACCGGTTCTCAAAGCGAGGGCAACTACGGGTTTGATCCTGCCAAGGTGTGGGTGACAATTCTGGGACCGGGGGTTCATCCTGATTATCCTGATGGCGATAGAGAAGCCCGTGATTTGTGGCTCAAAGTGGGGGTGGCCCCCGACCAGATACAGCCACGCGGTCTGGCGGATAATTACTGGCATATGGGTGTTCCCGGACCCGGGGGTCCCTGTTCAGAAATATACATTGATCGCGGCCCGGATTATGGTCCTGAAGGTGGGCCAGAGGTTGACGAAGATCGTTTCTTGGAGATTTGGAACCTTGTTTTCCAGACAGAGGATCTAGCTGCCGTACGACGCAAAGATGACTTTGATGTGGCGGCGAAACTGCCGACAAAAAACATTGACACCGGGATGGGTTTAGAAAGGACAGCCCTCCTGTTGCAAGGTGTGGACAACATGTACGAGATCGACCAGGTGTACCCGGTGATCACCCAGGTGAGTGATCTTTGTGGACAGCCCTATGGTTGTGACCCGGAGGCAGATATCCGCATGCGGGTCGTGGCTGATCACATCCGATCCTCACTCATGCTCATGACAGACGGAGTGACTCCCGGTAACGAAGGAAGAGGGTTTGTTCTACGTCGTCTTCTTCGGCGCTGTGTACGATCCATGCGTTTGCTCAGTGTCCACGAGCCTGTCATCACGGAACTGTTGACGACCTCGAAAACTCTCATGGAATCGAGTTATCCAGAAATTGATGATCAATGGGCGCGCATCAGTGCAGCTGCAACAGCTGAGGAGGAGAGTTTTCGGCGTACTCTCACGTCCGGAACCCAATTGTTCGACATGGCTGTCAAAGACCTGGTTGACGCGAAGAAAACCACCCTTCCAGGGGAGCGGGCTTTTGCGCTTCATGATACCTATGGTTTCCCCATTGACTTAACGACCGAGATGGCGGCCGAAGCCGGGCTCACAGTGGACATCGACAAGTTCACTGAATTGATGCATGAGCAAAAATCCAGGGCGAGAGCTGACGCCAAACTCAAGAAGGGCTCGAGAGAGTCGGCCCAAGCGTACGCTCAAGCTAGACAGCTTGGGGAGACGGTGTTCCTTGGATTGAGTGACCTGACCACATCATCGACGATTATCTCGCTCATCCGAGACGGTCAGCAGGTGACGAGTGCTTCCACAGGTGATGAGGTCGACATCATCATCCAGGAAACCCCCTTCTATGCGGAGGCAGGCGGCCAAGATGCCGATCAGGGCATGATGTCTGGCACAGGGCTGAGCATTGATATTACGGATGTTCAAACGCCGATCCCGGGGCTGGTTGTTCACCGTGGAGTGATCAACGACGGTACAGCTGAAGTGGGGGCGACCATTCAGGCTGAGGTTGATGCTGCTTTTCGTTTTGGTGCCTGCCAAGCACATACGGCCACCCACATTATCAACGCGGGGTTGCGCCAGATCTTGGGACCCGAAACCCACCAGGCTGGTTCCTATAACAAACCGGGATATCTGCGTTTCGATTTCAACTCTCTGGCAGCACTCACTGTCGGGATGCAACAAGAGCTTGAAGGGATAGCCAATGAGGCTATTCGCGCTGACTGGGAGGTGACTGCTCAGCAGATGCCGATTGCTGAGGCGAAAGCTCTAGGTGCCCAAGCGATGTTCGGGGAAAAATACGGGGATATCGTACGGATGGTGGAACTCGCTGGCCCGTGGTCACGTGAACTGTGTGGAGGCACCCATGTGGAATCCACCTCAAAGATCGGGTTACTTAATCTCGTGTCGGAATCGTCAATAGGTTCAGGGGTACGCCGTGTCGAGGCTATGGTTTCTACTGATGCTTTCCATCATATGGCTGAGAATCGTGCCATTGTTCATGCACTGTCTCACAGTCTCAAGACCCAACCAGGCCAGTTGGAAGAGCGGGTCTCGGCATTGGTTGAACAGCTCAAGGAAGCAGAAAAGACTATTGCTGAGATGCACAAGACTCAAGCAGATACCCTGGCGGCAGAACTGGTCACTGGAATGGATGTCCATGGGAAGATCCACTTCGTCGGCGCAATCGACCCTGCCCCCGGAATCGATGTGCGCTTACTCGGGCAGGATGTTCGTGCCAAACTGGGCAATGTCCCTGGAGTTGTTGCACTCATTTCAACCACACCAAAAGTGTCTATGGTGGTAGCGACGACACCTGCGGCTCGTGAACTGGGATATTCAGCGGCAGAGTTGATCTCTCAAGCCTGCGTGGTCCTTGGGGGACGTGGTGGTGGATCGCCAGATCTTGCCCAAGGTGGTGGGGCTGACCCGAGTCAAGCATCGAAGGCCTTGAAAGCAGTTGCCGATGGACTTACGTGAAACATCTGGCCCGCTGATCAGCCTTGACTTGGGAAGTGCCAGAATCGGGGTAGCAGCCTGTGATGCTCAGCGTGTCTTGGCCTATCCTGTGGAGGTTATTCCCGCTGGTGATCTGGCGCTGAAGCGAATTATCGAGATCGCTGAGGAGTATGACCCGGTTGCTGTCATTATTGGCCACCCTCTCAATTTGAGTGGAGGGGAGGGGCTTGCAGCTCACCGTACCCAAACCCAGGCTCGCGACATCGCCGAAGCCTTGGAGATGCCCGTCCTGTTGGCAGATGAAAGAATGTCGAGCGGTGACGCACATCGTCGGCTTCGTCTTGCCGGGAGAAATGCCAAGAATTCTCGCGGGATCGTGGATGCCCAAGCCGCAGTCTGTATTCTAGAGACAGTGTTGCATGCCTTAGACCAGGCCCAAGATATCACCTATGAGGTAGGAGTATGTCAATGACTGATGACAACGAGAAGAGTTGGATTGCCCCCGAAAGCACACGCCGTGCCCGAAGTGCAATAGCGGTCAGTTTGAGTTTTATCGTCCTGCTGGCAGGTGTAGCAGTGGTGGGGTGGAAAGGTTTCAGTTTCTATATGGACTGGAGGCAGAAAGATGACTACATCGGTAAGGGGGATCAAGAGATTCAATTTATCGTCCACCCTGGTGATGGATGGGCTGTTGTTGCCGATGGCCTCCTGGGGATGGATATCATCAGAGACCCGGGTATGTTTGAGCGTGAAGCCCTCAAACTATCTGATGGTCCTTTTGCTGGGACATGGAAACTGAAGACAAAGCTGCCAGCCAAGACTGCTGCCCAGATGCTGACCGATCGCGAGAATCAAGTCTTTGTCCGTTTTACAGTGAAGGAGGGTACGCGCCAGGCCGATATGTACGCCTTCATGACGAAAGAACTGGGGATGACCCAGCCGCAGATCGATGCGGCAATCGAGGCGATTCTTGCTGACCCTACCGCTTATGATGTGATGGTTCCAGTCAATGGCCGATTGGAAGGTGTGCTCTTCCCTGACACCTACCTGCTCTATCCCCCTATGGATACTGAGGATCCGGCTCTGGTCTTTCAGCGGATGGCCCAGGAGTTCAATACTGTGCTGAAAGATATTAACTTTGAGAAGAAGGCAAAAGCTCTAGGGGTATCGACCTATGACGCGATCATTATTGCATCAATTATCGAAGCAGAGGTAAACCAGGATCAGTACCGCCCGGATGTTGCCCAAGCGATTTACAACCGTTTGAACTCTGGGATGATCCTCCAGATTGACACCATCGTGAACTATGGGTTGGATCGTTCCGGGTATGCCAACTTGGATAACCACGCCCTGAATACGGACACCCCCTACAACACTTATATGCATAAGGGACTTCCGCCAACCCCCATATCTTTGCCGTCGAGGGCATCGTTGGAGGCCGCAGTGAATCCCACTGAAGGAAAACTGCTCTATTGGTGTGCAGTGAATCTTGAAACTGGTGAAACAAGGTTTGCTGAAACCGTTGAACAGCATGATGTCAATCGACAGATTTACCAGCAATGGTGTCGCGATCATCCGGATATCTGTCAGTGAAAGCTGGGGTTATCGGGGCACCTATCGCCCATTCTCGGTCGCCTGTCATCCACCGCGCTGCTTATGCACATCTAGGTTTGGATTGGCAGTACGAGGCAATGGAGGTGCTCTCTGATGGCGTCGTGGACTTCGTGAAAGACTTAGATTCTTCGTGGCGCGGATTATCGGTGACCATGCCGTGCAAGGAAGCTGTCGTGGAACTGGGGGAGCCCGACGAAGTGGTCTGTGCTCTTGGTGTAGGCAATACTGTCGTTTTCGAGGAGGTTCCAAGTAATCGACACACCACGCACATTCACAACACGGATGTCAGTGGTTTCGAGATGTTGTTGGGTGGCGTACTGTCCACCCAGCCATCCTCCCATGTTCAGGTTTTAGGTACGGGGGCGACGGCGCGCTCAGCTATCTACGCCCTGTCTCACATGGGGCTCGAGGAGGTGAATGTTCGTGGCCGAGATGACCAGAAGGTTGCGGCCCTGGCAGATGAAGCGACTCGCTGGGGAATCAGGGTTCTGGGCGCCTGCGACAACCCTGATGTTCTCATTTCCACTGTTCCTTCCGAGGTCGGGTTGGCGTGGGCTGATCGTACTCATCCAGGGGTTGTTTTTGATGTTCTCTACGACCCGTGGCCGACTGACGTGGCTACGTGGGGGCAGTCTCTGGGGGCACAGGTGTTCACGGGATTAGACCTGCTGGCGGCACAAGGTGTTGGGCAAATTCGGCATATGACCGGTCAGTCGATCTCCTTCGATATCTTGCGCCAAGCCCTCGACCAGTAGACTAAGACCGTGTTGAGATATATCACCGCTGGTGAATCCCATGGTCCAGTATTGACCGCCATCATTGAGGGAATCCCTGCCCATGTACGGATATCGACTGCCGAGATAGCTGGTGCCTTGGCGCGCAGGCGTAGTGGTGCGGGCCGTGGTGCTCGGATGAGTTTTGAGCAAGATGAGGTACGTATCACTGCTGGTGTGATTCAAGGGGAGACCATCGGTTCACCGGTGTGTATCGAGATTGCTAACAGTGAATGGGAGAAATGGGCCGAGGTGATGTCCGCTGATGAGGTGAATGTTCCTGAATCTGCCCGTGGTGAACTGCTCACTCGACCACGTCCTGGTCACGCTGACTTACCGGGGATGCAGAAGTACGATTTCACTCACGCTCGTCCGATCTTGGAACGCGCCTCAGCCCGCGAAACTGCGGCACGAGTGGCCGCGGGAGAAGTGGCACGGTTGTTCTTGAGCCAGGTTGCAGGTATTGAGATTGTGAGCCATGTGGTGCGGATTGGTGGGGTTAATGCCTCGCAGGGTTCGCTGCCCACTGCAGACGATCGGGACAGGATTGACCAAGATCCAGTGAGGTGTTTCGATCCAGCGGCAAGCAAGAAGATAGTGGAGTTCATCGACAAGACACAGAAGGAGGGGGACACTCTCGGGGGTGTTGTGGAGGTTCTTGTGTACGGTTGCCCGGCTGGATTGGGGTCCCATGTGTCGGGTGAATCGCGCTTAGATGGGCGTCTGGCCGGTGCCCTCATGGGTATTCAAGCCATCAAAGGTGTTGAAATCGGTGACGGGTTTGGATTGGCGGAGGTTCCGGGTTCTGTAGCCCATGACGCTATGGAGTTCATGGATGGGAAGATTCGCCGTACCTCCAATCGAGCTGGGGGAATCGAGGGCGGAATGTCTAATGGTGAAGTGATCCGTCTTCGTGTTGCCATGAAACCAATCCCGACCGTACCCCAAGCTCTGCCGACCGTGAATGTCGCCACTGCCACCAATGATGTCGCTCATCATCAGCGCTCCGACGTATGTGCCGTACCTGCTGCTGGTGTCATTGCTGAAGCCATGGTGGCCCTAGAGATAGCTGGGGCACTGCTGGAGAAGTTTGGTGGCGACACTTGTGGTGATGTGCAAGCTGGCTTGGAGTTTTACCGTAGACGCGTGGCAGAAGCAGGGCTCGGAGGCTCCTGGTGAGTATCGCACTGATCGGCATGCCCGGGGCAGGTAAATCCACGGTGGGTGCTGCACTTGCACGCGAACTGGGAGTTGACTTTCTCGATACTGACCTGATGATCGAACAAGACGCTGGTCAGCTCATCACTGAGATTTTCGCCCAAAAAGGGGAAGCAAATTTCCGCTACCTGGAAGAAGAGGCCACCGCGCTGGCTCTGAACACTGCTGGAGTGGTAGCTCTGGGTGGGGGAGCGATCCTCTCCGAGAAGGTACGTACCATGCTCGAGGGCCATCAGGTGGTGTGGTTAGACAACTCGCTCACCACACTCTTTGATCGAATCAAGCGATACAGTCATCGCCCACTGTTGAAAAATGCCAGTGTTGATGACGTGCGCGAGGTCGCTCTGCAGCGGTTGGCCACCTATCAGGAGGTGGCTACCTGGGTTGTCGATGGGGAGCAAGATGTTGACGAGATTGTCAAAGAAATCATCACTCTCACCCGACAGACAGAGGTGATCAAGGTGAGGTCAGAAAATCCCTACCATGTGCTCATTGGGAAGGGGGGATTCCCTTTCTCGTCCATGAGGCTAGCTTCAGTGAACACCACAGTCATCTTTCACCCTCACGTCCTGGCGGACCACGCAGCGAATGTCGCTTCAACCATGCCTGGTGGTGTGGCGGTGGAGGTTCCCGATGGTGAGCAGGCCAAAACGGTGTCCACATTGGAGTCGTGTTGGTCGCGCCTAGCCGAATTGGGGGTCACCCGTAGTGATGCGATTATTGGGCTCGGCGGAGGATCCACCACCGATCTGGCTGGGTTTGTGGCTGCCACCTATCTTCGTGGAGTGAAATATGGCTCTATCCCCACCACGGTCTTGGGGATGGCCGACGCAGCCGTGGGCGGAAAAACTGGCATTAATCTTCCTCAAGGCAAAAACCTGGTGGGGGCCTTCCATGAACCAGAGTTTGTGATCTGCGACCTAGAACTTCTTCGTGGATTACCTGTAGAAGAAGTACGCTCCGGTCTGGGGGAAATCATCAAGTGTGGTTTCATTGCGGACCCGGTCATTCTTCAGCGAGCAGAAACTAGTCCTACTGAGTTGTGTGACGTCACCAGTGATTCTTTCGCTGAAGTTCTTAAGCAGGCCATCCAGGTGAAAGCGGACGTGGTTTCTCGTGATTTCCGTGAACAGGATGCGGGTGATGTTGTCGGCAGAGCTGCCCTGAATTATGGCCACACCCTGGGCCATGCCATTGAGAAACAGGAGAATTACACCTGGTCTCATGGCGAAGCGGTCAGTGTCGGCATGGTGTACGCCGCGGAGGTTGCTCAACGCTTGGGCCTTATCCCTGTTGAGATTGTCGATCAGCACAGAGCTATCTTGTCGTCGGTGGGTCTCCCGATCTCGTACTCAAGCGCGAAATTCTCTCAATTACGAGAAACCATGAGCCGTGACAAGAAAGCACGTGGTTCTAGCCTCAAATTCGTTCTCTTGGAAGGAATCGGAAAAACCACCATCGTCGCCGACATTGATGAGGACATCTTGGCGGATGCATACAAGGCCATCGCAGAGTAGCTGCTACACCCAACTTCGTCATCCTGCGGAGCGAAGCGACTCGCAGGATCAAGATATCACACCAACCATCTAGGTGAGTCTGTCGAATACATTCCCCACTCGCAGATTCCATCACAGCGCCCATCACAGGTGTGTTCTCACACATTTTCTCCTAGGGGTGCTGGGCGTGGATTCTTGGTGCTAGAGTGTGCCCCATACCGTCGAGGGAAGGACCATCCATGAAAATCAGAACCGCATTGGCAGGCATTGTCGTCCTTGGGTTAGCTCCGCTGATGTCTGCGTGTAGCGCAGGGGACACGACCGAGGTTCCGGAAACCTCAGTGGCTCCAGAGACGTCGGCTTCTCCAGAGACCCAGGTCACACCGGTGTCACCAGAAGAACAAGCCTATCGAGACGCCAGCACGCCCGAATGGGAAATCGACACGAGGTCATCAACCCTGACAACCCGATATGCCGACTACGTGGGACAGCCCTTGGCAGTGAAGGCAGTCATCATGGGCTCTTTCGAGTTTGATGGCCAGCCAGCCTACCTCGTCGCGTCACTGCAAGAGTTTGAAGACCAAATCGCTGCTCGCGGGCATTTCCTGGTCGTTGATACGCGGGCAGACACCAGTATTGCTTTGGTTGATAACGAAAAGATGTACATCTATGGCGACTATGTTGAGCTGATGGATACCCCCGCTGACGCCGCTGCGATCAACCCGGTTATGCCTGAATTGATTCACCGCATCGACCTGAAGTACGTGGAGCTAAACATCGGCTAACAGACTCCACAACCGTGGTAATCACTAGTCTGGATTCCTCGACTTCGCGCGGAATGACCTGGCTGGTAGCCCATTGTCTGCGATTGCCTATGGAGCGTTGCTATCCGTATACCTCGTCGTGGGTGCCGGTGCGGATGAAGTACACCGTGTCTTCATCTAGCTCATAGACCAGCACCCAGTTGCTTGATCGTCCACCAATATGAAGGGCCCGGCAGCCTACGAGGTCGCCTGTTAACGCATGGTCGTTGTAGGTATGTGACATTGGTGTCTCATCGCTGTGAACCACTGCCTCGAGTGCAGCATCAAGAGCTGCAACATCCCAATGTTTCTTTGCGCTTTTCTTGCGGTCACGAGCAAACGATCGCGTGAAGTCAGCTTTCAGCATCAGTGGCATCCAAAGCAGCGATCAAATCAGTGTAGCCCGTGAAGCGAGCACCCGTTTTCTTGAGTTCAGCCACTTCGCGTAATGCCTGTCGTGTGGATTCACTGGGTGTGTCTTCGCGAGGTCGTATGGGTTGAATCTCCACCCAGGGGCGTGAATTCTTGAATACTGTCACAGGGGAACCAGTACGGGAAACCTCCTCGGCGATCCGTGAAAACTGTGCACGTGCATCTGCTGCTGTCACTGTCTGAGTCATGGCCACTCCATTCGCTGGAATATACGCGATAATACTAGCGTATGTGGGGGATATTCGTGCCGAGTGCTCACCACTACCAGACTCCTCCCTTGTGGCAAATCGCTTGTCTGGATTCCGCGACTTCGCGAGGAATGACGGATATGGGTCATACTCTGCGGAGCGAACCATCTGCGATCGCAATTGTCTGTCGTCAGTGTCGCCGAAACGTAGCATAGTGACTGAACCCACCCACCGCCGTCACCCTGTAGCGCGCCCAACTTCGTCATCCTGCGGAGCACTGCGAGTCGCCCTAGCGGGCTCCGCAGCACAGGCTTCGCGACTCGCAGGATCCAGAAATCACATCAGAACCGTAGTAGAGTCTGCCAGGAGGAGAACAACCATGGCAACACAGGACCGCAACACTTATGCTGATCGCTTGCTTGCTGCTGACCGGTTTGTGGAGGATTGGCGCGAGCGGGGTCGTGAGGACCAGGATGACCAAACCTTCTGGAATCAGTTCTTGACCGAGGTGATGGGGATCAAACGTGTCCACCACGTGATCGAGTACCAAAAACAGGTCAGAGTTGATGGCTCCGCAAGGAAGATTGACGCCTATATCCCCAGTTCGAAGGTGTTGATCGAACAGAAGTCAGCAGGGATTGACTTAACGAAAAAGGCCCTCCAGTCCGGTGGAGCCATGTTGACCCCGTACGAACAGGCGATGAGGTACGCCGGGAACCTACCCACGAGTGAACAACCGAACTTTGTTGTGACCTGCAATTTCTTAGAGTTTCGTATCTATGATCGCAATGAGGATCCCGCGGGTGACAACCCGGTCATCATCACCTTGGAGGAATTGCCCCAGCAGTTGCGAGCTTTCTCGTTCATGGTTGACCCGATCAACGCCCGTATCGCGAAACAAACCAAGGTGAACCTGGATGCTGCTCGGCTCATTGGTGACCTCTACGCCAGCATCTCTGATCAATACCTGGACAAAGAGGTGTCCCGTCACGATCTGGCCGTGTTGATGGTACGGCTGTTGTTTTGCTTGTACGCCGAAGACTCCGGGTTGTTCGAGAACGACCTGTTCTATGAGTACTTGAAAGAGATTCCCGCGGGGCATGGGGTTTTCCGTGAAGCACTCTTGAAGTTATTCACTGTCTTGAACACTCCCCAGGACTCTCGTGACCCCTATCTGGGGGATACTCTAGCTTCTTTCCCGTACGTCAATGGTGGACTGTTCGCAGACGAGATCGAGATTCCCCTGTTCACTGATTCGATCAAATTCCAGCTCCTGCAGAAGTCTTCCCAAGAGTTCAACTGGTCGGAGGTATCCCCGGTTATCTTCGGTTCTATCTTCGAGTCGATCCTCTCCGGTGATGAACGCCGAGCCGGGGGAATGCACTACACATCCGTCGACAACATCCACAAGGTGATCGATCCGCTGTTTCTCGATGATCTACGAACCGAATTCCAGAAAGCTGGCACCCAGAAACCCGCACTGCGTAAACTCCACGACAAGATCGCAAGTCTGACCTTCCTCGATCCTGCTTGTGGTTCGGGTAACTTCCTCACCGAGACCTACCTGGAATTGCGCGCACTAGAGAACGAGATTCTGAGCAAACTGCTCGGTGACCAGACGGTTATAGAGTTCGAGTACGGACGACGGACGACGGACGACGGACGACGGACGACGGACGACGGACGACGGACGACGGACGACGGACGACGGACGACGGAAATTCTACCGACATTTCTGCTGACCCGCGCCAAGGTGACTTCACTAGCGAACACCAGTTGGTACGAATCAATGTCGGCCAGTTCTATGGCATCGAAATCAATGACTTCGCTGTGGCCGTGGCGAGCACGGCCCTATGGATCGCTGATCACCAAGCCAACATCAAAACTTCACAGCTGATTCACCGCACAATCATCAACCTTCCCCTGAAGAACTACCGCAACATCGTTTGCGCTAACGCGCTGCGTCTGGACTGGAACGAAGTTTTGCCCGCCGAGAAGTGCTCATACATCATGGGTAATCCACCATTCGTAGGGTATTCGAACCACAGCCCAGGACAGAAAGAAGATCGGGCAGCAATCTTTGGTCAAGCTGGTGGGGTTCTCGACTATGTAGCGTGCTGGTATAAGAAATCAGCCGACTATATTGCCGATTTTCCGATTTACTGCGCACTCGTTTCCACAAACTCCATTACCCAAGGACAACAGGTCACCCCACTGTGGAAACCACTCACAGATAGTGGAATTGGCATTGATTTCGCCCATCGATCTTTCCTATGGTCAAGTGAGGGGACTGGCCAGGCATTGGTATATGTGGTCATCATCGGGTTTTCCCACAGCGACACCCGCCAGAAGCTCATCTTTACTGGCAACGATGTGCAGAAAGTAGACCATATCAATGCCTATCTAGCCAATGCCCAAGATACCTTCGTCGAGAGAAGAGTAAAACCTCTCTGTGCTGTTCCCGAAATGGTTGCAGGTGGGAAACCGACTGATGGTGGTTTCCTCATCCTCAACCCTAAGGAGAAGACTCAACTACTCAGTGCTCACCCTGAACTCGAACCATGGGTCAAGAGATTCTCCATGGGTGAAGAGTTCATCAACGGTAAAGACCGTTACTGCCTGTGGTTTGTGGGTATCACTCCTCAGGAGCTCCAAGCCTTCCCTCAAATTGTGTTGGACAGAATCAATGGTGTCAGAGCCATGCGCTTGGCAAGCACAAAGGAAGCCACGCGCAAGAAGGCGGATACTCCCTGGCTTTTCGACGAGGTTCGCCCCCCTGACACACTCACCTACATTGGGGTTCCCAAAGTGTCTTCGGAAAGAAGAAGATACATTCCGCTGGGTTTTGTCAGTAATGGAATGATCCCAGGAGACAAACTGTATTTCGTACCCACGGATTCTCTCTACTATTTTGGGATTCTCATGTCCCAAGTGCATAACGCCTGGATGAGGGTGGTCACTGGACGACTCAAGAGCGACTATCGCTACTCGAATACTATTGTGTACAACAATTTCATGTGGCCGAACCCCACGGACGTGCAGAAAACCAAGATCGAGATGCTGGCCCAGGCCGTACTCGACGCTCGGGAGAAGTACCCGAATGCGACACTCGCCCAGATGTATGACCCTGACAAGGACTACCTGTTCCCGGAGCTAACCAAGGCCCACAAGGAGTTGGATAAAGCCGTTGAGGAAGCCTACGGCGTGAAGTTCAACGGCAACGAAGAAAAGATAGTCGCCCACCTGTTCAAACTCTACGCCGACGCGACCAGCTGATCGTTGCACGGCAATGCCCAGTAAAGACGATGCCCCAGGGGGTTTCGCTGACCAAAGTCGCTACGCCATTATTCCTGGGGCTTGCATGTACTAGGGTACAACATCTGATAGAGCATGTCTATCAACCTGGGTCAATCCTGGTGTCGTACCCTCTAGCCGGTGCGACACCTTGTCAGTCCACGTCGATAGGATATCCAGTGTGAAAACTAACATCACTGTGATCACTGAAGACATTTCGCGACTATTGAGCGCCCCACGGATCGAAGCATATCGAATGCAAACCGTGGAGCAAACACTTGAATCTGCCCTTGACTTATACTGTTGGAACTTGCGCATGTCTGCTGCATTTTATGAGTCTATCCACTATTTAGAAGTTGCCCTTCGCAACACCATTGACACTGCCATGCACACATGGCATCAAGGAAATCATGCAGATGGCGAACCATGGTACCGATGCATATCAACACCGCTGAGGAGTGAAGCTCGTGTCAAAGTGATCAAAGCCATGCATTACGCAACCGAGCAAGGTGCCCGCCAAGAAGTACACGGGCGAGTTCTTACAGAGTTATCGTTTGGGTTCTGGCGATCGCTCTTGTCAGGATCATACAATCGGTCATTATGGGAGCCAATACTTCGGCACTCTTTCCCGCAGGTTCGTCGAGGAAAACTGTTTCATGCCATGGGTGTGTTCTTAACAATAAGGAATCGAATCTCTCATGGAGAACCAATCCACCGTCGAAATCTAGAAGCTGACTATCGTTTGCTTGTGAAGACTTCAGGATTTATTCACCCGTCCCTTCAAGAGTGGATTGTGGGGACATCGCCTATTCCAACCGAGCTAGAAAATCGTCCAGGAATACCTGTATCAAATCTTGTATAATATCTGTGCGGGGTGCCCCCGATTTCATGGGGGATCGACACCCCGTTTCTATGGCAGAAGCAGAGTCTGAGTTGCAGCGATTTCTCCACCAACAGACTCCTCCCTTGTGGCAAATCGCTTGTCTGGATTCCGCGACTTCGCGCGGAATGACGCCACCGCGTCGCTCGGGACCACCACTGATTAACCCTGGGAAATCCATCATTGTGGTGTTGTTGCTTCACCGGCCCCGTCATGCTGCGCGCGAAGCGTCGCAGTATCCAGAAACCACAATCACCACATTGTTGAGTCTGTCTAGCCAACTCACCACCAACAAAGCCCTACAGTCGTGGATAATCGCCTCACTGGACCCGGCGACTTCGCGCAGGGGGACAGGGTTGGGTACAATGTCTTGGCGCGTAAGAAAGGTATCCGATGATCTCGACGAATGATATTAAGAACGGCACGGTGTTAGACCTGGAGGGGCAACTGTGGAGTGTAATCTGGTTCCAGCATCACAAGCCAGGTAAAGGCAACACGGTCGTACGTACCAAACTCAAGCATGTCGTCTCCGGCAAGGTCGTCGACAAGACTTTCAACTCGGACACCAAGGTTGAGGATGCACAAGTTGATCGCCGTGAAATGCAATACCTCTACCAGGATGGTGACGGGTACGTCTTCATGGATACCGATGACTACTCCCAGATGACCCTCACCAACGAGATGGTCGGCGACTCCAAGAACTTCCTTCTCGAAAACGGTACGGCCCTGGTTGCTATCCATGAAGGAAACCCACTGTTCATCGAACTTCCTGCCTCCGTTGAGTTAGAAATCACCTACACCGAGCCAGGGTTGCAGGGGGATCGCTCCAGTGCGGGAACTAAACCAGCCACCTTGGAGACCGGATACCAAATCCAGGTTCCACTGTTCATCACCCAAGGTGAACGGGTGAAAGTGGACACCCGCGACGGGTCGTACATCTCCCGTGTCTGAGGCCCCCAAACGTTCCAGAATGCGCAAGGCGCGCAAGTATGCCCTCGACATCCTGTATTCCGCTGACCTCACTGATGTGAGTGT
Source organism: Propionibacteriaceae bacterium (assembly GCA_009782785.1). Classification (GTDB taxonomy): domain Bacteria; phylum Actinomycetota; class Actinomycetes; order Propionibacteriales; family Propionibacteriaceae; genus WQYJ01. Next base: position 210,860 of record WRIJ01000001.1, on the reverse strand, counting down.
GGAGGAAGCTATCGACAACTACCGCGGGATGTCCGACCATGACACCCCCGAGTATTCACTCACTCTCGTCAACGGTGTGGTCGATAATGTGGACGTCATCGATGGTTATCTCACACCCAGTCTCGGCAACGACTGGTCGGTGACCCGCATGGCCACCATCGATCGTTGTCTGGCGCGGATCGCCACCTTTGAGATGGTCTTCGCCGACCTCCCACCAGCTGTAGCGATCTCTGAGGCAGTGAGTCTCGCGAAAGAACTCTCCACGCAGGCTTCGGCGTCCTTTTTAACCGGCGCACTCGGCCACGTGGCAACCTTGATCGCGGCGACAGATGAAACTCCACTAAAGACAGGATAAGCTCTAAGACATGACACCATCACACCCTGCACTCCTAGTTTTAGAGGATGGTCGTCATTTTGTTGGTGAGTCTTTCGGTGCTCAAGGGGAGACCTTTGGTGAGGCTGTTTTCTCCACCTCCATGAGCGGTTATCAAGAGACTTTGACCGATCCGAGTTATTGCCGCCAAGTCGTGATCGCCACAGCTCCACACATCGGTAACACGGGATGGAACGATGAGGATGATGAATCAACCCGCATCTGGGTGGCCGGCTATGTCGTGCGTGATTTAAGCCCACGTCCGTCCTCGTGGAGAGCAAACCGGTCTCTCACTGATGAGATGGAAACCCAAGGGGTCGTGGGAATCCAAGGAATAGACACCCGTGCGCTCACCCGCCACTTGCGTGAATGCGGAGCGATGCGTGTGGGGATATCCACCCAAGACCTGGACCCTGATTCTCTGGTCAAAAAGGTACGGGACACTCCCGTCATGGCGGGAGCTGATCTCGCCTGCGAAGTGGGGGTCACCCAACCGTACGTCATCAAAGCCGAGGGGAAGAAGAAGTTCACGGTCGTCGCCCTCGACTTGGGTATCAAATCGATGACCCCCACACTCATGAGTAGGCGCGGGATGGAGGTCCACGTTCTTCCCCCCACCGCCTCTCGAGATGACATCATGGGGCTCAACCCCGATGGGGTGTTCTTCTCTAATGGGCCTGGTGATCCCGCCACAGCAGATGCACAGATGGAACTGCTTCAAACCCTGCTCGGTGAGTTTGTCCCGTACTTTGGCATCTGTTTCGGCTCTCAAATCTTTGGTCGAGCTTTAGGATTCAAGACCTATAAGTTGAAGTACGGTCACCGTGGCATCAACCAACCGGTCAAAGACTTGGGGACCGGCATCGTAGAAATCACTGCCCACAATCATGGGTTCGCGGTGGATGCCCCCATCGGTGAAGATATCGACACCCCGTATGGTCAAGCGCGCGTCAGCCATGTATGTCTCAATGACCAGGTGGTGGAAGGTCTCGAGCTTCGTCGCGATGACACACTCGTGGGTTTTGCGGTGCAATACCACCCGGAAGCTGCTGCTGGGCCTCACGATGCAGGGTACCTCTTTGATCGGTTTGCTTCGATGATGGAGGTAGCTCGTGCCTAGACGTGACGATATTTCCTCGATACTGATCATTGGTTCTGGTCCGATTGTGATCGGGCAAGCCTGCGAATTCGACTATTCGGGCACCCAAGCTTGTCGGGTCCTGCGCGAAGAGGGGTATCGAGTCATCTTGGTCAACTCGAATCCTGCAACGATCATGACCGATCCAGAATTCGCAGATGCAACCTATATTGAACCCATCACTCCCGAGGTGGTGGAGAAGATCATCGCCCAAGAACACCCCGATGCGCTGTTGGCGACCATGGGTGGACAAACCGCTCTCAACACGGCTGTGACCCTCGCCAAGAGCGGGGTTTTAGACAAGTACGGTGTGGAGCTGATCGGCGCTAATATCGACGCGATCGAGCGTGGGGAGGATCGCGAAAAATTCAAAGAAGTCGTTGCCTCGCTCGCTGATCTTTCCGGTGGTGCACCCGAAGTGGCTCGTTCTTTCACCTGTCACACTATTGATGAGGTGGTGGAAGCCGCCACGAAACTCAGCTATCCGGTCGTCTTGCGTCCCTCGTTCACCATGGGCGGTAAAGGTTCAGGTTTCGCTCACGATGAAGAAGAAGTACGCCTCATGGCGGAGATCGGTCTAGATGCCTCACCCACTACAGAAGTGTTGGTGGAAGAATCGATCCTCGGGTGGAAAGAATTCGAACTGGAGGTCATGCGGGATCGCAAAGACAACGTGGTGGTGGTCTGTTCGATCGAAAACCTGGACCCGATGGGAGTACACACCGGTGACTCGATCACGGTTGCACCAGCACTCACCCTGACCGACCGCGAATATCAGCGCCTGCGTGACATTGGGATCGCGGTCATTCGCGCTGTGGGGGTTGATACTGGGGGATGTAACATCCAGTTCGCGGTGAACCCTGACAATGGGCGTATCATCGTCATCGAAATGAATCCGCGAGTGTCACGCTCGTCAGCTCTGGCTTCCAAGGCGACCGGTTTCCCGATCGCCAAGATCGCAGCCAAGGTGGCGGTCGGGTATGCCCTCGACGAGATACCCAACGACATTACTGGTGAAACACCAGCCAGTTTCGAGCCCACCTTGGACTATGTGGTGGTGAAGGTTCCCCGTTTTGCTTTCGAAAAATTCACTGGTGCTGACGATACTCTCACCACCCACATGAAGTCTGTTGGTGAAGCAATGGCGATCGGGCGAAACTTCACTGAGGCTTTGGGTAAGGCGCTTCGATCCTTGGAAGATTCTCGTGCACCGCTCAGACTCAGTGGCCCTCTCATGCAACAACAAGAGGCATTGACCTCAGCAGCTCGCCCCCATGATGGTCGCCTCCAAGACGTGGTTCAAGCCTTCCGCGCAGGGGCTTCTGTGGAGCAAGTACGCGAAGCCACTGGAATCGACCCCTGGTTCCTCGACCAGTTGGTGATCATCCTCGATGTGGCCCACGAGCTCGCTGAGGCTAGCAACGTGGATGAAACCCTGCTTCGCAAGGCTAAACGTCATGGACTCTCTGACGCTCAGATAGCTGAGATTCGCGGGGTCAATGAGCACGAGATTCGTGATCTGCGCTGGAGCTTGAATGTCCGTCCGGTCTACAAAACCGTGGACACCTGTGCTGCCGAGTTTGCTGCCCTCACGCCGTACCACTATTCGACCTATGACGAAGAAACAGAGGTACGCCCGCGAACCAAACCGGCCGTCCTCATCCTTGGGTCTGGGCCGAACCGTATCGGGCAGGGCATCGAATTCGATTATTCCTGTGTCCATGCCTCCATGGCGCTGTCTGGGGCTGGGTACGAAACGATCATGATCAACTGCAATCCTGAGACGGTCTCGACCGACTATGACACCTCAGATCGTCTCTATTTTGAGCCGCTCACCGAAGAAGACGTCGTGGAAGTGTATGCCGCTGAGATGGCGGTTGGTGAGATCGCTGGGGTGATCGTACAACTCGGTGGACAGACCCCGCTAAAACTCGCTCGTGGGCTCGAAGTTGCGGGGCTCCCGCTCGTGGGAACCTCCCCGGCGGCCATCGACTTGGCGGAGGATCGTGGAGAATTCGGTGAAGTCCTCCGCTTGGCTTACCTACCTGCTCCACGGTTCGATATGGCGACCTCCTCTGCTGATGCATTGACGATTGCTTCGAGATTGGGATACCCGGTGTTGGTGCGCCCCAGTTATGTGCTCGGTGGGCGAGGAATGGAAATCGTCTATGACGACTCGACACTCACCACCTATGTGACCACCGTGACTGTGGCCTCGGAAGCTAATCCGGTCATGATCGACAAATTCCTCGATGATGCCACCGAGATTGATGTCGATGCCCTCTATGACGGCACTGATCTTTACATCGGCGGGATCATGGAACACATCGAGGAAGCAGGTGTTCACTCTGGTGACTCCGCGTGTGTTCTGCCACCGATCACGCTCGGTTCGGAAGTGATCGAGCGTATTCGTACCTCCACGTTAGCGATCGCTGAAGGGGTCGGAGTCTGCGGGCTCCTCAACATCCAGTACGCGCTGGCGGGCAACACTCTCTATGTCTTAGAGGCTAACCCGCGCGCTTCGCGTACGGTGCCTTTCGTCTCGAAGGCCACCAATGTTCAACTCGCGAAAGCAGCAGCACTCATCATGATGGGTTCCACGATTGCTGACTTGCGTACTTTGGGAATGCTGAACCCCGACTCAGATGGGTCCACCCCGCCCGAGACCACACCGGTCGCGGTCAAAGAAGCAGTCATGCCCTTCAACCGTTTCCACACCACCGAGGGGCAATCAGTCGACACCCTGCTCGGTCCCGAGATGCGCTCCACCGGTGAAGTCATGGGGTTAGATTCGAACTTCGGGATCGCGTTCGCCAAGAGCCAAACCGCCTCCTATGGGTCACTGCCCACCTCAGGGCGGGTCTTCGTGTCGGTGGCCAACTCGGATAAGCGTCACGCTGTATTGCCGGTACAAATGCTCGCTGACATGGGGTTCGAGATATTGGCGACCACGGGAACATCACAGATTCTTTCCCGCAACGGGATCGATGTTCACACTGTACGTAAACGTTCCGAAGGTGAAGGCCCTGAGGGTGAAAAAACCGTGGTCGACCTAGTGCTCTCTCACGAGGTGGATCTGGTGATCAACACCCCGTACTCGGGTGCGAGTTCAGGATCTACTCGCCGTGATGGGTACGGGATACGCTCGGCTGCCATCATGGCGGATATTCCGTGTGTGACCACGATCCAGGGGCTGATTGCTGTGGTTCAAGGGATCTCTGCAGCACGCAAGGATGCTTTGAGCGTACGTCCACTGCAGCAGTGGGCTGAGATGATGCGGCCTACTCCATGAGATCGACACTGTTGAGTGGAGGGTACTCGGCCCTGCTTCGACCGATCTTGTTTCGCTCACACAACAGTGATGCGGAAAAAATCCATGAAGACATGATTGCGGTGTTAGAGAAACTAGCACCCACACCGGTAGCATATTTGGCGAAGTTCGCTGTTGGCACGCCACGAACGTCTGTCGACGTGGCAGGGGTGTCCTTCCCTGGACGGGTCGGGTTGGCTGCGGGTTTGGATAAGGATGGTCGCGCAGCTCGAATCTGGTCGTCGCTAGGTTTCGGTTTCGCAGAATTAGGTACGGTCACTGCTCAAGGCCAAGACGGTAATCCGAAACCACGGGTGTTTCGGTTGAAGAAATCCCAAGCGCTGATCAACCGTATGGGGTTCAATAACTTGGGTGTGCAGGCTTTGGCAGCGCGCCTGGAAGGTTGGGGGGTACGACGTGGTCAGCGCACTCTCGGACTACCGCTAGGGATCTCGATCGGGAAAACCAAGATCGTGGAACTCGACCAGGCTATTGATGATTATCTGGCGAGTTTGACCGCGATCCAGCCGTACGCGGACTATGTGGCGGTCAATATTTCGAGCCCGAATACCCCAGGACTGCGCCAGCTCCAAGACAAGACTCACGTCCATGATCTCGTGTCTGGGTTGGTGACGGCAGCCCAAGATCTTGATCCCACTCCCGTACCGATCTTTGTGAAAGTCGCCCCCGACCTGGATGCCGCCCAGCTTGATGAATTTCTGGAAGCAGCGGTGAACGCTGGAGCCTCAGGAATCATTGCGACGAACACGACACTCTCGCGTGAGGGAATTCATCCCACAGATCAGGGGTTGTCCCGCCAAGAAGGGGGACTCTCGGGTGGGCCGCTAACTGCTCGGGCTCGCAATGTGGTGGGGCGAGCGGTGAGCTCGGGTTTGCCAGTGATCGCTTCGGGGGGAATCATGAGTGTGGCTGATGCTCAAGCGATTTTTGATCTCGGGGCGCAACTCGTTCAGGTTTATACAGGATTCATCTATTCAGGGCCCGGTCTCGTGGCAGGGATCAATGAAAGTATCGACAAACAAGCACGCGGGAGAGAACATGACATACTTTGAGCGCTTGTCGCGCCGCTGCGAAGAAACAGCCGGAATCTGTGTCGGGATCGATCCACACGGTGGTGTTCTGGATACTTGGTCAATGAGCCATGACGTCCACGGCGTGGAGAGGTTTGCGATGGGTGTGATCGAGGCTCTCGGTGACCAGGTGGCAGCCTTCAAACCCCAGTCGGCCTTCTTCGAAATGTGGGGATCACCAGGAATAGCTGTGCTCGAAAGGTGTATCTCGGCGATTCGTGAAACCGGTGCACTGGTGATACTGGATGTGAAACGCGGCGATATTGGTTCGACGATGCAGGCATACGCTCAGGCTTATCTGGGTGACGGCCCGCTCGGGGTGGACGCGATCACGGTGAGTCCCTATCTGGGTTTCGGGGCTTTACAGCCTGCCTTCGAGATGGCACTCAATCATGGCAGGGGAGTGTACGTACTGGCGCGTACGTCGAATCCGGAAGGTGCCGATATTCAACTCGGATCAACACATGGCGGGGCCCAGGTCGCTCAGGGAATCGTGGATCAAGGGCAAGCCTGGAATGATATGGCTGGAGCCAATGTCGTATCACTCGTCGTCGGTGGTACCCACGCTGATCTAGGGATCGACCTCACCGAGTTCACATCATCCCTGCTCATCCCCGGTATCGGCACCCAAGGAGGAACCATCTCAGGGTTGGAATCATCCATGGGTGGTACGCAGGCAGTGTTACTCCCCTCAGTGAGTCGTGAGGTGTTGATGGCCGGCCCTGATCCCCAGGGTTTACGTGACGCAGTGAGCAGAGTCCTCCCCAGTTAACCTCAAGTTTCCTTTTTTTTTTTTTTTTTTTTGAACATAGGGTTGGGTTATGGATACTTTCAAGAAACTCTCTGTGGCAATAATCGGTGCGCTTGCAGGTCTGCTGGCACTCGCAGGATGCTCGGGTGGAACAGGACCTCAGATCAACACCTGGTTAGATTTCGCACAAGCAGTCAAAGACCGCTCTGCGATGAATTGCACCATCACGATGCCTGACGGGCAACCCTTTATTGTGCAAACAACACAGGGGTGGACATCCATTCATGAATACTCTCAACAAGAATTCTGTTCCCCAGGTTACATACGTGGCCCACGTGGCTGCGTACAAAGTGGCAGCCATGCATGGGCACTCCCCGACCACAATATCTACCTACTGGATATTTACTCGGATTCTTATCCATTGGACGAAGATTCCGACTGTCATTTGTGCGGTCAGTGGTCGGGTGAAAGCCCAGAGATCAGAGCCGGTGACCAGGGGTCAGTCAGAGAAGGAGGATTCTACGACCTCGAAGACCTCCGTGGATACAATGATTTCTACATCACCTGGGGCTCGAGTGAGGAGATCGAAGACTGGCTGCGTGATCCGGCATGGGTGGATTCGACGTCCTTCGATTTCTATGGGGCGACCCTCAGCTGCGGCCCAGTGACGGATTCACTGTTCGATCTACCAACCGGGGTTGATTTCTATTAACCGGCGGGTGATGATCAATCACGACAGGTGGTCGCCCTCGTGGATAATGTGAATTCTGGATTCTGCGAGTCGCTTCGCTCCGCAGAATGACACCAACCATGTCACCCTGCGCGAAGTCGCAGGGTCTAGAACCCACACTGACTACCAACGGGAGTCTGCTGAATTCACTCACCACCAACAGACTCCACAACCCCGGCAAACCCCATACCTGGATTCTGCGAGTCGCTTCGCTCCGCAGAATGACACCAACCATGTCACCCTGCGCGAAGTCGCAGGGTCTAGAACCCACACTGACTACCAACGGGAGTCTGCCGAATTCACTCACCACCAACAGACTCCACAACCCCGGCAAACCCCATACCTGGATTCTGTTCCTCACTTCGCTCCGCAGAATGACACCAACCATGTCACCCTGCGCGAAGTCGCAGGGTCTAGAACCCACACTGACCACCAATGGGAGTCTGCTGAATTCACTCACCACCAACAGACTCCACAACCCCGGCAAACCCCATACCTGGATTCTGTTCCTCACTTCGTTCGTCAACCACTTCCTTGGTTTCGGGATAGTGCGCAAGCGCGCTCTCCGCTCAACCTGCGTCATGGTGTGACTTCGCGCAGAAAGATGGGGGTCGGTGATGACCGTCCGCAGAATGACGGTGGTGGTTGTTTGCTCGACCATTGAAGGTGACAGGGTGAGCGTTGCCACACTGGTCGGTGAGTTTTGGTACACTCGTAGGTCGGCTGCGGGACCGTAGCTCAGCTGGTCAGAGCAGGGGACTCATAATCCCTTGGTCGAGGGTTCGAGCCCCTCCGGTCCCACCGTCAAACCCCTAGTCAACCAATGGTCAGTGGCATAGAAAATCCTTTGCTACCCATAGGTACTAAGAGTATGGCCCACCTCATGGCCCACCAGAATCGGGAACTGGCTACAGTGGAAGCTCTGGCCAGTCATCACGTGGTTCAATGGGGTCGTCAGGACATATCATTGCGGACCAACAGCGTCCGGCCCCGTGGTGTTCTTCGATACCCTGATAGGCGAATCCTGTACGCTGAGCGATCCATGCAGAGGGTAAATTCCCCACCATCGCATGCCACCACACACGACGAGCCTGCAGAGGAAAGACAGGATTAAAAGCCAGGACAATCAGTGTGGCTACTGCAGCTCTCATGATTCCGTGACCACGCGCACCAGCGCCGAGCCACCATCCAATCTCCAATTCGCCATCGCCGAGCCGCTTGTACCCAATACTTCCCCACAGCCCTGCCAGGGATGATTCACCGTTGATGTGAACACTCCAGACCAGTTCTGGACCTTCACGCAGCGATGAGTACGTGCCCTCAGCGACTTCATTCCAGGCCGGTAGGACATAGTCGCCAACAAATCCTTCAGCATCGTGGAAGGTATAAGGCGTGGGCACAGTTGTCCACCACTGGATTTCCGGATCTTGACACAACTCATAGACTCGATCAACATCCGACGAGGAGAAGGGTTGCAATGCAATCTCAAGCCCACCACGGGTAGTCGTGGCTAGGTCAGAGATGACAGTCACGGAAGGGGTACGTTCGTAGGGTTGCGGCGCTGGTGAGAGTGACGGAGAGCTTCTTGAATCTCTTGGACAGAAACCCCTAGCTTGTTTTGACGACTAAAAGAGATGAAGAGGACAGCTGTCAAAGCGAGCAGGCCAACCATACCCAGTCCGTACATCAACAGGCCATAGGCTCCACTGTCTCGCTCCAGGAGCAGACCTGCCGCAGCTCCAACACTAAAACCTAGAACAATCCCAATAGTCATTTCCCTGAGCCGTACGCTCTTCTTCCACTTAATGAATTGGGGAATGTCCAGTTCGCGAGAGAAATCATCGGGGAGAATGTCTGCAAGTAGTTTCATGAAAGGCTCCTTCATATCAGATCCCATTGTCCCACAAAAATATGGCTCCCAAGCCCTAGAGTGACGCCAATACCCAAGTGACCTTCACCGAATCATTGACCTTAATATCTTCAGGTGAAATATCCATGGCTGCTTCTGGTGCTGCTGCACCTCGCATCGGCTTTGCTTCCACAGCGAGTCTTGTGGCGGAATAGATGTGGTGTTCACTCCAGTTATAGTCGATGCTGATGATGTCACCGAGGGTCACACCAGCAGCATCTGCCAGGATGCGTGCTTTCCATAGAGCATCCTCGACACCGCGAGTCAGCAATTCTTCGCGTACGGCGTTCTTATCTTTCACTGAGAACATGATGGACAGATGTGGTTTGGCTTCACATGATCCGATGGCGGCAAGAGTGAGAGACAATTTCTCCATATCGAGATCAAATTCAAGGTGGAGGGAGTGGGCCGCCCGATATCCAGCAAACTGTTGATGCCAATGACCATCATTGTCATGGAAGCTGTCATACTTGGTCTCCACCGCAAAATGTGTGGTTTTGAGTGCTGACTTGTCGTGCCCAGCACTCATCAGTGATGCGCGAATCTCTTCAAGTTGCTCGGTGGAGCGCACCATGGTCGCATCATAGAGCTGCTCAACTGCTTCAAGGTTGAACTCCACAACAATTAAGTCTGGGGTAGCTGTGGCTTGACCCACCCCTTTAACAACAATCTTGTTCTTAGCCATATGGTGTCCTTTGTTCACAGTTTCGGTGAGGTGACTCTCCTGGCGGGACGAATGGGTGTGACCTGACTTCCCGTTGCGATGTGCTAGAGCCGTGACGGAGGGGTTGGGGTGCCGTCAAGGCTCTCTTCGCCACCACCGTCGCCGCCACCACCGTCGTCGCCGCCTCCGCCGCCACCCTCGTCTTCACTGCCTTCCCCGCCGCCACCTTCACCTTCACCATCGCCATCACCTTCTCCTTCACCTTCTCCATCACCTTGGCACTGCACTGGTGGGGGAGGAGGCATGTCAGGAGCTTCAGAGAAGATGAGAATAGCGATGAGCAGAGCTGTGGCAGCCAACAACAACATGAGCAACCACGAGGAAAGCAAGGTTAACCAACCACCACGATCGCGTCGCCCTGGCCACGGCAGGGGCCATACTCGAGATAGACCTGGAGTGAAACGTTCAGCCCAATGGAGTCGATAATTGGGACCAGAGGGGTCGGACAAGGGCAGATGAGAACTAAGATCCACTTCCATGAGGATTCGATGCGCCTCTTTCACTGCTCCAGGTGTTTGGTCGAAAGCTAAAGCGACCCAGGGGGACAAGGGTGCGCCATCGACAGCATGAGGATCATCGTCCTCGCAGCGAAACTTACCGCCCAACCTGCCCATATCTTGATCCAAACCACCACGAGCAATGACAGTGTCGATGTCCATGCGATCGACTTCACCAGCCAATCGATCGCGAGCTGCTGGATCACCGGCAGCACCCTTGCTGAGCATGAGAACCATGACCGGGTCATCAGCCATCTCTTCGTACGCGAGATAGGCAACCCCTGATGCTGAGGCCACAAGCCTCTCTGTTGGCCAAAAATCACCAATTTTGGCTGGATCCACTGGATGGAGCGGATAGGTGATGATCTCGTCATGATCGAGTGCAACATCGCGACCATCTCCCAGGTCGTCGTCGGTCGGCTGTGATGCGAATCCACTAGCTAATTCAGCGAAGTCAAGGTTGGCAGTTGTACATCCCACCAGTGGTTCACTGGGGGGATTCTGGAGTGCCATGGACGGAGAAGTAGCGGTCGATGAACCAGGTACATGGTCTTGTTGCGTGCTCATAACACCTACTAGTGTGCCCTATTTCGGTGTCTGATACGCAATCCAGTGTTCATGTGGCGGCAAAGTGAGCACGAATGAGCCAAGTCACGGTATCGTTGATCCAGACGTTATGAACGATTTCCAGGAGGACGCGTGACAAACCCACCCACCCAGGTTTCCAAACAGTCGACTCAAGATGCCTCCCAACTCTTGGCAGAAGCAATATCGCAGGTGCAAAGAGTCATCGTTGGCCAGGAACATATGGTTGAACAGCTCATGGTCGCTCTGTTGGCCAAAGGACACTGCCTGTTGGAAGGCGTACCTGGTACTGCGAAGACTCTCGCTGTGCGCTCCTTTGCCACAGTTGTGGGAGGAGACTTCGCACGCATTCAGTTCACCCCCGATCTCGTACCTTCCGACATCGTGGGTACAAGAATCTACTCTGCGTCAAAAGAAAAGTTTGATATTCAACTCGGGCCTGTTTTCGTTAACTTCGTCCTCGCTGATGAAATCAACCGCGCACCAGCAAAAGTTCAGTCAGCAATGTTGGAGATCATGGCGGAAAAGCAGGTGTCAATTGGTGGGCGCACCTATCCCGCCCCAGACCCGTTCATTGTGATTGCAACCCAGAACCCTGTTGAATCTGAGGGTGTCTATCCTCTTCCAGAAGCCCAGCGTGACCGATTCCTTCTCAAAGTCGATGTGGACTACCCCCGTGGTAATGAAGAGTTTGAGATCCTACGCAGAATGTCGGTGAAGGCTCCTGAACCGAATCCTGTCCTCGACCCAGAAATCGTCAGAACCCTCCAAGATCAAGCTTCTGCCATCTTTGTCCATAACCTGGTCGCAGAATACATCGTACGCTTGGTTCTGGCAACCAGGCGTCCCAGTGACTTCAACATGCCGGATTTAGCTAACGTCATTTCCATCGGGTGCTCCTCGCGTGCCACCTTAGGCCTGGTGGCCGCTGCACGCGCCCTCGCTCTCATCCATGGGCGTGACTACGTTCTTCCCACTGATGTTCAAGCGGTGGCAGTTGATGTGATGGCCCACAGGATCCTGCTCTCCTTTGATGCTGTTGCTGACAACGTTGCTCCTGCGCAGGTGATCGAACGTATTGTTGCCATGGTTCCTTCACCCACACCAGTGTGGAATAGTCAGGACTAAGATTCGTTGAGTTCCACATGACACAGATCGCCTTTGCACCACCGGAGCAGGTTTCACAAGCTGTTTCTTCTATTGTCAATGAACCAACAGGTGCTACCGTCCCTTTAAGCAAACTCGCTCCTGAAGCGGCGCTCAAGCGCTTGGAGTTAACTATTGTTCGGCGTCTCGAAGGCTTCCTCCAAGGAGATCACCTTGGACTACTTCCTGGGCCTGGTTCAGACACCAGCGATGCGCGACTCTATGTTCCAGGGCAAGACGACATTCGCCGCATGGATTGGGCTGTGACAGCGCGGACAACTATTCCGCACGTACGGGACACCATTGCTGATCGGGAACTGGAAGTCTGGGCTTTGATTGATGTCACCCCATCGATGAACTGGGGGACTGCAGGAATCACGAAGAGAGACCTTGGTATTGCTGCTGTAGCAACCATTGGGTTCCTCTCGCAAAAGATTGGTGATCGCTTTGGTGGGCTGATTATGGATCCGGGCGATGTGACAAGAATTCCGGCCCGCTCTGGTCGCATGGCTCTCTACGGATTGCTACGCCGAATGCTTGCCCATCCTATTGTTCACGACAATACTGACGGCCCCATGGATGTGGCTGCAGGCCTTGAACATTTGGCACGTACGCAAAGAAGGCGCGGGCTTCGTATCGTTGTCTCTGACTTCCTCACCTCAGGAGATATTGAATTGAACCCGAACGTGGAATTGGTTTGGGAGAGACCATTGCGGAAACTTTCAGTACGCAACCAAGTGATCTGTGTAGAAGTGGTTGATCAAAGAGAACTTGAATTTCCTGATCTCGGTGAGATTCTCATTAGAGACCCGGAAACAGATTTTAATCGCTATGTTAATACCTCTGATCATCGTGCTCGTGAGCGTCTCAATGCAGCAACCCGTGCACAACGTGAAAGAATTCGGGTAGGCATTCGTCGCTGTGGGGCTGCCCATATTCAACTGCGAACAGATCGTGATTGGGTGGAAGAGATCGCTCGATTTGTGCTCACTTATCGAAGGTTAGCGAGCCAATTGCATACTCCACCGCAGGGGGTGAGCAGGTAATCATGGACATTCCTTTTTATGGTTTTCTTGCCCCAGGCCGCTTGTGGTGGCTCGTGATCGTCCCTATTCTCATCATTGCGTACATCATCATTGTCCGAAAGAGAGCCCAGCATGCGATGCGATATACCAACACCACTGTGTTGGGTGAGGTTCTGCCCAAACAGTCCCAGTGGCTACGCCATGTCATTGTGACCCTGTCTGTGATGTCCGTTATTGCCTTGGGTCTAGCTTGGGCGCGCCCCATGGGTATCGACAAGGTCCCTCAAGAGAGGGCCACTGTTGTCATGATCATTGATGTGTCCTGGTCCATGACCGCCACTGACGTACCTCCAAGTCGCTTCGAAGCAGCCAAGGAGCAGGCCGTCAAGTTCATTGAAGGTATGCCTCAAGGTTTCAATGTTGCGGTCGTGTCCCTATCGGGGAGTTCAGCCGTACGCCTTCCACCAGTAGCAGACCATTCTGCAGCCAGTCGTGCTATCGAAGCCCTAGTGAATCAGGATTCCTCAGCAGTCGGAGATGCCATCATGGCTGGGTTGGTCGCCATTGATCAAGCTCCTGACGGAAAGTCTGACGAGATCCCTGCGATCATGGTGATGCTCTCAGATGGTGGAAACACTAGTGGCCAGGCCCCCTTGCAGGCAGCGAAAGAAGCCGGGGATAGAGGTATCCCGATTTACACCATTGCTTTCGGGACTGAGAATGGATATGTTGACCTCGACGGGGAGAGACACCGAGTTCCTCCCGATCATAAACTCATGCAAGAGATAGCTGAGCTGTCCGAGGGAAAATATTTCACCGCTGACAATGTTTCCCAATTGTCAAGTGCGTATTCGGCAATACATTCACAAGTGGGTTATGTAGAAGCCAAGAGAGAAATCACTGCGACAGCTGCAGGACTGGGACTCATCTTCGCTTTTGTCGCTGCTCTAGGAGCAGTCATGTTGGGAGTGAGGTTTCGATAATGATGGTATTGCTGGAACTAGGTTTTATGCGCCCCCACAGGCTCTGGGGTCTTGCGCTGGTCCCCTCGCTGTTGTTGTTGTACATTTTGTGGAACCTGATGAAAAGAACCAAGGCTTCCAAGGATCGAAGTTCCTTGGAGCTACTTTTCCCCAAACGTCGCGCATGGAAGAGACATATTGCCGTCGTAGCTGCCATCGCCACCATAGGTTCTCTCACCATAGCCTGGGCTACCCCTAATGGATATGTTAATGTTCCCCGAGATCGAGCAACTGTCTTTGTTATCGTCGATGTCTCATTGTCCATGGAAGCCGATGATGTGGCACCCACTCGGATCAAGGCTGCCCAAGAGGCTGTGAAAGATTTTGTTGATGAACTCCCTCCTGGGTTTAATGTGTCGCTGATTTCTTTCGCTGCCTCAGCTGTGATGGTGGTTCCTCCCACCGCCAATAGGAACGACATCTATTACGCAGTCGATGGTTTGAAACTTCGCCAATCAACAGCGATTGGAGATAGCATCTATGCTGCTCTGGATGGGATAGCCCTGATCCCACCAGATCCCGATCATCCTGGTGAGAAAGCACCCGTGGCAGTGGTTCTCCTCTCCGATGGTGAATCCAATACTGGCCGTGACTCCGCCGAAGCCGCCAAAGTAGCTAAAGAAATGGAAGTACCAGTTTTCACAATTGCCTATGGAACACCACACGGTTACATCATGGATGGAAACCAACGAAATCCGGTACCTGTGAACAAGGAAGAGCTTCGACGGATTGCTCAGATTTCGGGTGGGAAAGCATATACAGCCGAGTCGATGTCCCAACTGCAAGAAGTCTATTCAGGGATCTCTCGATCTGTTGGTTACGTCAAGGAAGAAAAAGAGATCACTGAGCGATTCGTTGGGTATGCTTGCATTCTGGGAGTCCTTTCCTTGCTTGGTGTCATGTCACTTGCTGCGAGATGGCCGTGAGCCAGACTCCTATTGCCCAAAATCTTGATGCAGTTCTAGCCAGTATTGCCGAAGCATGTCTGCGTGCAGGGCGTCACGACAACGATGTACGCGTACTGCCAGTGTCAAAGACCCAACCACTTAGCGTAATCCGTGAAGCCATGGCAGCAGGATGTAGAAGTTTTGGGGAGAATCGTGTTCAAGATATGGCAGCCAAAGCCGAGCAGTGTCCACAAGCTTCCTGGGAGATGATTGGACATCTTCAACACAACAAGGCTCGTGCAGCTGTTCGGGTGATGAGTATGCTGCATTCCCTTGACAGCCTTGAGCTGGCCCGCAAGCTCCATGTGGCGTGCTCCGAGCTAAACCGTACCTTAGACGTCTTGGTGCAGGTCAACACTTCGGGTGAATCCACCAAATATGGGATTCCCGCCCATGAGGTGATGGATTTTACTGGTCACCTGAGTAACTTCCCGCTGCTCAAACCTCGAGGACTCATGACCATTGCCCATCCGTCGAGAGATCTTGCTGCACATGGGTTTGACGTATTAGCACGGCTGCGTACCCAACTCCAGGACCGTGATGGCCCCATATGGAGTGAACTTTCCATGGGCATGAGCGGAGACTTCGACCTGGCGATAGCCCACGGTTCAACCTGCGTACGGATCGGGACTGCGATCTTTGGTTCTCGCCATGTGCAATGATCGCAATCACTACAACAGCGTCATGGTGAGGGATTCAAACCCCAACATCGAGAAAGAAAGTCAATAATCGAGGTGTACGCCTGTTCAATGGTGGCTCCTTGGCGGAAACCATGGCCCTCAGCGGGGAAAATGACCAATTCAGCATCGATGTTGTGCACTTGAGCTGCTTCATACATCGCTAACGCTTGGGCGGGGGGAACAACTGTGTCATCTTCGCCTTGAAGCAGAAGCAAAGAACCACGGATGTTTGTGACATGGTGAACTGGAGAACGCTCCACCCAAACCGGGTCATGGGCACTCGTTGCTCCAATGAGAGCACTCGTGTAATGGCTCTCAAATCTTTCACTATGGCGATCAAGAAGCTCCAGATCTGCAATTCCATACACCGATATTCCCCCGGAGAAGAAAGAAGTGGTTGTCAATGCCCGCAGCACCGTAAATCCGCCAGCTGAACTCCCCATAATGGCAAGACGGTTCTCATCTGCTTTCCCTTGGCGTACGATCTCTTGGGCGGCATCAACACAATCATCAACATCCGTGATTCCCCAGTAGCCATTGAGGGATTCTCGCGCTGCACGCCCCAGGGTCGAGGAACCTGCATAGTTGACATCAAGTATACCTATTCCTCGGCTCGTGAAAAACTGCTTGATCAGTGAAAACGCATTCGTAGAGAAGCTCGTAGGTCCACTGTGGGCTAGGACCAACAACGGTGGAGCCTCATCTTCTGTTGTGGGTGGATAAAACCATGCAGAGGCGCGGCGGCACGGTTCACCGCCAGGAGCAGTCCAGGTATGGTGGCGCCCAATGCTTATCGTCTCTCCAGGGAGGCAGACCTCAGATTCGTACGCCAATGGTGTTGATGTACCTGTTGCCCAGTCCAAGCAACTCAATGTGGAGCTCTGGGTGGGTGTGGCAAAACTTACTACTGACATGTTGTTGGCTGCTGGGCTCACATGACTCGTGGAATAAACCCCCAAAGTATTCAGGTTCCCTGTGGAATCAAGCATGCCGAGATGGGACATCCCATCGACCCACCAGGAACAGCCAATCCCTTGGTCCACGAGGGCGTAAGGTGGTGACTCCATCACCCATGGTGGTTCACAAAAGTCATAGCAGTGATCATGGAGTCTCGTGATGGTTCCCTCCTGCCAGCGGTAAAAATTCCAAAAACCGGATTCATCACGCAGGAAGATCAAAGACTTCCCAGACTCCCATTGGGGATGGAGATTCGAAACACCCTCACCACCATCGACTTCCTCAATTTCTCCACCAGGGGACATCACCATAATCCGAGTCGTGTCCCAGGGCATATAACCGTGATCGTACTCCATCCAAGAAATCCAGCCATCACTAGAGACGGCTGGGGAGAAGTAGAAATCGGCGCGATCAGACAGGGTGCGGCTGATACATCCCTGGGCAAGATCAATGACAACCAGAGATTCAGGGTTGGTGGCATGCGGGTCTTCTCGTACGCACACCACTTCGTGATTGCTCAAGAAAGTGAATCCGGCATAATGTGCCTGGTCTAACCCGGTCAATGGCCGAGTATCATGAGAATCTTTCACCCACACCTGAGAAGTCAAGCGATCGTAGTAGCACAGATCTTCCCCTCGAAACCCGAGAGCACCACCACCATAGGAGTGGATGGATGTTCTCAGATCCGCTTCCGGCGTGAGATCGTGTACCCCTGACTGGTCTCGGGTGACCAGGGTGGTTCGTCCCTTGTCGCGTGGATCCGACTGGAGCCAGAACCCTTGGGAATTAGTGATGAAACCCTCACCCAAACGAAGTCGGCCATACCCGAGCTCCCTGGCTAAGACCAGCGAAGACGATTCACGATGATTTGCCATGTGTTGACTCTACTAGAGCTCAGGTCCTGCTCTGAGGTGGGATACCATATGATGGTGAACATCACCTTCAATGATCAGGGTCTCATTGTGGCTGTCGTCCAAGAGCGCACCACGAACCAGGTACTCATGGTGGCCTGGATGGATAGTGAGGCACTTCGTCGTACACTCCACACCCGTCAAGCCACCTATTGGTCTCGGTCTCGTGGGACGTACTGGGTGAAGGGAGAGACTTCGGGCCACACTCAATATGTCCATGAGGTTCGTGTAGATTGTGACCGTGATGCCCTCCTGGTGATTGTTGATCAGGTAGGTCCAGCATGTCACACCAATGCTGCGACATGCTTTGATGTTTTTGAACCGCTGGAACTCACTACTGGTCAAGGAGGGTGAATGGCACTGTTCATCCCTAGTCCCTCAGTTGGGGTCTGGTACCTGGGCCCTATCCCGCTGCGTGGGTATGCTTTGTCGATCCTCACCGGGATCGTCATCGCCTTCTTTTGGGTGCGACACCGGTGGAAGTCGACAGGGGAGAGTGTTGAAAAATTCGAGAATCTTGTCCTGATTTCTATTGTGCTAGGAATTGTGGGCGCGCGAATTTATTGGATCATCATTGAATGGCCACGATACTTTTCACCCACGGGCACATGGTATCGAATCTTCTTTGTGTGGGAGGGAGGATTAGGCATCTTAGGCGGCATCACTTTCGGGTTCCTCTCGGCACTGCTCCTGTCGAGGCTCTATCGTTTCTCTTTTAGGACCATTGCTGACACGGTAGCACCGGCGTTCCTTCTCGCTCAGGGAATCGGACGACTAGGCAACTGGTGGAATCAGGAACTCTATGGAAAACCGACCACTCTCCCATGGGCTCTCGAAATTGACTACCAGCATCGAGTGAGCGGCTATGGGCAATTCGCCACCTTCCATCCCACGTTTCTTTACGAGATGTTGTGGAATTTCGCAGGTGTTGGGTTACTCATCTGGATCGGGAAGAAAGCTCGCATCGGTAGCGGGATCCTCTTTGGTGCCTACTTGGTCATCTATTCGTGTGGACGGTTCTGGATCGAGTTACTGCGCATAGATCCTGTTCACCATCTCGGCGGATGGAGAGTCAATAGCTGGGTGGTGCTAGCGGTGTTCCTGATCGGAGTGACGATCTTAGTCCTGGCTATTCGCCGAGAAAGGTCGAAGATGAGGACTTCACTAGACTAAGCTAATCCTGGTTATCCAAGGCTTTCGAGGCCAGGTACGTCCCGTACTGAAAACAAGGAGCGAGTTGTGTCTTTCGTCCACCTTCATGTCCACACGGAATACTCCATGTTGGATGGTGCGGCTAAAACGGGAGCACTCATCAAAGAAGCTGAGCGCATGGGGATGCCGGCTATCGCTATGACCGATCATGGGAATATGTTCGGAGCCTACGAATTCTATACTGCTGCTGCGAGCTCGAGTGTGAAACCGATCATCGGGATCGAAGCCTATGTGGCTCCTAGTACGCGGCAATCTCGCGAACAAGAGTTCTGGGCCAGTGGGAAACGCGAAGCTCAAGATGTTGATCTTGAAGGCGGGAAAGATGTCGCTGGGGGAGGTCGCTACACCCATATGACTCTGCTGGCGCGCAATGCGACAGGATTACACAACCTCTTCCGGTTGAGTTCACTGGCAAGCTTTGAGGGTTACTACATGAAACCCCGCATGGATATGGACATCATTACCCAATATAGTGAAGGTCTCATGGGTACGACCGGATGTCCCTCTGGTGCAGTGCAAACCAGACTACGGTTGGGCCAGTACGATGAGGCGCGGGAGGTTGCTGCCACCTATCGTGACATCCTAGGAGCCGACAACTACTTTGTGGAACTGATGGACCATGGGATTGAGATTGAATCCGTGGTTCGCAGTGACCTATTGAAGCTGGCGAAGGATCTGAATTTACGCCTCGTAGCGACCAATGATTCACACTATGTCACTGCCGATCAGGCTGATGCTCACGACAACCTGCTGTGTATAGGGGTAGGGCGCAATAAGTCCGATGAAAAGAGATTCAGGTTCTCAGGGTCAGGGTATTATCTTCGCTCCCCAATGGAGATGCAGGAGCTCTTCTATGACGTGGGTGAAGCCTGTTCGACCACCCTCGATATCGCTGAGAGAGTCGAATCTTATGAGGAGGTGTTTGCCCGCGTTGACCGCATGCCGCAGTTTAAAGTTCCTGAGGGTGAAACCCAGGTGACTTGGCTTCGCAAGAAGCTTGAAGAGGGAATGAATCTTCGCTACGGAGATGATGTCCCTGTTTCAGTACGCGAGCGCGTCAAGGCAGAGTTAGCAGTCATTGAACCTTTAGGTTTTTCGGCCTACTTTTTGGTGGTCTCCGATATTTGCCGTTTTGCCCGAGAATCCGGGATTCGCGTAGGACCTGGACGTGGTTCAGCAACCGGGTCAATGGTGGCCTATTTAACTCGTATCACTGAACTCGATCCGATCAAACATGGTCTGATTTTTGAAAGGTTCCTCAACCCTGATCGTGTTTCTCCCCCTGATGTTGATCTGGATGTTGACGATCGTAAACGTGACAGAGTCCTCGCGTACTTGTCGCACACCTATGGTGAGGAATACACAGCACAAGTCAATACGTTCAATGCCATCAAAGCCAAAAACGCGATCAAAGATTCGGCGCGAATCCTGGAAAAGCCTTTCCAACTTGGTGAAAAGATTGTCAAAACTATGCCCCATGATCCTCAAGGAAAACTCACCTTGGGTGATTTCTTTGATACGGCTCATGAGCGATACCCCGAGGCTCAGGATTTCAGGGCACTGTACGAATCCGATGGGGAAGTCAGTGAAGTTGTCGATACCGGTCGAGGAATCGAGGGCCTCATTCGTGGGACAGGAGTACATGCCGCTGCTGTTATTCTCAGTTCCGAACCTCTGATGGATGTTATTCCCCTACATATGCGTGACGACGGTGTACGGCTGACCGGTTTTTCGTACCCTCAATGTGAAGAAATGGGACTGATGAAGATGGACGTCTTGGGGTTGAGAAACCTTGGGATCATCGATCACGCTATTGCGCTCATTAAAGAGAATCGTGGCATAGATGTTGAAGTTTTGGATCTGAGTCTCGACGACCCGAAAACCTATGAACTGTTGGCTAGTGGTGAAACGCTGAGTGTTTTCCAGCTCGATAGTGGACCTATGCGAGCCTTGCTGAAATCGATGGCTCCTACACACTTCGAAGATATCGCGGCTGTGTTGGCTCTCTATCGTCCAGGGCCGATGGCTGCTAAGGCACACCAAAAATATGCTGATCGAAAAAATGGCCGCGAAGCTTGCACACCCATACATCCTGAGCTGAAGGATGCTCTAGAGCCGATCCTGGGAGTGACCTATCATCTGTTGGTTTACCAGGAGCAACTGATGGCTATTACTCGTGAACTTGCTGGTTTCACGATGTCAGGTGCAGATTTGCTTCGCCAGGCGATGGGTAAGAAAAAGCAAGAAGCCATTGAAGCTCAACTTGATCCTTTTATCCAGGGAATGGCCAAGAACGGATTCTCTGCTGCGGCAGCGAAAGCGCTGTGGGATGTCATGGCACCCTTTGGCGGATATGCTTTCAATAAATCCCACACCGCTGGTTATGGTCTCGTCTCCTATTGGACGGCCTATTTCAAAGCGAATTATCCGGCTGAATACATGGCGGCTGTGTTGGAATCGGTGCGCAATGATAAGGATCGCTCAGCGATCTATTTGGCTGAAAGCCGCAGGATGGGGGTGACCATTCTTCCCCCAGATGTCAATGAGTCTCAAGCGATGTTCACTCCAGTAGGGGAGTCGGTACGTTTTGGCTTGACTGCCGTACGCAATGTTGGTGCTGGTGTGGTGGATGCGATCATTCAAGCACGCCAAGAGCATGGCCCTGCCCAGGATTTCTATCAGTTCCTTGATCATGTTTCTGCAACAGTGTGCAATAAACGTGTGGTGGAGTCTTTGATTTTGGCTGGGGCATTCGACTCTTTGGGTCATACTCGCCGATCTCTTCTCGAAGTGTACGAGTCCGCAATTGACTCCGTACTGGAGATGAAAAAGAACCAATCCTATGGGCAAGACGACCTTTTTGGTACGGTGCCAGAAGTTGGTGGTGCTTTGTCTTTTTCTGAACCTATTCCTGAACTCCCTGATTGGGACAAATCCACGAAATTGGCTTATGAACGAGAAATGTTGGGACTCTATGTTTCCGATCATCCACTCAATGGGGCAGAATCTGTCATTCACAGCCATCGTGACATGGCCCTTGCTCAGGTCAAAGAGGTAACTGAGCCGCATAAGGCACTCAAACTTGCTGGAATGATCACCTCGGTGGTTCGCAAGAAAACCAAGAAGGGGGAGATCTATGCGCAGGTCACCTTGGAGGATTTGGATACCTCCATTGTGGTTCAGCTTTTCTCGAAAGCCTATCGAGAATATGGGGTTCAACTCATTCCAGACACAGTGGTCCAGGTGGATGGCTCTGTTCGACCGCGTTCAGATGAGGGAATCGACTTCATTGTGCGTACGATACGTCCTTTGGATCTCCAAGCCGACACTTCGAGTGCAATCACCCTATGTTTGTCCATGAATCGGGTCTCGCGTACAGTCATGGACACGTTGAAAAAAACTTTGAGCACCCATCCTGGTACGTCATCGGTGTGGCTGAAAATGATCTCCCCTGATCACACGAAAACCTTCCGTTTGTCAGACACTGTAGCTACATCCATGGAACTCATTTCTGAGTTGAAAGCACTTCTCGGGGCTAGTGCTGTCGAGCTGGGGAAGTCATAGTTATGGCTACATTTCGCGGGCAAGTCAAGAGACACCAATCAGAATTCCTTATTTATTGCATCGTCATTGCGATCATTGCTATCGCATCAGGCATTATCTGGAATCGCATCGTGACCTTGCCTGCCTACCAGATCGCTGACGATTTTCGAGCTAGCATTCCGCAGTCAGCTCTTGCCCAAGCTGCAGGTACGGATGTCGTCTTCTGTATAATCGGTGCACTCAGCGGGCTTATCGTGGGTGTGGCTGCCTGGATTTTGTTTAAAAACCTCGCTAGTGGGATCCTCACATTCTTAGGTGGAGTGGGAAGTCTTCTTGCTGGTGTCCTAGCCCGAATCACTGGTGAGTTTATTGGGCCACGTGATTTTGAACAACGCATTGCCTCAGCAGCCCAAGGCGATGTCGTCAGCATCGATTTTGCTGGTGGGACCTGGGTTCCTTTAGCTATCTGGGTGGGAATGGCCATGGTGCCTATCATCATTGGGTTGCTTGGCTATCGCCAGCGATGGTTTACCCATGTTCCTGTTGGAGACATATCCCCGGTGGAAACCGACCAGGTCGGGTAGGATAGTGCGGTGAAAATTATCGACTGCAGATCCCTGATGGGAGACTATAGCCACGTCCTACCTCGGGGAAGCTTTGACGTAGCTCAGGGGCTCGAAGCTGTCGCACCGATTTGTGAGGCAGTACGAGTTCGCGGTGAAGAAGCAATCAAGGAATTCTCTGAAAAATTCGATGGTGTTGTCCCTGAGTCTTTGCGTGTCGACCCTGGTCGTGCTCAGGAATGCGCTGGGGCCCTCGATCCCTCATTGCGCCAGGCTATGGAGGAAGCTGTCGAGAGGCGCCGAATTGTCGCGGCTCAAGAGCGTCTCGCTGATACCATCACTGTTGATGTTGATGAAGGTGCTGAGGTCACCATTAAATCTATTCCAGTTAATCGCGTTGGGCTGTATGTTCCCGGCGGTTTGGCGCCCCTAGCATCATCTGTATTAATGAATGTCATTCCAGCCCAGGCTGCGGGTGTCACGTCGCTAGCAGTTGCTTCCCCGCCTGGCCCGGATGGATTGCCCCATCCGACCATCTTGGCTCTCTGCCACCTGCTTGGTGTTGATGAGATTTACGCTGTGGGTGGTGCTCAGGCCATTGCGATGTTTGCCTATGGGGTCGAGGGAGTCTGTGAGAGTGTAGACATGATCACAGGACCAGGAAACATCTATGTTGTCGCTGCGAAACGCCTTGTCAAAGGTCTGGTTGGGATAGATTCCGAGGCTGGCCCCACCGAGATCGCTCTTCTCGCTGACGACAGTGCCACCCCGGCCTTTGTTGCTGCTGATCTTCTGAGCCAAGCTGAACATGATCCGGGCGCTGGTTCTGTTTTGGTCACCACTAGTGAACAACTGGTGGAAGACGTTGAGAAGGAATTGGCCACCATGGTGCCCCAATCCCTCCACGCCGAGCGCATCACGACAGCATTAGCTGGGCCCCAATCAGCAATGATGCTCGTACGAGATATCGATCAGGGTATTGATGTCGTCAATGCCTATGGTGCTGAACACCTTGAAATCCATACTCGTGATGCCCATGAGGTTGCGACAAAGATCACTAATGCTGGTGCCATCTTTGTGGGCGAGTATTCACCAGTGTCCTTGGGTGACTATTCGGCAGGTTCCACCCATGTGCTTCCCACGTCAGGTACGGCCAGGCACTCCTCTGGTTTGACTGCCCGGGCTTTCTACAAAACAGTCCACATCATTACCTATTCTCGCCTCGGTCTTCGTCGAGTCGCTGATGGAGTGCAAACCTTTGCCATGGCTGAAAATCTCCCCGGACACGGGCAAGCAATAGCTGTGAGGTGCACCGATGACTGATGATCGTGGGCTTCCTATTCGCGAAGAGCTGAAGGGGATTGCCCCCTACGGGGCTCCTCAACTCGATGTCCGCGTACGGTTGAATACTAATGAGAACCCGTTCCCACCCTCCGATGAGATTCGTGTCGCGATGAGCAAGGCTGTTGCTGCAGCCAGCTCTACTATCAATCGTTATCCCGACCGGGAAGTGCGTACCTTGCGTGAGAAACTCAGCTCCTACCTCGGGTACGGCCTACAAGCTGAGAACCTCTGGGCAGCAAATGGGTCTAATGAGATTTGGAGCCAGATTCTGGGGGCTTTTGGTGGCCCAGGTCGAAGGATGCTGAGTTTTTCACCCAGCTACTCGATGTACCCCGAGTACGCCCGGGGTTCCCACACCGAATTTGTCACGGCGAACAAGACCAAGGATTATCGGATCACTGCCGAGGTGGCTGACACGGCACTCAACGAAGGGCCTTATGATGTGGTGGCTATTGCCAGTCCTGACAATCCAACCGGGGTGACCACAGATTTGAGCGTGATCACGATGATCCTTGATCGCACACCAGGAATTGTTGTGGTTGATGAGGCGTACCAAGAGTTTTCTTCTGCGCCCAGTGCCCTCGAACTCCTGACTCACTACCCGAGACTGCTCGTGGTGCGCACCATGTCTAAAGCATTCGCTTTTGCTGGCGCTCGAGTCGGATATGTTGCTGCCTGCCCAGCAGTCATTGATGCCCTACGTATCGTACGTTTGCCCTATCACCTCAGCTCTATCACTCAAGGCATTGCAGAGGTTGCACTGGATAATGCTGACACCATGATGGCCCAGGTGGAAGAATTACGCTCTTTGCGTGAATCCACCATGACTCAGGTGAGGGGTCTCGACTTGGAGGCGAAAGATTCTCAAGCTAACTTCTTCCTCTTTGGGCCTTTCGCCAACCCGCACGACACGTGGGAGGCATTGGTTGACCAGGGCATCCTCGTACGCGACACTGGTGTGGGTAGCTATCTTCGTACCTCTATTGGTACGGCTGAAGAAATGGATGAGTTCATGGCAGCCTTGTCGACGATAGCAGCCAAGGAAAGGATGAGTTCATGACCAGGACAGCTACGGTGGAGCGAACCACTAGTGAATCCTCGATAAAACTTTCTATCGATCTTGATGGAAATGGTGAGTCAACGATTTCGACCGGTGTTGGTTTCTACGATCACATGTTGACTGCCTTGTCGAAGCATTCACTGATCGATATGTCGATTGAAGCCACCGGTGATGTCCATGTTGATGGGCACCACGTCGTTGAAGACACAGCGATTGGGTTGGGACAAGCCCTCAAGAGCGCACTGGGGGACAAGTACGGTATCGCGCGGTTTGGTGACGCCATCGTACCCCTCGATGAGGCTCTCGCCCAATGTGTGGTGGACATCTCTGGCCGGGCATATGCTCAGTGTTTAGGTGAACCAGAGGCGCAAACCTATGCTCGCATTGGCGGATCAGGTGTTCCCTATGTGGGGTCCATGACCCATCACGTTGTTGAAGCTTTGGCAGCAAATGCGATGATGTGCATCCACCTCACTGTTTTGAGTGGTCGTGACCCTCACCATATTGCTGAAGCTCAATATAAAGCCCTTGCTCGCGCACTTCGCGCCGCGATCGCACCTGATCATCGCCTGTCAGGTATCCCCTCCACGAAAGGTACCTTGTGAGTCTGGTTGTTGTCTTCGATTACGGGTCAGGAAACCTGCATTCTGTGGTCAAAGCTCTCGAAACCAGTGGTGCATCAGTCACAGTCTCCTCACAGCGTCAACAGGCTATCGATGCTGATGGTCTCGTTGTTCCTGGAGTGGGGGCCTTTTCGGCGTGCATGGATCAGCTTCGCAGCGCTGGAGGAGACGACATCATTCGTACTCGTGTCAATAACCAGGCACCGCTGCTGGGAATCTGTGTGGGACATCAGGTGCTGTTCTCTACTGGGGTTGAGCACGGGACAACATGCCCAGGAGTGGGAGTCTACCCAGGGGTCGTAGAGAAACTTCCCACAAGTCGACTTCCCCATATGGGATGGAATGAGGTCAGTGGAGACCTGCACTCAACATTCTTCCCTGACACACACAGGTACTATTTCGTCCACTCTTATGGCGCATTGAGCAACGAAGATATTCCCGACAATGCTCTCGGATTATGGTGTCATCACGGCGGTGTCCCTTTCCTCGCAGCTGTCGAATATGGGCCAGTATTATCGACACAATTCCACCCTGAAAAATCTGGTGAGGCAGGTCTCGACCTTCTCAGGACTTGGGTGAAGAGTTTGGAGAAGTCATGAGTTTCACGATCTTTCCTGCCGTCGATATTCAGTACGGCAAAGCGGTTCAACTCGAACAGGGTATTTCTAGTAGTCAAAAGGTCTTTGGTGACCCTTTGGACATGGCCGAACATTGGCAGGAGCAAGGAGCCCAGTGGCTTCACTTGGTGGACTTAGATGCGGCTTTTGGTCGCGGTTCAAACGCCGAAGTGATTGCCCAGATTGTCGAAAACTCCGATTTACGTATCGAAGTAACCGGCGGCATCCGCGATGATGAGACTTTGGAGCGGGCTCTGTCGACCGGTTGCGAAAGAGTCAACATTGGCACAGCCGCAGTGGAGAACCCCGGTTGGTGTGATGAAGTCATCCGACATTACGAAGATCGTGTCGCGGTGGCCCTCGACGTACGTGGAGAGCGCTTGGCTGTGCGAGGATGGACAGCCACGAGCGGTGATCTCTGGAGCCTGTTGAGGCGCCTCAATCGCGCTGAATGCCGTCGCATCGTGGTGACAGACACCCAAGCGGATGGAACCCTGACAGGTGTCAACATCGATCTTCTCCAGAGGGTCTGTGGAGCTACTGATGCTGCCATCATCGCCTCGGGAGGGGTGGCCCAGCTTGCAGATATCCGGGCGTTGATCCCTTTGACACCGAGAGTTGAGGGTGTCATCGTGGGAACAGCTCTCTATCTGGAAAATTTCAGTTTCGCCGAGGCAACTGGGGCGGCACGCGAAGCCCTTGACGAGCTGCGCAACAGTGATTTTGTAGAATAGTTCTCGAGTTTGAACAAAGGATAACGATGAGTGGTCATTCCAAGTGGGCGACAACCAAACACAAGAAGGCAGCAATAGACGCCAAGAGAGGCAAACTCTTTGCCAAGTTAATCAAGAATATTGAGGTCGCAGCAAAGATCGGCGGCGGTGATTTGGCGGGTAACCCAACCCTCTATGATGCGGTTCAGAAGGCGAAGAAAACCTCGGTCCCAGCTGACAATATCGAGCGAGCCATCAAGAGGGGTTCTGGTGCCGAATCTGGGGGAGCGGACTGGATCACCATCACCTATGAAGCCTATGGACCTGGTGGGGTCGCAGTCCTGATCGAGTGCTTAACCGATAACCGCAATAGATCAGCTACTGATGTCCGTGTCGCTGTGACCCGTAATGGTGGAACCATGGCGGATGTTGGATCGGTTGCTCGAGTATTTTCACGTAAGGGAATCGTTGTGGTGGCCAAAACCCAAGAAGGCAAAGAGATCACGGACTTGGATCTCATGGAAGCCACCTTGGACTATGATCCTGATCAGATCAATGATGAAGCCGAAAACTGGGAAATCATCTGTGATCCAACCCAATTGGTTGAGGTACGTACTGCCATTCAAAACGCTGGTCTTGACTACGAATCTGCTGATACAGCTTTCCTTCCCTCCTTTACTTCTTCAGTTGATGACGTTGACACGGCGAGCAAACTACTCAAGCTCCTCGATGCTCTCGATGACTGTGATGATGTTCAAGAGGTTTATTCCAATGAAGAGGTTTCTAGCGAAATTGAGGCACAACTTGCCGAAGAGGAGTGAATAATTCACCTTCTTCGGCGTGTATCACCATCGGTGCTCGATAAAGACCGCTAACCTTCGAACAGGTGTTCTGGAGGTACGATGCTGATCCTTGGTGTTGATCCTGGTCTCACACGGTGTGGATTGGGTGTGATTGAGGGCACCCCGGGAAGGGCCAGTCTCATCGAAGCAGGGGTTATTCATACTCCATCATCGATGGATATTTCTCGGCGGTTATTAGCCATTGAAGAGGGGATTGAGACCTGGATTTCCTCTCATCGTCTTGATGGTGTTGCCATTGAGCGTGTTTTTGCTCAGCACAATCTCATGACTGTGGTGGGGACAGCACAGGCCGCGGGGGTGGCTATGCTTGTGGCTGCTCGCCATCACTTGGATGTTCACCAACACACACCCTCGGAAGTCAAGGCAGCCATCACTGGATCAGGAAGGGCTGACAAGAAGCAGGTGGGGCTCATGGTGTCGCGGATCCTCCATCTCGATTCTCCTCCCCAACCTGCTGATGCTGCTGATGCTGTGGCTTTGGCAATCTGCCATTGCTGGCGAGGTTCGATCAGTGAGAAACTCACCAATCTCACCTCAGGGCGTTCCTACCAATCCTGGGCCCAGGTGGTTGCTGCACGAAAGGTAGGCTGATGATTTCGCAATTAACTGGAGAAATCGTTGACAACTCTGGAACCTTTGTGGTGATGAATGTCTCTGGAGTGGGTTTCCATATTCTGTGCACGCCAGGCACCTCAGCCGGGCTCCAGGTGGGAGCAACGACGCGACTTTTTACTGCTTTGGTGGTACGCGAGGATGCCTTGACCCTCTATGGGTTTTCCCAAGAAGTGGAGCGACAGTCCTTTTTGCTTGTTCAGTCAGTGTCAGGAATAGGACCCAAACTGGCTTTGAGTATCGTTGCGCACATGAGTGCGGGAGATCTCACCACGGCCATTCGAGCAGAGAACGCTGTCTCTTTGACTAAGATCCCAGGATTGGGTACGAAAACAGCCTCACGAATGATTCTTGAATTGAAAGACAAGACCCTTGATCTTGGGCTGGCTGTTTCTTCCCTAAGCTCGAGTCCCCATCATCTTCATGAGCAAGTCATTGATGGACTCCAAGGTTTGGGGTACTCATCGAAGGATGCTGAGAATGCCTGGGAGTCGATTACTGAACTTGCTGCAACACCTGAGGTCACTGTCTCCGTTCTCATGAGGGCAGCCCTTCAATCCTTAGCGAGGTCCTGATGGAAGAATACTCAGCGCTGACCCCTGGTGCTCTTGATGAGGACAGAGCCGTCGAGGCTAAACTTCGCCCCCATGACTTCACCCAGTTTCTGGGCCAAGCTCGGGTGGTTGACCAACTGAGTTTGGTTTTGGATGCTGCCAAAAAGCGTTCCGGCGTAGCCGATCATGTGTTGCTCAGTGGGCCTCCAGGGTTAGGGAAGACCACTCTTGCGATGATTATTGCCCAGGAAATGGGGGCACCTTTACGTATCTCTTCGGGACCCGCAATCCAACATGCTGGAGACTTGGCTGCCATCTTGTCCGGGCTGAGCCATGGCGAAGTTTTCTTCCTTGATGAAATTCATCGCATGTCTCGCCCGGCAGAGGAAATGCTGTATTTAGCTATGGAAGATTTCCGTGTTGATGTGGTGGTGGGCAAAGGTCCAGGTGCAACAGCGATTCCTCTTGAGATCCCCCCTTTCACCCTCGTTGGGGCGACAACGCGGGTGGGTCTTCTCCCGTCACCTCTAAGAGATCGCTTCGGGTTCACAGCACAACTGGATTACTATGATGATGACACCCTCGAACAGATTGTTGAGCGCTCAGCACACGTGTTAGAGATTGATATTGACGTGGATGGGTGTGAAGTTATTGCCTCGCGTTCGCGGGGAACACCGCGTATTGCTAATCGTCTCCTTCGCCGAGTACGAGATTTTGCCCAAGTCCGTGGAACAGGAGCGGTCAACCGTGGGGTTGCCGAACAAGGTCTTGACCTGTTTGAAGTTGATCGCTTAGGTCTCGATCGCCTTGACCGTGAAGTGCTGGGGGCAGTATGCAAGAAGTTTGGTGGCGGGCCTGTGGGTCTAGCAACCCTAGCGATCGCTGTGGGAGAAGAGGCGGAGACTGTTGCCGAGGTAGCAGAACCTTTCCTTGTTCGCCTGGGTTTTTTGATGAGAACCACTCGTGGGCGTGTAGCGACAGCCCAAGGTTTCGCACATCTGGGTATGACCGCACCTGTACAAGGTGATCTCTTCTCGAACACTGAGGCGGACAATTCCGTGTCTAGGGCCAACTCGCGGTAGGCTTGCTGAGGTTAATAAAGGTTTTGTCTGTCAGGAGTGCAAAAACATGATCGAAATGTTTGTGCTTATCGTGGGTTTTGGAGCACTAATGTATTTCTTCATGCTCCGCCCAACCCGCCAACAGCAACTCCAGCAAGCACAGATGCAGGATTCCTTGGAAATTGGAAATAGAGTACTGCTCGGTTCTGGAGTCTTTGGGACTATTCGCCACCTTGGCCAGCGCCAGATCGTCATTGAAGTTTCTCCTGGTGTTGACCTCACTGTGCTTCGCAACTCGGTACGTGGTGTCGTTTCTCCCGATGATGACGAATTTGAGTATTCCGATAATGATGCAGCACTCCAGGAGAATGTCGGTGATTCACCAGGATTCACCCCATACGAGGATGCATCTTTTGCTGCACCAGAAGAGACAGACACTGCTGTAGACGACATAACCATCGACACACCGTCGAAGAAGAACGACAAGAAGAAATAGGGGGCTCCGTGCCAAAAGCCACAACTCGCCGTCGTCGGCCGGGGATGACTATCCTCGGTCTATTCATTGTCCTTGGTTTGATGATAGCTATCATGGCTTTTTCTCAGACGTGGACACCAAAACTGGGGTTAGATCTCAGCGGTGGAACAACGATTAATTTGACCGTCAGGTCCTCTGGTTCTGGTGGAGTCAACCAAGACAACCTGAACCAAGCACGGACAATTATTGAGCAGCGAGTGAACTCGCTCGGTGTTGGTGAAGTGAGTGTCACCACAAGTGGAAACAACCAGATCACTGTGACAGCCCCCAATGTCCAAGGAGATGTGCTCACTGAGATGGTGGGCCAAACAGCTCGACTAGAGTTTCGTCGAGTCCATCTCCAGGATTGGACTGCTGCCTATGATGAACTCCAGGCCACCGAATTTCCTACAGCCCCGACTCCAGAAACAGAAGACAACAACACTGACACCAAAGCAGAGGACAATCCCGAAGCTTCAGGTGAAGAACCAGAAGACACTCCACTGGAACAACTCGCCAAACTTTCTGAGTCGGAGCGAGTGGAGTTTCTGAAAGCCGACATGGCGTGGAATTACAAAGACTCCGCCCTCGACTACGAGCAGTATTTCCAGGATTTCGAGTGTGGTAGTCCACCTCCAGAAGAGTTGCCCACTGGTCCTGATGCACCACTGATCGCTTGTGCGAGAGACTCCAAACCGGGAGACCCTACGGCAAAATATCTTCTGGGCCCAATGATCATTGAGGGAACCCTCGTCAAAAGAGCTGATGCCGCCATTCCAGACAATGAGATTAGTTGGATTGTCAGATTAGAATTTGATGGTTTGGGTTCGACATTGTTTAGAGAAGCGACGGCTATTCTTTCCGCAGAAAATACCCAACCGATGAACCAATTTGCCATTGTTCTTGATGGCCAAGTGATCTCAGCGCCAAAAGTGGAGAACACTATTCCTAACGGCTCTGCCCAAATATCTGGAGATTTCACTCAAAGTAGTGCGAATAATCTTGCCAATGTGTTGAAATATGGCGCTCTTCCCCTCGAATTCGATGTTGGTGAAGCTGAGTCTGTGTCAGCAACCTTGGGCAAAGACCAACTCTTTGCTGGCCTCATTGCTGGGGGCATTGGATTGCTGCTCGTCATCGGTTTCTGTTTGCTCTACTACCGTGGACTCACTGTCGTGGTCGTTGCCTCACTGGTGATGGCTGGTATCGCGGTTTATTCGCTGCTATGTCTGCTGGGGGGGTCAATAGGAATGGCGGTCTCCCTCCCTGGTCTCGCTGGTGTCATCGTTGCCATTGGTATTACGGCTGACTCTTTCGTCATCTTCTTCGAGAGAGTACGTGACGAGGCTCGTGAAGGTAAGAGTATTCGTACCGCCGTCGAGACTGGATGGGAGCGGGCACGGCGTACGATTGTCATCGCTGACTCGGTGACCATTTTGTCAGCAGTGGTGTTGTTTATCTTGTCTATCGGTGCGGTGAAAGGGTTCGCATTCGCCTTAGGCATGACGACCCTGGTTGACCTTGGATTGATTTTCTTCTTCACCAAACCATTGATGTCGCTCTTGGTGCGCACGAAGTTCTTTGGTCAAGGTAAGAAGTGGTCAGGGTTTGAAGCTTCACGCCTCGGTGTTGAATCAACCAAGCGCTCCAGGCTCGGAGCTCGCCAGATAGTGAAGGAGGGCTGACATGGCAAAAACGGCAGAAAGCGTTGTAGACATGGTTGAAGACACAGTTGTTGAACCAAGCGCAGCTAAGACAAGTTTTGCTCACAAGCTGTGGGCTGGCCAGATTTCCTATGAGTTTGTCCCCAGATGGAGGCGCTGGTATGCCATCTCAGCGATCCTCATTCTGGTGGCTATTGGGGCATTGATTTTCCGTGGCTTAGAGCTCGGTATTGAGTTTCGTGGTGGCTCGAAATTCACAGTGAGTGTCGAGCAGATTTCCGAGCAAAGTGTGCCCACCTTCCGCGAAGCGGTCATGTCCTCTGGGGTATCCAACCTCGATGCCACAACAGTGACCACTATTGGTTCCAACCGTGTTGCGGTGGAGACTCGTTCCTTGACCCCTGAAGAACAAGCAAAAATTCGCCAGGCCCTAGCATCCACAGCCGGGGTGGACCTCGATACTGTTGATTCTTCTCAGATATCAGGTGCCTGGGGCGGGCAGGTGACTAAGCAGGCCATCATTGCCCTGGTGGTTTTCTTGGTCCTAGTTTCTGTGCTCATGTCGGTGTATTTCCGTGACTGGAAGATGGCAGTCACAGGATTAGTTGGACTCTTCCATGACATGATCATCACCGTTGGAATCTATGCTTTGGTTGGTTTCACTGTGACTCCAGCTACGGTCACTGGTTTGCTCACGATTCTCGGGTATTCACTCTATGACACCGTGGTGGTCTTCGATAAGATTCGCGAGAATACAGCTCACTTGGATGACCACAAATTAACTTATGCCCAGGCAGCCAACAAGTCTGTCAACCAGGTGCTTGTACGCTCGATTAACACCACTGTGATTGGTGTTCTTCCTGTGGCTGCGATCCTCTTCACGGGAGCATTCGTCCTCGGGTCAGGACCCTTGGAAGACATTGGTCTTGCTTTGTTTGTTGGGATGATCATCGCGGCTTATTCGTCGTTGTTCATTGCCACTCCTTTATTGGTGCAACTCAAGATGAGAGAACCTGAGATGAAACTCCAGGCTCAAAGAGTAGCCAAGAAGCGCGAGAAGATTGACAAAGCTGAAGCTGCAGCTGTGAAAAAGGTGGCACCCACCAAGACGGTCCCAGCTTCCCTCGAAGTCGTCTCAGCAGAACACGTTGATGGGTATGTCCGCGTTCAACCAACAAAGAAATCGCGGGCAAAGAGAACCAAATCATGACCAATGAAGAACGCCTCGAGCTCATTGCTTCACATATTGTTGATGTGCCAGATTTCCCCAAACCTGGGGTAGTGTTCAAAGACATCACGCCGCTGCTCGCACACCCTCAGGCCTATCGCAGCACCATAGAAGCGCTCATTGATATTGCACCTCGTGGAGTTGATGTTGTCGTGGGTATGGAAGCGCGAGGGTTCGTTTTCGCAGCACCGGTCGCTCTCGGTCTCGGCGTCGGGTTTGTCCCCGTCCGCAAACCAGGGAAACTCCCTCGTGACGTCTACACCCACACCTTTGACTTGGAATATGGTCAAGATACTCTCACCGTTCACCAGGATGCTATTTCCCCAGGAGCCAAGGTGTTTGTTGTCGACGACGTACTCGCCACAGGTGGGACTATTGGCGCCACAGCCCAGCTCATTCAATACCTCGGTGCAGAACTAGTCGAGGTTGGGGTTGTTCTCGAACTGGGTTTCCTCAGTGGACGAGATCACCTCACATCTTTGGGGATTGATCGAATCTCACCAGTGCTGAAAGTCTAGTGTGCTTCTTCGCATACTTTCGTGCGCGTTTTTTTCTCGTCACTAGTTGTGACATGGGTTGTGTTTCGGCAATCTCAGTGATTTCTCTAGTTGCCGGTACAATTTCACCCAGGGAGTCATCATGGGTTTACGCCGTAGCTCTACGACCGTAGAGAAATTGCGCCGATCAGATCAACAGGGTCGATCGGTTGACTTTGGCGTGTACGCGCCTCAAATGAAGGAACTCTTCCAATCTGTCAAGATCAATCACCCCAATTTTGATTCCTCCATCATTACCCGCGCTTTCGAGATTGCCGAGTATCACCACCGGGAACAGAAACGTGATTCCGGCCAGCCGTATATCGTTCATCCTCTCGCCGTCGCCAAGATTGTTGCTGATCTGGGGATGACAGAACCAACAATTGTTGGTGCCCTTCTCCACGACACTATTGAAGACACACAATACAGTCTCAAACAATTAGAGCAGGACTTCAATCCTGAGATTGCCGCCATGGTTGACGCAGTGACCAAACTGAAAAGATCACAGCTGGGGGACCGAGCCAAATCAGAGACAATACGTAAGATTATTACTGCGATGTTTGCTGATGTACGAGCAGTGGTCATCAAACTTGCTGATCGCGTACACAATATGCAAACTATTGACTCGTTGAGCCAACCACGCCAAGAACGGATAGCGAGGGAAACACTCGACATCTTTGCCCCTTTGGCCCATCGCTTAGGTATGGAGAGCATTAAGCGAGAATTGGAGGACCTTTCCTTTGCCACCTTGGAACCAAAGGTGTACGACCAAATAGTTCACCAGGTCAGCGTGGAACAGCCAGCGCGTGAAAAGATCCTCAAAGACATCATTCCGGTCATCGAAGGGTCCTTAGGGAGTAATAACGTCCAAGCTAAGGTGCTTGGTCGCCCCAAGCACTACTATTCGATCTACCAGAAGATGGTCATTCGCGGTCGAGATTTTACTGACATCTACGATCTGTTAGGCCTTCGGGTCATTGTCGAATCCACCAGTGACTGTTACATCGCTTTGGGGACGATTCATGGACTGTGGAAACCGGTTCCCGGGCGCTTCAAGGACTACATTGTTAACCCTCGCGATTCGACCTATCAGTCCCTGCACACCACGGTCATTGGCCCACAGGGTAAACCAATGGAATTCCAGATCCGTACCAAAGAAATGAACAGGAATGCCGAATATGGTGTTGCAGCTCACTGGAGATACAAGAGTCAAACATCCACCACTGGTGCGGTTCGTCACAATCCGATGGACTTGCTATGGATGAAAAGACTGCGACAGTGGCAATCAGAAGATGATGATCCTCGAGTCTTTTTGGAGAATCTCACCACGGAGCTTGGTGGCAAAGATGTCATGGTTTTCACTCCAGAATCGGATCTGTTTTTCCTTCCCCAAGGATCAACCCCAGTCGATTTTGCGTACGCTGTACATACAGAAATCGGACATGCCTGTGTGGGCGCTCGGATCAATGGGAAACTCGTGAGCCTCGATACTGAACTCGTGGGGGGAGATGTCTGCGAGATTCTGACCAGTTCCGCCCGCGACGCTGGACCTTCACGAGACTGGTTACAGTTCGTCAAAGGATCAAAGACTCGCCAGAAGATCAACCACTATTTCTCTAAAGAAAACAAGGATCTCTATGCTGAAGTGGGGGAGCAGGCTTTAGCCAAATCCAAACAACTTAAGCATTCGGGGCTCGATCTTCAGAAGGTACTCACCGTACCGTACCTCACAGCAGCCGCGTCGAAACTTCGATACACCGATATTCCATCGCTCTATGCAGCGATCGGGGAGGGGATAGTTAATACTCGACAGGTTGTCGATCAGCTGGTAGCTATTGAAGGCGGCCAAGAATCGGCCCTAGAGGCGTCGATGAAGCATCGCCCCTTCTTAACCTCCACTCGCCCCCCTGTTCTCACGACAGCCTCTGGTGTACGAGTGGCTGGAGACGAAGATGTTCTGGTCAAGCTTGCGCGCTGCTGTACCCCCGTACCGGGAGATGAGATCCTCGGATTTGTCACCCGAGGTCGTGGAGTTTCCGTACACAGAACCCAGTGTAAAAATGTTGAAGACCTGCGTGCCACTCCTGCTCGGATCCTCGAGGTTTCGTGGGTGAAAGAAGCCCGAGCACACTACTTGGTCACTATCGTGATTGATGGGCTCAATCGCACCGGTTTGCTTGCTGATGTTTCAAGTTGTTTAGCTGACAATAAGGTTTCAATCATCTCGGCGAATATCCAAGAGGGGAAGGATCATACAGCTCGGATGACCTTGTCTTTTGAGATCCCTGATCCGAAGTTCCTAGCACAGGTGACCAAGAAGTTGAAAGCGATCGAACAAGTTTCTGAGGTTCGCAGGCTCAACGCTTAGTTGATCTTAAGCGATCAATTCATCAAGAGTTTGTTGTGCTTGGTCCAGCCAAATTTGGTAAGTCTGCAAGGAACTTTGTGTCTTGGCAATCAGTGACTTATCACCCTTGGCTTCAGCTGCAGCGAGTTGGTCTTCCAGTTTGGCGATCTGTGCCGAAAAGAGATTGACAGTCTCTTGAGCTCGCGTGCGAGTTTGAGGATCAGTACGCGCCCATTCTCGTTTGTCAGCTTCATCAATAGCTGTTTCGATTGCGCGTACTCTGGCTTCGAGGGCTTTCACCTGATCGGTGGGTACACGCCCAAGTCCATGGAAGGAAGAAATGAACTCGCGATAACGACTACGTGCTGTTGCTACATCACTCACAGGAAGAATATCGGCTTCTGCTTGGGTGAGTAACTCAAGCTTTGCGGTGAGGTTTGTTTGGTATTCCTGGTCTTGGGCCGTGAACACCTCTGAGCGGCGAGTGAAAAATTCGTCTTGGATTCCCCGAAAACGAGCCCACAGACCATCATCAACCTGGCGTCCAGCTCCACCAGCTGCCTTCCACCGGTTCATCAATTGGCGGAATTGGGAGGCAGTCGAGCCCCAATCAGTGGATTGTGCCAAGGTTTCTGCCTCAGCAATGATTGCTTCCTTGAGTTCCTTCGCTTCACTTTGTTGAGCGCCCAGTTCAGCAAAGTGTGTTTTGCGCCTTCTCGTATAGTTCGTTCGAGCAGTGGAGAAGCGATGCCACAGATCATCATCTGCCGCACGCTCAAGGCGCGGAAGAGTCTTCCATTCCTCCAGAAGGTCCCGGTATTTTTGTACACCGGTACCCCAGTCGTTACTTTCGGAGATTTTCTCAGCCGCCTGGACCATCTCTTCTTTGCGTACTCGAGCTTCCGCGATGGCTTTAGCTTTCTCTTCCCGGCGTACCTCTGCTTGATTGTCAATGACTTCACCTAGTGGCTCTAGTCGTGCAGCTAACCCGGCGAGATCCCCCACGGCATTAGCTTCGAGGATGGAGGTCGTCAGATTCGCCACCGACTTGCGTGCCTCTTCAGGGTTGAGAGCACGATTGTTGATGCGCTGGGCGAGAAGGTCGACTTCAACTTCCAGAGCTTCACCGCGTCGTACATAAAATGCCAACGCTTGTTCTGGAGTTGCATCGGGGACCTGTCCCACTAAACGCTCGGTATCACCCACACGGACATAGACGGTTCCATCCTCGTCTGCACGACCGAAGGATGAATGCCTTGAAGTTTCAGTCATGGGGACTATCTTGCCTGATTCTGGCCCTATTTGCCTACTAGCGGTCAGTTTCGAGAAACTTATTCATCCAATCGTTATCATTCGGTACTATCCCAGTCAGGCAAGTAGACTGGAGAAATGGCTTCAATTTCTGGTTTTCCTGAGTTCCTTCCCCAAGGCCGCTTTGTCGAAATGCGTGCAATCGATATCATGCGATCAGTGTTTGAACTTCATGGTTTCACCAGTATCCAGACCAGGTCTATTGAACCCTTGAGCGAATTGAGTCGCAAAGGTGAGATCACCAAGGAGATCTACGCAGTACGAAGGCTCCACGCCGATGCTGGGACGGAAGAAACCTGGGGTCTTCACTACGACCTCACCATTCCTTTTGCCCGTTATGTGAGTGAACATGCTGGCCACTTGTCATTCCCTTTCCGCAGGTATCAAATCCAACCTGCTTGGCGTGGTGAGCGCCCTCAAGAGGGAAGATTTCGTGAATTCTGGCAGGCTGATATTGACATTGTCGGCCAAAGTGAATTGGGTTTCCACCACGACGCGGAAGTGGCCTTAGTGATGATGGATGCCTGTACGCAGCTCCATCAGCAGATGGGGATTCCTCCAGTTCTCATGCGAATCAACAATCGTGCACTCATTGAAGGGTTGTACACCGGACTGGGTATCGATGACCCCTTACCGGTGATACAAGCGGTGGACAAACTGGCGAAGATCGGTGAATCAGGTGTTCGGAAAATGCTGGATGCCACGGGGGTGGACAAGGATCTTCAGGACAAGATTGTGGCTTTTGCTGGAGTGAATTCGACTCGTGGTGATGTTGAAGAACAGGTCCGAAGCTTTGGTGTGACGAATGACCTTCTCGAACGCGGTGTACGCGATGTGATGGCGCTGCATTCCACAGTATCGCAGTCCTATCCGTCACAGGTGGTAGTCGATGCAAAAATTGCTCGCGGGTTGGACTACTACACTGGTTCGGTCTTCGAGATTGAACTTCAAGGCTACGAAACTCTCGGAACCATCAGTGCTGGAGGTCGTTATGACCATCTCGCGAGTGATGGGAAGAATGCCTACCCTGGGGTGGGAGTCTCCTTTGGGTTGTCGAGGGTTCTTGTTCCACTGATTTCTCAAGGTGGGTTGACTGCTTCTCGGTGTGTTCCTTCAGCTGTCCTGATTGCAGTTGATAGTGAGGAGGAACGCCACAAGGCCGAGGAAGTCGCTACAGTCCTGCGGGAAAGAGGGATATCATGTGAAGTCTCTCCAAATTCAGCGAAATACGGCAAACAAATCCATTTTGCCCAGCGTCGAGGAATACCGTACGTGTGGTTCGGTTCTGTTCAAGGACAAGTGAAAGACATTCGCAGCGGTGAACAAATCGATGCTGATGCCCACAGGTGGATCATCGATGACATAGACCTAAGCCCCCAGATCATTCCCATCGGTCGCAACTGCTAAGCTTGTGCGTTGGTCGCGTTGGCCAGACAAGGAAAGATCATGATTCGCACCCATCACTCAGGTTCACTGAGAACCGAAGACATTGGACAAACAGTACGGCTGGCAGGATGGGTCAATACCCGCCGTGATCATGGGGGAGTAGTCTTCATTGACCTGCGTGATGCTTCCGGCATAGCCCAGTGCGTGATTCGTGAAGAATTAGTTGATGGACTTGGTGCTCACAAACTACGCAGTGAATACTGTTTGGCAGTGAGTGGAGTCGTTGAAGCACGCTCTGCCGACACCATCAACCCCGCGATGCCCACTGGTGAGGTGGAGGTTGTTGTGACCGACATAGACATTCTCAACCCTTGTGCACCCCTGCCTTTCCCCATCGATGAGAGAGTCAACGTTGGTGAGGATGCACGATTTGCTTATCGCTATTTGGATCTTCGCCGTCCCAGTCAAGGCAACCACCTGCGGTTGCGTTCACAAGTGAACAGGGCTGCTCGCGAGGTATTGGGGCAACATGATTTCGTGGAGATCGAAACTCCCACGTTGACCAAGTCCACCCCTGAAGGAGCACGAGATTTCCTGGTGCCAGCGCGGCTGAGCCCAGGGTCTTGGTACGCCCTTCCGCAGAGCCCACAGTTGTTCA
This sequence comes from Propionibacteriaceae bacterium, assembly GCA_009782785.1. Classification (GTDB taxonomy): domain Bacteria; phylum Actinomycetota; class Actinomycetes; order Propionibacteriales; family Propionibacteriaceae; genus WQYJ01. The sequence continues at coordinate 170,655 of WRIJ01000001.1, read as the reverse complement.
AACAGTTACTCATGGTTGCTGGCATGGAGAAGTATTATCAGATCTGTCGGTGTTACCGGGATGAAGACTTCCGCGCTGACCGTCAACCCGAATTCACTCAACTCGATGTGGAGATGAGCTTCGTCGACCAAGAGGATGTCATTTCTTTGAGCGAAGAAATCATCACCAAGGTGTGGTCGACGATCGGGGTGGAATTGCCCACCCCCTTCCCGCGTTTAAGTTTTGCTGAAGCCATGGATCGGTACGGGTCTGATAAACCTGACCTGCGTTTCGATATTGAGATCACCGAACTTACTGATGTCTTTGCGAACACCGAATTCCGAGTGTTCCAAGCTCCCTATGTGGGTGCAGTGGTGATGGCTGGTGGGGCGAGTCTTCCACGACGCCAATTCGATGCTTGGCAGGAGTGGGCCAAGACTCGTGGTGCCAAAGGACTGGCCTATATCACCGTCGACGCAGGAGGGGAGATGGGTGGACCAGTGGCCAAGAATCTTTCAGCTACGGAATTGGAGTCAGTGGTTACTCGTACTGGCGCTAAGGCCGGGGATGCGATTTTCTTTGCTGCAGGGCCGCGCACAAGTTCACAAATGCTCCTGGGTGCTGCACGCGACGAAATTGCCGCCAAACTGGGACTCATTAACCCCCAGGAGTGGAGTCTGGTGTGGGTGGTAGATGCTCCATTGTTTAAGCCCACATCCGAGGCCCAAGCAGAGGGTGATGTCGCTGTGGGAACCAGCAATTGGACGGCCACCCATCACGCCTTTACCTCTCCGAAACCTGAATCCATGGATACCTTTGACACCGACCCGGGTTCAGCACTGGCCTATGCCTATGACATTGTGTGCAATGGAAACGAAATCGGTGGGGGATCCATCAGAATTCACGATTCCGAGATACAGCAGCGCGTCTTTTCTGTCATGGGACTCAGCGATGATGAGATCACAGAAAAATTCGGGTTCCTGCTGGGCGCTTTCCAATATGGGGCTCCACCCCATGGTGGCATTGCTTTCGGATGGGATCGTATTGTTGGTTTGCTCAGTGGTGCGGAGTCTATTCGTGAGGTTATAGCCTTCCCCAAGGTGGGAAGTGGGTACGACCCACTCACTGGAGCGCCAGCACCGATCACGATCCAACAACGCCGAGAAGCTGGTGTCGATCATAAGGAGAAACCCAAGGTTTCCTAGTCGTCAACAGATCGTTGCACAATTGTGACCCAACGCACTGGGACATAACTTCAATCCTCCTTGAATTGCGCGGTACATTAGGGTGCACACGCGGAGGACCGTACCTCCACCCAACGATAGGAACAATAGTGAAGAAATTCGCAGTATCACTTGCGCTCTTGACTTCTGCAGCCCTGGCTCTCGCCGGTTGTGGAACACCACCAGAGGGGGAAGACACCCCTGGCGCAGACAAAGTAGATTTCCTTGCATGCATGATTTCAGATGCAGGCGGATTTGATGACAAGTCCTTCAACCAATCAGGTTACGAAGGGATGACAAGGGCCGAAAAGGACCTTGGTGTTTCCATCAAAGAAGCTGAGTCGAAGGATGCCAATGACTTTGGCCCGAATTTGGATTCCATGAAGACCCAAAAGTGCGACCTGACGATTACTGTTGGTTTCATGCTCAAGGACGCCACAGAACAACAGGCCCTAGCTAATGAAGACATGAAGTTCGCCATTGTTGATGATAGCCAGATCACTTTGCCTAATGTGAAACCTCTGGTCTTCAAAACCTCTGATGCGGCTTTCCTGGCTGGTTATGCTGCTGCGGCTTACTCCACCACTGGCAAGGTTGCCACCTTCGGTGGAATGAAGATTCCGTCAGTGACCATCTTTATGGACGGTTTTGCCGATGGCGTTGCCCAATACAATACCGATACTGGGAAAAAGGTTGAGGTTCTTGGATGGAACAAGGAGGCTCAAAATGGCATGTTCACAGAAACATTCGATAACCAAGCCACCGGAAAGCAAACAGCGCAAACCCTCATCGATCAAGGGGCTGATGTGATCATGCCTGTTGCAGGTCCTGTGGGTCTAGGAGCAGCTGCCGCCGCTCAAGAAGCAAACAATGTTGTCATCATTGGTGTCGATGCTGACTGGTTCGAGACTGCACCGCAGTACCAGGACATCGTCTTGACGTCCGTGATCAAGGAGATTGGCACGTCAGTGTTTGACACGATCAAAGAATCAGTGGACGGGAACTACTCGTCAACTCCGTACGTGGGCACACTCGCTAATGGCGGTGTGGCACTTGCCCCCTTCCACAACTTTGATTCCCAGTTGGACCAGGCAACTAAGGATCGCATCGCGGAATTGACTGAAATGATTTCCAACGGGACTTACGTGGTTTCTTCTCCCTCAGATCCTCAGTAATCATCAAGGTGGCGGTCACCTGTACGCAGGTGCTACCTGTTCACCTTGCAAGGGCCCGAGATGCTGCTAGGCATCTCGGGTTTCCTTTCTAATATGGTGAGAATTTCCTCTTGCCAACACAGGGTTTTCCACTAGGGTGGACCCAAGACTCCCCAGGAGGGCTCATGAAACTTGAGTTGCGTCAAGTCACCAAAAAATTCGGTGATTTTGTGGCTAACGATTCCATAGATCTCGTGGTGGAAGAGGGTCAAATTCACGCCCTGCTGGGGGAAAACGGGGCTGGAAAATCCACACTCATGAATGTGCTCTATGGGCTCTATGGTGCCGATGGGGGAGAAATCCTTCTCGATGATGTTCCGGTTCATTTTTCAGGACCTGGTGATGCTATGGCCGCAGGGATTGGAATGGTTCATCAGCATTTCATGCTCGTACCGGTCTTTACTGTTGCGGAAAATGTTGTTCTCGGAACTGAACCTACACACCCACTGGGGATCATCAATGTTTCCCAGGCGCGAAAGATGGTCAAAGAGATCTCTGAACAATTCGGTTTTGACATCAATCCGGATGCTCTGGTGGGGGATCTTCCTGTTGGGGTGCAGCAGAGGGTTGAAATCATCAAAGCCTTATCCCGTCAGGCCAAGATCCTTATTTTGGACGAGCCCACTGCCGTTCTCATTCCCCAGGAAACAGATGAGCTGATGAATATCATGAGACAACTGAAAACCTCAGGCACCTCTATTGTCTTCATCACTCACAAACTCCGCGAGGTCCAAGAAGTTGCTGACATCATCACTGTCATTCGCCATGGGAAAGTGATTCGGTCTGCCGCACCAACTACCTCTCAAAGTGACCTAGCAGCAATGATGGTGGGCAGGAGCGTGGATATGGGGAGAAAGCAAAGAGCACAGACGCATGGAGATGTTGTTATGGACGTCCGCAGCCTGGATCTTATTGATGCGGACGGGCGTACGCTGCTGGATAGTGTTTCTTTCACAGTCTGCGCAGGGGAAGTGCTAGCGGTTGCAGGGGTCCAAGGTAATGGTCAAACAGAATTGGCTGAGACTCTCATTGGGCTAAGAAAACCTACTTCTGGTGAAATCCTGCTCACATCTCCTGGCACCTTGACCGCGGAACTAGCTGTGGAGCAAGCCACTAGTGAACAACCTTCCACGACACCATCACGTCCCCCCATAGACCTTGCAGGAAAAACAGTGAAAAAAGTGCTCGATACCGGAGTAGGTTTCATTCCAGAAGATCGTGGAAAGGATGGAGTAGTCCACGGGTTCACCATTGCTGAGAATCTGATTCTTGACCAGGTAACCTCTCAGACTTTCTCACAGTGGGGCTCACTGAAAACAAGATCGATAGCAGCGAACGCAAAGAAACTAGTTGAGGAATTTGATGTACGCGCAGGTTCGGCTAACGCTGCGCTAGGAACCTTGTCGGGTGGTAACCAACAAAAAGTGGTTGTCGCACGAGAGCTCTCCAGGGATCTATCTGTCTTGATTGCTTCGCAGCCAACCCGTGGAGTGGATATTGGCTCGATAGAGTTCATTCATTCCCGCATCATTGCTGCCCGTAATCAGGGAACAGCAGTACTGGTCATCTCCACTGAGCTTAATGAAATCTCGGCCCTTGCTGACCGAGTTGCTGTCATGTACGACGGAAAGATCGTGGGTATTGTTCCACCAGACACCGAGCGCCATGTTCTTGGACTCATGATGGCTGGTGTGGGATATGACGATGCCTTGGCACAGGCCGGCCACAATGCGACCAAGAAACCTAAGACCCCATCACAGAGGAAAGCCACCAAGGGATCCCGAGGTTCAGGAGTTGACCATGTCTGAAACCACGACAACACTTCTCCCTGATCACGACAGCGAAGGATCTCCAGACAAACGACCCAGAGTGGAGTGGAGAGACGTAGGAAGAAAGGTCACCAATTCCACGACCGTGACCACGATACTGGCAATTTTTCTCGCTTTGTTCATCAGCGCCCTTCTCATTATTGCAGTGGACAGTGAGGTTCAACGCACCGCCCATTATCTCGGCGCTCGCCCATGGGATTTCTTCCATGCTGTGGGGGCAAGTGTGGGCAATGCTTACTCTTCTTTGTTCACTGGTGCGGTTGTCGACTTTTCCGCAACCACCACGGCTGGATTCTTTGAGCCACTAACAAATACCATTTCCTTTGCTGTTCCACTGATCTTTGCTGGGTTAGCACTCGGAATGGGTTTCCGTGCAGGACTGTTCAACATTGGTGCCCAGGGCCAAATTATCTTGGGAGCTATCTTCTGCGGATGGATTGGTTTCACCTTCCATCTCCCACCAGCGCTCCATCTTCTCCTGTGCTTGATAGGTGCTTTCCTCGGTGGTGCCATATGGGGTTTTATTCCCGGGATATTGAAAGCCAAAACAGGAGCTAACGAAGTCATTGTCACCATCATGTTGAACTCGATCGCACTTCTGCTTCTGGGGTGGCTTTTGGGAAATCGTGATGATCTCTTTCATTTTCGAAGCCCAGGATCTATTTACCCCGTCAGTCCCCGAGTGAACTCTTCAGCACAGTTCCCTCAATTATTCGGGTCCAATATTGATCTTGGATTCTTGCTTGTGCTCATCGCCGCCGTAGGGGTGTGGTGGTTAATGGAGCGTTCAACGCTGGGTTTCCGTATTCGTGCTGTTGGAGAGAATCCTGATGCGGGGCGAACAGCAGGAATGAACGTAGCTGCATCGTATGTGTGGGTCATGGTCATCGGTGGGGGACTTGCAGGGCTCGCTGCTACCTCCCAGTTATTGTCTCTAGGCAGTCCAACACTCAATGGTGATATCGCCGCAACTTTAGGTTTTGATGCCATTACTGTCGCGCTCTTGGGCAGATCAAGACCACTAGGAACGGTTCTAGCTGGGCTCCTGTTCGGTGGATTGCGGGCCGGTAGTTATGTGATGAGGACAGCGACAAAAACACCGGTCGACATCATCTTGATTCTACAATCGATCATCGTACTTCTCATTGCAGCTCCACCACTCGTGCGAGCCATCTTCCACCTACCCGATCCAGAGCGTCGCCGAAAGAGACAGATCCGCAAACAGCAGCGAGACCTGAAACAGGAGGAACAACAACTCGAGGCGACTCCTTTGCTCACCTATGACCCTGAGAACATTCAGCAAGAGTATCCACCACTCGAGTATCCACCCAGTGAAGAACCCACCACTAGTGCTGATACGAAGCGCCATAAAAAGAAACCCACCAAGAAAGTGTTGAAATCCCCAACATTTGGGGAGCCGAAAGACTCAGCGCCACCAACCACCTCCGACAAGGAGGTGACATCGTGAGCACGATAAACCTCCAACCCGATAGTGCCCACGTGGTTCTGCGGCCACGGACCTGGAAACTTCCCATCGCCTTGTCTATCTTCACCGTTGCCACACTGGCTATGTTCCTGTCTACCCCACGCAGGGCAATATCGAGGATTGTCATCGACACTGGCAACTCTCATTGGGGGGTCGCCTCCTGGAACCTACCCGCTTTTTATGTCATTCTCCTCCTCATCGTGGGGATGGCTTGTGTCACTGTCTTTGCGTGGTGGATGACTTTCACCCGGACAGAAGCCCTCGGCAAGGTGAGGGTGGGAACCCTTCTCGGGGTTGCCTATGGGGCTTTGTTTATCTCTGCCTTCCTGATCTGGGCTGTCGCGGACAAGAGTGGAACCTTGCCCGTGACCTCACTACTCAAAGGTGCCCTCTTCTGCTCGATTCCACTGATCTTTGGTGGAATGGCTGGAACCGTGTGTGAACGCGTGGGTGTGATCAATGTCTCGATCGAAGGACAATTATTAGCTGGTGCCTTCTTGGCGGGTGCTGTGGGGGCGTGGACAAAAAACCCATGGATCGGTTTGGTGACGGCACCTATTGCTGGCGCTCTCGTGGGTGCACTGCTAGCCCTGTTTGCTGTGAAATACTGGGTGGATCACATCGTGGTTGGTGTTGTCCTCAATGTTTTGGTCTTGGGAGTGACCACGTATTTTTACTCGACAATTCTCACAAAGTATGCCGTCTTCTCTGTGGCTGTCAAACTCCCTACCTGGAAGATTCCCCTAGTGAGCAAGATCCCTGTCCTTGGACCAGTCCTTTTCGATCAAGGAGTGCTGGTCTATGTCATGTATGTGGCTGTGATTATTCTCCAGATCATGTTGTTTAAATCCAAATGGGGTCTAAGATTGCGGTCCTGCGGTGAACATCCTCGCGCTGCTGACACCATGGGGATCAAGGTCAACCGTACTCGGGTGCGCAACACTATTCTTGGTGGGGCTATTGCAGGGCTTGGTGGAGCCTATTTCACCGTGGCTGAAGGTTTGTCCTTCAATGGAGGAATGAGCGGAGGGCGAGGGTTTATTGCTCTTGCTGTCATGATCTTGGGTGGGTGGAAACCAAGCCGAATAGTCTTGGCAGCTCTCCTGTTTGGTTTTGCTGATCAGCTAGCAAAGACTCTCCAATCCGCTGGTGTGGATATCCCTGGGCAGTTCATGTCAATGGCTCCCTATCTCATTACCATCTTTGCTGTGGCCGGACTCGTTGGTCGAGTTCATCCCCCAGCAATGGAAGGCAAACCGTACAAGGGGTGATGATGGATTTTTCTGAACTTCTCGACCATGCTCGGGCGGCAGCCGCTCAAGCCTACGTACCCTACTCTCACTACCCGGTGGGAGCTGCAGCACTCACCAGTGACGGGCGTATCATCACTGGATGCAACGTGGAGAATGCGTCTTATGGACTCACCTTATGTGCCGAGTGTGGATTGGTGAGCACCCTGATCAGCGGCGGCGGTGGACAACTTGTTGCCTTCACCTGTGTCAATGGCATAGGGGAAGTCATCACCCCTTGTGGGAGATGCCGTCAGCTTCTTCTGGAACACGGCGGACCAACCCTGGCCATTCTCTCACCAGGCGGTCAGTGCACTCTGAGTGATCTTCTGCCGCAATCTTTTGGGCCTACGGATTTGAATGAGTACACCCGCACTCAAGGAGGCTAGACATGGTAGATACCTTCGATGCTGTTGACATCATTATTGCTAAGCGTGACGCAGAGATTCTCAGTGACAACCAGATCAACTGGATCATCGATGCTTATACCTCTGGTGAAGTTGCTGAGGAGCAGATGTCAGCTCTGTTGATGGCGATCTTCCTGCGAGGGCTCAATCGCAGTGAACTCAATTGCTGGACCGATGCCATGATCGCCTCAGGTGAGCGTTTGGATTTCTCTTTCCTGCCTCGAGCGACTGTCGACAAACACTCCACTGGCGGGGTGGGGGACAAAATTACTCTCCCACTGACAGCAGTGGTTTCCAGTTACGGTGTGGGGATTCCGCAACTTTCTGGGCGAGGGCTCGGGCACACCGGAGGGACCCTCGACAAACTCGAATCAATCCCAGGCTGGCAAGCTGAACTCAGCCTTGAACAGATGGGTCAACAATTAGCATCCACAGGTGCTGTCATTTGTGCAGCTGGTGCAGGTCTTGCCCCAGCAGATCGCAAACTCTATGCCCTGCGAGACGTGACCGGTACAGTTGCCTCGATTCCACTGATTTCGTCCTCAATCATGAGCAAGAAGATTGCTGAAGGAACCTCGGGTTTGGTTCTCGATGTGAAATGCGGCTCAGGTGCCTTCATGAAAGAACTCTCAGGGGCAAAGGAACTAGCAAGAACCATGGTAGAGATAGGGGAGGATCATGGCGTCCACACGGTTGCCTTGATCACCGATATGGACACCCCCTTGGGGCTGAGTGTAGGAAATGCGCTCGAAGTACGAGAGTCCCTTGAAGTGCTTGGAGGGGGAGGGCCCAAGGATGTCATTGAACTCACCCTTGCTTTGGCGAGAGAAATGCTTGATGTAGCTGCAGATATTGTTGAGGTTCAAGGAATCCCTGGGGCCGGAATACTACCGGGAAGCAAGCATGCACAGAGCCGAGTTGAAGAATTGCGTACAGCAGATGTTGCCAGGTCGCTCACTGATGGTCGGGCTATGGATTCATGGAGAGCAACTATACGAGCCCAGGGGGGAGATGTGGATGGCGAGATGGCTTGGGCTAAGTTCACTGAAGATGTGGTGGCCGATCATGATGGATTCCTGCTCAGCCTGGATGCGATGAAAGTAGGCCTTGCTGCTTGGCGACTAGGGGCAGGGCGAGCACGCAAGGAGGATAAAGTCCAGATCGGTGCAGGGGTGGTCCTTCATGCCAAACCAGGGGATCGGGTACGACAAGGACAACCACTCATGACCCTCCATACAGATACCCCAGATGCTTTTTCTCGTGCCCAAGAGAAACTTGAGGGGGCCTGGAGTATTGGCCCACAAGCCCCGCAGCCCACCGGAGTCATCATCGACAAGGTGTCAGCTTCAACACTGGCGTAGCACCGAGGAAGAAAGAAGAATCCCATGAACTGTCACGATATTGCGAGCATGATTGACCATACTCTACTCAAACCTGAGGCAACACCTCGAGATGTTGATGCACTGGTGACTGAAGGTGTCGACCTTGGTGTTTATTCTGTGTGTGTGAGCCCCTCCATGCTCCCTATCGACGCTCGTGGGTTAAAAGTGGCCACCGTGTGCGGATTTCCAGCAGGTGCCCATACCAGTCAAATGAAAGCAGCCGAGGCAGCAGAAAGTGTCCAGCGAGGGGCTGATGAGATCGATATGGTCATCAATCTTGGATGGGCGAAGGCAGGGCAGTGGGACCTCGTACACCATGATATTGAAGCAGTACGGACGGCAGTACCTGCACTAACGATTCTCAAAGTCATCATAGAATCCGCAGCTTTGAGCGATGAGGAAATCATAGAAGCCTGCCGAGTGTCTGTGGCTGGTGGAGCTGATTTCGTTAAAACCTCTACTGGTATGCACCCAGCCGGTGGTGCAAGCCCCCACGCTGTGAGCCTCATCAGGAGCTGTGTTGGTGATGGCATGGGGGTGAAAGCTAGTGGCGGAATACGCAGTCTAGCTGATGCATTGGCCATGTTCGCCGCAGGTGCAACACGTCTGGGACTCTCGGCCAGTGCTGCGATCCTTGCGGAGTGTGAATAAGATGAAAGAACCCTTAGATGAGTTGGTGTCTGCATGGATTTCTGGCGATGTTGATGAATCGGACCAAGAGGAGCTTCGTAGCTTAGCTCGACGTGCACACAGTGATGAAACCGCCTTAACCCAGCTGAAGGATCGTTTCAGTCATCGTCTCCAATTTGGTACCGCAGGGTTGCGAGGAGTGATGGCCGCAGGGCCCAACGCGATGAATCGCGCAGTGGTTATTCAGGCAACTCACGGATTAGTGACCTATCTCCAAGCCCATATTGATCAGCCCAAGATTGTCATTGGCAACGATGCTCGCCATCATTCTCGGCAATTTGCCCTGGACACCGCTGGTGTCATCACCGCCGCAGGAGGGGAAGCCATACTCTTGGATGACCCTGTTCCCACACCGTTACTCTCCTTTTCTGTTCGTCATCTTGAAGCAGATGCTGGGGTGATGGTGACCGCCTCCCATAATCCTGCTGCTGACAATGGGTTCAAGGTTTATTTGGGTGGGCGAATGGTGGACGACCATGCTAGGGGGGTTCAGATCGTCTCCCCTCACGACGCTGGTATTGCCGAGTGCATTGATGCAGCACCTCACGCCAATCTGATTCCTCGAGCTGAAGGGTGGGCTTGTGCTGGAGGTGAGTTGCGTGACACGTACCTGCAAGCTATCTCCCAGGGACAACGACCGCCTGCACCGATTCGGATTGTCTATACCGCCATGCATGGCGTCGGAGCAGACATAGCCTTAGCAGCATTCCAACGAGCAGGTTTTGATTCGGTTACCTCTGTGCAGTCTCAACTCCACCCGGATCCGGAATTCCCCACTGTTGCCTTCCCGAACCCCGAGGAACCAGGTGCTCTCGATCAAGCGATTGCCCTGGCCCAGCGTGAAGAAGCCGACATTGTCATCGCTCATGATCCTGACGCTGATCGATGTGCGGTTGCCCTGGAAGATCCACGTCTTGGGTGGAGAATCCTCCACGGTGATGAGCTCGGAGCCGTACTGGGAGAAGACCTTGCCACGAGCGGATGTACCGGTGTTTTTGCCAACTCAGTGGTTTCTTCACGCCAGCTGGAGGTCATTGCCATAGAACATGGCAACGAGTACGTCCAAACACTGACAGGTTTCAAGTGGATGGGAAGAGTCGAAGATCTTGGTTTCGCTTATGAGGAAGCTATTGGATATTGTGTACGCCCTGATCTTGTCCGCGATAAAGATGGGATAACAACTGGTGTGATGGTGGCTCGGCTCGCCTCACGGCTGAAGGCGCAGGGAAGTTCGATCATGGGACTTCTCGATGATCTTGCCCGCCGCCATGGCCTCTACCTCAGTTCTCAACTGTCAGTACGCTTCGATGATCAACCCCAGATTCCATTGACCATGGACAAGTTGAGAATTTCTCCCCTACGAGAGTTGGCGTCGAGCCCGGTGGAATTGGTGGCTGATTTACAACAGGGATGGAAGGGCTTGCCGCCGACTGATGGAATACTCATGAAAACCCGCCGCGATGATCAGGTGATCGTGAGACCCTCGGGAACCGAACCCAAGGTCAAGTGTTACCTTGAAGTCATCGAACCTGTTTCCCCTGAAGCTGGCTTTGAGGAACTGAGCCTGGTGCGTACCAGAGCCGCAGAGAGGTTAACAACCATCAAAGAGGATCTCTCCGCTGCACTATTTGCCTAGACAAAAGCTGCAGCTACCGCGAGAGTCAAAGCTCCTTGGAACTTCGTTTCACGCTCGTCAGCACTCATGTCAGCACCCTTGGATGTCAAGTGATCAGAGACTGTGAGGACACACAAGGCACCGGTACCATGTTCAGCTGCCACCGCGTAAAGACTAGCTGCCTCCATTTCTACACCGAGAACACCATGGGCAACGAGCCCGTCGAGTTGACCAGGTATAGAAAAATAGAAATGGTCGGCAGAGATGATAGTCCCACAGTGGAGTGTCATCGAATCGTCGCCGGCCTTCCATGCAGCAGCAGCCATGGGGAGATCTGCAACTGCTGAATAGTGTGTGCCAGGAATGCGTAGTTCATTCATTGATGACGTGGTGTGGGCCCCCACACCAATGAGAACATCACCAACTTTGACCTTGGGGGATATCCCACCAGCGGTACCCACGCGGATGATCCTGCTTACTCCATAGAATCGGTACAGTTCTGTGGCATAGATCGCTATGGAGGGCATACCCATTCCAGAACCCATGATCGATAAAGGGCGTCCATGGAATTCACCAGGTCCAGCGTACGTACCAGTGAAACCCATCATTCCACGCACTTGCGTGACCAGGCGAGGGTCAGTCAAAATCGACTCCGCCATTCGCTGGGCACGTTTGGGATCTCCAGGCATGAGTACGCAAGGGGCAAAATCGCCTTCCTGTGCAGTTATATGTGGGGTTGCCATCATGGGCTCCCTTCTCGAGTGACGTATGAGGACAGTTCTGGGTTCACGGTAGTGATGTTCCCAAGGATAACGCTAGTTGAACTTCCCTGGGGGAGTATTCCCACCACCAGGAGACACGCCGGGGTGGTTGTATTCTAGGGTCTGAGATAGTGGACAAAGAAAAGAAGGAAAACTAGTGAATATCGATCTTCACACCCATTCATCGATTTCCGATGGAACAGATTCCGTTCCCGAGCTGCTCGATAAAGCCCGCTTGGCTGGGATCGACGTTGTAGCTCTCACCGATCACGACACAATGGACGGGGTAGACCAGGGGCAAGAATATGGAGCAAGTATTGGGATAGAAGTCTTGCGAGGTATGGAGATTTCCACGCATGTGGAAGGTGAGGGCACGCAAACGTCAGTGCATCTTCTCGCCTATGGTTGCCAACCTCAATACGATGACCTCAACAATCTCCTGGCTGACTTGAAAGAAGCCCGGGATTCGCGAGTACCTCGAATGTTGGAGATCTTGGACGAACTGGGAATGCCACTGACGATGATGGATGTGGAAGCACAATCGTCTCATGCCCGTGTCGCTGGGCGGCCGCATATCGCTGATGCCATGGTGGCCCATGGCTATGTCGCCTCGCGAGACGAAGCTTTTCATCGCTATCTGGGCGATGACTCTCCGGTGTACGTCAAGAGATATACCCCGTCTTTAGCCGAGGGGCTCGACATCATCCATCGCAGTGGGGGAGTGGGCATCCTCGCTCATCCGTGGGGGCGTGGGACCAAGAAGGTGCTCTCTAGGGTGTATCTGCGACAACTAGTGGAAAGCCACGGCCTCGATGGGATCGAAGTTGACCATGTGGACCATGATGACACTTGCCGGGAAGAGCTTCGCGCCCTCACCAGCGAACTGGGAATTCAAGCCACTGGATCAAGCGACTACCATGGCCTCGGTAAAACCCGAAACCCTCTCGGTGTGTTCACCACACCAGAAGAAACCTACCAACTGTTACGATCTATGGTGATAGAAAGAGGTGGTTGTCTATGACCCAGGCCCACGAACAATCCTCCTTGGAGCGTACGATAACTCGAAGTAACCAGATCAATGCCGAATTGGAGAAGGATCCGCAAGCTTATCGAGTACTGACCGGTGACAGACCTACAGGCAATCTCCACATTGGGCACTATTTCGGCTCTTTAGCCAATCGCGTACGACTCCAAGAGCTGGGGGTGGACACCTGCATTCTCATCGCAGACTATCAGGTGATCACCGACCGGGATGGAGTTGGCCCCATCAAGGACCGTGTCTATTCACTCCTGGTCGACTATCTCGCTGCGGGGATCGATCCGGCAAAGTCGATGATCTTTATACACTCTGCGATACCAGCACTCAACCAGCTCATGCTTCCCTTCCTGTCTTTGGTCAGCGACGCAGAATTACGTCGCAATCCAACCGTCAAATCCGAATTGGAGGATGCCGGGATCCCCATGTCCGGGCTCATGTTGACCTATCCTGTTCACCAAGCAGCAGATATTTTGTTCTGCAAGGCTAATCTTGTTCCTGTGGGTAAAGACCAGATACCTCACATCGAAATGTGTCGGGTCATTGCTCGACGGTTCGACGAGCGCTATGGGCGTGCAGAACCAGGAAAACCTGTGTTTCCCCAAGCCGACGCTTTACTCACCAGTGGGGCGCTCATTTTAGGAACTGATGGGACTAAGATGTCCAAGTCGAAAGGAAACGTCATTGAGTTGGGGATGAGTGCGGATGAAACAACTCAGACTCTCAAAAAAGCAGTGACAGATTCAGACCGACATATCACCTACGATCCGATCAACCGTCCCGAAGTAGCCAACTTGGTCGCCTTGGCTGCTCTGTGTTTAGATTCCACCCCAGAGGCTATTGCTGAGCAGATTGGTGATGGAGGAGCAGGCAAACTTAAAGCACTGGTGACTGAGGCCCTCAATGAGCGTCTTCGAGGCCATCGCGAAGCTCGCCTAGAGTTGGTGAAAGACCAAGGATATCTCGAATCCGTCCTGCGTGAAGGAAACCAGCGAGCCTGTGCGATTGCAGAGAAAACCTTAGACGAGGTACGAGCGGCCATGTCCATGGCTTACTAACCTGGGGTCATTCCTGCGATTCTTATTCATCATCCCGTACATTCACCGTACACTTGTGCCATGGCTCAACCACTGCGTACTCGCCGATTTGAAACTCGGCTCGATGCTTCCACCGATAATCTCATCACCCAAGCAGCCGATCAACTCGGTGAATCACGATCGGCATTTGTTGTCGCTGCAGCTAGGGCTGCGGCAGCCAAGGTCGTGGAACCCAGTGCCATGAGGCAGCAAGAAGCCCTGAGCGTACTCATGGATGGAATGGATGAATCAGAACTCTCAGTGTGCCCTGTCATAAGACTCTTCATGAATCGCTAACCTCATCGGCTTAATCCTGCCGGGTCACTGAGGAGACCAGTGAGGGCTCCGGCGTCGCGTCATGATCCTCGGACACTGTGGTCTCATGGCCTAAGTGAGCAGTGGTCAGCATAAGTTTGATTCGGTTGAGCTGATTCACTTCGGAAGCCCCAGGATCATAATCAATAGTGACAAGATTTGCTCGAGGATGCTGGCGACGAATCTCTTTGAACATTCCCTTACCAGTCACGTGGTTAGGTAGACAGGCGAAAGGTTGCACACAGATCACATTCGGAACACCGTGGTGGATCAATTCCACGATTTCACCGGTGAGAAGCCATCCTTCACCAGCTTGGTTGCCGAGACTCGTCACCTCCTGGGCTCGTGCAGCAAGTTCGGCCATAGACCCTGGGACCGTGAATTTTGGTTCACTATGGCGCGCATTAGCAATGGTAAGAGCCTTGCGAATAGGATTGCGGTAAGTTTCCATCCACCACCGAAGTAATCCTTTGAGTTTGCGCCCCTTCCGGCCAATGCCGAAGTTTTCCCAGTTCCAGTCAGCTGTGTGCAAACCGGTCAACATGAATTCAACAAGACCAGGTAGTGCTGCTTCACACCCCTCTGACTCAATAACATCGATGACATGATTGTTCGCATCAGGTTGGAATTTCACCAAGATTTCACCGACGACACCCACCCGTGGACGTCGAGAAATATTCTTAAGTGGGAGTGCATCAAACTCGTCCACCAGCAGGTGCACAATCTTGGAATAACTCATTGACCGCCCCAGAGTGCGGGAGTGGCCCTTGGTGATCCACTCACTCAGAATCTGATCCCAGCGATGGTACAGTTCAGTCGAGGAACCCTCCACCAGTTCATAGGGGCGTACTCTCAACAACAAGTCCTGAAGGAGGTCACCCAACGCTAGAGCCTTCATGACCTTATGAGCAATAGGCAAGGTGACTTTGAACCCAGGGTTGGATTCGATTCCAGAGGTGGAGATTCCGATGACGGTCACCTGGGGATAGCCAGCATCACGCATAGCCTTACGCATGAGGGCTGCATAGTTCGTGGCTCGACACATCCCACCAGTCTGCGTAATCAGCACTGAAGCATGTTCTGGGTCAACTTCGCCACTGCGAAGAGCTTCCATGACTTGCCCGGTCACCATGATGGCCGGGTAACATGCATCATTATTGACGCTGCGAAGCCCCATTTCTACGTCCTGGGGTGAGGCATGTTCGAGAAATTTCACTTGGTAACCTTGGGATTCAATCAGGGGAACCACCAACCTGAAGTGAATAGGAGCCATCTGCGGGGCTAGAAGGGTGTGAGTCTTCTTCATCTCTTTGGTGAAAGGAATTCTTTCGTACGCATGGCTTCTCGGTGCTCTGATGATGGCTTGTCGCTCGACGGCAGCTGCTGCTAATGAGCGCAAACGAATCCTTGCAGCCCCTAAGCTTGAGACTTCATCAATTTTCAACAAGGTGTAAACCTTATTCTTCGCTTCAAGGATCTCGCAGACCTGCTCGGAGGTGACAGCATCGAGTCCGCACCCAAAAGAGTTCAGTTGTACAAGTTCCAGATTCTCATCCTCAGCAACCACGCTCGCTGCTTCATACAACCTGGAATGGTACGACCACTGGTCACGTACCCTTAAAGGCCTTTCCAAGTTTGAATCCCCCAGGATTGAATTTTCGGTGAGCACTGCCATTCCCAAGCTCGTCACCAGCTCGGGTATTCCATGATGAACCTCAGGGTCGATGTGGTACGGACGCCCAGCGAGAACAATCCCGCGGATATTATTTTTGGCACAGTATTCTCGTGCTTCCTGACCTGCCTGACGGATATCGTTGCGTACGGCCTCATCCTCAGCGTATCCTTTGGCGACTGCTTCGCGAGCTTCTTCTTCGCTCACATTCCAGTCGGCAAAGATGTCCACCAAGCGCTGGGCAAGTTTCTCGCGATTAGCTAAGTTGAGATAGGGATTGATGAGTCGAACACCTGGCTCTTTGATCCTCTCAAGATTGTTTTGAATCACCTGAGGATAGGAGGCAACCACCGGGCAGTTGTAGTTCTTGTCGGTCCCTTCAATGAATTCCTGCTCGTAATTCACGCAAGGATAGAAGATGGTGGTGATCCCCCTATCGAGTAAGGATTCCACATGGCCGTGGACAAGTTTGGCTGGATAACAGACATTCTCTGAAGCAATCGAGTGCATCCCCAGCTCAAAAAGATCATGGGAACTGCGCCCAGAAACCACCACGCGGAACTTGAGGTGAGTCAAGATCGTGAACCAGAAAGGGAAGTTCTCATACATGTTGAGGGCTCTAGGTATTCCAATGTCCCCGCGAATTGCTTCTCTTTCAGTTAGGCGGCGGTAGCCAAAGAGTCGCTTGTAGGTGTAGTCATAGAGATTCGGCAGTGTGGATTTTTCTTGGGAAGGATCCACTCCACGTTCGCAGCGGTTTCCTGAAATGTGGCGTTCCCCATTGCCGAAAGTTGAGATCGTACACTGACAATTATTGTGACAGAGGCCACAGTTCGTGGTTTCTGTTTCCAACTTGATTTGTTGAAGCCCAGCAACGGAGCGCAAGGTGGTTGGGGTTCCAGGGATGAATTCTTTCTTCGCGGTGAGTGCTGCTCCATAGGCACCCATGAGTCCTGCGATCGTGGGGCGTACGACTTCTCGGCCAGTCAGCAATTCGAATGCCCGCAAGACTGCATCATTGAGGAAGGTACCTCCCTGGACGACGACTGTTTCACCGAGCTGATCAGCGTCACGAAGTTTAATGACCTTGTATAACGCATTGCGAATGACCGCGTAACTGAGACCAGCTGCGATGTCACCAACAGTTGACCCCTCCTTTTGTGCTTGTTTCACAGAAGAATTCATGAAAACCGTACAGCGGCTACCCAAGTCAACTGGAGCGAGAGCCTCGCAGGCTGCTTGGGTGAATTCTTCAGTGGTCAAGGACAAGGATTCAGCAAAAGTTTGCAGGAAAGAACCACAACCTGATGAGCATGCTTCGTTCACTGCGATCGAATCAATAGCCCCATCATGAATGGAGAGATATTTCATATCCTGCCCACCAATGTCGATCACCGAGGTGACGCCAGGAGCGATCTTGTCAGCAGCCCGATAGTGAGCGATCGTCTCCACGACACCATGGTCAATGTTTAAAGCAGCTTTGATGAGCCCCTCACCGTACCCAGTTACACAGGTTTGAGCGATGATGGCCGTGCGCGGGAGCTTGCGGCGCACTTCAGTCCCAATGTGAACAGCTGCTGATACTGGATCACCCTGATTCCCTGCGTAGTAAGACCACAAGATCGTGTCGTCAGAGTCGATGAGTACGGCCTTGATCGTGGTGGACCCAGCATCAATCCCTAAGAAACAGGCACCTTCAGCTTCAGAAATGTCTTTCTGTGTGATGGTCTGGTCCTGATGTCTGGTGTCGAAGGCTGCACGATCATCCCTGGTAGGGAACAAGGGAGCCAAGCGTCCAGTAACCGGGACCAGGTGGCGGTGGCGAGTTAAGCGCGTACTTAACTCCTCCAGTGACATCGTGGTGGTTGAGGCTTTGCTAGCGGCACCTAAAGCAACAAAGAGCTGCCCATTGTCAGGCACAACATGGTCGGTGATGTCACCTTCGAGGGTACGAAGAAACGCGTTGCGCAATTCGGGAAGGAAATGGAGAGGTCCGCCGAGAAAGATCACCTTTCCTCGTACTGGACGCCCCTGAGCAAGACCAGAAATTGTTTGGGTGGCGACGGCTTGAAAAATGGATGCCGCGAGATCCTCATGACGAGCGCCCTCATTGATCAAGGGTTGAAGATCAGTTTTTGCAAAGACCCCACACCTCGAAGCAATAGGGTAGACGTGAAGATGTCCAGCAGCAAGATCATTGAGCCCTGCTGCATCTGTTTGCAACAATGTGGCCATTTGGTCAATGAACGCACCAGTTCCCCCAGCACATGTACCATTCATGCGCTGTTCAGGAATAGGTTTGAGGTAGGTGATTTTGGCATCCTCACCACCAAGCTCAATAGCGACATCAACATCCGGGTAGTGGGTCTGAACACCATGGGTTCCTGCAATAACCTCTTGAATGAACTCCACCTCGAGTACTTGGGCGATTCCCAGACCTCCAGAACCGGTGATTGCTACTGCCGCATGAATGCCAGGGAACCCAGCACTGAGGTCTTGGACAAGTTTGACCAATTCTGCTTGAACATCGGCATTATGACGGCGATATTCCTGATGGATGATGGTTCCATTCTCAGTCAGTACGGCTTTGAGGGTGGTCGAACCCACATCCAATCCCAACGCATAGTGTTGATCCACGCATACTCCTTCATCAGCGAAAATCACCGAAAACCTACCTTACTTGAATAATGGCCCCCCAGTGTTCAAACAGGTGCAACTGTGTTCCGCTATTCGAGACCTCACCGGTGAATGACGATGTTGACAGTGAGCGCAGTATCGGTGGGTGGGAAGGTTTTTTGGTGATGGCCATCTTGGCTCCCCCACCTGGACTCGAACCAGGAACCTACGGATTAACAGTCCGGCGCTCTGCCAATTGAGCTATGGAGGATGGTGCCCTATGAGGGTACCAGATCCAGGGCTCGTGGTCGAATGCGAATCCCGGGGATTCACCCCGTGGCGGCCAGCTCCCTTATGCTACTATCACTGAAGAAGCTCCCCTGGGGGTTTCACCAGTTTTCATACACGAATGGGCTTTGTTTTCATGGTTGCCGACCCACTCAATACCACAATGGAAGATGTGGTTCTGTTTACGAGCAGTGACCCGTTGATCTTTCAATCTGGGGAGCGATTGAGTCATGTCCAAGTTCGCTATGAAACCTATGGAACACTCAATGCTGATAAATCGAATGCGATATTTGTCTGCCACGCGCTCACTGGCGATGCCCACGCCAGCGGCGTACGCCCAGGGAAAGACAAGCCAGGATGGTGGGATACTCTCATTGGCCCAGGAAAACCTGTCGACACGGACTCTTTCTTTGTCATTTGCCCCAATATTCTCGGTGGATGCCAGGGAACCACTGGGCCAGGGTCAATCAACCCAGCAACAGGTGCGTCCTATGGCTTGGATTTCCCCACACTCGACATGCAGGATTTTGTTACCGTTCACCGCCGACTCCTGGCCCATCTAGGGATTGACACTCTTTTAGGCTGTCTTGGTGGTTCGCTGGGGGGAATGCAGGTGTTGCAGTGGGTCTTGAATGCTCCACAAGACATGGGCTCAGCGTTGATTATCGCAGCCTCTAGCCGTCTCACAGCACAAAATATTGCCTTCTCTGCAGTGGCGCGGGAAGCCATCATGAGAGATCAAGGATTCTCTGATGGACACTACCTGGAGGCTGGCACCACACCGGATACGGGGATGTCTATTGCGCGCATGATGGCTCACATTACCTACACCTCCGAAGGAGCGCTGTGGGATAAATTCGGTCGCGAACCACAAAACAGTGATCTGTCAGGAGATTTTGGTGTCGACTTCGCCATCGAGAGTTATCTCCAGCACCAAGCTGAGACGTTCTTGGACCGTTTTGATGCGCTCAGCTACCTCTATCTCAGTCGTGTGATGGACTATTTCGATCCCTTTGGCTCAGATGATTCTTGCAAGCTCATTCGGGCCAACCCAGTGGACACACTGGTGTGCTCTTTCTCCTCTGATTGGCGTTTCTCCCCACGTGCATCAAAGAGAATAGCTACCCGTTTAGAGAGGGCAGGAGTACCCGTCACTTATCAGGAGATTAGAGCAGGTGTTGGACATGACTCGTTCCTCCTAGAGATTCCCGAATATCTTGAGCTGATTCGCCGCTTCCTCAATCATCGACTGGAGGTGATCTCATGAGTGTTCGGGTTGACTTCTCTGTCATTTCCGGGTGGGTAGAATCAGGCTCACGCGTGCTAGACCTCGGATGTGGACACGGAACTCTGCTCCATCACCTTGCCACAACCCAAGGCTGTCGAGTCCAAGGGGTGGAAATGGACTCTGACTGCCTTCACAGTGCAGTGAGCAAAGGTGTACCCGTACTGGGAATGAATATTGACCAGGAATTGGATGGATTCGACGACAACTCCTATGATGCGGTCATCTTGTCTCGTACGGTCCAAGCTATCCACCAACCAGCAACTGTTCTCACACATATGAAGAGAATTGCCCCCACAGTGATTGTGTCCATGCCGAATTTCGCGTACTGGCGCAATAGGTTTCGCCTGATGGCAGGGCGTGCACCAGTATCGAAGGATCTACCCTACGCCTGGCATGACAGCCCGAATGTGCATTTCGGATCCTGTCGCGACCTGGAGTGTCTCTTCGAAGAACTGGGACTCACTGTGATGCAGTGCATTGCCTTGTCGTCCTCGGGGAAGAAATCTCGTTTCCCCACCAAGTTGAGAAACCTCACTGCGGGAGCAGCCTTGTACCGCCTCACCACCACAGACCCACGGTGACCATGAGTGCTGGTTGGAAAACTCTTGGTCAGTGTGTAGCATCCCTGGCGTCCGGTTGTGTGGTTGGTCTTGGGTTTGCTCCCACCAACCTATGGTGGCTCGTTGTTCCTGGTATTGCTAGCTTTCTTGTCATCGTTATTCAACAACGACCTGGTTGGGGGTTCCTCCATGGTTTTCTCTTTGGCTATGGCATGGCTCTGATCGCTTTCCGCTGGTCAGGAGTCTTGGGTATTGGGGTTCTCTTAGTTTTTGCAGCTGAAATCGCGCTCTGGTACGGCCTTGTTGGACTAGTAGTGGCAGCCTTTCGCAAGACCTCCGTCTGGGGGTTACTGGGTGTAGCGACATGGATGAGTATCGAATGGATCTCCGCACGGGTACCCTTTGGTGGTTTCGGGTGGGGCCGACTGGCCTACACAGCAGTGGAGACCCCGCTCGATGGCTTCTTTCCGCTCATTTCAGCCACTGGAGTATCCTTCATCATCATTTCCACCGCCTTCCTTCTTGTGGGGGTAGTACGAGCGGTGGTCGATGGACAAGGCAAGATCCATCGGTCACGGTTCCTCGTCGTACTTCCTGCTGGCGCAACAGCTGTCGGGTTGATCGTGTCCATGGCCGGATATTTCCTCGGTGTTTATTATGATCCTCCCGCTGATCAAGGAGAAGTCAGGGTTGGCGTGGTTCAAGGAAATGTTCCAGGGATGGGGATGCACGCTATTGGCCCGGCTTATACAGTGGACAACAATCACCTCTCAGAGACGATCATTCTTGCTGCCAAGGTTCGCACTGGCCTTGCACCGCACCCAGATTTTGTCCTATGGCCAGAGAACTCCACTGCAACCGACCCGAGTATCTATCCTCGCACTGCTGAGATTATTTCTTCAGCGATTGACATCACCGGTGCCCCTCTACTCATGGGAACGATCAGCCAAGGGCCAGGAGTTGACGAGCGCCAAACAACCGCATTGTGGTGGACGACCAGTCACGAGGTGGATGCAACCTACCATAAGCGGAACCTGGTTCCTTTTGGTGAATGGGTACCGTGGAAGTCCTTCTTTGTTGCCTTGGTCCCTGATCTGGAGTACGTCGGTGCCCAATCCGTACCAGGTACGTCCGTGGGTGTCCTGGATGTCGCACTAGGAGAACAACCCCAAAGAGTTGGGGTCATCATCTGCTTCGAATTGGCCTACGACTCAACCTTCGATGATGTCATCAAAGGAGACGCCACCATTGATGGTGCACAAGTCATCACCATTCAAACGTCAAATGCCATGTTCACTGGTACGACACAGATGGCTCAACAAGATCGGATCACGCGGGTACGCGCCATGGAATCTCGCAGAGAAATTCTCATTGCGACGACGAATTCTTTGGCTGGGCTCGTGGATTCTCATGGGCATGTGGTGTACGCCTCACAACTTCGTACTTCCGACTCCCAGGTGTTTACTGTTCCACTGCGGACTCACATCACCCCAGCAGTGGCCTATCGACCTTGGTTCGATCTGGGAACAATACTGCTGCCACTCTTGGGAGCTGGAGTCCTTGCCACGGCTCATCGACCAAGGTCACAGATGGCCAAGGAGGTGAGCCATGGAGGAGAACTTTTCTGAGATCTTGGTGATCATTCCAACGTACAACGAAGTAGACAATATCAAGCCCATCTGTGCTCGTGTTCGCCAAGCAACCCCCCAGGTTGACATTCTTATTGTGGACGACAGTTCACCTGATGGCACTGGGGAACTTGCCGACTCTTTAGCTGAGCAAGACCCACACGTCCATGTTATTCACCGCAAGGATAAGAATGGCCTCGGTGCAGCATATCTTGCCGGATTTCGGTGGGGGTTATCCAACTATCGCATTTTGATCCAAATGGACGGGGATGGTTCTCACCATCCTGAGCAGATTCCTCGACTGCTGAAAGGTCTCGACACAGCAGATATGGTCAAAGGGTCGAGGTATATTCCTGGTGGGGAAGTGGTCAATTGGCCCAAAAGTCGCCAGCTGTTGAGCCGAGGGGGGAGCTGGTGGATCCGCCTCATGCTGCGCCTGAAGATACGAGACATCACGGGAGGGTTTAATGGTTTTCACGCTCATACGCTGGAGGCAGTCCTTGATGATCTCTCTAGTGTGGGTTTCAACTTTCAAGTCGATCTAGTATGGAATGTCGTCAAGAACAACTTCACCATTGTGGAAGTCCCCATCACTTTTTCTCAAAGAGAAATGGGGCAGTCAAAAATGGGGCCTGGGATCATTGTCGAAGCCTTACTGAAAACCACGTGGTGGGGGATTGTGGATCGTTTTCACCGTCTCACGAGGAAACCGAAGCCCGCAGAGTCTTCAGACGAGACTTGAGCATTGTGGCCAGTTCCCTCGTTGTACGACGCTCGCACACCATCTCCCAATGCGTCTTTCGTGGGGTTGTCCTTGTTGGTGTTGGTTGAGCCCTGCCTTGGTGGGATACCCGCCCACATCGAGGACAATCCCATGTCGAAGGAGGCTCAACATCAGCAGCAAACATGTGGGTAAGCTGATGACCAAACTCGCAGAAATACGACACTTCCATGCGCTGTGCTAACTCGAGGGGTGGTGTCATTGTTGCTCCTTTTTCCGTGGAATCCTCACTAGGAACAACACCCAAGTTGCTGAGTCTATTCCTTCGTTACCGGAGGTGCTTGTGATACAGCTGAAGGTTGGTGTACGGGCAGAAGCACAAAGAATCCGGCTGCTAGAACCACCGCAATAGCGAGAAGTCCCCAATGCTGGGTTGCATTGATCCCAGATACTTGAGCACCTAGATAGACAAAGAGCCCGAACAGTGCTGGGGAGATGAAGGACACTGCCCGGCCTGTCGTGGTGTAGAGA
Source organism: Propionibacteriaceae bacterium (assembly GCA_009782785.1). GTDB lineage: Bacteria > Actinomycetota > Actinomycetes > Propionibacteriales > Propionibacteriaceae > WQYJ01. Next base: position 147,049 of record WRIJ01000001.1, on the reverse strand, counting down.
CCAAAGATTTCTCCTGATTTCCCTTCAGGAATGACCCTGGCGAGGAAGCTGCGTGAAGCTGCCTGCGTTGGTCCTACGAGACAGGACAAGATGAGCCCGAAGACCCAGAAAATGAGTTTCCCTTGGGCGGCTTTAGCTTCGCTATAGGCCGGATTTTCTTGGCAGTACCCCGAGAAAGAATTGCAGAATTCTGCCGGCAGGGTATAGGCCTGGTCGTGGAGAGCAAAGACGATGATGGCCCCCACCGACAGGATTCCCAAACAAAACAAGATGACCTTCTTTGGCCCTATTTTGTCATCCAGCAGCCCGAAGACAATGGTGACAATTCCAGCGACAAGATTCGCTGCTGCACCGAAGAGAATGATTTCTGTGGTGGTGAACCCAAAGGACTGGGCAGCAATCACTGCACCGAAAGTGAACACAGCTGCAAGTCCGTCACGGAAGAGCGCTGACGCAAGAAGGAAGTACGCCACGTGGCGGTCGTTCTTCCACAGGTGGACGATAGATCTCCCTAATGCACGATAGGAGCCAGCCACCCCCATTTTCGGTGATGCAACCTGTGCAGGGCGATCTTTCAAAGTGAGTAGCGGTGGAATCGTGAAGGTGAGCATCCAAATTCCACACACCACCATGGAGGCCCTGATCTTCATCGGAGTATCTGTTATACCAAAGAGTCCAACCTCGGGAAGAATGAAGATCACCAGGATGATGATGAGAACAACAATGCCACCTAAATAACCCATTCCCCAACCGAATCCAGAAACCTTACCCACGTTGTTTTCATCGGCCACCTGATCGATACTGGCATTGTAGAAAGATCCAGCAATTTCGTTGACAATAGATCCACCCCCCAAGATCACTAACCCCAAGATGAGATAACTAGGATGCGGAGCGACGAAGAACAACGCTAGCGCTGCGACACCCAGAACCCAGGTGAGCCAGCGGAGGTTACGAATCAGATGTCCGCTGCGATCAGCGGACTGGCCCAGTACGGGGGCAATGACAGCAATAATGACCCCAACAATCATGGTAGATACCGATAGCGCCAGAGTTGGACCGTTACTATTGGCGCGGTCAGCACTGAAAAATTCTGGGGTGGTGATGTAAACAGCGAAGACAAAAGTGGTAATCACTGTTGCCCAGGGTTGTGTACCCCAATCCCACAGGGCCCAGCTGATCACCTTGGACTTAGGCACCTTTTCAGTCTTGGTCAAAGCGAGTTTGGATTCTCCATCAGCGGTAGTGCTCATTCGTCCTCCCATAGGTTTCGGCTGATGAGAATTTCTTTCAGCACATCGGGTCGGTCAGTAATAATTCCATCAATACCCCAGTCGATGAGTACGTTCATTTCGTGGGCATCGTTGATTGTCCACGCATGGATCACCTTGCCCAGTGCATGGACGCGATCGATGACTTCTGGTGAAATCACCTGAAGGTTAAAGGGGCCAATATTGTTGCGTACAGGCACTTGCAGGGCGACCCCAGGTGAAGACACCACACCCGATAGGTACGGCACCAGTGCAGTCCATGCGACCCCCAGTGGCGCCATCGCTGTGGGAATGCGCGGCGAAGAGAGTTGACGAAACGCCGAGATTCTTTGCTGTGAGAAAGAATCAACCAGAATGCGATCAGCAAGATTGTATGAATCGAGCATGGCCACCAGCGGAAGGACACAGTCATTGGTTTTCAGATCAACGTTAAAGCGTGTCTGCGGAAACACCTCCACTACTTCAGCGAAGAAGGGGATAGGTTCACCACCAATGGTGACATTCTTCAGCTCGTCTGCTGTGTAGTCGCTCACACGCCCCGACAGCCCTGCCATACGATCAAGGGTTTCGTCGTGGAAACACACCAATAGCCCATCCTTGGTTGCTTGGAGGTCCGTCTCCAGATAGCGATAACCCAAGGAGACTGCTTGATGAAACCCATGGAGGGTATTTTCTTTGCCAAGGTTGGGGGAGTACTCTGCTCCACCGCGATGGGCCATAGCGTGGAATTTGCCTAAGCAGTACGGGAAATTCTTTGCGTACATCGCATTCCTCAAATTCGTAGCCCGCATGGACGAGGTTGCTCATCAATGCTCAGTCCTATTGTGGTGCAACTTCGCGGGGATCACAAACCGGTGTGGGCACCCATGAGATGACAGAAGTACGGTTCACAGAGCACAATAGTGTCCATGACCACCATTGTTTCCATCCAGTCTTCTGTTGCCTATGGGCATGTCGGCAATTCAGTGGCTGCTTTTGCCCTCATGCGGATGGGGGTGGAAACCTACCCAGTGTTCACTGTCCACTATTCCAATACCACCAGCTATGGTTCATGGAAGGGGCCCGTGTTGTCCTCTCAGGATGTGATGGATGTTGTCACTGGTGTTGATGAGCGCGGCGCCTTGGAGAGCGTCAATGGTATTTTATCTGGCTTTCAGGGTTCGACGGAGATGGGTCAAACCATTCTCGCAGCCAAGGATCTGGTGAAGACTCGCCAACCCAATGCTCTCTATTGCTGTGATCCGGTGATGGGGGATGAGGGTAGAGGTATGTTTGTTGCCCCCGGTATACCCGAATTCTTACGTGACTCGGTCGTACCCCAAGCAGACATCGTAACCCCGAACCAATTTGAATTGGACTTCCTCACTGGTGGCGAAACATCCACCACAGCAGACTTACTTGCCAGTGTGGATGCACTGCTCGACTCAGGCCCTTCCACGGTGTTGGTGACCTCAGCGAGTGTTGATGAGTCTGCACAAGACTCTATTTCTATGGTGGCGGCCTCCCAGCAGGAGGCCTACCTGGTTGCAACACCGCGCATTGATCAAGTGTTTACTGGCTCAGGGGACCTCACTGCAGCAGTCTTTTTTGCCCACTTCCTTGACACAAATAGAATTGATCTGGCACTAGGGAGAACCGCAGATGTGGTCTATTCGATTCTGGACACTACCACGCGACTTGGACGCAGAGAACTCGCCCTCGTCCAAGGCCAAGATCAGCTTGTTGAGCCAAGTTTTCATTTTCCCGTACGCCATATCCGCTAGCCATACCAGAGCTGAGCTAGTTTAAGAAAGAGTGAACATTGGCTCCTAGTGCATTGAGCCGTGCGGGAAGTTCCTCGTAGCCACGAGAAATGACATAGGTGTCTTCCAGGATAGTTTCCCCACGAGCACCTAACGCAGCCAAGAAGAGGCAGACCGCTGGACGCAGGGCCGGTGGGGATACGATTTCTCCTCCACCTCTCCACCTGGTTGGCCCATTGACCAAGAGGCGATGTGGGTCCAGTAGGGTGAGGTTCACGCCGAGTTTGTTGAGTCCCATCATGTGGATCATGCGGTGTTCGTACACCCAATCAAAGATTGTCGTGGAACCTTCAGCCATAGCTGCAATGACAACAAAGAATGGCAGATTGTCGATGTTGAGCCCGGGGAAGGGCATGGGGTGAATCTTATCCACCGGGGCAATCAGTTCTGAGGGTTTCACGGTAAGGTCAGCTAGTCGAGTGATGTGGTTGCGTGAGGTGTATTCTTCGGAGAGCGAATAGTTGAGCTTCATAGACTCCAAGACAGCTAATTCAATTTCCATGAATTCGATGGGGATACGTGTGATGGTGAGCTCTGAGTCAGTGGCTATAGCAGCGGTGAGCAGGCTCATCGATTCGATCGGATCCTCAGAGATGTCGTACACGACATCGAGGTCGATGTCTTCTACCCCGTGGATGATCAAGGTGGTTGACCCTACTCCCTCGATGGTCACCCCCATGGCCAGCAGGAAGGCACAGAGGTCTTGAACCATGTAGTTGGAGCTGGCATTGCGAATCGTTGTCACTCCAGGAGCTCGCGCAGCTGCCATGATGGCATTCTCAGTGACCGTGTCTCCACGTTCGGTGAGGGCAAATTGGCGATGGTTTTCGGCTAAAGGTGAAACATCGCAGTGATAAAAACCCTCGGTTGCTTCCACCGACAGGCCTAGGTGGCGCAATGCTTGGAGGTGTGGCTCCACTGTTCGCGTTCCTAAGTTGCATCCCCCAGCATAGGGGAGTGCGAAAGTGCTGGCCAGATGCATCAGAGGCCCGAGGAAGAGCAAGATGGATCGAGTACGCCGAGCAGCATCTGCATCCATGGAGGCCAGATCAAGAGTTTCTGGAGGTGTGATGGTCAATTCTGACTGGTCTTGGCTCCACTGGCATTCCACTCCAATGCTGGTGAGAACCTCGACGAGGCGATTGACCTCTTCGATTCTGGCAATTCCACGTAAGGTGGTGCGACCTTTGTTGAGGAGGGATGCACATAAGGTGGAGACGGCAGCATTCTTTGACGAGCGAGTTTCGATTGAGCCATGCAGTTTCCGACCTCCTTCAATCGAGAGATTGACCGTTCCACTGCCTGGAGTAATGAGCTGCTTATCGAGTACTGCTGAGATTCGATTGACCATGTCCAGGGAAAGATTCTGATTCCCGGCTTCGATGCGCCCGATAGCGCTTTGGGAGGTGTTGAGCGCATGGGCTAAGTCGGTTTGGGTCATAGCTTTCGCAAGTCGGGCTTCCCGTACCAACAGGCCGATTTCTTGTGCAGATGTCACCATAGGAACATCCTATCTCATACATGAGATATTTGATGGAGTTCAGCTGTGAAGTCATGACTGAGCTCAGACAAGGAGGGTTGTCCATCTCCTAGACACTCACACTGTGAACTGACATCAGTGAGTGTGGGATATAGAGTAAGGACATGACCCACTTTGATACTGTGATTCTCGGCGGTGGACCTGGCGGATATGTTGCCGCCATCCGTTGCGCCCAGCAAGGCATGAAAACTGCCGTCGTAGAGAAGCAGTGGTGGGGGGGTGTCTGCCTTAATGTGGGGTGTATTCCCACCAAATCCTTACTCCGCAACGCAGAAATTGCGCAGATACTCAGCCGAGAGAAGAAAACCTTTGGCATTATGGGTGATGCTACCTGTGATTATGGTGCAGCTTTCAGCCGCTCTCGTACGGTCTCAGATCGAATGGTCCAAGGAATTCATTTCCTGATGAAAAAGAACAAGATCACCGAGTATTCAGGGACTGGAGAGTTCAAAGGGCCAAAGAAACTCTGTGTCACCTTCGATACTGGGGTGATGGAGAACCTCACGTTCGATCATTGCATTATTGCCACAGGTGCCACGCCTGCCATGCTGCCTGGAATCACACCCGGGCCGCGGGTCATGACCTATGAGCAGCTCATTATGTCACCCAACCTTCCCCGATCAGTGATCATCGTCGGTGGGGGAGCAATTGGTACTGAATTCGCCTATATTCTTGCTAGTTATGGGGTGAGCGTCACCGTGGTAGAAACCCAGGGGCGCCTCTTGCCAATGGAAGACGCAGAGGTTTCTGCTGAAGTGACCAAAGCGTATAAAGCGCTAGGAATTACCATCCATACCTCATCCAGTGTGGATTCCATCATTCAGGACATGAAAGCTGCCAAAGTCACCATCAGCAGTGGTGAGAACACCCAACAAATCGAAGCTGACCAAGTGATGATCGCCACAGGTTTCCAACCGCGAACAACTGGGTACGGGCTGGAATCGACTGGAGTCGAACTCACCGAACAAGGAGCTATCTCTATCGATGCCATGATGAAAACATCCGTCCCTGGGCTCTACGCTATCGGTGACGTCACAGGAAAACTGATGCTTGCTCACGTGGCCGAAGCCCAAGGTGTCGTGGCAGCTGAAGCAATAGCTGGGGGAGCGCCCCTGCCTCTCGACTATGACATGATCCCTCGGGCAATCTATGGTGAACCACAGGTTGCCTCCTTTGGATACACCGAAGCTCAAGCTAAAGAGAAAGGAAACGATGTTCGAGTATCAAAATTCCCTTTCGCTGCTAACGGAAAAGCTTGGGCACTGGGGAAGGGTACAGGATTTGTCAAAATTGTTGCCGATGCTACCCACAATGAGATCTTGGGAGCCCACATGGTAGGCCCTGATGTCACAGAACTTCTCCCAGAGCTCACCCTAGCTTGCACCTGGGATCTCACAGCTGATGAGATTGCGCGCACCATCCATGCTCACCCAACTTTGTCAGAAGCACTCAAAGAAGCCGCTGAAGGAGTGGGCGGGCAGATGACGAACTTCTAGAAGATTAGTCACCAAGCCCCGTACCAATCCATCTGGCGGTTTGAATCCAATGGTGATCGGTAGGAACAGACTTCAACTTGCCAGCAACGTCTTCCAAGGCTACAGGTTCGGTACCTTGACCACGAGCAGCAACCAAGATCCCGTACTCGCCACGGTAGATGTGGTCAGCTGTGGCAGAACCTAATCGTGTTGCTAAGAGGCGATCTTCTGCCGAGGGGGTACCACCACGTTGGATGTATCCGAGAATCGAGACGCGAGTCTCCAAACCAGTAGTAGATTCGAGTTCGCGGGCAAGTTTGAAGGTGTGTTCTCTCTGGGCGTCCTGAACAGTAGCCAAATGAATTTTCGCAGCCTTCTTGTTCTCCGGTGTGCTGGCAGTACTCACAAGCTCTAGTGCAGCTTGAGTACTGGCGGTGTCTGTGGCATCACGAGCACCTTCAGCGACTGCCACAACTGAGAACGTACTCCCACGGGAGATGCGTGCCCTGATCGTCTCAGTAACCGAATCGATAGTGTAGGGGATCTCTGGGATCAAAATAATGTCAGCTCCGCCAGCAATTCCTGCACCCAGAGCCAACCAGCCTGCCCGGTGGCCCATGATTTCTGCGAGGATGATTCTGTGATGTGAGTGTGCCGTGGAGTGTAGTCGATCGACAGCTTGGGTAGCGACCTCCATGGCCGTTGCAAAACCAAATGATGTGTCCGTACCCCAGATGTCGTTATCGATGGTTTTGGGTAAGAGAATGACGTTAACACCAGCATCCATCAGTAGTTTCGCATTCTTTGCTGTTCCGCCGCCACCAAGCATGACGAGGGCATCAATACCCAACTTGTCTAGGTTTTCTTTCACAGTGGGCACCATGTTCACCTGTTCGCCATGGAGAGGGAATTTATTGACCTTGTCTCTACTTGTTCCCAAAATAGTGCCCCCAAGGGTCAGGATTCCTGACAGCGTTGAACCGTCAAGGTTGACATAGCGATTCTCCACAAGACCAGTGATACCATCTCTGAATCCGATGAGTTCCATCCCATAGTGGGTGATAATCGTCTTACCCAAACCACGAATAACAGCATTCAGTCCTGGTGCATCACCACCAGCGGTAAGAATTCCAACCTTGCGAGCCTTTTTACTCATAGTGATCTTTCTCCAGTAGGCACCTTGAGTTCAACCTTACTCTGATCAGCTGTCTTGGCAGGTATGAAATGCCATCAGGAGAGACTTGCGAGAGATATTGCTCATTCGATCATTGGGTTGTTGTCATTCAAGAAACCGCGCTAGAGCGAGTCTGAAAGGGGTTTCTGGGCTGTACCCGCCTGAGTTGCTAGTCCGATAAGGTACATTATGTCATTTCGAGGTGTTTCCGCACAGACTGCCACACTCCCCTTCGGTTGTCACCCACGCCGTCATCCTCAACTCATCCAACCCTGTCATTCTGCGGAGCGAAGCGACTCGCAGAATCTAGACAAGCGATGCACCACCATTGTGGAGTCTGTGGTTAATCACCCACCACCGACACTCACCACCATGGACGGTGTGGATTCTAGATACTGCGACGCGGTATTCTCCGCGCTCAGCATGACAGGATCGGTGGGAATGACATCATGACATACAGCGCGATTCGAGACCCACCATTACTGCTGGAAGGCAACGTCAACCGATTGAGCAAAAGCTGTTGCCACCCTCTGTGCGTCAGCATCGCTCCAAGGTGTTCCAATGTCAGATTCAAGCTGAATCATGACATTTCCGTATTGCATATACCCTGAATGACCAGACCAGTTGTAGGCAGAGATCGAATATATTTCGTACCAAATATAGTTGTCAGCGTAGGCACCGGAATTCTCTGAGCTGACTACACTCGCAGCCGAACCCCAATCTGTGCGAAGCATTTCACCAAAATCACGTGCACTAGATCTCGCTGCTTCTCGGGCTTCCTCGGGTGTTGAAAAGAGATAGGCACCCACAGCATAGGATTCAAGGCCGCTACCACCCATTTCCGACATACCTATTCCGTGGAGGCAGCCGGGGAGCGGTCGCACATACTGGACGCCCCCACATATATCGAATATCTTGTTATTCGCCTTGTCCCAGATCAGATCCCCTGGCGACGAGTAGCGACCAGGTGTATCCCCACCTTCAATAATGGCAAATGGGTTGTCACTATAGAAGACCGATCCCGGATCGATGAGGAGAAAAGCATACTGTTCCGTGGTTAGTACCGGTGGTAGTTCGCGGATGGATTCTGTTGTTGGGGACTCGCTGGGTGCTACCGCTGGTGAAGAATTCCAGGGTTGCCACAGGAACAGGCCTATCCCAGCTGCAATCAGGGCAACGACAGTCACCAGAGTCCCCACAAGAAGACCTGTGCGTGATTTCTTGGGTGATGTGGCTAATGTTGGCGCTCCCCCACCACCAACCGGTGCCACGTAAGAGGGCGTAGCCCCCACGTTTTGAACTGGAGGACTCAATGGTTTCTGAGCGCCCATCCACGTTATCAAGTCTGGGTAGATATGTGGATGAGCAGCAATTTGGGCGTGCAAGCTTGGTTGTGCAGCTGCGATCAAGGCAAGATCCACCCCACTCGTACTGGGATCCACGACAACCTTCGTCGCAACCACCAAGTCGGAATAATCAGCCATATCTCTTCTATCGCTTCAAGAGTGCGCAGATATGCACCTTGTTTTCGCTGGACTAGTTGGGGACACGCCCATTGACGGTCATGACTGTGCTCGCATCCTTGCCCTCTTGAGACCACAGAGTGTAGACATTTCCGCCAATCTTGCGCTCACTGGTGGGATACCATCCCGACCATGTGCCAATCTCTTTCCCATCAATACCCATGGTGACATTTTGGTCAGTGGTCTTCACATAGAGTGTCCCCATGGAGGCACCGTAAAACTCAAGCTTGAGAGAGTTAACAAGATCTGGTTTCATGATTTCGTGGATTTCATTGTCCGCTGAGATATATCCCAGTGCGTTCTGGGCATAGTGTCCTGAGTGCGTACCAACAATGAGGACTCTTCCCTTGTCCGGTGTCCACATGTCTGAGATAACGTGAACTTGAACTGTTACTCCACTGAGGGATGGTTTGATTTCTGACACTTTATTTCCAGACCAGACCAAGTACGGGTCATTGGCCCAAGTCTTGTCCAGTATGATTCTGTCATCACTTATTTGCCAGCTTCCACGGCACGGTGCTGAGGCTAAGGCATCAATCTTTTTGCCAGTCGACAGGGTGTAGAAACCGCTCTGTGCACAGATAATATCGTCGCCCAGTTGAGTGATTTCCTTATAGTCTGACTGGGTTAGCTTCCAGCCAACTGATTTGGTCTCCATGTTCACAACAAACCCGACCCAACTTCGCTGAGATGTTTGAACCGCCAGCATAGTGTCGGACATGCCAACAAATACCGGTTCATTCCTACCGTCAATGAGGTCAGAATCATCTGTGACGGTGATTCTCTCCCCCAAGGCACATGATTTCGGATCCATGGTTTGTACGTAAATCTGTTTGGATTGCGGGGTCAGTCCTTCAGCCGCAGTAATGACTGAATAGACAATGGCAACAACTGGGTTCTCCGCAGTGGTTGCTGCTGTGTGGTACCCACCAATCATCGTTTCATTGGACTTCAGAACTGACAAAGTACACGACCCAGTGGCATCCATTCCAGGCATCCAGAAGGTGAGAGTAGTTCCGCCACCTCCTTCAAGGAGAATGCCACCCGCCCAATACCAGTTGTTCTTGGTTGTCAATTGAAGGGAGGCCAATTTTGCTTGAGCAGCTTGCTTGTCTCGTGCACTATCCTTCACAGCCTGGGTGGCCGAGTTCAATGTAGAGGTTGCAGCGGTCACAACAGCAGTGTCTTCCTCTAGTTGGGTCGTCTGCTGTTTGATCGTTGCGGTGTCTTTCGCAATATCGGGAGCCGCACAAGCCGTGACGCCTTGGGCAGTAGCGATTTCAGCAGTGAGTTTCTCCAGTACGCCCGGGTCTTGCAAGGTGACAGGGTCTGCCTTAACCTCTTCACCTGCACTGGTGATGGCTTCCTCCAGTGCAGTGTTTGCACTCACGCATGCTTCACTGGCGACATCGAAGGCAGCCACAGCTTCTTTGTGATTCTTGTTGTTCGGCAAGATGATGAACATGAGCACCAACGCCACGGCAACACCGATGACCACCACAGATCCAATGAGGCTCAGCAGCACCTTGGGTTTCTTCCAAAACTTACGAGGAGGACTCGCTGGTTGTTCTTGAGTCGGGGTTACGCCCACCGGCCCAGGTTGAGCCGCTGTCATTGGGGCAACCGCAGTAGGGGCAGTCATCTCTGGAGTGACCACCTCAGTGGGAGTGGCATCCTGACTTGGAGCCGCCTCTGCCGGTGGAGTTACCTCCGCTGGCTGGGTCCCTGCTACTGGTTGAGTGCCCTCTTCTGGTGCAGCTCCTTCTTCTGGTGTAGCTCCTTCTTCTGGTGTAGCTTCCTCCTCGGAGGTTGTCTTGTCACCTTCCGCCTCGGGTATGTCCTCAGCAGTTGGTGCACCAGGATAATCTTTCATCCACGTGACGAGATCAGGGTAGACATTCGGGTGGGAAGCAATCTGAGAGTGCAAACTCGGGTGCCCCTGAGCAATCAGAGCTAAATCAGCCCCAGTCGTACTAGGATCCTCAACAGCCTTAGTTGCTACCAAAAGATCAGAATAATCAGCCATGTCTACCTACCTTTAATTCAGTATGAGAAGAATCTTAGTCAACGAACCCCCACTCCTCCACTCATTTCACCCAGTGAACGCAAAATGAGCACTTCTCCCCCACTCATTGAAAGCACTAGGATGAAAGCACACGACTGTGTGGGTTCTCTGGAGGAATCATGGTGAACAAGGTTGCGATTCTCACTGCTGGGGGTTTCGCCCCCTGCCTATCTTCAGCCATGGGTGGACTGATCGAAAGATACACAAACCTCTCCCCCACCACTGAGATCATTGCCTACACCCACGGATACCAAGGATTACTCACCGGTGACTATCTCCCGGTCACCCAGGCAGTACGAGACGCTGCCCACTTCCTGCACCTCTATGGGGGCTCCCCTGTCGGCAACTCACGGGTGAAACTCACCAACACTGCGAACCTGGTCAAACGCGGACTGATCAAGGAAGGTGACGATGCTCTGCGCGTCGCTGCTGATCAACTCATTGCTGACGGGGTGGACGTACTTCACACTATTGGTGGGGATGACACGAATACGACAGCAGCTGACCTGGCTCGATTCCTGGCCGAGCACAACTATCCGCTCGTGGTTGTGGGTCTACCCAAGACCATCGATAATGACATCATTCCCATCAAACAGTCACTCGGTGCTGATACGGCAGCTGACATGGCTGCCGGGTTCGCGAAAAACGTACTCGCTGAACACAATTCCGCCACCCGTCATTTGATTGTCCATGAGGTGATGGGACGTCATTGCGGATGGCTCACTGCTGCTGCAGCCAGAAAATACCGCGACTGGATCAAACAAACCCCCTGGCTGCCCGAGATTGGTCTCGCACAAGAGTCCTGGGATATCCATGGTGTGTACGTCCCAGAAGCTGAGGTTGACCTTGATGGTGAAGCAAACCGTCTCCAAGGGGTGATGGACGAGATTGGCAATGTCAATATCTTCCTGTCCGAAGGAGCTGGTGTGGACAATATCGTTCACGAAATGGAATCCGCTGGACACAGTGTTCCCAGGGACGCTTTCGGACACGTCCAACTCGACAAGGTTAATCCTGGTGCATGGTTCGCTAAAGAGTTCTCTCAGCGTGTTGGCGCAGAGAAGGTCACCGTCCAGAAGTCTGGATACTATTCTCGTTCAGCACCGGCTAACGACTATGATCTCGCATTGATTAAATCTATGACAGATATGGCTGTGGACTGCGCTTTAACTGGTACGCCAGGAGTCATCGGGCATGATGAAGAAGATGGCGATACCCTCAAAGCGATAGATTTCTCGCGTATTGCGGGTGGAAAACATTTCAACGTATCCCAGCAATGGTACACAGAGTTACTCTCCGAGATTGGGCAACTCTAAAACTGTGGTGACTCATGGACCCTGCGAGTCGCGGAGCCTGTGTTCCTCACTTCGTTCGTCAACCACTTCCTTGGTTTCGGGATAGTGCGCAAGCGCACTCTCCGCTCAACCTGCGTCGTGGTGCTGCGGAGCCCGCTAGGGCGACTCGCAGTGCTCCGCAGGGTGACAAGGGGAGGCGCACAGGGTGAGGCGGAGGAGCGCAAGATGACAAAGGAAACACGTGCCATGGTGACAGGGAAAGAACTCACTTGGTGTGAAGCTCGGCGGCTTTCACTTGGGCAGTGGCACGCCTAATAGCCATGGTGGTGGCCACTGAGTTGTCCCCTGCTTCACGTTTGGCTTGCAGATCCAGTAAAGTCCTTTGAGCAGCCTTGGCGTCAATATCTCCAGCCATTTGGGCGTACGGGGAAATGATCGCTGACAGTTCCTCAGTGACCGAGATGAATCCACCATCGACCGCGACTGTGTGCAGCGTACCTTCAGAATCGGTGACCTCTGCCCGTCCAGGGGCAAGGTTGGCGATCAAAGGGATATGGTGAGCAAGAATGCCGACCTCGCCCTCGATAGTGGTTGCCGTGAGCTGGATCGCTTCGCCTTCCCAGACGAGCTTGTCGGCGGAGACGATCTCAACCTTGAAGGTGTCGGCCATTAGCTGGACTCCTGCTTCAACTCGTCAGCCTTCTTCATGACATCTTCCATACCACCGACGTTGAAGAATGCCTGCTCAGGCACGGTATCAACCTCACCACGACAGATCATCGAGAACCCTTCAATAGTCTCATCGAGGGAGACTGTGGAACCAGGTACGTTCGTGAATTTCTCAGCCATGTAGGTGTTTTGAGATAGGAATTGCTGGATGCGTCGAGCGCGAGCCACCACAATCTTGTCCTCTTCAGAGAGTTCGTCTACACCAAGAATGGCAATGATGTCCTGCAATTCCTTGTTGCGCTGAAGAATCGTCTTGACCTCAACCGCCGTATCGTAGTGCTCTTGAGAGATGTACTGCGGGTCGAGGATACGGCTCGAACTTGTCAGCGGATCCACGGCTGGATAGAGCCCACGAGAAGCAATATCACGGCTCAATTCGGTGGTGGCATCCAAGTGTGCGAAGGTGGTCGCAGGCGCTGGATCAGTGTAGTCATCAGCAGGAACGTAAATAGCCTGCATGGAGGTGATCGAGTGGCCCCTGGTCGAAGTGATCCTCTCCTGCAACTGTCCCATTTCGTCGGCCAGGTTGGGCTGGTATCCCACAGCTGACGGCATACGACCCAGCAGGGTTGATACTTCGGATCCGGCTTGAGTAAAACGGAAAATATTGTCAATGAACAACAACACGTCCTGATTTTGTACATCGCGGAAATATTCGGCCATGGTCAAAGCCGACAAGGCCACACGCAGACGGGTTCCTGGTGGCTCATCCATTTGACCAAAGACAAGGGCAGTATCTTTCATGACACCAGCTTCAATCATTTCCTCAATGAGGTCATTTCCTTCACGAGTACGCTCCCCCACACCAGCGAAGACTGACGTACCACCAAAGTTATGGGCAATACGGTAAATCATCTCTTGGATGAGAACCGTTTTACCGACACCCGCACCACCAAACAACCCAATCTTGCCACCTTGAACGTACGGGGTGAGAAGATCAAGAACCTTGATGCCGGTGTGGAGCATCTGGGTTTTCGGCTCCAAAGCATCGAAGGGTGGTGGTTCACGGTGAATAGGCCAACGCTCCTCGACCTTCACCTTTGAGTTGTCTTCAGACAGACACTCACCGGTCACGTTCCACACCCGCCCCTTGGCAATGTCACCGACAGGGACAGAAATCGGAGCGCCAGTGTCACGCACTTCCGCGCCACGAACCATGCCATCGGTTGGCTTGAGCGAGATGGCACGCACGATGTTGTCCCCCACATGGAGTTCAACCTCAAGAGTGATTTCACGCTGGGCGCCTTCGGATGTGACATTAACCTTGAGAGCATTGAGGATGTCAGGCATCTGGTCAGGGGGGAACTCAACATCCACCACAGGTCCGATGACCCGAACCACGCGCCCTTTGCCAAGGGTTGTCTTCTGTGCGTCTGTCATTTTGGTCTCCTATTTTTCGGCGAGCGCGGAAGCGCCCCCCACGATCTCGGTAATCTCTTGGGTGATCTTGGCTTGGCGTGCCTGGTTGGTTTGGCGCGTCAAGGATTCGATCAGTTGCTGGGCATTGTCAGTGGCAGACTTCATCGCCTTCTGCTTCGAAGCCAGTTCACTGGCTGCAGCTTGCATCAGGTAGAAGTGAATACGGTTGCGAACATACAAGGGAAGTAGTTCATCGAGGACAGTCTCTGCATCAGGCTCAAAGGTGTACAGCGGGCCAACCTCGCGAGGTCCATCTCCACGTACCACCTGGAGTGGAAGGATACGGCGAACCCTGGGTTCTTGAACCAGCATCGATTCAAAGCGGGTATACACCACCTGAATCTCGTCCACTCCCCCATCGGCTTCATCGAGTAAAAACTTCTCAATGAGAGCATCAGAAATAGAGTCAGAATCAGCATACGTGGGCTTGTCAGAGAATCCATCCCAGGTCTTCTCTAAGGGACGTTCACGGTATTCATAGTAGGCAATTCCTTTGCGGCCAACCATGTAGGTGACGATCTCACGGCCTTCCCCCAACAGGGTTTGGGTGAGCCTCTCAGCCATGCGAATGACATTCGATGAGTATGGTCCAGCAAGACCACGATCAGAGGTGATCACCACAATGGCCGTACGACCCATGGACTTCTGCTCTGTGGTGAGAGGGTGGTTGATCTCAGCATGCCCAACCACTGCTGAAACGGCACGATTCAGTTCACGGGTGTAAGGCAAGGTTGCCCGAGCCGCCGCTTGTGCTTTCGTGATTCGCGAGGCTGCAATGAGTTCCATCGCCCGGGTGATCTTCTGTGTCGCCTGGACGGACCTGTTGCGTTCTCGCAGCTCTCGGAGACTGGCTACCATGTTAACCGGCTTTTCCTGTCACGATCTTCTCCTGATCGATGTCATCCTCACGAGAGATCGGTGTTCCTTCTAATTCATCGCTGAACAAGAAGGACCCATCTGAGGTACGGAACGTACGCGCGAAGGCATCGATCCCCTTGCGAGCCTCTTCTTGGGCATCATCACCAAAGAGTTTCGATTCAGCGATACCGTCAAGAACCTTGGTTTCGCGACGAAGATAGTCAAGCATCTCGCGCTCGAAACGCAAGATGTCATTGACCGGTACGATGTCGAGCAAACCACCGAGTCCAGCCCAAACCGAAACAACCTGTTCTTCGACCGGGTAGGGCGAATACTGGGGCTGGCGTAGAAGCTCGGTCAACCTGGCACCACGCTCCAACTGGCGCCTGGATGTCTCATCGAGATCAGAGGCGAACATAGCGAAAGCTTGCATATCCCTAAACTGAGCCAAGGAGATCTTGAGCGTACCAGCCACCGATTTCATGGCCTTCACTTGGGCAGCACCACCGACGCGGGACACAGAAATACCCACATCGATAGCGGGACGCTGGTTGGCGTTGAACAGATCGGATTGGAGGAAGATCTGTCCATCAGTGATAGAGATCACATTGGTCGGGATATAGGCTGACACATCGTTTGCCTTGGTTTCAATGATCGGCAAACCAGTCATTGACCCTCCCCCTAGCTTGTCGGAGAGCTTGGCACAACGTTCCAGCAAACGCGAGTGCAAATAGAACACATCGCCGGGGTATGCTTCACGACCTGGTGGCCGACGAAGCAGCAAAGACATGGCGCGGTACGCCTCGGCCTGCTTGGTGAGGTCATCAAAGACTATGAGTACGTGTTTGCCCTCGTACATCCAGTGCTGACCGATGGCGGAACCCGCATAGGGTGCGATGTATTTGAACCCTGCGGGATCTGAAGCAGGTGCATGGACAATCGTGGTGTACTCCAGTGCGCCAGCGGCTCGCAAGGACTCCTTCACTTCTGCGACAGTGGAACCTTTCTGGCCGACAGCCACATAAATGCAACGTACTTGCTGTTTCGGGTCACCGGTATCCCAGTTGGCTTTCTGGTTGATGATGGTGTCCACCACAATGGCTGTCTTCCCAGTTTTGCGGTCACCAATAATCAACTGGCGCTGACCGCGTCCGATAGGAATCATGGCGTCAATAGCTTTGATCCCGGTCTGGAGTGGTTCGTTGACCGATTGGCGATCCATCACACCAGCGGCTTGAAGTTCCAGGTCGCGACGACCAGCCACATCAGTGATCGGACCAAGGCCATCAATGGGGTTCCCCATGGCATCGACTACGCGCCCAAGGTACCCATCACCAACGGCCACAGACAGGATCTCCCCGGTGCGACGCACCTCAGAGCCTTCTTCGATACCCTCAGAGGAACCAAGGACGACAACACCGATCTCACGTGCGTCCAAGTTAATGGCAATACCGCGCACACCGTTAGCGAACTCTAAAAGCTCGTTAGCCATCGCCGAGGGCAAACCGACTACGTGGGCGATCCCATCACCAGAATCAGTCACGTACCCAATCTCTTCACTGGCGGAGGTTGCCACTGTGAAGTCCTTGATATAACTGTCAAGTGCTTGGCGAATGGTGTCTGCCTTGATGGTTGTTTCAGTCATTGATCTTCCTCTTTTCCGAGTTCACGAAAATTCTCTTCGCGCAGCTTCGAGCCGCGATGTCAAGGTGGAGTCGATGACCTCTGCTCCACATTCGACGCGGACCCCTCCGAGAACGGAAGGATCCACTACTTCTTGGATAATAATTGTTGTGCCCATACGCTTGGCTAGCTCGGCAGTCAGTTCTTTTTTCTGCTTCGAATCCAGTGGTTGGGCAAGTTTGACCACCGCGATCTGAGCACCAATGAGCTCAGCGCCTATGGTGAGGTACGCCGAGAGAGCATCATCGATGGTGCCATAGTGGGATCCCAGAGCTGCGACAGCGATATCAACCGATGGTTCAGCCATGGTGGGAGCGAGCAGCGACCGTACGAGAGCTTGACGCTGGTCAACGCTGCGAGAACGATCCACGAGTGCTGAACGCAATTCGTGGTTGTGGTACACCATTTGTGAGAAGGTGAAGACCTCGTCGAGGCAACGATTGATAGACCCCGAGCTATCAGCGCTCTGCCAGGCTGCCTTCACGGAAGTTTCTTCCACCCAATTGAGCAAGGAGGCTGACGAATCCCAGTTCTTGTCCAAGGCATCACCGAGGGTGGCTCTTGCTGATGGACTCAGACTTGCGAAAGCACCATCGATCAACTTCCTTCTCACATCCACTGGGGCTGAAGGATCGGTTAATGCGCGAGCTAGAGCTGGGTGCTCGTGTAGAGCAGTCAGAATCATGGTCAGCTCACCAGTGAGATGACTGTTCGAGGATCCTTGCTTCGTGGGGGTCATTTCTTTGTCGACTCCTGGTTCAATGAGCCAATGAACGAATCAACAGTCTTCTTCACACTCGCATCATCGAGTGATTCTCCGAGTATCTTGCCAGCCAAAGTGGTAGCCATCGATCCGACATCTTTACGCAGATCCTCCATGGCCAAAGACTTTTCGGCTTCTACTTGTACCCGAGCTGAATTGACGATACGCGAAGCTTCTTCTTCAGCTTTGAGTCTCGATTCAGCTTCGATTTGGGCACCAGTTGCTTTTGCTGCATCGCGAATCTGCGCTGCCTCATCATCGGCATGAGCAAGTTTCTCTTTATAGACCGCTAGAGCTTTGGCTGCCTCATCTTGGGCTTGCTCGGCTCTTTCTATGCCTCCACGGATTTCATCGGTACGGTCGGAGTACATTTTTTCGAACCGCGGAACAATGACTTTCCACACGACAAAGATGATGATCCCAAACAGGACCAACCCGACAACAAGCTCCGAGATATGTTCCGGGAGAAGAGGCCCGAGAGGGCCTGTTCCATCGAGCAGAATCATGATCACCCAAGTGTGAAGGCGAATGCGATACCGAACAGTGCCAGTGCCTCAACCACAGCAAAGCCAATCCACGCAGTGGACATCAATGAGCCCTTTGCTTCAGGTTGACGAGCTGTGCCTTGGATCACCGAGGCGAAGATCATTCCCACGCCAATACCTGGGCCAATGGTACCAAGGCCGTAACCCAGAGTATTGAGACTTCCTGAGATGCTAATCGCTGTATCCAGTAATGTCATGATTTTCCTTTCATTAGTGTGCCTCTGCCTGTGCAGAAGCCACATATTGAGCTGTCAGAACGACAAAGATGTACGCTTGGAGGTAGGCAACCAAGAGCTCTAGAGCAAAAATTCCGAAACTGACAACTATGGTCAGCCCGCCAGCAACATTGTAGAAGAGGTTGTCTTTGACTTCGGTGAGAAGGTACGTCCCTCCCACGACAAAGATCATCACCAAGAGGTGGCCAGCAAAAAGATTGGCAAAGAGTCGCAACGCCAGAGTAATGGGGCGCATGATGAAGTTGGAGAGGAATTCAAGGGGTGCCACCATGAGCAGGATGGGGCCAGGAACTCCGTGTGGGACTGTTGATTGCTTCACATAGCGCAGTAATCCCCACTTCTTGATCCCCACAGCGTTATAGAGGATCCAGGTGATGATCGCAAAACCCCAGACGAATCCTACTTTGGAGAAGGTGGGGAACATGAAGATGAAGAAACTGCCGAAGAGATTATTGACAATGATGAAGGTGAACATTGCTACGAGCCATGGGACATACTTCTGATATCCCTCACCAATCATGTCGCGAGCAACCCCGTTGCGGATCATATTGTAGAGCCACTCCCCGATCCACTGGCGTTTCGTGGGAACAATCTTTGGTTTGTGGGAGACGATCAACCAGAAGGCAAGCACCAAGGTTGCCGCGATGACCGCTTGAAGAATGTGGTTGGTCAACCAAAAATCCGTCCAGGGAAGAGACTCGCACGCCATGGGAACCCCTGGTTCTGTTGCCGCTTGGCAATCGAGCCATGCCTGGGAGGGAAAGAGTGGACGAGAATCGAAACCTGCAACTCCAAAGGATGGAGCTTCATGTACGCCGGTATCAAGGAGTGTCAGCCCTGTGGCGATGATGCTCATCGACCCTCCTTTGCTTAGAGCGTAAACACTGTGATCAGAGGCCGGAAGTTTCGAGATGACTTGGCTTCTGGTGTCATCCTAGCGCCTTGGGTCGTCAAGAGACTAACTGAGTTCCAAACTGTGAAATTGCTCAGGAATTCTTCGACATTTTTGCTGACTCTTGCTCGGAATAGTGCAGTAGTCTCACCCGGGAATGCGCTACTTTTGCCCCAATAAGATACCCTAAGCAGGCGATCGAGATGCCCACCAAAATCCACTTCACGTTAATCGTTGACGAGGTTTTCGCCCACGACAGGATAATGAACAGCCCCACAGCGGCCAGAGCCATGGCTACCAGCGCAGTGAGCAGTGTGATCTGGGGGGGGAGTTTCTCCACGAGAATCAGCAGAACCTGGCTACCCCCCAGAGCAATGAGCCCAGCAAGCGCACCAATTCCGCAACTGATTGAAGCAGAACCAGTGACGACCAGTGCAAGAATCACACAGGTGAGTGCAGCAACAAGACCACCGCAGATCACCCCACCACTGGCCATCTTCCACCCAGCAGCAGACAGTGAGTCTGTGGGAACTCGAATCTTTCCTTCGGCCATGGCCCCTCCTATGCTTTATCGGGAGTAGTTTTCCGTCCAGTAACAAGAACAAAGATCAAGGTAGACATTAAAGCACTGGCAGCTATGAAAAGTGTCAGCCACGACGGGAATAATCCCAGGAACATTGCAGAAAAGGCGAGAAGAGCAGTCCATGCGTACATCATGATCACCGCCCGACGCTGGGAGTGCCCGCGTTGCAGAAGGTGGTGATGTACATGTTGCTTATCTGCGACAAACCACCACACTCCTTTCCAGGTACGCCGAGTGTAGGCCGCAAATAAATCGAGTAGTGGCAGCCCTAGGGCCACCAAGGGTAGAACTAGTGGAATATAGGCAACAAACAGACCGAGCTGGCTTCCGCTGAGTGTGGTGGGGTCTATCTGCCCCGTCAGTGAAATAGTCGACGCAGCGAAGAGAAGACCGAGCAGCATGGCACCAGAATCTCCCATGAAGATCTTGGCCGGATGGAAATTGTGCGGAAGATATCCGATACAAATCCCACAGATCGCTGCCGTGGCGAAGGCAGAGGTGGTAGCCCGGACTAAACCCTCCCCCACAGTCAACCAATAGGCATAGATAAAGAATGCTGTTCCCGAAATGGCGACAATTCCTGCCGCAAGACCATCAAGACCATCAATGAGATTCACCGCGTTCGTACACAAGAAAATAAACAGGAAAGAAATGAGTATTCCTGCTGCTTGGTCAAGGACAAGTACCCCTGTTTTCCAGGGAATCCAGCGCATTTGTACCCCACCGAGGACAAGTATTCCAGCAGCTAGCATCTGCCCGCCGATTTTCATCAAAGCATTAAGTTCCACGAGATCATCAATGAGCCCAATAATGCACATGACCGCAGCTGCAGCCAGGATAGTCAGGGAGTCACCGAGAACAGTGGGATAGCGACTGAGGAAGGGCATCTTTGATGCCATGAGGGTAGCCGCAGCAAGTCCACCCAGCATGGCTAAGCCACCAAAATAGGGAGTGGAGGTGTCATGAACATCGCGATCGCGCACTTGAGCGACTGCTCCCAACCGTAGAGCAAGAGAGCGGCATGCTGGAGTCAAGCAGAAGCACACAGCCACAGCAACGAGGAAGATAATCCCATACTCACGCATCGGTGTTGCCTCCCTGAGCCAAGATGTCTTCTCGCGAAATCAAACCCACTCTCAACACGGTGATCTCGCCAGTGCAATCCACCACTGTTGAGGGGGTCAACCCCTGGGTGGGCCCACCATCAACATAGAGTTCAACATCGGTACCGAATTGTTCCATGGCTTCCTGAACTGTGGTGGACGGTGGTAATTGGTGCCTATTGGCGCTGGAGACAGCAAGAGGACCTGTGACACTAAGGAGCTTCTGTAACTGTGGATGGTCAGGAACACGCAGACCGAGTGTTCCTAAATGTGACGACAGGGAAAGATCATGGCGGTGAGTGGGCAGAATGAGCGTGAGCGGTCCAGGCCAGTACGCCTGGGCGATTCGGTGTACTGCATCAGACACAGGGGCAACAAGGCCCCAGACATCTTGTGGATGGGCAACGAGTATCGGTGGAGGGAATCCATCGCTACGTCCTTTCAGCTGCTGAAGACGAGCAATTCCGCGAAAATCGTCACCGCGAGCCGCGATCCCATAGACCGTGTCAGTCGGTATCACCAGACATTGTCCACGACCCAGTACTCTGGTGGCAGACTCTTCCACAGTGGAGTCATCAAAGGTGAGCACACTGGGTTGCGCCTGTGGTGAGACTGACATCATTCCCATCCCCATATCATTGCATGTTTGGCTTCATAGCTGTAATGAAGCGTGGGCGGCCAGTGAGGTCCTTGTGGGAGGCAAGAGAGGTGAAACCGGCCTCAGTAAAGATGGTAGTAACAATACGCTCCTGGCCGTCACCGTGTTCACAACCCACAACACCTCCGGGTGCTAACAGGCGAGCAGCACTGTGAGCGACAAGGGGGAAGACTTTGTATCCGTCTTCTCCAGCAAACAGTGCAAGATCTGGATCTGCGAGCACCTCGGGAGTCAGAGTTTTGCGGATTGTTGTCGGAACATAGGGTGGGTTCGCCACGACAAGATCAATTGTTCCCTCTAGTTCTGCCAGCGCTTGAGACATATCACCGAGGACCGGGACAATGGGCGTACCGACAAGATTCTTCTCCAGATAGGTGAAGGCCTTGGTACTCAGCTCAACAGCCCACTGGGCAGCTGGACAACTTTCTGCGTGAATCGCTAAAGACAGTGCGCCCGATCCAGCACACAATTCCACCACACGCCGTGGTTGGGTGCGCACCTGGTCAATAGCCCACCCGGCAAGAGCCTCAGTCTCGGGTCTAGGTATGAACACACCTGGGCCGACCTGAACACTAACGGTACGAAAGTGAGCCGTCGAGGTGATGTGTTGCACAGGGGTGCCCTGGATGCGGTGGTTCACCATCTCGTTGAGTTGTGACTCTTGAACATCAGTGAGGTGATCGACGAGCGGTAATTGCGTTGCCTCGATCCCCAACACTGCACACATCAATGTACGAGCATCGGCTTGAGGGCTATCGACACCAGCGTCTGCAAGGGTACGACGCGTGGTTGCTAGGACAGCCAAAGCAGAGGTCATGAATCGCCCTGGGTCGCTTGGGAGAGCCTGTCAGCAAGATCGGCTTCTTGGAGAGCGCTCACCAAGGGTTGAAGATCTCCTGCTAAGACACCATCAAGGTTGTGGGCTTTGAACCCAATACGATGGTCAGCGATGCGATTCTCCGGAAAATTGTAGGTACGAATCCGTTCAGAGCGGTCAACAGTACGTACCTGTGTCTTGCGAGCTTCTGAAGCAGAAACAGCCGCCTGTTCTTCGGCTAGTGCAGTAAGGCGGGCCCTCAACATGCGCAGAGCAGATTCTTTATTCTGGATCTGGGAGCGTTCATTTTGGCAGGAGACCACTGTTCCCGAGGGAAGGTGAGTGATGCGTACGGCTGAATCCGTGGTGTTCACTCCTTGCCCGCCTGGGCCTGATGATCGAAAGACATCGATGCGAAGGTCACTAGGATCAATGACAATGTCAGTGTCATCAACTTCCGGCATCACAAGAACCCCAGCTGCGGACGTATGAATTCTTCCCTGAGATTCTGTGACTGGTACTCGTTGAACTCGGTGAACTCCCCCTTCGAATTTGAGAGCACCGAAGGGGGCTTCCCCTTGGGTGGATCCTTTGACAGCAAAAGTAATGGACTTCAGCCCACCCAAATCGGTTTCTTGGGAATCGAGAACATCTATCGTCCACTTTTTGGTGTCAAAAAATTTAACGTACATCGCAAAGAGATCCTTGGCGAACAACGCTGATTCTTCACCGCCTTCACCGGACTTGATCTCCATGATGGCATCTCGAGAATCATTGGGGTCACGCGGTGCAAGCAATCTCACTAAACGTTCATCCACGTCAGCGAGTGCCAACTCGAGGCTGGCTACTTCGTCCAGAAATCCTGGGTCTTCTTCCCCCAATTCCCTGGCGGCCTCAATATCTTGTGTGAGCTGTTGCTTCTCGCGCAATCCTGAAACGATGGGGGTGAGTTCGGCATAACGCCGACCAAGACGCTTGGCCATGGCAGCATCACTATGGATGGAAGGGTCAGCGAGTTTCTCTTCGAGAGTGTGGAATTCGGTGATGAAATCCTGAGCTCCAGCCATGATGGCCTTTCTGGTGAAGACGACAAGACCTCACCACACCGGGCATGATCCCGATGGGGAGGGTTAAGTTACTTGGACTTGTCTTGAGAGTAGCGACGCTCGAAGCGTGCTACACGACCACCAGTGTCGAGAATCTTTTGCTTGCCAGTGTAGAAGGGGTGGCAGTTGGAACAAACCTCTGCATGGATCGTTCCATCGGCTTTGGTGGAATAGGTAGTGAAGTTGTTTCCACAGGTACAACTCACCTGTGTCAACACATAGTCAGGATGAATCCCTGATTTCATTGTTTTCTCCTTGATACATGCCGGGTCGGGAGTGCGTGAACCGGCACCAACGCTCCATTATGCCAGGCCATGAGAGCCCCTGTCATCTCACGTGAGCCTAGTTGGGGGTTGTCCGTGAGATTTGCAGGAGGAATTCGTGGTTGGACTTCGTCTTCTGCATTTGCTTGAGCAGGGTTTCAACCGCTGCCTGATCTTCCATCCCTGACAGTGCGCGACGCAGCTTCCAGATGATTCCCAGCTCTTCACGGCTCATGAGCATCTCTTCGCGCCTCGTCCCTGATGCGTCGATATCGATAGCGGGAAAGATTCTCTTGTCAGCAAGATCACGGCGAAGACGCAGCTCCATGTTGCCTGTACCCTTGAACTCTTCGAAGATCACCTCATCCATCTTGGAACCAGTCTCAATGAGTGCCGTGGCCAAAATAGTCAGTGATCCCCCATCTTCAATGTTGCGTGCTGCACCAAAGAATTTCTTGGGCGGATAGAGAGCTGCTGAATCCACACCACCGGACAAGATGCGTCCAGATGCTGGTGCGGCCAGGTTGTAAGCACGCCCCAAGCGGGTAATACCATCCAGCAGAATAACAACGTCCTTGCCCATTTCTACTAAACGTTTCGCACGCTCAATAGCAAGCTCAGAGATGATGGTGTGATCCTCTGCGGGGCGGTCGAAAGTTGAAGCGATGACCTCTCCTGAAACAGTACGCTGGAAGTCGGTGACTTCTTCAGGGCGTTCATCGACGAGAACAACCATGAGGTGCACCTCTGGATTGTTGTCGGTAATAGCATTAGCAATAGCCTGCATGATCATGGTCTTGCCTGCTTTTGGTGGGGAAACAATGAGTCCTCGTTGGCCCTTACCCAAGGGGGCAACCATGTCGACGATTCGCCCAATCATTTGGGTTGGATCAGTCTCCAAACGCAAACGCTCTTGAGGATACAAGGGAGTGAGCTTGGCGAACTCTGGTCGATTTTTGGCAGTCTCTGGATCCTGGCCGTTGACTGTCTCTAAAGCAACAAAGGGACTGAACTTTTCTTTGCGCTCCCCCTCTTTGGGCAGGCGGATCGACCCAGTGACCAGGTCCCCTTTTCTCAGTGAGTATTTTCGTACCATGCCGAGAGGCATATAGGCGTCTTCAGGGCTGGAAAGATACCCGGTGGTACGCACAAAGGCGTACCCCTCCATGACATCAACAATTCCACGGACGGGGGCAAGCACGTCATCAGCTTGCACTTGAGGTTCAGATTCCATGCGATCCACCCCAGGGCGACGCCGATTTTGGCGGTCACGATTTCTCCGACGGCGGTTACGACGAGTTTGGGGAGAATCGTCATCGTCACGCAGGGACTCCCCACCTGATCGACGATCCTGGTCGCGAGAATTGTCCCCCTTGGTTTGGTCACGAGAATTGTCTTGCTGAGCTGGGGCCGGTGAATCCATACCTAGGGCGGTCAATCGCGCCCCCACCTCTTGGGAGACAGTGGAATTGTCCCGGTTAGCGGAACCATGGTGTGACACTGCGCTGGAGTCTTGCGATTTCTCCATGATCTTGGCCACCAGTTCAGATTTTTTGACACCGGTGACTCTCTCAACACCTAGTTCCGAAGCGATCTTACGCAATTCGGGGAGAAGCATTGCTTCATATTTGTCGGACACAGAAGTCCTCTCCTTGTACTCGTCGGCCAAGGGTGGATGACCCACGGCAATGCCGGACCACGAGATGTTTGAATGTTATCGGGATTTCACTATGAGTGGTGACTCCCACTGATCGAGCTATTCGCTCTCAGTGCGAGCAAGCTTAGCATGTTTCTGGTGATCAGTGGGCTGGGGACCCAGTGGCCGCGATGAAACCTCGGCTAAAACCTGAGAAAGCTGATCATAGTCACGCACAACTGGTAGCCCAGGAAACTCATCGATCACTTTCTGTGGTGGGCAATAGAGGAACCCGTGTTCAGCAGCAAGAAGCATGTGCGTGTCATTGTAGGAATCTCCCACAGCAAACACTGGAAAGTTGAGCCCTTGGAAGGCTCGTACTGCCTGTTCTTTTTGGTTAGGTAAGCGCAAGTGATAGTCAACAATTCGCCCGGATGCATCGATCTCCAAATTGTGGCAGAAGAGTGTCGGGAACCCCAGTTGTGCCATGAGCGGTTGGGCAAACTCATAGAAGGTATCCGAGAGGATGACAACCTGGAAATTCTCATGAGCCCAGGCTAGGAATTCTCGTGCTCCAGCCATAGGTTCCATGGCAGCGATCACTTCTTGTACGTCCATGATCCCCAACCCACACTCATCGAGTGTCTTCAATCGATGTTTCATCAGTTCGTCATAATCACTGAGGTCTCGTGTGGTGAGTCTGAGCGCTTCTATACCGGTATGCTCTGCCACCTGAATCCAAATCTCCGGGACAAAGACTCCCTCCAAATCGAAACACAAAATTTCACTAGCCATCACGGGCTCCTTTCACAGCCATGTGGTCCCATATCGAGCCTGAGCAGATCATCGAGGGTTTCCCTTCGGATCATGATCTGAGATTCTCCTGGCACCACGGCGACTACTGCTGCTTTGAGTGCGTAGTTGTAATTTGAGGCCATTGACCGGCTGTAGGCTCCTGCCACTGGGATGGCAAGAATATCACCGACTTCTATGTCGGCTGGAAGATAGACGTCTTTGACTAGTACGTCACCTGTTTCACAGTGGATTCCTACGACCCGGGAGAGAACCCCATCGGCAGTTGACACTCGATTGGCCAAGATGGCTGTGTAGTCTGCATCATAGAGGGCAGTACGAATGTTGTCGCTCATCCCCCCATCCACAGAGATATACCTGCGACTCAAACCATCGCCTAAGTCCACTGTCTTGATCGTACCCACCCGGTAGAGGGCTACCCCCGGTGGACCACTGATGGCTCGCCCAGGTTCCAAAGCAAAGTGAATATCTGGAAGGTCATAGTAGTGAACTCCCTTCTCAGCATGTCTGATCAACGTATCGCTGAGATTTTCTATGTCCCAGGGTTCGTCACTGGGAAGATAAGGGACACCGAATCCTCCACCAAAGTTTACTTCACGAATGTGATTGTTGGTCGCGCAATGGAAGTCTCGCGCTAGTAATAACGTGATCTGAGAAGCCCGGGCATACCCATCCATATTGAGAATCTGAGAGCCAATGTGCGAATGGATTCCTAGGAGGTCAAACTGGGGTTGCTCCCAACAGGTGACCAGGGCATCCATTGCCTGCCCTGAGTGGATAGAGAAACCGAATTTTTGATCCTCGTGACTGGTGGCAACGTACTGGTGGGTTTCTGCATGAATTCCTGTGGTTACCCTGATCATGACTGGGGCAGGTTTACCCATGTCAAATGCAATGACCCGGAGCCGGTCGATTTCATCGAAAGAATCCACCACAATGGCACCAATCCCCTCTGTGAGGGCATACCTTAACTCTTCGATCGTTTTGTTGTTGCCGTGGAGAGAAATCCGCTCAGCTGGGAAGCCAGCAGACAAGGCGAGGGATAGTTCGTTACCGGAACACACATCGAGGTTCAACCCTTCTTCGTCGATCCAGCGGGCGACTGTACGACTAAGAAAGGATTTCCCTGCATAGTGAATACTCCACGAGGGAAAATGCTCCACGAACCCCCGAGCGCGCGCTCGAAAGTCTTGCTCATCAAACACGTAGAGAGGTGTTCCATACTCAGCAACCAAATCACTGACCCGATGCCCCGCTAAGGTCAATTCTCCACTGGTGTTCCTTCGTGTTCCGCAAGGCCAGAGCTTGCCGTCAAGACCAGCGAAGTCCTCGGGGATCTCCAACCACAAAGGCGCTTCGGGGTGCGGAGTAGAATCACTATACATGGGGATAACCCTATCGCCATCTGAGCTTGTCACTGGTGGTGGTAGAGTGGGATGGCTCCAGCCCCCATAGCTCAGTGGATAGAGCACCGCCCTCCGGAGGCGGGTGCGGGCGTTCGAATCGCCCTGGGGGTGCCATGAATCGTCTCACCAGTTTGCGGCAAGTTTCCTTCAAGAAATACATCGATATGTCTTGTTTTGTCGAAAACCCTTGAATATTCTCCACCTGTCTGCCATCCTTGTACGGTTGCAGAATCGGGAGCTGCGTTTCACTGGGCTCTCGAACATCGAAGGAGGATGATGGACTGGCGCCATCAATCAGCTTGTCTGAGTGAAGACCCCGAGCTGTTCTTTCCCATTGGTAACACTGGGCCTGCCCTTCTTCAGATTGAAGAGGCCAAAAAAGTCTGCTCGTCTTGTTCTGTACGAGACAACTGTCTAGCCTGGGCCCTGGAAGCTGGTCAAGACCATGGTGTCTGGGGAGGCCTCAGTGAGGAAGAACGCCGCTCCATGAAAAGGCGTGCTGCGCGATCCCGTTTGCGCATGGGCTAATCGCATGGGCTAATACTGAGACGTTTACCCTTCACAAAGGAATTCTTACTCGTGCACGAGCACCGGGTGGGGGGGTATTTCCGACCACATCAAATTCACCA
The DNA here is from genome assembly GCA_009782785.1 of Propionibacteriaceae bacterium. Taxonomy (GTDB): domain Bacteria; phylum Actinomycetota; class Actinomycetes; order Propionibacteriales; family Propionibacteriaceae; genus WQYJ01. Next base: position 118,768 of record WRIJ01000001.1, on the reverse strand, counting down.
TCCATGTCTGCAATGAGGGTGCTCACGATAGAGAGCCCTAGACTCTTGCGGTTGGGGTCATGAATGTCGAAATCCTCCGGTAACCCTGTGCCATTGTCTATCACTTCAATCTCTAGTCTGCCATCGTCGAACCTGGAGGCTTGGAGTGTTACCTTTCCTGTTCCACTCGACAAGCCATGTTCTATAGCGTTGTGACACAATTCAGTAATAACTAGTGCTAAGTGTGTTGCCTTTTCAGCGGAGATTTCTCCGAAACTTCCCTGTCGGGTTGTCTCAAGGTGTCCTCGAACTGAGGCGACGTCAGCAGTCAACTTCAAGAGTCGGTCAGCGATGTCATCAAAGACCACTGATCCGGGCATTGACTGCGACAAAATCTCATGGACCACAGCAATCGCTTGGACTCGGGCCATCGCTTCTTCGAGGGCTGTGGTTGCTTCTGGGGAGCTCATTCGCCGGGCTTGAAGCCGAAGTAACGCGCTGACTGTCTGCAAATTGTTCTTCACGCGATGGTGAATCTCTCTAATTGTGGCATCTTTGGTGACGAGTTGGCGTTCCTTTTCACGAATTTCGGTTGTTTCTCGGCATACCACCACCGTACCGACTCTTCCTTCAGTGCTCGTCAAAGGAATGATCCTCAAAAACAGTGCTGCTTCACGGGTGGAGATTTCTACCTCAGCTGAATGGATGGACCGAATATCTCCTGCCAGATGAGTGTCGACAGGATTCCCTGATTCTTCCATGAGGCTGGAGGTCACCTTGATGATGTCCTCCCCCACTAAAGGTGTTGTCAATCCCAGATTCCGATAGGCCGTGACAGCATTAGGACTGGCATAGGCCACCACGGCATCAGGATCAAGCAAGATGAGCCCTTCGCCTACTCGTGGGCTAATTCCGCGTAACCTGGTATGCCCAGGATCAGGGAATTCCCCTCTTGATGCCATGGCGAAAAGAATCTCGGCAGTCATACGATAATTGTCTTCAAGATCGCCGCTTGCATGAACTCCCATCATGTTGGTATGCCGTTCGAGAACACCCCAACAGCTGCAATCGACCATCAGCGGAACGGCCTTCACATCTGCAGGAATGCCCGCCTGAATCTTATTATCTGACATCTGGCAGGTTTTCTGGGAGAGGTACGCCTGGGTGACCATGTGTGCAGGATCATAGGAGATGCATTCCCCAACAACATCATCTTCCAGCGCTGCTGGCCCCGTGGCAGGTCTAATCTGTGCTATCGCATAGAACTGCTGGTCATCGATCCCGGGAACCCACAAGACAATATCTGAAAAAGAAAGGTCGGCGAGAATATGCCAATCGTCTGTAAGCGCTTCAAGGAACGCGGCTTGGGTTTCTCCTAAGGCGACGTGTGGTCGTACGGCAGATGGCACTCGCAACATTTCACCAGCCTAGCCCCAAGCAGCAGCCACTGGGGTACGCTCGCAGCAATAGTCGCATGTTGATCGGGAATATGGCAGAATTGATCCTCGATTTCGATTCTAGGAGTAACCATGGCAAAGGCCGGTCGTCGACGCAGGGCTCGCAAGAACTCAAAGGCAAACCACGGCAAGCGTCCCCATTCCTGAACCTTGGCTTATACTGCTTCCTGTTCAAGGCTCCTGATCCGGGCAGTAACCTTCTCAAGCAAAGACGCTGGAGCGGGGTCAGGTTCGTAGGCTTTTTTCACTGCCGTACGAATCATGGTCCAAATCTCCACTTCGTTGAGGCATTCCTCACACTCAGACAAGTGCACACGCATTTGATCGGCGACCTTCTCATCTAGCTCGTGATCTAAGAAGGCATTGATTCTCATCATGACGAAACTGCACATCTGTGAATAGTCAGCCATCTGTCTCCACCCCGATTCCCGCAATCTGTTGGAGAGCCCTGCGTAATTGGGTCCTTCCACGGCTTAAACGCGACATCACCGTACCAACGGGAATATCAAGAATATCAGCGATCTCCTTGTAGGAGAAGCCCTCCACATCCGCAAGATAGACAGGATAGCGATATTCTTCCTTCAGCGATTTCATCGCATCAATAATTCTTGAATCTGTCAGTCGGCTCAAAGCTTCCATCTCTGCGGAGGCTGTCGGTGAGACTGAATGGGTTTCTGCCCTTGCCAATTGCCAATCCTCGATATCCGGTGAATCAGAAATCTTCGGCGACCTCTGCGCCTTGCGATAACTATTGATATATGTATTCGTCAAAATCCTGTAAAGCCAAGCCTTGAGATTGGTTCCTTCTGTGAATTGTTCAAAGGATGAGAAAGCTTTGGCATAGGTTTCTTGCACCAGGTCTTCTGCATCAGCACTGTTGTGGGTGAGCTTGATCGCACCGCCATAGAGTTGATGAATAAAGGGCAGGGCGTCACGCTCGAAGCGTGCAACTCGGTCCTCCCGAGTTTCTCTTGCCATCGTACCCCCCGGTTCTGTGCGCAATAAGACTACCGCATGGCCAAGCCTTATCTACGGATTTTCCACGATGGCAGAATTCCTAGATGCTGGTTGTGGGGAAGATAATTCGCTCATGTACCCAGGAGATGGTAGAAAAGAACCCATGAAATTCTTGCGCTTCATCTTCCGTTCATTGCTCGCCAGTTATTTCATCGCCGATGGACTCCAGGCACTCACCAGCCCTGAGCGATTCGTAGACGATGCACAACCGCTGGTATCAGCTGTACGAAGTCGTGGAGATAAGGTTCTTCCCCCAGGTATTCATCGCAAGCTCCCCACCAGTACTCAGGGTTTCGTACGCCTGCATGGAATCGTCCAAATTCTTGGAGCCTTCATGATGGCAACAGGATTCTTCAGACGCCTTGGAGCAATGATCCTGGCAGCGTCTTATGCCCCCAAGGTCTCGGTGGTTGCCCAAGAAAAAACTCCTGGCATTGCCCTCTTCCGCGAGTGTGCCCTCTTAGGTGGAGTGCTCATTGAAGCAGCAGATTCACAAGGGAAACCTCGCCGAGCCTGGGTGCGCGATGTTCACAAACAAGCCGCACAACAACAACGTGCTGACAAGCGTAAAGACCAAGCTCGTCAGCGTGCCTTTCATAAGCAACAAGACAAGTTCACCAGTAGGCGCATGCATCGATTGAGTGAGATTCTCTCCAGCCCGGAGACACACTGATGACGTGGGTTGCCCCCACTGTTTTAGGACCGCTCCACAGTGATGTGGTTGTTCCTGGGTCGAAGTCAGCAACAGCCCGTTCCCTCGTACTGGCAGCCCTCAGTGACACACCTAGTGTTATTCGCCGGGGTTTACGTGCCCGGGATACATCTCTCATGATCCAAGGTTTGCGGTCCCTTGGTGCCCTCATCGACGATCATCGTGAGGACTACTGGGAGGTCACACCGATCACCCACGATCGTGGAGATGTTGCCATTGACTGTGGACTAGCTGGAACAGTCATGAGATTCCTTCCACCACTGGCTGTCATCTCTGGGCAAAAGGTCTCCTTCTTCGGGGACGATGCATCCACAGCTCGTCCCATATCACCACTACTCACAGCCCTCCAAGGCTTGGGTGCCATCACGGAAGGTTCCTCACTACCGTTCAGTGTTCAAGGACCCATCACCGGGCGTGCGGTCACACTAGATTCATCAGCGTCTAGTCAGTTCATTTCTGGGTTGCTACTGAGCGCACCGCGCTTCCCAAGCGGGATTGCGATCCACCACCACGGGGGGCCTCTCCCCTCCCAACCCCATATTGACATGACTATCCATGCATTGTCTGCTCGAGGGGCGAGTTTGACGTATGGTGACAACTGGTGGGTGGTTGCCCCGACACCTCTTCAAGGAATCACTGAAGTGATAGAACCTGATCTGACCACTGCAGCGGTATTTCTCGCAGCAGCAGTGGTCTGCGGAGGAAGCGTCACTATCAAGGACTGGCCCACCTCCAGCATTCAACCAGGAATCCGAGTGCTGGACATCTTCGAACAATTGGGAGCATCGGTCACCAGAGCAGAAACCCACGTGAGCGTCACAGGCACCGGCACAGTCTCAGGGATAGATATTGATTTGAGTGCTACCAGTGAATTGACACCACTCTTGGTGGGTTTGGCCCTTTTCGCTGAGGGTGATACCCGAATTCGCGGTGTGGGACACATCCGTGGACATGAAACGAATCGATTGTCTGCCATTGCTACAGAGATCACGGCTTTGGGTGGGTATTGCACCGAAACATCTGATGGTCTCATTATTCGCCCCGCACCTCTGGGAAGTGGAATATTCCATAGTTACGGCGATCACAGAATGGCGCATTTGGGGGCCCTGATTGGCGCTCGAATCCCAGGAATCACTATCGACGATATTGAATGTACGACCAAAACCATGCCCGGTTTTGCTCACACGTGGCAAGAGATGTTTCCGTGAGTCAATCACTGTTTGACGACGATCATGCGAGGTTTGGACGGCCCTCGAAAAGGAGTCGCCCCCGAACTAAGGATCGCCCCGACTATAGTTCACTACCTATAGGCCGAGTAGTGACCATCAACCGCGGACGTTACAACTGCTTGGTTGACACAGAAGAAGTCACAGCAACCAGGGCGAGAGCTATGGGGCGTAAGTCGGTGATTGTTGGTGATCTTGTTCGCCTCGACGGCGACATCTCAGGTACGCCAGGTAGTCTCGCTCGCATCGCTGAAGTCCAACAACGCGACACAGTACTGCTGCGTACTGCTGATGATGACGACCCCTATGAGCGCCCCATTGTTGCTAATGCAGATCAACTCGTCATTGTCACTGCACTGGCAGACCCGGAACCTCGCATGGGAATGATCGACCGGATTCTCGTTGCTGGTTACGATGGCGGTTTAACTCCCCTCTTGGCGCTCACGAAAGCAGACCTTGCCTCCCCCAAGGAACTGCTTGCTGCCTATGAGCCACTAGGAATCCCTCATGTTGTGATCCAACCCGGATGCGACCTTGGAGAGTTTCGCGAACAACTTAAGAATCATGTATCAGTGTTTATTGGGCATTCTGGTGTTGGTAAATCCACTCTTGTCAACGCTCTGATTCCACACGCTGCTCGCCGTACAGGGCTCGTCAATGATGTCACTGGTAAAGGTCGCCATGTCTCCACCTCAGCGATTGCCTTAGAATTGCCGACTCCTGGTGGTTGGGTGATTGACACTCCAGGAGTACGATCATTTGGCCTGAAGCATGTTGACCCCGATCATGTGATTTCAGCCTTCAGCGATCTCGGCGAGATCGCCCATCATTGCCCTCGAGGCTGCACCCATCGGGAGATTGAACCCGAATGTGAACTCGATAGGGCCGTACGTGACGGGTTGCTGATGGAACAACGTTTGGCATCCTTTCGGCGAATGGAACTCAGTCGCACCTCTTGGTGAACAAAAGAAGGCTACCGTTGTCGACGATTCGTCACACTATTTCGTCACAAAACCGCTAGCCTAGGACCATGGCTGATAATCTGATCGACGATGTGCGCCTCGCTCACATGCTTGCTGATAGTGCGGATTCCATCACAATGGATCGTTTCCGCAGTGATGACCTTTCGGTACAGGTGAAGGAAGACGACACAGCAGTCACTGATGCAGACACAGCAGTAGAAGAGGCCCTGAAACGTACTTTGGCCACTGCTCGCCCCCGTGATGGGTTCCATGGTGAGGAAAGTGGAGAATCCGGGTGGGGACGCAGGCGTTGGGTGATTGATCCTATTGATGGCACAGCAAACTTCGTGAGGGGAGCACCTGTGTGGGCGACACTCATCGCTTTGGTGATCGGTGAGCTGCCAGTCCTATCTGTGGTGAGTGCTCCTGCACTATCGCGGCGCTGGTGGGCCCACCAAGGTGGAGGTGCTTTCGCTGGGCGTGGACTGTTGTCAGGGAAAAAGATTGAAGTCTCTAGCGTCGATTGGGTCTCGGATGCTTTTTTGTCCTACTCGTCTTTGGGTGGCTGGGTCGATTCTGGGCGTGGGCGTCAATTTGGTGACCTGCTTCGATCTGCACAGCGCACTCGCGGATTCGGCGACTTCTGGTCGTACATGATGGTAGCCGAAGGATCCGTAGATATCGCTTGTGAGCCTGATCTTGCGTTGCACGACATGGCCGCCTTGGTGCCAATTGTGACTGAAGCAGGAGGGCGATTCACTTCACTTGATGGCGACCCAGGCCCTGTGGGCCCTGGAGCTCTAGCGACCAATGCTCGCCTCCACGAACAGGTTCTCAACATGCTGGCCATGGATGTGGGCGACGACAAGGAAGATTCCCTAGTGATTGCCCGACGAGCCGTGCCAGTAACAGAGGATTAAACCCTGGAGATGTGAGAAACCCTAATCGTCTCGGGTAGGTTCTCCAGTTCGTGGATCAGATCATCACTGGCCAGTGAGTCGATGTCTGTCACGGCGTACCCGACACTTCCCTTGGTTGCCAATTGCTGGGTTTCTACGTTCACTCCATGGTCACTATAGATAGTGTTCACCTTAGCGAGCACCCCAGGTACATTGGCATGGTGATGCAGGATCCGGGAGATCCCCGATGCATCCATCTGAACCCCTGGGGTATTCACACTCATAGCCGTGGCACCAAAGTGAGAATAGTCGAGCAGTTTTCCTGCCACAAAGCGCCCAATGTCTTCTTGGGCTTCCAGAGTCGAGCCTCCAATATGGGGTGTGAGAATGACATTGTCGATCCCTTGGAGAACGCTAGAAAATTCATCTCCAGAATTTGCAGGCTCCTGAGGGAAAACATCGATTGCTGCACCAGCGATATGACCCGATTCGAGCCCATCCTTCAGCGCATCCATGTCCACAACAATTCCACGGCACAGATTCATCAGGAAAGCCCGAGGTTTCATAGCCTCAATCATGTCACGAGTGAAGAAACCTGTATTGGATTCGCGGCCATCAACATGCAAGGAGACCACATCAGAGATTTTCAACAACTCATCGAGTGTCTCACAGCGTACGGCATTACCGAGAGCCAGTTTGTCAGCGATGTCATAAAACACCACACGCATTCCGAGTGACTCCGCTAGGACAGACAGTTGGGAGCCAATATTTCCGTATCCAACGATGCCGAGAGTACGCCCGCGTACCTCGTGGGCACCAGTAGCGGACTTCATCCAGATGCCTGCTTGCATTTTGGAATTCTGGTCAGTGAGATGACGCGCTAGTGCAATAATCTCGGCGATGACCAGTTCCACAACCGAGCGAGTATTGGAAAAAGGTGCATTAAACACTGGGATTCCATGGCTTGTTGCTGAACCCACATCAATCTGATTAGTCCCAATACAGAAGGCTCCCACAGTTGACAACTGTGGGCAGGCTTTGATCACTTCGTCAGTGACATAGGTACGCGAGCGGATTCCTAGGATGTCCATACCCTGGAGAGCCTCGATGAGTTCTGCGCCGTCAAGGGCGCCAGCCATAGAGGTGACCTCGACTCCCTGGTCGGTCAAGAGGCTGATTGCAGCTGGATGGATGTTTTCAAGTAAAAGTGCCTTCACGGTGGTCTATTGTCTGGCATCAGTGCCTGTTGGCGCAATTCCGGTCCCAGAAAGTGGGCATATCAACTGGTCGCCAAGGTGGGAACAGCCCTGAGTAATTCCTTGGTGTAGTCCTGGGATGGAGCATTCATGACCTGTGACACCGATCCCGATTCGATGAGTTTGCCACGACGAAGCACCCCGACGTTATCGCAGGTGTGGCGTACGACTGCCAAATCATGAGTCACCATGATGAGGGTCAAATCAAAAGAATCCACAAGATTATTGAGCAGATTAAGTACGTGGGCTCGTACAGACACATCGAGTGCAGAGACAGGCTCATCAGCTAAAAGAATGGTGGGGCGAGGAGCTAAGGCACGAGCAATGGCAATTCGTTGGCGCTGGCCACCAGAGAATTCGTGAGGATACAGATCACCTGCCTGCTTAGGAAGCCCAACAGCTTCAAGGACTTCTCGCACCCGAGAATCGGGATCCTCCGGTACATCACTCCTGCCTTTGAGAAGTGGAGAGCGCAGAGGTTCGGAAATGATTGATGAAACTTTCATGCGAGGGTTCAACGATGAACGCGGGTCCTGGAAGACCATCTGTACCGAGGACCGTAGGGCAGCCATGGCGGAACGATCATCGAGGCTAAGATCACGATCAAGGAATTGGACCCGCCCTGATGTGGGGCTCATCAGCCCAGCGAGGATCTTCAAGAGCGTGGTTTTCCCAGACCCTGATTCACCGACAATACCCCAGCGCTGATTCTTCCCCACTGTCAAACACAGATCCTCTAGCGCGGTGACTTCTCGGCGCCGCCCACCAAACACCTTGGAGACATGATCGATAGCATATGCGGTCACGTGGTCACCTCCGGCGATGACATTGGGTTGAAGAAATCTTCAATCACAGGAAGGCGTTGCCCTGGGGGGACAGCATCGATGTTGGCTGTGGCAACAAGCCCAGCAGTGTACGGGTGAGTGGGTTCGCTCAGCACCTGGGATGCTTGTCCAGTTTCCACAATGTGTCCTTGATGGATGACTGCCACGTCTTCACAGATTGTAGAGACAAGACCAAGATCATGGGAAATAAACAAACAGGCAGCATGGACACTAGTGAGCACCTCATCAAGGAGGGACAGAACTTTGGCCTGGACAGTGGCATCAAGGGCAGTAGTGGGTTCATCACAGATGATGAGCGATGGGTTATTCATCAAGGCCATAGCAATAATCACTCGTTGGCGCTGGCCACCGGAAAGTTCATGGGGATAGGCTTCCACGATCCGTGAAGTTTGATCGAGCCCAACGCGATCAAAAACTTCCTCGACCCTGATCTTTCGCAGAGATCTCTGGATTTTCTGGTGGAGAGTAATGAGCTCTTCTGCTTGTCGGCCCACTTTCATGGTGGGATCTAGAGCGGTCATAGGCTCTTGAAAAACCATGGACATGGTTTTTCCTCGGACCCGGGAGAACACTTTGTCTGTGGCTGTGGTGAGTTCGCGACCATCAAAGACCACAGAACCACTCACCACTGCATTCTCCGGAAGTAACCCCATGATTGCTGAGGCGAAGACTGTCTTCCCTGAACCTGATGCCCCGACTAACCCCAAGCGGGCTCCCGGTTCAAGGCATATGCTGACCTCATCGAGAACACGGGTACGGCCCCGCCCAAACTCAACACTGAGATCAGTGACACATAATAAACTCATCTCACCTCCCGTAACTGGGGATCGAGATAGTCACGAACCCCATCAGCAAGAAGGTTGAAACCCATCACTGCTACAGCAATAGCAATGCCAGGGATGATGACCTGAACTGGTGCTGTATACATCGAAGCGTCTTTGATCATCCTGCCCCAGGCTGGCACTGATTGGGGGGCAGACAAACCGAGATAGGCTAACCCTGCTTCAGCCAAGATAGCCATAGAAAAGGACGTTGCTGCCTGTACGCCCATCAGCGGAGCAATATTGGGAACAATATGTCTCAGTGCAATGACGATACGAGGAGTGCCACACACCTCAGCGGCAAGGATGTAATCCTGGTTCATGACCGATAATGTCGCAGCTCTTGCCATACGCTGGAATATCGGGATCGTAGCCACACCAATAGCGATGGTTGCCGTGGTCACTGAGGCACCCAAGCCAACAGCTAGCAGGATAGCAAGCAGTAGTGCAGGAAGGGCATACAGGATGTCTGATGCACGTGCGACGACCTCACCGAGCATCTTGTGACCCATTCCTACGTATATCCCTAGCGGAATCCCGATGATTGCTGCGATTCCCACCGCGAGGAACCCCACGATAAGAGTTGTCTGGGCACCCACCATCAACCGAGACAGGGTGTCCATTCCTAGATCATTGGTTCCCAGAAGATGAGACCAGGAAAAAGATGCGTACTTGCTGGTAGAGACCTTGGTCGGATCATAGGGAGTCCACACGAGAGAGACCAGTGCAGTGATCACGACGAGACCAGAAAAAACCAGACCGACAATGAGGGTAAATCGCTTCATGGCTTCCCCCCTCTTCGCAAGCGCGGATCGATCCACAAATAGAGAAGGTCGACGAGGAAATTGATCGCTAAAACAGCGAAAACCAGCACCATCACCACACCTTGGACGGTCATGAGATCCCTGTTCTCCACAGACTTGATAAGCAATCGTCCTAAACCAGGGAGATTGAAAACCTGTTCGACCAGTACTGCTCCCACCAGCAGTGATGAGATCTGCAACCCCACCACTGTCACCAAGGACGTAGCCATATTTCTCATTCCATGCCGAACGAGCCCTGGCCACCTGCGCCACCCGGAAGCACGCGCTGTGCGATAGTAGTCTTCACCCAAGACATCAACAAACCCCGTACGAACATAACGAGTCAGGAAACAACTTTGGATGATCACCAAGGTTGCTACAGGCAAGACAAGACGGGAAGCCCACTCCCCCACTGATTGTGACGCTGGGGTGTACCCATTAGCTGGGAACCAGCGAAGGTTGACAGCAAAGACCATAGCGAGCACCACACCAAGAAAGAACACTGGTAACGCAAGCCCAATATGGCTGATGGCATTGATAATTGCACCACTGAAGCGCCTTCTCAACATGGCAGCAGCGAGCCCCATGGGAATGGCGCACAGCAGCGATAGTGGGATCGACAATCCCACGAGCCACATGGTCACCCCGAGTGCGGGCAACATGTTATCTAGCACCGGTTCAGACTTAACAAAAGAAGTGCCAAAGTCACCGTGCAACATCCCTCCCACCCATTCGACATAACGAATCGGTAGGGGTCGATCCAATCCCCACAGCGCGTGCAGTTCAGCCACCTTCTCTGGGGAAGCTCCCATGCCTAAGGTCACCTGTGCGACATCACCAGGCAAGGCTTGCAGCATCAAGAAGATGACAAGTGAGGCAACCAGGATTGTGCCAAAGAATACGACCAATCGACGGGTTGCCGCCCTGATGACGGGCATGAATTATCCCTCGCGGGAAATGGTAGTCAGGTCAAAACTTAAACTTGCCATATCGTGACCAATGCCTGTGATCCCTTGCTTGGCAACAATGAGGTTGGGGAAGACAAACAACCAATCTGCGGCAGCATCGTCAGCCAGCATTCGGGCAGCTTTTTGCATCTCGGGAATAAAGTTCTCGACAGTTGCACTGTCAGCCACTTTCAGCTGAGCTTGGAAAGCAGGGTTGTTGTATCTCCAGTAGTAATCGGGATTGGCAAAGTTGACGATGTCTCGAGCTTCCACATGGGCAACAATGGTCATGTCATAGTCACCGTCTTTGTAGACCTCTTCGTACCAACGACCAAAATCGAGCTCTTCGACAACAACAGTGATGCCGATGTCACCAAGTTGACTAGCAATAAAGGAAGCCGCTCCTGGGCTGTAGGGAGTGGTGGGTACCCTCAGCGAGAGCGTCAGGTCACTCACCCCTGCTTGAGCGAGGAGTTGGCGAGCTTTGTCGGGGTTATAGGGGTAGGTCCCGGAAAGGTCCTCATAGTACGGATCGGTTGGGACGGTCATCGTACCGATCAATTGCCCTTTTCCACCCCACACCCCATTGACGAGTCCAGTGCGATCAATCCCATGATTGATGGCTTGGCGTACGAGCAGATTGCTCATCACCTCGCGGGAATGGTTGAACCCTAAGACAACCTCACCATTGGTTGTTCCCTCAATCACGGTGAACATCGCTGGGTCACTAAAGGAGGGCAAGGAGTCTGGTGCAGTCATCTCTGCGGCAATATCTAGATCACCTGAGAGCATGGCAGAAACCATGGCATCAGCTTCAGGGATGAAACGAAAAGTTACCTGAGAAAAGTTGGCTGGTTTTCCCCAGTAGTCTTCATTCTTAGTTAACGTGAGACGGTCTGCGTTCTTCCACGACTCAAACTGGTAGGGTCCCGAGCCCATAGGGGTTTTTGCCAAGTCAGTAATGGCCGGATCAAAGACAATTCCCACAGGCCCGGTCATGGAATAAATCCAGAAGTTGCTCGGTTCGCTGAGTGTCACAACAACATCCCCGGCCTCGTTAGCTTCTACCGTAGAGATGACAGCCATCTGGGAGGAGAGGGTTTGGCTCATGGACTCTCGCATGCGGTTCATGGAGGCAATCACTGCCTGTGCGTCCACTGGAGTGCCGGAAGCAAAGGCTGCCTCTGGGTTCAGGTGGAAAGTGTAGGTACGAAAATCCTGCGAAATCTCATATCCCGTAGCAAGCAGGGGTTGGATCGTACCATCAGAATCCATTTTGACCAATGTCTCGTATACGTTGTAGAGCAGCATCTGTGAAATTGCTGCCGTTGTATCAGTGCTGAGGTCCAAGGTGGTCGGTTCAATGGTAATTCCAACAGTGAGGGAATCATCGCTAGGCGACGATGAGCATCCGCTCATCACCGTACCCAAACCTAAGATAAGTGCAATAACCATGCCAAGACGAGCAATTTTCATGATGTAACCTTTCACCTTTGAGTCTGCCTCATTCGTGTGTCCCACCTTACTTGAGCAACAGCTCCTAGCGTGCAGCCCTCCCAGTGTGTGGGATGAGTTGAATATTTAACAGGTCATGCGAGGGGAAAACATTGGGTTGCGGGCGTTCATGAAGCGTTGGGCGATTTCTTCTTCTATTTCTGAGTAGTATTCAAAGGCTTCGTCGGCATCGTCCCATAGTTCAGGATGGATCGAGAGCATCCAGGTCACAGCCACTTAGCCTCCAGGCGAGAGAAGAACTCTTCCTCAGAGATGCCTAGCGTAGGGTCGGCATCCATCTCCGCATCCCTGCGACATACGGTAGCTAGCTGCTCATCGGTTAGAGGTTCGTCACCAACACTGACTATGCGCTCCAAGTACTCCAGCAGCGACAATTGATCTTCAACGCTGAGCGCGTCTACGGCTTCGCGTAATTCCGTGGTAACCATGCCACAAGTCTACCGAACCTCACTGTCAGGGTGCCTCGGAGGCCTTTGGTGGCTTGCACCATCCGCCCACGTTCTGCACGGACTCAATTGCGAGGGGAAAGATCAAGGGCTTCTTGCTAGTGGTATCACTAGAAAGAAGCCCTTATTCGTAGCGGGGCAAGGATTTGAACCTTGGACCTCTGGGTTATGAGCCCAGCGAGCTACCGAGCTGCTCCACCCCGCGTCGGCTGGACTATCCTACCCCATCAAGCCTCGAACCGAAACCTAACTCAGCCCCAGCAGTCCGTGAACGGGGAAGAGGGCAATGAACAAGATCGCAACCATGTTGACCACCTTGATCAAGGCATTGAGCGCTGGCCCAGCGGTATCCTTGGTCGGATCTCCCACGGTGTCCCCCACCACAGAGGCTTTATGGGCTTCAGAGCCAGTTCCTCCAAAGAGCCCATCAGTTTCAATGAGTTTCTTGGCGTTATCCCAAGCACCTCCAGCGTTGTTCAAAGTGAGAGCGAGCATAAGACCAACCGTAATGATCCCGATCAATAGTCCAGGAAGAGCCGCCGACCCGAGCAAGTAGCCCACCGCAATCGGTGTCAGCACAGCAATAGCTCCAGGAAGAATCATCTCTTTGAGGGCTGCACCAGTGACGATATCCACCGCACGGGCATAATCGGGGCGCTGGGTGCCTTTCAAGATCCCAGGGAATTCTTTAAACTGTCGACGTACCTCAACAACCACCTTCATGGCAGCTTTCGACACCGCCTGCATGGTCACTGAGCTGAAGACGAAGGGCAGCAAGCCACCGATGAGTAAACCGACAAGGATCACCGGATTGGTGATCTGCAGATCTATTTCTACTCCGTCAGCGTGCTCAGTCATCTTCCAGTAGTAGTCGGTAAACAGTGCCAGAGCACCCAGGGCTGCCGATCCGATCGCATATCCCTTGGTGACTGCCTTGGTTGTGTTGCCGACACCATCGAGAGCGTCCGTGATCGTGCGTACCTCAGCAGGTTGCTCACTCATCTCAGCAATACCACCAGCATTGTCGGTAATCGGGCCATAGGAATCCAGAGCAACAATCATGGCTGCCGTGGAGAGCATCGCCATCGCTGCCACAGCAATTCCATAGAGGCCCTGGTCAGCATGGGTCCCGCCACCACCAATATAGAAGGCCGCCAAGATTCCGATGATAATAGTCACCACGGGCATGATCGTGGATTCCATACCCATCGACAACCCCGTGATGACATTGGTACCCGCACCATGATCAGAGGCTTCAGCAATCGATTTCACAGGGCGATGTTCCGTGGAGGTGTAATACTCGGTCATCATGAAAATGAGAACCGTGATGACAATACCAACAATCGATACCCAGAAATAGGTCATGGAATGGAAAACCACGTAAGTGATTCCCGCAAAGAGAACAATCGAGATCAGTGCAGCGCCATAGACACCCTTATAAAGAGCTGCCATGATCTTCTGGGACTTACCCAGGCGTACAAGGAAAACTGAAGCGATGCAGGCAAAAATAGCTGCCGAACCTAAGGCTAGAGGGAAAACCACTTCCTTCGCACCAAAACCGCCGCCTGACACCATGGATCCAATGAGCATGGCAGCTAGCAGGGTCACAGCATAGGTTTCAAAGAGGTCGGCACCCATCCCCGCACAGTCACCCACGTTGTCTCCGACGTTATCGGCAATAGTGGCAGGGTTGCGTGGGTCATCTTCTGGCAGGCCAACTTCGACTTTACCAACGATGTCAGCACCCACATCTGCTGCTTTGGTATAGATTCCACCGCCCACGCGAGCAAAGAGACTCATCAACGAAGCACCCAATCCGAAACCAATGATGATATCCGTGTCCTGGAAGATGATATAGCTGAGGCTGACCCCCAGCATTGATAGCCCCACGACAGCCAAACCAGTAACCGCTCCCCCGTGGAAGGCCACATCGAGGGCAGATTTGAGAGAGGTACGAGCGGCAGCCGCTGTGCGCACATTGGCGCGTACAGAGACATTCATACCGATGAACCCTGCCAACCCACTTGCGAACGTACCGACCACAAAACTCAAGGCCAATTTCCACCCGGCCAATGACCAACTAGATTCTGCCCATCCGAAAGCGAAGAGGATCACTACCGCGAGGATTCCAGCCACCACACCAATGGTTTGATACTGGCGTTTAAGATAAGCCATTGCACCTTCTTGAATGGCCAGGGCGATCTCTTTCATTCGCTCATCACCAGCATCAAGACGCAGGATACGCCACGCCAAGACGATCGAAACCAGTACGGAAATCAAGCCAGCAACAGGGGCGGCGTACACAAAGAACATCAGGTTCATGCGAACATCTCTCTTTAGTCAGGAGCCACAAGGGCATTCGGCATCATTGTCGAACAAAGAGCAGTAGTCCTGGGGCTACTGCTACTAATGTGCGTGTCATTATATACCACCGTTTGCACGTTCCTGGCGCTAGACTGGCCCTACACGTCCACGGCCCGACAAGTGGAAAGGCAAGACAAGTGAACGAGATCGAAGCGGGGATATTCGGACTAGCCATTGGTGATGCTTTAGGGGTGCCTGTCGAATTCAGTAGTCGTGCACAATTAGATGCCCATCCTGTGGACAGAATGTACGGTCACGGTACGTACCGCAAACCTGCAGGAACATGGTCAGATGATACGAGCCTCACTCTTGCTCTAGCCGATTCACTATCACAGGGACTCATTGACTACTCCGACATGATGGGCCGCTTCATTGCTTGGTTCCATGATGGTGCGTACACCACTGATGGCCATCGTTTCGACATTGGTACGACCACCCTCACTGCTTTTCAACGCTTCCTACAAGGAGCTGAACCCACCGCTAGTGGCGGTTGCGCAGCCAACGAAAATGGTAACGGTTCCTTGATGAGAATTCTGCCCATTGTCTACTATCTTCGTGCTCGTGATGGCAAAATCCTCACCGCTGAAGGTGTGGAAGCCATTCATAACATCTCTGCATTGACCCATGGGCACCCACGCTCGCAAATCGCTTGTGTTGCGTTCTGTAATGTCGCCCATCAGATCCTTGAAGGCGGATCACTCCACGAGGCGGTCCACCAAGGATTATCTGATGTGGTGGATTACTACAACAACCTACCTGAGTATGCGAAAGAACTTCACCGCTTCACCTGCTTGTCCGTGGATGAACAGGGCCAATTGAACTCCCTGGTGGATATTGAACGAGATGACATACGATCCAGTGGGTACGTCGTCGACACCCTTGATGCTGCTCTATGGTGTCTGGTTAACCATCAAGGGTATTCCACGACAGTTCTTGCAGCAGTCAACCTTGGCAGTGATACTGACACCACGGGGGCCGTGTGTGGGGCGCTGGCAGGGTTGTACTACCAATTACGCGATGACAAAACCCAGAGAATCCCCGAAGATTGGTTCGAAGAATTGGGTAATAAGCCAGGAATTCTCGGAATCTGCTCGGCATTGGGAGCCACGCTGAAGGCTATGGGTTCACAGAAGGAGTCAGCAAATGCCTGATGTTGTTATCCAGCTATCGCTGTGGACCCAGATGAAACCATACCTGCCCCTGATTATTCCACTTGCCATTATTCAGCTCGGTTTGATGTTCTGGGCACTCATCCATCTGCTGATCCATAGGAACACCAAGATTGTCAATCGATGGGTGTGGGCTGTGATTATCATTGTCGTGTCCATGATTGGGCCGATACTGTACTTTGCCCTCGGGCGTGGTGAGAACGAGGATGACCACTGATGGAGGTTTTGCGTCTCAATTCTTTAACGAAGAGCTTTGGATCTTCGAAGGTTCTTGACGGGATATCTTTACGAATCCCCCAAGGCCAAGTTTTCGGTTTCCTTGGTGAAAATGGCGCAGGAAAAACAACCACCATGAAAATCATCGTGGGACTTCTCGAAGCTGACTCAGGACAGGTATGGGTCGAAGGTGAACGGGTACATTTCGGTAAGACTCGCACCAATCGTCACGTTGGATATCTCCCGGATGTTCCCCAGTTTTACCCCTACATGCGTGCGCAGGAGTACATGTCGTTGTGCGGCCGTGTAGCAGGACTGCGATCGCTGCAAATCAAGTCTCGAACGAAAGAACTTCTAGAGCTTGTCGGTCTAGCTGGGGTGAAGAAAAAGATTGGGACCTATTCCCGAGGAATGAAGCAACGCTTAGGAATGGCACAAGCATTGATCACCATGCCTCGATTACTTATTTGTGATGAACCCACGTCTGCATTGGATCCCAGTGGGCGTACCGAGATCCTCGAGATACTGCGTGAAATCCGCCACACCACCACCGTGATTTTCTCCACCCACATTTTGTCGGATGTGGAACGAATCTGTGATCGCGCTGCTGTTCTTCACCAGGGAAAAATCGTCTTGTCGGGAACTTTGGCTGACTTGAAGGCTCACCACGGATCCCAGGGGCTACGAATCGAATTTCCCTACAGTGAAGACGCCGACCTCCTGTGCGATCTTCTGGTGAAGAAATTCGTTGATCGCATGGGGGAAACTGAAGTGATCGTCCACACTATTGATGAACAACACGAACACGAGGTGCTGACCTTATTGGCTGATCACAAACTTGTTCCTCTCAGTTTTGAAGTCATCTCCCCCAGTATTGAGTCTTTGTTCCTGGAGGCGGTGAAATGAGAGCCTTCTTATCGTTAAGCCGCAAAGAGTTCATGGAGAACATCCGTACCTACAAACTAGTGATCATGGTTCTCGCACTGAGTGTCATTGGACTCATGAGTCCCTTCCTGGCGAAGGTCCTACCTGATCTGATCTCTGGCACGGATCTGGGTAACGGCGTTGTACTGACCCTTCCCGAGGCGAGCAGTGTCGATTCGTGGACACAGTTCTTCTCGAATATTGCCCAACTCGGCATGCTCGTAGTGATCATTGTCTTTTGTGGTTTGATGGCCAGTGAACTGTCCAAAGGCACACTCGTACCCTTGCTCACTAAGGGAACACCACGCGGGGCCGTCATACTCTCCAAGTTTTTTGTGTCAGTCCTGATCTGGAGTGTGGCGTACGCCATCAGTTGGGCAGTGTGTCTGGTCTACACCTACTATTTCTGGGGTATTCAAGAGTTTCACCATCCGTGGATGACCTTCCTTGCTCCCTGGCTGTTTGGTGTCCTGTTGATCTCTTTGATGATTCTTGGGGGAACCTTCTTCTCTAACATCGGCGGAAGCCTCGGTTTGGTTGCTTTCACTGTTGTTGTACTCAATCTCATCAATCTTGCCCCGTGGACACGTAAATACAATCCGGTCACTTTGGCTGAAGGAACACTTGATCTGATGACTGGGGCAAAGTCCGTTGATGATTTCATCCCGGCCTTCACTCACTGTGGCGTCATGATCGTCGTCGTGATGGCGTTATCTCTCTACGTCTTCCACCGCAAGCAATTGTGAATTGACATTCGTCTTGCGACCTCAGGTCAACGCTGAGAGGTGCCCATGATTACTCCACGGGCAATAATGTGAGGTATGGCTGTCGCTAGCACCAAGTCAGCAGCGGTACGCCGCCCATGAGGTAAATCGAGTTGCTCAACTTGCAAAGCATGGATGGCGAAATAGTATCGATGTTCCCGGTCTCCCTTGGGCGGGTTAGCTCCAGCGAACCCTAGAGAACCACGGTCATTGCGCAGGTCAAGAGCTTCATCGACACCAATCGAGGATGCCGGACGGATAAAGCGACTCGTCAGAGCCTTCACCATGGTCATGGAGTTCCCAGCCGGAATGGATGTTACGGAGACGGGAATATCGGCCACCAACCACAAGCACATACCTCCCTCTTTGGGGGAATCCGGGTCAACGCAGGTGAGAAGGAAGCTGCGGGTCTTCTTGGGAAACTTCGACCACGAGAGTTCCGGTGATACCGATCCGCCTTCACCGGTTTGTGCAGGTGCCAGGGGTTGAAAGTCAACAATGTCCTCGCTGGTCAGCGGAAAAGACGGCACCTGGGGCAAGAGCGAATAGGGGTCTTGCGCAACGGGGCGATTCTTGTCTAAGGCCACCAAAGTATCCTCTCACGGGTATCGATATGGCCGTCACCACATCCACAAACTCACCCATCATACCCATCTTTGCCCCTGGACACCTCACTGATAGGCTCACGTGAATGGACCAGCGCTACCCCCTTCACACCAGGACAACCGACAATGGTATTCGGGTTGCCATCAATCCTGACCCCTGGGTCAGTGGTGTCGCGCTCAACCTTTGGTACGAGGTGGGTTCTTTCCATGAGAAACCCGGAAAAACAGGTTTCGCTCACCTCTTTGAGCACCTCATGTTTTCAGGATCAGCCCAGGTGGCTTCTGGGGAGCATCTCGCCCAGATTGAGGCTATGGGTGGACACTGCAATGCTACGACCAGCTTTGACCGTACTAACTATTTCGAGACAGTCCCACGATCAGGGCTTGAACTCGCCTTGTGGTTGGAGGCTGATCGGTTGAATTCTCTTCTTGACAGTGTGGACCAAGTCAACCTCGACACCCAACGAGAAGTAGTGAAGGAAGAAAAACGACAACGCTATGACAATGTCCCCTATGGAGATGTTTTCCCTCGCCTGATGGAGTTCGCTTTCCCACCAGGCCATAGGTACGGACATATGCCTATTGGGTCCATGGAAGACCTGGATGAAGCAACCTTGGATGATGTGCATTCCTTCTTCCACACCCACTATGTCCCGAGCAATCTCATTATGTCCCTGTCGGGAGCAATTGAGCCCGAAGAAGGATTCCAACTCGTTGATAAATACTTTTCACACATTCCTCCTGGAGCTAAACCTGAACACCCTGCCACTGTGGTTGTACCACCCCTGACAGGTATTCCTCGGCTAACCCTGAGCGGGCAAGTCCCTCAGGATGTGATTTACCACGCCTGGATTGTTCCACCACTGGTTGATGAGATAAGTGATCCCGTGGATCTTGGGCTCACCGTACTAGCCGGATCACTATCTTCACGCCTGCACACCTCACTAGTGCGGACCCACCTCGCCCATAGTGTTGGGATCGCCAATGCCGGTCTTAGCCAAGGCAACTCTGTGATCTACAGTACGGCTATCTGCGCCGAAGGAGTAACACCGGAAGAATTGGAAGAAAAGTTGGTTGTCGGTGTGGAAACCCTGTGCACAGAAGGCCCCACTGATGGTGAAGTTGCCCGAGCAATCAGACATGAGGATCGTGAATATCTGTCTGCACTGGCTCATATCGAGACCCGAGCAGACCATATGAGTGGATCGTGGTCATATTTTGATGATGTGGAAGAAATCAATCGCCACCTTGATATGATCCACCAACTCACGGCACACGATGTTCATCATGGGCTGAAAACCTGTATCAACCCCGACCATCGTGGAACCATCACCTATCGGAGGTCCTTATGACACCGCGACCTCAACTGGGCTCATCACCACCGTGGAGTTTTCCGCTGCCTCACATTGAAGAACTCAATCATGGTATGACTCTTTGGACATATCCCCTCCCTGGCCAACATATTGCCTCCTGCGTTCTCGTCCTTGATCTGCCGCTCCACTGTGAACCAGTGGGACGAGATGGCCTAGGCAATGTGGTCACTCGCCTTCTTGACGCAGGAACAACGACCCACCCTTCAGTATCTTTTTCCCAGGCACTGGAAGATCATGGTGGGCATTTTCAGCCCATGGTGGGCCAATCAACGACTCAGTTGATGATAGATCTGCCGACCAATTCTCTTGGCGCAGGGCTCACCCTTGTAGCAGAAGCTGTGAAAGAACCTGCCTTTGCCGCAGATGATTTCTTGAGTATCCAATCCCAGGTATATGCAGAAATTGACCGTCACATGGCTCGTGGCTCCTCCATAGCTTCCATCGCCTTACGCTGGTCACTCTTTGATCATGATCTGCGCATTTCACGACCAGTCTTCGGGGACTTTGAATCTATTCCACAGATAACCAGGGATGAGGTATGTGACTTTCATAGTCGCCACTATTCTCCACGCGGTGCGACACTCATTATTGCTGGCGACATCGACCCACACGAAACAGCTCACCTTGCTGCCCAAGCATTCGCTTCGTGGGATTCGAGCGTGACCTCACCAGTGGAGGTTCTTCCCCACGTAGGCGAGTGTGCCTCACACATCATCCACCGTGAAGGCGCCGTACAAGCAGATGTCAAGATTGGGTGGTACGGAATCGATCAGAAAGATCCCAGATGGGCTTCCTTGCTCGTGGCGCTGACCATCATGGGTGGTCATTTCGATTCTCGATTAAATACCGTACTCCGCGAAGAAAAAGGGTACACCTACGGGGTGTCGATGGGTGCCCATCCTTTCCGCCACGGCGGTTATATTGATTTCTCTTCTTCCACGCAAACAGCAATGGTTCATCATCTCATCAGTGAAGCCCTCGAGATACTGGCAGCGACACAGCCTTTCACGCCAGAAGAAGTAGACAACGCTATCGCCTACCTCACTGAGAGTGCCCCACTAGCTTTGAGCACTGCTGTAGCGGTTGCAGACCAAGGTGCCTCGCTCGTGGCTGCCCATCTTGATGTGGACCATGTGACCACGGGCTTGGTGGCACTGAGGCAGGTCACACCCGATTCTGCCATGAGTGCCTACCACGACCTGGTCAACCCCGACCAAGGGGCAATCATCGTTGTTGGTGATTCCACAGGCATCGGCGATCTTTTCTCATCACATTCGTGAACCACCCGGGGGCTTGCCCCACGGGTGTGAAATCCTCACATCACCCCAAGGCAACATCAAGGACCATCATGGTGGCAAACCCGAAGAGGACCCCGAGGGTGGCAATAGTTTTATTATCCCGGAAAGACTCGGGGATCAGTTCTGAGCACACCACAGCGATCATGGCTCCAGCGGAAAACGACAAAGCCAGTGGGAGGGCGTCACGCATCGTCATCGCGAAGATGACCCCAAGGACACCAGCAATAGGCTCCACAAACCCTGAGGCTTGCCCAATGAAGAAGGCCTTTGACCTGGACATGCCATCTCGACGAAGCGGCATCGCCACACAGACTCCCTCAGGGAAGTTCTGGATGCCGATGCCCACAGCGAGCATGACCGCTCCTAAGATAGTGGCCCCCTCAATGCCGATGGCCACAGAGCCAAAAGCCACCCCGATGGCCAGCCCTTCAGGAATATTGTGCAAGGTCACAGCACTGGTGAGCAGGATCGAACGCTTCAGAGCCGTTCCGTGTTGTTTGACCACCTCGACGCGTGAGAGAAACAGATCCGACCCCATGACGAAGAATCCACCCAGGCAGAACCCGAGAGCAGTGGTCATCCACGCGTGACCGCCAAGCAGGGTGGCCAATTCAATAGCAGGTGCTAACAGAGACCAAAACGATGCGGCAATCATCACCCCGGCAGCGAACCCCATCATCAAATCCAAGGCCTTCTGGTTCATGGTTTTGAAAAAGAAGACAACCCCCGCTCCTAGGGCTGTGATGGCATAGGTGAACAGGGTTGCAAGGAGCCCCTGTTGGACAGGGTGAAGCTCCAGAAACCATTGGATCACATCGCCACCTTGAGTCTTACGGTTGACCTGTCACCAGGGCATCTCACATTGTCAGCCTACCTCAGGCCCTGGACCTAACCCAGTGCCTGTGCTGCTCGCTCGAGTGCCACCCGAGCAGCTTCATTCGCTGTTTGATAACCGGCCAAGTCACCACGCTTGAGCGCCTCATCGGCCGCTTTGAAATGATTGGCCGCTTCAGTGAGGGATGCTCGCAGAATTTCATCTTGGGTCATCGGAGTAGCATCTGGAGTATCCCCAGTTGAAACACTCTCACCCTCCCCGGTCGCTGCCCCAGCATCACCGGAGAACACCATATCCAGGGCACCTTGCAAGGTCGTCGACACACCCACCTGGGTGCCAAACCGTACCACGACGAAACGCAGGATCGGGAAGGTAGCGTCAGTGTTACGTTGACGGGTGTAAATCGGCTCCACATAGAGCAATCCACCACCCAATGGAATAGTGAGCAGGTTGCCCTTCATGGCTAGAGCAGCAGAACTCTCTGACGAGTATGGCAGCAAGATCGATGACACTCTCTCATCAGCCATCATGGAATTGTACGCCTGACCGGGACCATCGATTTGTTGAGTGTCGGACATCCTCAACACTCTGATTTCGCCGTACTGTGGCGATGTTGCTTCAGCGACAACTGACATATAGGCTGCCAGGTTCTCTCTCTTGTTGGGAGTGAACACCGTGGTTTGGGAGAACAAAGGACCCTCGTCTGCTTCCATCACTTCACTGCCCACCTTTGCCTCGGGCCACTTGATTGACAGATAGTACGTCGGCTCCTTAGCGCCCGCTCTCTCCTTGACCGGGTATCCAGGAATCCTCCACAGATCAGAATTGTTGTACCACGCTTGAGGGTTGGTCATGTGGTAGCGTGCCAAAATCTGACGCTGGATCTTAAACAGATCTTCGGGATAACGCAGATGGGCCATGAGCTCGTCAGAGATTTCCGACTTGGGTTTCACTGCACCAGGATAAACCGCCATCCAGGTTTTCAAGATCGGATCAGTGTCATCCCAGGCATACAAGTCGACCGTACCATCATAGGCATCGACCACAGCTTTGACAGAGTTGCGAATATAGTTAATTTCTGTCCGTACGGCATAAGGATCCGCATTCGGGTTAGTGAGATTATCCGAGATGGCATCGCGTACATCAACGCGTTGAGAATTCGGATAATTGATCGATGTCGTGTAGGCATCGACGATCCACACGATCCGTCCATCCACGATAGCCGGATAAATATCGGAGTCGGTGGTCAGCCATGGGGCTACGAGTTGGACACGTTGTTGGGGTTGACGATCATAGAGAATTTTTGACTCAGAATTCACTCGATCCGACAGTAGCAGATTAACGGAGGCGAAACGCGTCGCGTATAAAGCCCGATTAAAGAAGCTTCCAATAGGCACACCACCTGTACCACTGTAGGTGTTGTACTGCTCACCAATTTGCTCTCCCCCACCCGGGGTATCAAACTCAATAGCATCTTGGCCATCTTCACGCCCAACAATGACATAGGTATTGGTCATCTCACCGTGATAAATACGGGGCTCCTGGGCAACCAGCGGCCCCACTGAAGGGATATCACGAGCCAGCCATTCCGGTTGCCCATCTCCTTGGCGCTTATTTCCGTACGCAGCCACCAACCCGTACCCATGAGTGTAGACAGTGTGAAGGTTATTCCAGTTTTGTACGCCGGCATCCAAGCCTGCATGGGACATCTCGCGAGCAGCCAAAACCACATCAGTCTGTTTACCATCAATAACATAGCGATCAACATCAAGGACCCCGGCGAAGTTGTAATATCCACGGACCTGCTGAAGTTGTTCGAAGGTGTCCTTCACCATTTCTGGGTCAATGAGTCGAATACCTGGCAGAGCCTCCGCATCGGACTTGAGCTGTCCAGCAGTCGTGGTCGTCACAGCTGAATAGTCAGAGATTAGAACATCTGCTATTCCATAGGCTTCACGAGTGGCTGCGATGTTCATCTCCATGTACGGGCGCTCTTTATCCGGTTCAGTCGGATTGACGGTGAAGGATTGCACAATGGCCGGGTAGATCCCACCAATGACCAGTGAGGACACGACAACCAACACAACCGATACCACTGGTATTCGCCAGCGCTGTGAGGGTGCTGTCGCGAAGAAAAGAAGGGCTGTCAATCCGGCGATCACCGCTAAAACAAGGTTGGCGGTCAGTTGAGCATGATGTGAGGTATAGGTCAAGCCATCGAGGAGGTCATTGTGAGTAACCAGCAGCCCATATCGGTCAAGGAGTTTGGTCAGGGCGTACCCAAGAGCGATCAGCCCAAGCAGGATGCCAATATGGATATGGGCACCACGTGTGGTGGCCCGTCGCCCGCCCACAGGGGCCATGAACGTACCGTGGAGATAATGGACCGACACTGCCGCCAATGTGGAGAGCACGGTGACAACTAGGAAGAAACTGACCAAGGCGCGGTACCAGGGGTATTCAAAAATATAGAACGACACATCCATCCCGAAGTGGGCATCAACGGTTCCAAAGGGAACACGATGTGACCAGGCAAGATAAGTGTCGACATTCCCTAACCATCCCAGTCCTGCGAGAATCCCTAGAATCACAGCAGGCACGATGATGACCGCCATACGCTGGAGGCCCCCCAGCTGAGAGAATGTTGTTTGAATGGCAGTACGCTGGGTCAACAAAGACTTTCCACGCCAGGCAATCCAAATATTGAGGGCAATGGCAATACCCATGATGAATCCAGCAAGGAGGAATAACACCACCTGTGTCACTAGTTGAACAGTGAAGACTTGGTGGTATCCCACTGAGCGAAACCAGAGATGGTCTGTCCAGACCTGAGCAAACACGGTGTACGTATAGATGATGCCGATGAGAATCACCACAGTGGGTATGAGCGCCCGTGAACGGGGAGTTTTGACGGTGGGTGCCACGAAGCCTCCTGGTCGGTCATGTCGTGCCGGTCATTCTATCGCAGGACCAAGACATCAGCAGTACCACCGGATTCAACAGGTCGGAAGAGCAGAGTCAACTCCCCATCTTTGAAGGATGTCGATGGTTTGCGACAGGGTTTCAACGGGCACAATGAGCATCCCTGGCACGGTGATAGTCATGTCGGAACAGTTCTCTTGGGGCATGAGGAATACTGTTGCCCGCCCGTTGTGAGCTGACTGCACATGCTCATTGATCCCTGGAACTCCAGTGATCTCACCATCGGCAGACACTCGACCAACAGCAGCTATCACCATGGAGTGAGTCAGGTCGACCTCAGCCAACCTCATAGTCGTCGTCAAGGCCAGTGGGAGTCCTTGGGCCAGGTCACCCAGGTCGGGATCTTGGTGAAAAACAACCTCAGGGGTATAGATGTATCCAGTGCCCACCGTGACTCCCATGGACGCAACAGTTGAATCGCTGGGAGAGCCGATCAGCTTCGAAATAGTGACAACGATCTCTTCCTCCCCGCGTACGATGGATACCACTGCTTGTCCACCGACTCGTTTATGGGTTCTCAGGTACAAACGTACGTCATGTTCCGTGCTCATCGGAGTGTCGTCAATAGCTCGAATGAGGTCCCCGGGGAAAAGCACCTGGTGGGCTGGTCCATTTGCACGGACAGTAATGATCTTAGGCCACTGTTCAACAATGATTCCTGCTTCATGAGCTCCAGCTGCCATAGCCTGCTCGTTGGAGGTTTCCACTTCTAAACGACGAGCTTCTCCAGAATCCCCCGGTAGCTGTCCAAGAACATGGACCCCATCAGCGGGCATCACCGTTCGATTTCCTTGAAAATAGTGAGTGATCAATCCGACAAGCCCACGTGGTGAGGTGGGAGACGACTGTTCCATCGAGGTCGCGAGGATTCTCCCTGTCAGTGCTTCTGTGTGTTTGTCTTCCCCACCGGGATCTTCAACCTCGACAAGTGGGTGGCCTCGAACTTGCCCTGACATATCTAGTGATTGACCAGGGGACCATATGACGTAAGGAACCGGTACGACGGTCACCATCACGACCATAGCCACCAGCACAAGGGTCGGCGGCAATGCTGATCTCAGTTTTTTCACGGATTCTCCTTGCCTCCACTGTAGCGAATGTTTCCTCCACACGCTGGGAAGAGTGCGGCAGCTTTCCTGTCAGCATCACTTTGCGCGATAATGGACGAAAGGAGGTCACCATGTTTCCCTTTGACCCTCCCGACATGGGCGATGATCCCATGGAGGCTCTCAGCAAGTTCCTGTCCGATATGGGACTGCCTGAAGATGGGGACATCCATGACGCCAATGTGGCCAATGTGAGTGCTGATCTTCTTCGCTCTATGATG
Source organism: Propionibacteriaceae bacterium (assembly GCA_009782785.1). Classification (GTDB taxonomy): domain Bacteria; phylum Actinomycetota; class Actinomycetes; order Propionibacteriales; family Propionibacteriaceae; genus WQYJ01. The sequence continues at coordinate 92,026 of WRIJ01000001.1, read as the reverse complement.
AAACGTTTCGTACCATCGCCAGGAGCATCATCGACGAACATCATGTGGGAGACAGTACGACAAATGTCGCGCCAGTACGTCGCCAGCCTCGGCCCTGACCCTGTTGGCAGTTCGCGTGCCTTGCGTCAGATATCGGAGGCTGTTCACCTGGGCGAGTTGTGGATGAGCGAAGCAACTGTCTTTGCCCCAGTAACGCTGACTCCTCTCGCTTGGAGTCGCGCCGATTGGATTGAAGCAACCTTTCCTGCGTGGCAAAAAATGCTTGAACCGGTCATAGAAAAACTGTCCACGGCTATGGCCTCGGCCACGGCTGCAGAAGCTAGCCTCGGATTTGATGATGAGATGGCTTCACTACATTCTGCGCTTCAACCACTGATGTCTTCAGTGATTTCTGCAACTTTCGGAGCTCATGTGGGCGAGGGGCTCGGCAAGGTAGCAACGACTACTATTGCTGGAACAGATGTTGGTCTTCCACTGGTGAGCGACCCGGTGGTGAGCCTACTGCCGACCAATCTCGCTGCTATCTATCAACAAGATGAGCTGGAAGAAGCAGATGTCATCTTATATTGCAGTGTACGGGAGATCGCCCGCCAAAGACTCTTCCACGACGTCGCCTGGATTTCTCCACACATCATTGCACTCGTCCAGCACTATGCCAGAGAAATGACCCTTGACCCGGAGTCTTTAGCTGTCAAGCTGGAAAATGCCTTGCCTGAACAGTTTTCTGCTGAATCTATCGTGGCATTTCGTGCTGACTTTTCTTCACTGCTATTCACCCCAGACACAACCCAAGAACAGCAAGAAATCCTGCAACGCTTGACCACACTTCTCGCTCTTGTCGAAGGGTGGGTGGATGATGTCACCACTCAAGTAGCCAGGCGATGGTTCCCTGGGTGGGAGCCGATTGCTGAATCACTTCGACGCCATCGTGCGACCAGCACTTTGGCAGGTTCTGGGGTGACACCCATGCTTCGACTAAACCCATCAGCTAAAGAGGTACGCCAAGCGTCGAATTTCTGGCAGGCTATCCGCGAAGCCAAGGGAGTTGAAGGCCGAGACGAAATCTGGCGTTATCCGGAGTCAATGCCACAAATGGAGGACTTGAGCGATGCGGAAGGCTTCCTCAATCGCCCAAGTGATGGGGAGGATCCGTGGAACGATGAGCTGAGAAAATTCCTTGATCAGGACCCGGAAATGGGCGATGCTCCCCAGTGAACTCAGTGTTCTCTCGTCCCAGTGTGTAAGAATTCTCCGCCTCGCAGCAAGACTTTAGGCGTATACATGCGATACGGTTGGTCCTGTGATATTGAGGACAACGTCCTCACAACCTAGGAGGATACTGTGTCGGATATCTATGAAGGCGAATTCTATTGCGTGAAGTGCAAAGAAAAGCGTACGGCAACTGGCAATGTTGTTGTCAACGCAAAAGGTACACGCATGGCTAAGGGTAAGTGCCCTGTCTGTGGTACCAACCTGAACCGCATTCTTGGCAAAGCCTAAGACTACAATCCCGTACCATGGCGGACTCCCCACTGGGGGCCGCCATGTTGCGTATTGAGGCTCGGAACTCACCGAAGGTGAATGTTTCCCACGAGTGATCAGTGTTGTCGGGGTGCTGGTGGGGTGTGGATAGCCACCCGACCGACCCCTGAGATCGACCACGCTTGTACCCATGGAATATCCTCGACTTCTTCTCCCACGTATTGCCGTATGGCGCACTCCCACCGAACTCCAGGTCGGTGGTGACCAAAACTCGATTGCCCTGTCGGGAGTGCCGAGAGAACTTCAGAAGGTCATTAGTGCTCTCGATGGGCACCACCGCGTTGATCGACTTCCCGGCAAACATCTTCGTCCCTGGGTTGCTTGGTTGCTATCGACCCTAGAGGAGTCTCATTTGCTCGGGGAAGGGCCTGCCTCACCTCCAGCCCTGGCAGCGACAGTTGTCGGAGATGGTGAACTGGGTCACCATATAGGCAGACTGCTTCGCCAATTGAACGCAACATCTTCCACAACTGGGATCACTATTGTTGCTCCGGCTACCCACCAAGTGGACCGTGTCATGGTTGACGATCTTGTCTCCCGAGCAATCCCGCACCTGCTTGTCCATGTCAACGAAACCCGTGCCTGTGTCGGCCCCTTGGTTATCCCTGGGCTCACCAGTTGTTTAAGATGCTGGGATCTCACCACGAGTGACCAGGATCCCACCTGGCCACTGCGAGTCTTCCAACTCGGGGCACTGCCAACCACTCCAGATCCAGTATTAGTCCAATGGGCGAGTGCTCTTGCCATCAGCCACGTACGCGCCTATAGACAGGGAAACAGCCCAGAATCTGTGAATACGTCTCTCACCATGGACGGCCACGATTCACACCTCAGCTACCAGTGGCATCCTCACCACCGCGAGTGTTCATGTCGCCGCCAGCAGGTGCCAGTCTTTTCAAAGAGTTGAGAGCAACCTCACGAGAGGTAGTCATCCACAGCGGTGGCAAACACGAGGTAAGAAAACCTCCATAGCGAGCAGTACGCAAGCGCGGATCAAGAATGGCGACCACTCCCCTATCGCTTCGATGCCGAATGAGTCTCCCCGCACCTTGGGCAAGCATGAGACCAGCATGAGTGGCAGCCACCTCCATAAATCCGTTGCGACCCTGGCGTGAAGCATGTTCCTGACGGGCCTGTAACAGCGGTTCGTCGGGGCGAGGAAAAGGAATGCGATCGACGATCACCAAAGAACAGGTCTGGCCAGGTGCATCGAGGCCCTGCCACAACGACAGGGTTCCAAATAAACTCAAATGGGGGTCTGCCAAGAATTTCCCAATGAGTTCTGGGAGGTGGCCTTCACCTTGGACAACAACCATATTGTCACTGTGGCCCCGAACATGTTCAGCTGCCCGCTCAGCTGCCCTGATCGATGAAAAAAGTCCCAAGGCATGGCCTTGACTGGCATTGACCAAATCAAGAATCTCATCAAGAACTTCCTGCGCGGTTCCCTCTCGCCCTGGTGGGGGAAGATGGGCTCCCACGTAACAAATCCCCTGTGAGGGATAGTCGAAGGGTGAGCCGACATCGAGAGATGAGTACTGCTGATCGGATTCTTCTTCACCCACCAACCCGAGACCCCGAGTTATAGGGTCAAAGGAATCTCCAAGTTTGAGGGTAGCTGAGGTGAGAATAGATGTCTGGTGGGCCAGGATAGACTCCCGAATCGTGTGGGCAACATCGAGTGGGGCTACCACGAGTTGAGCTCCAAATTGTGGACGTTGCGATACCCACACCACATCATCAGAACCCAGGGCAGTCATTCTTTGGCAGGATTCATAGACAACATTCAGCCCTGCGGTTACCTGTTCACTGCGAGGATCACCGGTGTCCTTCCCCAGTTCAGAGATCGTACGGCGCAAAGCTGCTTGAAGATCCGCTGTGGCGTCGACAACACTGCCGCCGCGTACACGTCCTTCACTGGATTCCTCCACAGCATCCGAGAAGCGCTCGGCTGCTGCACGAAGATCGTCAAAGATAGTGTTCTTGATCATCGTGCCTGCCAGGCGTACAGCACGCTCAACTCGCTGGGGACTGAGTTCCTCCATGCGAGTATTAGTGACTCGCGCGGTCAACTCGTGGGCTTCATCAAGAATCAACACAGTGGGATTGAGTGTCGACCAGCCATGATCTGCTTCAATCGCCACCAGAGCATGGTTGGTGATGACAATCTGCGAGTGGGCAGCCTGATCGCGGGCTTGTTGAACAAAACACTCCCCTACATAAGGACAGACAGGCCCTACACATTCACGCCCCGACAGTGAAATATGCGACCAAGCAAGTCCACTATGGCTGGGGGCATCATCACGGTCAGCAATGAGTGAGAGTGTTGCTTGCTTTTCTGCCCACGCTCGCAAAGCGAGAACCTGGTCGGCTAAGGGCGATGAAGCATCAACCTCCTCGTCGTGGAGTTCAAGATCATCAATGGCGTACTGTTGTTCGTGAGGATCAACTGGTGCATCTCTGATTTTCAGCAAACACGGATAATTCGATCCCCCCTTGAGAACACACCAACTGATCTCGTCAAGATCCTGGCTCGCTGCTGCCGAAACAATAGTGGGTATGTCTTTTGTCGCCAACTGTGTCTGGAGAGCAAGGGTTGCTGTGGCGATGACGACTTGAGCTTCTGGGTATTGATGGGCGTACGCAAAAGCTGGTGCGAGATAACCCAGTGACTTTCCTGTTCCCGTTCCTGCCTGAACAAGCAGATGTGTCCCCGATGATATGGCTTGGTCGATGGCGGTAGCCATCTGCTCTTGGCCTTCGCGGGGCTCGCCCACCATGTGCTCAATTGCTGCACTCAGAAGTCGAGAAGACAAGGAAGCCATCCTCGTAGTGTATCGGTTGCACACCCTCGCTATGATGGCGTGGACGCGCCTAAGAGGTGAACCTGGTAGTCGGCAACGCCACCAGCGAGATGACTGTCCCCATAGGCGACGATGTGAGTCCCTGTTGTCGTGTGATCCACACTCTCTATTCGTGCGTGGCGATGAATCTTGTCCACTACATCACCGCGATCATAGGGAATCATCACCTCAATACGTTGATCTAGTGCAGGTAAGAGTTGTTCAATTCTTTCCCGTAGTGCATCGATGCCTGCACCAGTACGCACGGAAACCTCAACTGCGTCAGGAAACCCACTGGCTAAAACGAGCCGTGTGGGGTGATCAACAAGATCCATCTTGTTCAACACAATCAACTCAGGGATATCTGCAGCATCGACGCTCGCAAGAACTTCACGAACAGCCTCGACCTGCCCACTGGGATCAGAATCGGATCCATCAACAACATGAACCAGCAGATCTGCGCCGAGTGACTCTTCGAGTGTGGAGGCGAATGATTCCACGAGATCGGTGGGAAGACGTCGAATGAAACCCACAGTATCGGTGAGGGTATAGACCCGTCCTGAAGGTGTCGTACTTCGCCTCGTCGTGGGATCGAGTGTGGCAAACAGTGAATTATCGACCAAGACTCCCCCGTCAGTGAGAGTATTGAGCAGAGAAGATTTCCCGGCATTGGTATACCCCACGATGGCCACTGAAGCAATGTTGTTGCGCACTCTGGAGGCTCTGGTTACTTCACGAGCTGCTTTCATGTGTTTGAGCTGGGTCTTAAGTTTTGATATCCGTGATGCAATTCTTCGTCGATCTGTTTCGATCTTGGTTTCCCCTGGACCACGACCACCTATTCCTGCACCACCAGAAGCGCGACCACCGACTTGGCGGGATAACGACTCCCCCCATCCGCGTAGTCGCTGGCGTAAATACGAAAGCTGAGCAAGTTCGACCTGCGCTTTCCCCTCCGTGGACTTAGCATGTTGAGCGAAGATATCCAGGATGAGAGCAGTACGATCAATCACCTTCACCTTGACTCGATCTTCGAGGTTCCTTAACTGAGCAGCAGTCAATTCCCCGTCGCAAATCACGGTATCGGCCCCAACAATGCTGACCAATTCTGCGAGTTCCTCAACTTTTCCTCGCCCCAGAAAGGTCGCAGGATCTGGATGTGCGCGAGTTTGCATGACAGCATCAAGAACAGTGGATCCAGCAGTTTCGGCGAGGAGCCGCAGTTCTGAAAAAGATCGTTGGACTTCCTGGGTGGTCAATGATGAACCTCCCACCCCGACCAGGACAACTCGTTCAAGCCTCAGTGTTCGATATTCAACTTCTGAAATATCTTCAAGGTCAGTTCGAATTCCTTCGATACGTTTCAGCGACAATCGGTCAGCAAGATCAGCTGCACCCGGATCGTAAAAGTCGTCGGCTTCATCAACTTGTGTGGACTGGGATCGATGAGAGTCCTCGATCGATGGATCGCGCCCGGCACTGGTGGATTGGGTGTTAGTCATCGAGGAGTGTCACTTTCCCTTGAGCAATGATGACCGCTGGACCAGTTAATGTGGCTTGGTTTTCATGGAAGTCAACACTGAGTTGACCTCCTGGAACACTCACATGATAAGACGTGATGTCCTGGGGGTTGGGCGGTGGGTTTTCTCGATTCTTAGCATGGCAACAGGCAGCAACCACACCAGAGCCACACGACCACGTTTCCCCGACACCACGTTCATGGACACGCATGCGGAGGTTTCGTTCACTGGTGAAGACTATGAATTCGACATTAACCCCATCAAGGAAATCATCTCCATGAGGTGGACTACTCAGATCCAGGTGTTCTAGCTCTTCAACAGTGTCGAGTTCAACAACACAGTGAGGGTTGCCCACATCAACGTGATGCCCACGATAAGTGACCCCACCCAGTTCGATTGTTGTGGGGGTCTTCGTCCACCGGGGCTCTCCAAGTTCTACCGAGATCTGCCCATCGCGAGTTAAACGGCAGTGGCGCACACCAGCGCGTGTGGCAATATCGATGCCATCTCCATGGGCGAGATCCTGGTCGATCAACCAGCGAGCGAAGACACGAAGCCCATTAGCGCAGATTTCTGCAATCGATCCATCGGCATTGCGGTAGTCCATGAACCACAAATCCGGGTCACCATCCCACTGGGGCATCAGCCCAGCTTTGATGGCTCTCAACACCCCATCTGCCCCGAGACCGATGTGGCGATCACACAGGAATCGAATGTCGTCATCACTGGGGTTGAGCAGTCCTGAACGATCCATAATCAGGACGAAATCATTCTTCGTTCCATGCCCAGTGGTAAAAGACCAAGTACGCATATCTCTGCCTTCCTCACTGGTGAACTCTGATGGGTATCAGACTATCATCAGTCAGTTCACTGACCTAAGGAATCAACGACTGCTAGAAGTTGATCAGCTGGTGTGGAATGCCGGACCCAATGAATTCGAGAATCCCGTTTCCACCAGGCGATTTGTTTGCGTGCAAATTGTCGGGTTTTCATGATCGTTAGCTCCTGGGCCTCGTTTTCTGAAATCTCATGGTCGAGGTACGCCATGATCTGGCGATATCCGATAGCTTTGGATGCTGTGGGTGCCTCTCGTAGCCCCTGGTCGAGAAGCGATCGTACTTCATCAACAAACCCCTGATCCCACATATCCTTGACCCGCGCTTCGATGCGAGCATCCATGAGATCGCGGTCAATATCCAAACCGATGATACGAACATTATCGAGAGCAAAAGTCCACGCAGGTAACGTAGCTTGGAAGTGACCGGTCAACTCGATCGACTCCAAAGCACGAATGATTCTGCGCTGGTTGGCAGGGTTAATGTCTTGGGCTGCCTGAGAATCAAGACCCTGCAAGCGAGAATACATATACTCCACACCATGGGTCGCCATCTCAGCAGTGAGCCGGGCTCGTACCTCGTCGTTGGTGGGAGGAAAATCGACATCGTCAACGATGCCGTGGAGGTAGAGTGCTGAACCTCCCACGACGATCGGGAGAATCTGAGCCTCACGACATACTGCGATAGTACGGCGAGCAAGCTGGCGAAATTCTGCAACCGATGCTGTTTCATGGAGATCCATGATGTCAATCAAATGATGAGTGACCAAGCCACGGAGTTCACGTGTGGGTTTGGCCGTGCCAATGTCCATCCCGCGATAGACGCACATAGAATCTGCGTTAATGATCTCGGCGTCCCGTCCTTGGGTGTGGAGCTCCCTAGCTAGTTCTATAGCCAGGGTTGACTTACCACTGGCAGTCGATCCTGCCAGAACCACGACAGGTAAGTCATTGTGCATGGTTGTATGATACCGTGTATGACCCACACAGATCAGGAAACTTCTGTACGCCAGTACGCAAGCATGTTGGCCCGTACCCACCCAGGTAAAAATGTTGAGCTGCGCATCCCTCCCTGGACTGCGGTCCAACTAGGGGTGGAGTCCACCACACACACGCACAGACGGGGCACCCCAGGAAGTGTTGTCGAGATGGACCCCACCACCTTTCTTCGCCTCATCCATGGTGACCTGACCTGGGGTGAGGCTCTCTCCAGCCACCTGGTGGATGTCTCAGGTGTCCATGCAAACCTCTCCCACATGTTCCCTGCCCCACTATCTGCGTAGAATTGTTGCTTGTGAATCTTGTCGAACCGTACCCGCTCTCACCGAAACGCGACGTCCCTGCTAGTATTTCGCGCCCAGAATACGTGGGGCGCAAAGGACCCAAACCTTACCGCGGAACAGACGTACAACGCCCCGAGACGATCGCCAAGATGCGTGAAGCCGGTCGTATTGCCCACCTAGCCATCAAAGAGGGCGAAAAAGTCATTGCCCCAGGCATCACGACTGACCATATTGACCAAGTCATCCACGAGTACATTCTTGATCATGGCGGATACCCATCAACCCTGGGATATCGTGGGTATCCCAAATCCTGTTGCACCTCGGTGAACGAGGTCATCTGCCATGGAATCCCTGATGCTCGCCCACTCGAAGATGGGGATCTCATCAGTATCGATGTCACTGTGTTCAAAGACGGCGTCCATGGGGACAATTGCATGACCTTTGGGTGTGGAACCCTCGATCAGAAGTCACAAGATCTGATGAATCGTACCCGTGAGGCTATGGAGCGTGGGATCAAGGCTGTGAAGCCTGGGCGAGCAATCAATGTCATTGGGCGGGTGATCGAAGCCTATGCCAATCGTTTTGGGTACGGCGTGGTTCGCGACTACACCGGACATGGAGTGGGTACTGCCTTTCACACTGGTTTGGTGATTTTCCACTATGACGCTCCTGGAGCCACGACTATCATCAAAGAGGGAATGACTTTCACCATCGAGCCAATGTTGACGATGGGTGATTATCGCTCACACGTGTGGGATGACGACTGGACTGTGGTCACCAATGATTATTCGCGCAGCGCCCAGTTCGAACAAACTATTCACGTCACCCACACAGGAGCAGAGATATTGACTGCTCCGTAACCGGGCTCTGCACAAGCACTTCGCCAGAAGTGCGTCCCAGAGCGCCCAGGCACAGGTAGAATAGATCCTTGGATGAGTCGGTCGGGCGATCGCGGAGAAATCCGAGGAAAGTCCGGACTCCACAGAGCACGGTGGTGGGTAACACCCACCTGGGAAAACCCACGGGCTAGTGCCACAGAAAATAGACCGCCCTGCACGCAGGGTAAGGGTGAAACGGTGGTGTAAGAGACCACCAGCATCTCATGTGAGTGAGATGGCTTGGTAAACCCCACCGGGAGCAAGACCAAGAAGATCAATTGATCGCGTCGATATGAGTTGCTCGCTTCGTCGACGGGTAGGTCGCACGGGTAGTTGTACCCGAAGGTGTGTGGTAACACATGCCGCAGATAGATGGTCGCCCCTCGCTCGGCGAGGACAGAATCCGGCTTATAGACCGACTCATCCGTCTTTCTTGCGTACCACTGATGCACCCACGAGGGCACTCATGGTTCAGGGTGTCCGAGCAAGAAGGCGATCACATTCGGCACATCGAATGACCTGCTCTGGGTCAGCTGCAATATAGCTGTTATAGTCGGCAACTGTTGCCTCCAGCCCGCACCCGGAACAACGTCGGCCTTGGAGCCTCGCTATTCCCACTCCATTGGCTCGCGCAGCGACTTTTTCGTAAAGACCCAACAACTCTGGGGAAATGAGTGAAGTAGTCTCACGACGTTGCCCGGTGAGGTCTCTCGCTTGCGCAGCCAACTGGGAAACCTCCTGGTCACGCGCCTCGACCAACCCATGAAGATCGACCTCTATCTGCTCAGTTTCTGCCTTCAATTCCTCCACCTGCTGACCTGCTTGCTCAGCGGTTTCCATCGCCAGAAGTTCAACATCTTCAAGGTCCGAGATCCTCGACTTCAAGTGGGCGACTTCCTCAATAGCGCTCTGCAAGGCCTTCGGGTCCATCTCTGCGGCTTCCACCTTGGCAACATACCGAGCCAGCCGTTCGCGTACGGGGACAACATCCGCTTCGGCACGCTCGGAGGCCACTGTCGCATCCGAGTAGTTCGTTGTTGCAGCGGTCAGATCATCAGCGATATGACTGCGACGTTCGACCAAGTCAGCAATCTCTTGGTGGATAGGAAGTGTGGATGCACTCAGTTTGATCTTCGCAATCGATGTATCCAAGTCCTGTATCTCCAGGAGTTTCTCAATGTCGTGCAGGGAAGCCTTCATGGGATAACCCTAGCGTGTTTGCACGTCCCTCCCGGCTAGACTGTAGACATGAAGAAACCGCGACCACAGACACCCTCTAATCGGCTTGGTTCGTACTCGGATTCTTTCAAGGATTTCATCACCCGAGGGTGGGCACCGTATCCGAGCGATCCACGTCCACCTCTGGTGGCCCATGAACATGCGCGCAGGCGGTGTCAGGAACTCAGCGCCCAGTTCCCCCATGATCGTCTCATCATCCCAGCAGGAGGATACAAGGTACGCTCTAATGACTGCGATTATCGCTACCGCGCACATTCTGGGTTTGCCTATCTCAGTGGTTTGGGTAACGAAACTGAACCCGATTCTGTGCTCGTGATCGAAGACGGCACCCCCACCTTGTTTTTCCATGGGAGGGTCGAGCGCAGTGACCCAGAATTCTATTCCAGTTCCCAGTACGGTGAGATGTGGGTAGGGTCTCGACCCAGTATCGAAGACATGGTTTCGTACACCCAGATGGTGGTCAAAGACTCCTCGCAGCTCTCGCCAGCCATTGCTTCCCCCCTCCAACACAGCGATGGACAACGACGGATCTTGCCTGGGGTTGACTCTCGCCTAGATGCTCTCGTGGGGGCCATGGCTAGTCATTGTCGTGAAGCAGATCGAGAACTTAACCAGTACTTGAGTGAAATGCGCCTGATCAAGGATGCCTACGAGGTGGGCGAAATGGAGAAAGCGTGCGCAGCGACATTAGTGGGCTTCGAAGCCGTTATTGCTGAACTCCCCAAGGCGGTTGCTCACGGGCGTGGGGAACGCTGGGTGGAGGGAGTTTTTGGTCTCCATGCCCGCCATCTGGGCAACGCAGTGGGATATGACACGATCGTAGCCAGTGGTGATCACGCCAACACCTTGCACTGGATCAACAATGATGGGGATCTCCATGACGGGGACCTTCTGCTGATGGATGCCGGTGTGGAGGTCAATTCACTGTATACCGCAGATGTTACTCGTACCCTGCCCGTCTCGGGAGTATTTTCTCCGGCACAACGCCAGGTATACAACGCTGTTTTAGAAGCCCAGCAAGCAGGAATGGATGCAGCGCGCCCTGGAGCAAAGTTCCTCGATGTCCACCGCGCAGCAGTACGTGTCCTTGCTGAATATCTCCACGACTGGGGGATACTCGATGTTAGTGTCGAGGAAACCTTGAAGAAAAGTGGCGGCGAATACAAGCGGTGGATGGTCCATGGAACCTCCCATCACCTCGGTATTGATGTCCATGATTGTGCCCAGGCGCGTCGGAAACTCTATCGGGGAGGAAAACTCCGTGAAGGAATGATCATCACTGTTGAACCAGGGCTCTATTTCAAGTCCACTGATCTCATGGTCCCTGAGGAACTGCGTGGTATCGGAGTGCGGATCGAAGATGACATCCTCATCACCAAGGATGGATACCGCAATCTTAGTGAAGCATTTCCGAGAAACCCCGGCGATGTCGAGGCTTGGATTGACCGCATTCAACACCCCAGTAGGAATAACTCAGCATAGATCTGTCATCGAGTAGGTGAACTTGGTTTCTTCGGTGAGACACACTTCACTGGGTTCTTTCGACTTTGGCGAGCAGAGCTGCAGCTAGTTTCACTCCCGCTTCGTCGACCATCTCGTGATCAACTTCGATAGCTCCAGTTAACCCACCCGCTGAAGAGACGGCTTGGTCATAGGCTTCCATGATGCGTCTTGCGCGGGTGACCAATTCGTCACTGGGGGAAAAGATACGATTGCCTTCCTCGATTTGGTCAGGATGCACCACCCATTTTCCGTCATAACCTAAAGCGGCAGATTTGCGTGCGGAAGAAATGAAACCATCCATGTCACGAATCCCCACAAAGGGTCCATCAATGGCTTGCAACCCATAGGCTCTGGCTGCCACAAGGATAGTCATGAGTGCGTAGTGGAACACATCACCGTCATAGCCGTCTACCTGGGACCCCACTGACAGCCCTCCCATTCCCATAGAAGCCATGAAATCTCCTGGTCCAAAAACCAGGGAGACGAGTCGATCGGAACTGGCAGCAATCTCGCGTACTGCTAGCAAACCTTTCGCTTCCTCAATTTGAGCTTCAATGCCAATAGACCCTTGTTTCCACTGGTTGTCTTTCTCAAAGCGGGACAACACTGAGTCGGTTTCACGTATATGCTCGGGGCTTGTCACCTTCGGCAGTACGATCGCATCGATTCGATCCCCTGTATGCGCGACCACTTCATCAAGGTCGTCTCTTGCCCAGGGACTAGCCAGGTCATTGATCCTCACCGTGACACAGGGTGCCTTCCACCCTTGGGGGTCGAGCAAGGCAGTTGTGATGGTTGATCGAGCCTCCACCTTGGATCCTGGGGCCACCGCATCCTCCAAATCGAGGAAGATAGCATCGGCGTTCAGGGATCGCGATTTTTCAATGAAACGCTGCGAGGAACCAGGGACAGCCAGAATTGTTCGCCTTGACAAGGAGGTATGCATGAAACCACCTTAACCGGTTTGCCACCACGACGGTACCTGAGTTGAAAAACTGAGGTCAATCCTTCTTGATGACAGTTGACCAAATTCAACTGATCACTACACGGAGGTGACGAAAAGCATTAAGGTGGTCCCTAGCTAACTTACCCAGGATAGGTGAACCATGAATTGCACACAATGTGACCAACCATTAGTTGAAGGGGCTGAGTTTTGTGGACGCTGTGGTGCTACCAGCACTCCACCTGCCACAGTGGATGAATCCACGGCGAGTGGTGAAACAGCTACTGAGCCGACTGTCCTCAAACCTTTCAGTTCTGCAAGCGAGAATTCACCAGCTTCCGATCCTCCGTCCGAGAATCAGGCTTCCGTGGGGACGACCACCACCATGCCTTCCTTTTCTTCAGCAACGACACCTGCTCCTCCACCAGCTCCGGTCATGGCAGCTCCACCTGCTCCACTCCCAGGTGCTGGGCCCATGGTGATGGCTCCAGCCCCGATGGGAACGGGAGGGGGCGTTCGGGTCGCGAGTGTTATCTTCATGTGTGTCCTTGGGTTGGGTGTGGTTGGCATGATCCTTGGGATTGGTCTGACGGCCACGACGGATGAATTTCTATGGTTGCTCTTGGGTACACCACTGTTCCTTGTTCCTGTCCTACTGATTCTCATGGGTTTCCTCGGAATGCCAGCCCTCAAGCAGCTAAAAACCTCGGGGGTAGTCTCAACTCCAGGAATCATGGCGATTGGGGACGTGCTCATGGGATTCTCTCTTCTCAGCATCTTCCTCACCTTTGGGATCGGGATCCCGGTATCCATGAACAGTTACTATGGATTCGGATTAGGTTACGGAAACACCATAGGTATCTTCGGGTTCATCGTTCCACTGGTGCTCATGCTCACTGCTACGGGGTTCTATATCGCAGGAGCAGTGCTGGCTAGCCGATCCAAGGTATCCCAGGGCCTCTATACCGGCTCAGTGATCGTCTGGGGTATCTGCCTGTTGCTCAACATCGTGGGCTGGATTCTGCTTATCGTCGCCGTAGACAACTTCTTTAGCTATGGCTACTACGGTTATGGCCCTGATGAAGGTCTCTTGATTGCTATTATCATTATGGCGCTGGTGATGCTCGTTCTGCTCATCACGTACCTCTTCATGAGAGCATTCTATTGGATCGGTGCCTCGCGAAGGCTGTCATCCGGGGCCTACGTGCCACCCATGGCCCAAGCGAATTATCCCGGTATGGGAGGTTATGTTCCCCTCGCCCAGCCTTATGGGCCAGTGATGCAACAGTACCCACCCCAGTCCCCCTACCAGCAGGTTCCCCCTGGTTATCCGATGTAACATCACACCACACAGTGGCGCTACAATACTGCGGTGACTACACCCCAGCCCGACCTTGATCAGATCCGTACAGCCCTGTCCACAGTCCTCGATCCTGAGTTGGGGAAATCCATCACCGAACTGTCGATGGTTGACTCTATTGACATCCACGATGAAGGGCTGGTGAAGGTCACCCTACTGCTGACGACTCCCACATGCCCGCTGAAGAGCTGGTTCGACCATGAGATCACCGAAGCAGTGATGGGGGTCGAAGGGGTGGAGAGTGTCGAAGTAATCATGGGTGACATGAATGAGACCCAGCGTGAACAACTGCGCAGCAGCCTCTATCGAAGTCCACACGAAAACCCTTTCAACCGCGGAGATAATCCCACCCGCGTGATTGGTGTTGCTTCCGGAAAAGGAGGGGTCGGGAAATCCTCTCTCAGTGTTAACCTCGCTGTGACCCTAGCCCAGCAAGGCTACAGTGTGGGTCTCATCGATGCTGACATCTATGGTCATTCGGTCGCTGATCTCCTCGGTATTCCTGAGGATGCCACGTTGACCACCATTGAAGAGATCGACACGGTTCTTCCCCTGCAAGCCCATGGGATCAAAGTCATGAGCATCGCTCGGATGAAACCTAGTCGTGATCAGGTGATTGCCTGGAGGGGCCCCATTGTTGAAAAGGCGCTCAGTCAATTCTTCACTGATATTCAATGGGGTAACCCTGACTTTCTCGTGGTCGACCTCCCACCTGGCACTGGGGACATCGCCATAGGTTTTGGCCAGAGACTGCCTAACGCAGAGGTCATCGTAGTCACGACTCCGCAAGTTGCTGCGACAGATATCGCACAGCGGGCTGGGTCGATGGCAGCCACCCTCAAACAGAAGGTCATCGGTGTGGTCGAGAATATGAGCCACCTGGAGACACAATGCCCTCACTGCCAGGAAACTTGTCGCATCGAGGTCTTTGGCCAGGGTGGTGGAACCACCGTGTCTGAGAATCTGACTCAGCAACTGGGGTACGAGGTTCCACTCTTGGCGCAGATTCCATTCGATATCAGCTTCCGCGAGGAAGCAGATCAAGGAATCCCCGGCGTCGTTAGCTCGCCTGCGACACCAACTGCTTCAGCAATCAGCTCCTTAGCTGAAAAAATTGCATCACAGCCTCGGAACCCCATCATGAACCACCTGTCCAGGGCACCATCCAAGGCTTGAACGCTGAGTTTCCCCGGCCCCGCAACCACCTAAGCTAATCTACGCAGTCATAAAGGAGAAACAATGACAACCAGTTATGTCCAGCGAGTCTACCAAGACGTTGCAGCAAGGAACCCGGACGAAGGAGAATTCCTCCAAGCAGTCAAGGAAGTACTCACCAGCATTGAACCCGCACTGGAAGACAATCCGCAATTCGAACGCCATGCCATTCTTGAGCGTATGGTTGAACCAGATCGTATGATCAAGTTCCGTATTGCCTGGGTGGATGATCAGGGCACAACCCAAGTCAATCGCGGATACCGTGTTGAATTCAATAATGCCATCGGCCCCTACAAGGGTGGATTGCGTTTCCACTCCTCAGTCACTGCGTCCATCTTGAAGTTCCTTGGCTTTGAACAGACTTTTAAGAATGCTCTGACCGGTTTGTGGATGGGTGGGGGAAAAGGAGGCTCCGACTTCGATACCCATGGCAAATCCGAGGGTGAGGTCATGAGATTCTGCCAAGCGTTCATGACAGAGCTCTATCGTCACATTGGCCCCAATACCGATATACCAGCTGGTGACATCGGAGTTGGTGGGCGCGAGGTCGGTTATATGTACGGCCAGTACAAGCGCATCATGAACGAATTCACTGGCGTACTCACGGGCAAAGGTTTGGCTTTCGGTGGCTCCCTTGGCCGTACGGAAGCCACCGGTTATGGCTTGTTGTATTACACCGATGAGGTGTTGAAGACTGTGATGAACGACTCTCTTGAAGGCAAGAAAGTCACCATTTCTGGTTCAGGAAACGTATCGATCTATGCTGCAGAGAAAACCCTCGAACTTGGTGGTCGAGTCCATGTGATGAGTGATTCCTCAGGATATATATATGACCCAGAGGGTATTGATCTGGACCTGATCAAAGAGATTAAGTTGGCACGCCGTGAGCGAATCTCTGCCTATACCGATACCCGCAAGAAGGCAGAATTTTCAGCTAACAAGAAGGTCTGGGAACGCCCCTGCGATATTGCACTTCCTTGTGCAACCCAAAACGAACTCGACGAAGCAGATGCCAAGCAGCTCATTGCAGGCGGTGTGAAACTCGTTGCTGAAGGTGCCAATATGCCCTCAACTCCGCAGGCTATTGAAGCCTTCCGTACCCAGGGTGTCATCTTTGCCCCAGGTAAGGCCTCAAATGCTGGTGGAGTGGCTGTCTCGGGCCTCGAGATGACCCAGGATTCGATGCGGCTAGCGTGGACTTTTGAAGAAACAGATGCTCGACTCCAAGGGATCATGAAACAAATCGTTGCTGATTCCCTAGCCGCCTCAAACACCTATGGACTCGGCCATGATCTTCTCATGGGTGCCAATCTGGCTGGATTCGTCAAAGTGGCCCATGCCATGGTTGATCAAGGAGTATTCTGACCGGTTAGGTGATAACCCGGTAGGCGTAATAAGCAAAGGCCGTGATTCCGGCTGCAACAATCACGAACGCGAGAATCCACAACACTCGAGTGAGTTTCTTGCGCCTAGTGGTGACAATAGTCCCCGGCCCCCACTCGCCTAAAGAAGGCTGGACGCGCAACGGTGTGGCAGGGTGAAGATCAAGATCCGACAATAGAGGCACAACCACAGTCTACTGCGATTACCCTTCCCTGGCGGGCATGCCGAATTCCAGTAGGTGCTCGAAGTTGGAGGAATCAACAATCGCAATCCCCAAGCTCTGGGCTTTTTCTCGTTTCGCTCCGGCCCGGTCACCAACCACGACAACATCTGTATTCTTCGACACAGATCCGCTCGGTGTTCCCCCTCGTGCTAGCACTGCTTCCTGGGCACTATCGCGGGTATATCCAGGGACCGAGCCGGTGACAACGACCCTCAACCCTTCCAGGGTTTGTTCCAGTGCCACCGCTGGCGTACTATCGCTGGCAGCCATAGCCCCAGCTTGTTTCCACCGTCGAATAATGCCCTGATTTCGCTTGATGGAGAACCACGTAGTGATGGATTCTGCTAAGGCTGGACCCACCCCGTCAATCTCACTGAGCTGATCAAAACTCGCCCTTTGCAAAGCATCGATGTTCTCAAAGCGGGTAGCGATCAGCGGTGCAACACCCTTTCCGAGGTGACGAATCGATAGCGCCACGAGAAAACGGGTAAAAGGTTTAGTTTTTGCTTGCCCCAATTGTTCTAAGAGCTTCTCTCCATTCTTGGTCAGTTGTGGGCCAGTGGGGTCCACATCCTTTCGACGGAAAAAAGGACTCTTCACGAGTAAGTGTTCACTGAGATCGAAAATATCTGACTCATCGGTGACCATGCCAGCATCGATGATGGCATCGACAGCTTTCTCCCCCAAACCCTCAATGTCAAGTGCTGAACGAGACCCCAAGTGAATGAGTCTCTCGCGTAATTGTGCAGGGCAAGAACCCTGATTCGGGCACCGAAGATCGGCGTCGCCATCCTTTTCCCTCGTCAGAACAGTGTGGCATGCCGGACATATACTTGGCATGTGGAACACTCGCTCTTTACCGCTGCGGAGATGGATCACAGGCCCCAATATCTCAGGAATCACATCCCCTGCTTTACGCAGGATCACAGTGTCACCAATGAGGACCTGCTTTCGTGCCACTTCGCCACCATTGTGCAAGGTCGCCATTTCAACCATAGACCCCGCCACCTTGACCGGCTCCATGACACCGTACGGGGTGATACGCCCTGTGCGCCCCACACCTACCCGGATGTCAAGGAGCTTCGTTGTCACTTCAACTGGGGGAAACTTGTAGGCTATCGCCCACCGGGGGGCTCGCGAGGTCGCCCCCATCTGAGCCTGCAACTCAAGAGAATTGACTTTGATGACCGCACCATCAATTTCTTGAGGTAACCCATGGCGTTTGGTGCCAAGAGCCTCAATATATTCCCAGATTCCATCAAAAGAATCGACGCGTCGTACCTCCTTGGAGACAGGTAACCCCCAACCCTGGGCAATCTCATATCCTTGCTCGAGGGTGGACAATCCAAGATCCTGGGCACCCAAACCATGGCAGAAGAAACTGAGCGGGCGTTGAGCAGTCACTGTTGGGTCTTTCAACCTTAAAGACCCCGCAGCAGCATTACGAGGATTCGCAAAAGGCTTCTTTCCTTGATCTTGGAGAAGCTCATTGAGTTCATCAAAATCATCGAGTCGAAGGAATACTTCGCCACGAACCTCCACCAAGGGCGGAACAGAACCAGTCAGTCGCGCGGGAATCGCCCCAATGGTATGCACATTGGCTGTCACATCCTCCCCCACTCGGCCATCACCACGTGTAGCAGCCTGAACAAGGACGCCGTCGCGGTAGATCACATTGACAGCCAAACCATCAAGTTTCATCTCACACAAAAACCCTGACCAGGACAAGTCCTCCCCCGTGGCAAGAGAGTTGAACCGGTCATACCACCGCAGAACCTCCGTCTGACTAAACGCATTGTCGAGACTGAGCATGATCGAAGGATGGGTCACTGGTTCAAAACTCGTCGCAGGTGGTGAACCGACCTTCATGGTCGGTGACCCAGGTGCGGCTAGGTCGGGATGTTCGCGCTCAATATCTTCCAATTCGCGCACCAGAAGATCGAAATCAACATCAGGAATGCTAGGAGCATCAAACTCGTAATATTCCCTGCGGTATTTCTCTACCGCGTCACACAGCTCCTGATGGCGAAGGGCCACGTTCTTTGGTGTGCTCACGAAACCATTCAACCAGTTCTCAGGAAGAAAATGAACACACCAGGCGAGAGTCAATCCTCACCAGTGAGTGTTGCCCACGATAGTGTTGACGTCATGTGCTCTTTTCGAGGTACGCGATGACGCGCCCGACCTTTCTAGCTCCAGTAGATTCTGCTCACCTCGGAGCAACTGTTGATGACCGAGGAACTCGGTTCTCTTTATGGGCACCCAGGTCCCCTCGGGTGGAGCTCGCCCTCATCGGGTCCGATCGAGAACAGACCAACTATGACATGCTGCCCGGAGCTGATGGCGTATGGAGTATCCATGTTCCAGACATCACTGCTGGGCAAATGTACGGTTTTCGCGTCCACGGCGAATGGGCACCCCGCCAAGGTCAGCGATTCAACCCAGCACGTCTGCTTCTCGACCCCTATGCGCGCGCCATCACCGGTGGTGTGGATTATCTCGGGCCCATCCATGACCACACCTCTGAATCCGACTATCTTCCTGACCCGACTGATTCCTCCCAAGCCGTACCACTCTCGGTGGTGGTCACCCCCACTGACCCACCAGAACCGCTGGAACGTATCATCAAAACCAACGAGCGTGTCATTCTCGAAACACACGTGAAGGGATACACTCTGCGCCATCCGCTAGTCCCTGAACATCTTCGTGGAACCTTTGCTGGTTTGGCCTATCCAGCCATCATCGAGCACCTCACCTCCCTCGGGATCACCACGGTTGAACTGCTTCCCGTCCACCACTTTGTTTCTGAACCTTTCGTCATTCGTGCAGGACTTTCGAACTATTGGGGATACAACACGATGGGTTTCTTTGCTCCCCACGCAGCGTACGCCTCTATCGGAACCATGGGTGAACAGGTTGAAGAATTCAAAGACATGGTCACCCACTTGCACCGCGCAGGAATCGAAGTCATTCTTGATGTGGTGTACAACCACACCGGTGAGGGCAACCATGAAGGCCCCACACTCTCTTTTCGTGGCATCGATCACGCAGGCTATTACAGGCTCAGCGAGAATATGTACGACGACTATGACGTCACCGGTTGTGGAAACTCTGTCGACACCTCTCAAGCTGGGGTCTTGGATATGGTTCTTGATTCCTTGCGCTATTGGACCAGGGATATGGGCGTTGATGGTTTCCGTTTCGATTTAGCCACGACATTGATTCGTGACGAACTCCACCATGTTGATCACCAACACCAATTCAAGCAGGCTCTAGCAGCAGAGAAAACCTTTGAATCTTCGATCATGATAGCCGAACCTTGGGATATTGGTCCCTATGGCTACCAGGTGGGTGCTTGGGGTGATGGATGGATGGAATGGAACGGGCGTTACCGTGACCATATTCGCGATTTTTGGCGTGGTGCCACTCCGGGTGTACAAGAACTCGCCACCCGGCTGTGTGGATCCCCCGACCTCTTCGAATACTCCAATCGACAGGTGAGCGATTCGGTGAACTTCATTACTGCCCATGATGGTTTCACCCTGCGCGATTTGGTTACCTACAACCATAAACATAACGAAGCTAACAACGAAAACAACCGTGATGGGACAGATGACAATCGTTCCTGGAATTGCGGAGTTGAAGGGGAAACAGACGATGAATCCATTATTGGGTTGCGTCAGCGCCAAGTGAGGAACTTCCTCATGACCCTGATTTTCTCCTATGGCACTCCCATGATCACTGCCGGGGATGAGTTCGGTCGCACCCAGCAGGGTAATAACAATGCTTACTGCCAGGATTCCCCTATTTCATGGGCGTCCTGGGCTGATGAAGACTGTTGGAATGACATCACAGATTTCCTCACCCAATTGATCCAGATCCGCTCCCAGCATCCCTGTCTTGCCCCGACGAGTTTTGTTCATCGTGAGGATGTCTGCGACGCTAACGGTAGCTCCCTCCAACGTCCCCATTTGGCCTGGCTCAATGGTGGAAGTGGAGAAATGGGGGAAGCCGACTGGCATGACATGGGCCGTAGATTGCTAGGGATGTATTCCTCAACCTGTAGTGAGGCTTTCATCCTCTGGGTGCATTCAGGGCATGGACCAGTGGAGTTGACGTTACCGGATGGATCATGGGGTACGTCGTACACCATTGTCATCCATTCTGCGCATGAGGGGGAACTGCCATCCTCAACGGAAGTGCTGAAGGCTGGCTCTACACTGATGCTGCCTGCGCACTGCGCTGTACTGATGGAAGCCGAGGTATCCCTCACAGCGAGACAGTCCGAGCCCCACTAGGGCTTTGGCACTAGATTGTGTCCATGAGTACGCCGACTGACTTGCGTACGTCGGTTTTCCCCACCACCGACGCTTTCGGTAGTGAGTTCCCTGGGCCAATGAAGCCAACCGCACCCCCTCTTCAACGAGGAATTGGCCGCATCTGCGTCACCAAAGCCGAACCAGTGATTGAAGGCGGAGCCTACAGCGCCAAAGCAGTTGTTGGCGAGTCTTTTCCCGTGACTGCCAGGGTCTTTCGTGAAGGTCATGACGCCCTCGGTGCAAGCGTTATCTTAACCTCCCCGACAGGTCAAGAAACCTCGTACCCCATGGTCCAATTGTGGCCTGAAGGCCTCGACATCTATGAAGCCTGGGTGACACCCAACTCCCCTGGGTTGTGGAGTTTTCGTATAGAAGCCTGGTCCCATCCGTGGAATACATGGCTCCACAATGCCCGCATCAAGCTGGGTGAACACATCGACGAGGAGCTGCTGTGGGGTGAGGCTCGCCAACTCATCGAAACCAGTGCCAAAGAAACCTGGGGTATTGACCGATCTGCGTCGCTTGCATGGAAAAAACTGCTCGCGACCAGCTTTGAGACTTTTTCCAGCACTTCTCCCACCGATCTCAAAGCCATGATCACTGATCCCACATTTCTTGACCGGATTCACAGGTATCCTGTGAGAGAACTTGTCACACCAACGGCAGACTTCCCGCTGTGGGTCGATAGACGCCAGGCACTGTTTTCTTCCTGGTACGAGATGTTTCCCCGCTCTCACGGTGCGCGCCAAGACAAGTCTGGCACGTGGACTTCAGGGAATTTTGTCCATGCGACTCGGCGCTTGAAAGAGATCGCTGCCCTCGGATTCGATGTCATCTACCTTCCCCCCATCCATCCGATTGGTTCTGCTTTCCGTAAAGGACGCAATAATTCCCTCACTGTGGAAAAGTCAGACCCTGGTTCTCCATGGGCTATCGGAAGCAAGGATGGTGGCCATGATGCTATCCATCCGGACTTGGGCACCTTCGATGATTTTTCTCACTTCGTTGGCGAAGCGAAAAAGCTTGGAATGGAGGTTGCTCTCGATTTCGCTCTCCAAGCTTCCCCCGATCACCCCTGGGTGAAGGACCACCCCTTGTGGTTTACTACCCGGGTCGACGGAACGATCGCCTATGCAGAAAACCCACCGAAGAAATATCAGGACATTTACCCCATCAATTTCGACCAGGATCCCCCAGGAATCTATGCTGAATGCCTTCGCTTAATCGAATTTTGGGTCGACAAGGGAGTCACGATCTTCCGAGTCGACAATCCTCACACCAAACCCTTAGAGTTCTGGGCATGGTTGATGGCCCAGATGCGTGAGCGCCATCCAGAGGTCCTCTTTCTTGCTGAAGCCTTCACACGCCCCGAGATGATGCACGCCTTGGGCAAGGTTGGTTTCCACCAGTCGTACACCTATTTCACTTGGCGCACTGAAAAGTGGGAATTGGAGGAGTATCTCAACCAACTCGCTGGTGAGATGGCTCCGTTTTATCGTCCGAATTTCTTCGTCAATACCCCCGACATCAACCCGTATTATCTCCAGGATGGCAACCCAGCAGCCTTCGCAATCCGCGCCATCCTTGCAGCCACGATGAGCCCCACTTGGGGAATCTATTCCGGGTTTGAACTCTGTGAACATGAGGCGATCGAAGGACGCGAGGAATACTTGAATTCTGAGAAGTACGAGTATCGCCCCCGGGATTTCACCAAGAAACCGAATCTGAACGAACTCATCACCAAACTCAACCACCTTCGCCGCACCCATGAAGCACTCCAGTGCCTGCGAACTATTCGGTTCCATGACACAGGTAATGACCAGATCATTGCCTATTCCAAAACCTCTGGTGATGATCGGATACTCGTGGTGGTATCCCTCAATCCCAGCGAAGCCCAGGAAGGGTACCTCCGCCTCAACTATGATCACCTTGGATTGGATCCCCTACTGGCCATCACAGCTCACGACCTCTTGACAGATCAAGAATGGTCGTGGGCACACGACGCGTATATTAATCTTTACCCAGCTCAACCTGCTCACATCCTTGTGCTTCAACAAGCCAGTGAGTCTAAGAAAAAGAAATGAGGAGTCATGGCCACCTATGATCTCGCAGGCGAACTCCGCGGAACTGACCTCGAGGGGCTTTCTCGAGGCTCTGACACCGAATTGTGGCGCCGCTTGGGTGCCCACGTGACAACAGTGATGGATAGCGATACCGGCACGCGGATCCCAGGTGTTCGCTTCTCGGTGTGGGCTCCCAATGCTCAGCAGGTGCTCCTCAGTGGTGATTTCAACTTCTGGGGTGGCGATGAGATGGTGAAGCTGCCCGGCACTGGAGTGTGGTCAAGATTTATTGAGACTATTTCCTCAGGTGCGCGATACAAGTTCAAGATCCTCGGCGAGGATGGAGTGTGGCGCGAAAAATCAGACCCCATGGCGCAATACGCTGAAACTGATGGCAACACAGCCGCTATTGTTTTTGATTCCCAGTATCAGTGGGGTGATGATGAGTGGATGAATCGTCGCGAGACCTGGAAACCTTGGGAATCACCGGTGTCGATTTACGAGATCCATGTCGGGGCCTGGCGCCAGGGGAAGACCTACCGTGAACTTGCTGAAGAACTCGTGGACTATGTCACCTGGCAGGGGTACACCCATGTTGAATTCATGCCTCTGAGTGAACACCCTTTCCTCGGGTCCTGGGGATACCAAACCAGTGGGTATTTTGCCCCCACGTCTCGTTATGGAAACCCCGATGATCTGCGCTATCTGATCGACAAACTTCACCAAAATGGCATTGGCGTCATCATGGACTGGGTTCCTGGTCACTTTGCCACCGATGACTGGGCTCTGGTGAATTTTGATGGTACAGCCTTGTACGAGCATTCTGATCCTCGTCAGGGGTACCACCCCGATTGGGGAACCTATATTTTCAATTTCGGACGTAACGAAGTGAAATCCTTCCTGGTGTCGAATGCACTCTACTGGCTCCAACAGTTCCACATCGATGGGCTGCGCGTTGATGCCGTAGCTTCGATGCTGTACTTGGACTACTCCCGTGAAGAAGGACAGTGGGTTCCCAACCAGTACGGTGGTCGCGAAAACCTGGAGGCCATCGATTTCTTGAAGTACGTCAACCACCACCTCTACCGTCGCGTTCCAGGCATCATGATGATCGCGGAGGAATCAACCTCCTTCGCAGGGGTAACGAAACCTGTCGATAACGATGGGCTTGGTTTTGGGTTCAAGTGGAATATGGGATGGATGAATGATTCCTTGCGCTATCTTGAATTGGATCCGATCTACCGCCAGTGGCACCATGACGACATTACTTTCTCGTGCGTCTATAACTACTCAGAGAATTTCATTTTGCCCATCAGCCACGATGAGGTCGTCCATGGCAAGGGTGCCATGATTGAAAAAGTTCCCCAAGACGATTGGCGCAAGTTCGCTACCGTTAAGGCTTTCTATTCCTACCAATGGGCTTGGCCAGGAAAACAGTTGATTTTCATGGGTCAAGAATTTGCTCAGCGTACAGAATTTTCTGAGTCGGCTTCCCTGGAATGGTGGGTCAGTGAACTGTGGGGCCATCACGGGGTCCAACACCTGATCCGCGACATGAATGAGATCTATCGCTCATCGCGAGCATTGTGGCTCAAAGACCACGATCCTTCAGGTTTCCAATGGATTGTCTCAGATGACTCAGCTGCTAATGTCTTTGCTTGGTTACGAAGCGATGGCTCACAGTCCTTGGTGGCTTGCATCACCAATTTCTCTGCGACTCCCCATGAGCGCTATCGCATCGGACTCCCCCACGGAGGAAAGTGGAAGGAAGTTCTCAACACTAACGCTGAGACCTATGACGGAACCGGTGACTACCTGAACGATAATATTCACGTCATTCACCAGGAACATCGCGGATTCGAGTACCATGCCGACATTGCCATTCCAGCTTTGGCCAGTGTGTGGTTAGTCCTTGAACCAGATGAGCAAGGCGAGGTTGTGACAACCTCTCAAGGCAGGGCAACCGGTTTCAGGTCAACAGTTCCACCAGTGCAGTACGCCGGTGGTTATGTGGGCGACAATCCTCCAGCTGGGTATGACATCAAAGGGAATGAGGACTCGATGAAATACCACACCCCAGAATCGCGGTGGTACAACATCACTGTTGCTGAGGTCTGGTTTAACACTGAAGAAGCAGCCCGAGCAGCTGGATTCATCAATGTCATGGACGACAAAAGCTAAGGTGTTGGTCGCACCCTGGGTTAGAACAATGCAGTGGCTAGGTTGCGCCTGGCGGAGAGAACCACCTTGTCCGAAGGATCCTGGGTGTCGAAGAGCTCTAACAGTCGTACACGCAAGAGGTCACGGGTTTCTGCGGAGGTCTCAGCAATAGCGGCAATCAGCAAGGAGAATCCCTGCTCCGCATCCCCCATTGCCACGGCGATATCAGCTGCAGCTAGGACTGCATCACGAGAAGGATTGTCACCATCGACGTCTGTCTTGACCTTGACTGGATCGTACCCTGCCACACGAGAGAGCAGCCCTGCTTGGGCCTTTCCGGTCTTGGCCAGAGGATCATTAGGATTCTGGGCAAGAAGCTTCTCAAATTCAACTTGTGCTTGAGCATAGTCCTCTGTGGCCATGGCTTCGTAGGCCAGCGTATAACGAGGGTCATCCTCGCCTTCGGTTCCACTATCAGTTGACCCAGTATCTTGAACCACTGGTGTTGCCTTGCCGAGAATCCCATTGCCGGCTGCCATCTTGAGCAACTCAGCGATCACCTTCTCAGCTTCTTCTTTAGCCATAGACCCTTGCCAGAGCGGTACGAGCTGGCCACCGAGTACGCCCACCACCATGGGCACGGCATTGATTTGTAGTGCTTGAACAATCTGAGCAGAGTTGTCGATATTCATCCGAGCAAGGAGCCAGGATCCACCTGCTGCGTTAACTAAGGAGGTTAATGTCTCCCCCATCGCTTGGGATTCTGGAGCCTTCGAGGAATAGAACTCGATCACGACCGGATGCTGAATCGACTTACGCAAAGTCTCTTCGAAAGTTTCTTGGCTCACCTCGGTGACATAACTTCCACCTACCGGTGGTGGTGTGGAAAGTCCGGAAAGGTCAACTGCGCCTGAAATCTGTGCCATAGAGATATTCTCTCATGAAGATGGGAATTGCTTGCTTCACGCAGTCTACATAGGCGATGATGGCACCATGACTCATCCTCGCGCCGGGCAACGAGCCCTGACAGAAGACCTCATTGATGTCGATGCACTCATTGCTGCCTACTATGACATCGTTCCAGATGCCACCAACCCTGACCAAATGGTTGCTTTCGGCACCTCCGGACATCGAGGATCCAGTTTCGATGGTGCTTTCAATGAAGCCCACATCGCTTGCATCACCCAGGCACTGGTCGAATACCGGGCCCTCCAGGGAACAACCGGCCCAATCTACCTGGCTAAAGACACACATGGCTTGTCTATGCCCGCCTGGAAAACGGCTCTGGAAGTGTTGAGCGCCAACCAGGTCAGTGTCCTGGCAGATCGTGAAGAAGAGTACACCCCCACTCCTGCGCTCTCGCGGGCCATCCTTGCTCACAATGAGGGCCGCAGCCATGATCTTGCTGATGGAATCGTTGTCACACCATCCCACAATCCACCCCGTGACGGAGGATTCAAATACAATCCACCCGAAGGCGGGCCTGCAGACACCGATGCCACTGGTTGGATTGCCCAACGAGCCAATGAATTACTCGGAAATCCCTCACAGGTTAAACGATCACCTGGTCTCGACACCGTGTCATGGTTCGATTTCCGCACACCCTATTGTGACGGGCTTGGGCGTGTAGTGGACATGGATGCTATCGCGAAAGCAGGGATTCGCATCGGGGCCAACCCTCTTGGGGGTGCCGCTTTGCAGTACTGGCAATACATGGCAGAGAACACTGGGCTCAATCTCGCGGTGACCAACACAGGGATCGATCCTCGGTTTAGCTTCGTACCCCTGGATCACGATGGCAAGATCCGAATGGACTGCTCATCGCCGTACTGCATGGCAGGAGTGGTCAGCGAATCACACCAGTACGACATTTCCACAGGCAATGACGCGGATGCTGATCGCCATGGGATCGTCACCCCTGATGGTGGATTGATGAATCCCAATCACTACCTCGCAGTGGCTATTGACTATCTCTTCACCCATCGCCCCCAGTGGAGCCACAATGCTGGTGTGGGTAAAACATTGGTCTCAAGTTCAATGATCGACCGCGTCGTTGAAGCCATTGGCCGTCCACTGGTGGAGGTCCCTGTCGGTTTTAAATGGTTTGTTCCTGGGCTCATTTCTGGCACTCTCGGATTTGGTGGAGAAGAATCAGCTGGAGCCTCATTCCTCACCCAAGATGGAAAAACTTGGTCCACCGATAAGGATGGACTCATCATGTGTCTGCTCGCTTCCGAGATCATGGCCGTCACCGGTGAAACACCGTGGGCGCGTTACCAAGAATTCGAGCAACTTTATGGCGCTTCGTCGTACGCTCGCATGGATGCCAGCGCGGATAGGGAGCAGAAAGCTCGACTGTCGAACCTGTCCCCCAGTGATGTCACCGCTCAGGATCTGGCAGGGGAACCCATCACAGCCGCCATGACCACGGCTCCGGGAAATAATGCCCCCATTGGTGGACTCAAGGTGACGACACCCAACGCCTGGTTCGCTGCACGCCCGTCAGGTACAGAAAACATTTACAAGATCTACGCAGAATCATTCTTAGGTGAGGACCATCTGGCACAGGTCCAGCAAGAAGCTAAAGAGGTGGTTGATCAGGCGCTTGCAGCCTAATCGGCTCTCGAAGGTCCTTGCTCGATGCCACCAGGTTAGGCGCCGTCGTCGAATCGGGATGCCTGAGCCTTGGCTCGTACCCCAGCGCGTTGAATCACTCGCTGAATAGTCAGATCACGGGTTCGTGGATCACCCACAAAGGTAATTTCGCGTAATCCTTGCGCTTCGGCAGCCGATTCAAAAGTGAAATGCCCATAGTTGAAGGTCATCCCCCACAGAGATTGAACAACAGAAATATCTAGTATTCGTGACAGTGGCATGGTCGCGACGTGACGTTCGGTAATGCCATGGACGCGGTAGACCCGCATATTGGTCACCACGAAACGATCCATGGCGAGCATGTGATATTTCCACAACCCAAACAATGAAATCCCAGCACCGGCCACCAAGACAACAATCCATAGTTTCCCCGCTATTGGGGCAGCAAACATCACCAGAATTCCAACAATAGTCAGGAAGACCGACGGGATCATGCAGACAGGGTGTTTGACAACTTCGTCAACAATTTGTTCACCCTCATCGGTGAGCAAGTAGCGAGCAACATCAGGAGTGAAAAGGGATGGACGAGAGTCCATTTATCCCCCCTTGGACACAAGGGTCTGGAAGAAGCGGACGAGTGATCCAAAGCTTTCGAAGAAGGACTTCACGGCGTTAGCCGAATCTTCAGGACGCGTGAAAATGAAGAATGCCAGGAAGATCACGACTCCAACAATCGCAATATTCCTTATCACCTTAGCCATGGTTCCTTCTTTCGCCACCCCTCATTCTGCCTGAAATCTCACCATCCGTGGGGCTTATCGCCCCGCGTGTTGAAAACTAGCTCACAGGAATCTCATCATGGGAATGTGTGAAGAGATCGTGGTGTTTGTGGAACACTAGGGGTATGGATAATTCTGATCTTTTCACATGTATTGACCACGTCGGCTATGCCGTACCCAATCTTGAGGATGCCTTGAAGTTTCACACTGAGGTCCTTGGGTTCCGTTTGCTCCATCGAGAAACTAATGAAGAACAAGGTGTCGAGGAGGCCATGCTGGGAACTGGGGACCAGGTTGAACTCGCTGCACAGGTGCAACTCTTGGCACCGCTGAGTGAAGACTCCACGATTGGAAAATTCATTACCGCTAACAACGGGCGCGGTGGAATCCAGCAAGTCGCCTATCGCGTAGCAGATATCGACCATGTGTCTGAGGTCCTTCGCGAACGTGGTGCACGACTGCTCTATGACACTCCAAAAATTGGTACTGGTGGGTCGCGAATCCAATTCGTCCATCCGAAAGACACCGGTGGCGTACTATTGGAAATTGTCGAACCGGCACACGATTCCCACTAATTGGTGGTAATGAAGTAGAATCACCTATGTCCTGGCGACCCCCTCGCCAGGACGTGAGTTTTGTTGACTCTTGAGGAGTATGCATGCCTAGCAACCAGACCACTGAATCGACCAGCGAGAACACTGCGACCAGCTCATCGAATACCGCAGCTGGTACATTCCAATCCCAGATGCGCGGGTACGATAAAGCGCAAGTGGACGCTTATGTTCGAAGCCTTGAAGAAAGAGTCGTCACCCTTCGCCAGCGTCTCGTCCAGGCATCCAAGCAGCCAGCTGCTGGTTCAGACAAGGCTGCCGACACTACACGTAATGATTCGGGTGATATCGAAGTCGACAGGCTCTCTGGCCATGCAGCGCAAATCCTGCATGCTTCTCAAGCCAAAGCAGATGAAATTATTTCGACTGCCATGAGAGAGGCCCAGCGCATCACGGCCGAAGCAACAACTGCCGCCCAAGAGATGCGTTCAGTGAGCCAGGGTGAAGTCGATGCTCTTCGCTCCAATGCCATGAGCGATATCACCGAAAATCGTGAACAGCAAATGTCGGAGATCCAAGCGATTCTTGATCGGTCCAAGGCTGATGCTGACGCATCCCTGACTGCTGCTCAAGGGCAGGCTGAAGCGATGGTGACCCAGGCTCAGCAGGAAGCACAGTCCATTATCGATTCGGCGCAACGCCAAGCCACAGCCCTGCAAAATGAGGCAGAGCTGTCTATCACAGAGTCTCTTGCTACCGCTCAGGCTTCGAGAGATGCACTGATTAGTGAGGCCCACCAATCTCTTGAAGAGGCAGAGGAAGCTAAATCTCTTGCTTTCGCTGAGATCACCGAACGCCAAGAGTCTGCTGCGACCAAGCTTGCCGAAGAGACACAACTGGCCACCAATATTCGTAGTACGGCTGTTGCTGAAGCTGAACAGATTCGCAAGGATGCCTCACAGCAGGCCCAGCAGTTGATGAGCTCCACTCGTCGAGAAATTGCTGACATGCAACAACAGGTTGCCCTTGAGGCTTCTAATCGCCGTAGCAAGCTCCAAGCGGATATTAACTCTTTGCAACAGCGCAAGCGGGCTTTGACCCAGCAACTCGGAAACCTCTTCGGTTTGGGAACCGCCGCAGCAACAGAATTCAGTGATGATGACTGGTCTGAGCTTCCCGAGGTCTCTTTCTCTACCTTGAGTGAAGACTTCGAAGAGGTGGAATTCATTGAAGAAATCATTGAGGAGATTGACGAGGATAGCTCTGGAGTGTCCTTGAATGTTCCCGATGCTGCAGCCATAGAAGAGGCTCTCACCGACAACCAGGACGACTAATTTCCCGTTAGAAGAGTCGATTCTCTCTAGGTTCTAATCCACGCAGATCGTCGTAATCGACGATGACGCACTGGATTGCCCTATCACGAGCCAGGACGCGTGCTTGTGGTTTCACCACTTGGGCGACGAGCATTCCTTCCACTTCTCCCAAGAGCGGATCTCGACGAAGTAGTTCGAGATAGCGACTGAGTTGTTCGACCCCATCAATCTCGCCTCGCCTTTTAATCTCTATAGCAACGTATCGCCCATCATCGGTTCGGCACATGAGGTCCACTGGCCCAATAGCGGTTGGGTATTCTCGGCGTACGAGGGAAAGATCACTGCGAAGATGCGACGGGTGAGAGCTGAGGATCTCTTGGAGATGTGCTTCGACACCATCTTTTTCCAACCCAGGATCAATGCCGAGATCGATGGTCGTGTCTAGGGAAATCTCACTGATTGCGATTTTTAGTACGTCACTGCCTTTGTTCTTCACGGTCCAGGTCTGTTGATCGCCACCGGCGGGTTGTTCGATCACTATAGAGCAAGGAGCAGCCATCCAATTCAATGGTTTATATGCCCCGCCATCGTTGTGGATAGAGACCGACCCATCAGATTTCACCATGATGAGACGTTGTGCTTGCGGCAGATGAGCCGAAAGCCGACCTGAGTAGTCAACCTCACAGGTGGCAACGATCAGGCGCACTGGCTAATCCACAGTCACGGAGATGATGTCTCCCCCTTGACGGGGAGCACTTCCGTTCGGATCGGTAGGATCAACGCCTCCATGGGCCACAATGTTGGTTTCGATAGTAGCCATCGAAGCAGGATCCACCGTACCGAGAACAACATAATCTGGGGGAAGATTCACCGATTGACCAATCACGATAAAGAATTGGGATCCATTCGAGTTGGGGCCAGAGTTAGCCATCGCAACAGTTCCATAGGGGTATGTTTCTGTCCCTGACAGTTCATCGTCGAAACGATAACCTGGTCCGCCAAAACCTTGAGCGAGTGGATCCCCACATTGGAGGACGAAACCGTCAACGAACCGATGACAGGTCGTCGCATTGAAATACCCTTGGGAAGCAAGGAACTCGAAGGAACCAACGGCACACGGTGCTGGGGAGCGATCAAAAGTCATGGTCACATCACCGCCACTCATGTGGAGGGTGATTGTTACTGATCCTGTCGAAGGTGGATTGGAATCCGGTGTCCCGTTCACAGTTTTTGCAGCCTGCCCACTGGGATAATAGGTGCAAGCACCAGCCTCGTCGGTATCCGTGAGACTCGGGGTTGAATCTGGGGATCCCACTGGCGGGTCACTCGTCAGTTCCCCAGGGTTTTCACTACAGCCACCCATGACGAGGGCTGCCAGTGCTAGGCCAAGAAATAGTGCCTTGGTTTTCATGGACATCCTTTCCATCTTGCTAGGCTTATCTCCATGGTTCATCTCACCAGGATATACACCCGAACCGGAGACAACGGTACCACACGACTTGCCAACAACCAGGAGGTATCCAAATCAGATCCTCTCCTTGATGCCTACGGAAGTGTCGATGAAGCGAACAGCTTTCTCGGGCTTGCCATCAGCGATCCACAGATCCCTACCACGATGGTGCCAGTGCTCCGCCATATTCAAAACGATCTCTTCGATGTGGGGGCAGACCTCTCCACCCCGCTCGGGCATGAACCCGCTCTCAGGGTTTCGAAACAGTGGATCGACCGGCTCGAAGGGTGGTGCGATTCTTGGGGTAAGAACCTCCCTGCTTTGACCTCCTTTGTCCTTCCAGGGGGAACCAGCGCTTGTGCTCACCTCAACTGCGCACGAGCTGTCGTACGAAGAGCGGAACGGCTGGCGTGGACCGTCCACCTCGACAAGGAACTCAACACGCTTGCCATGACCTATCTCAATAGACTCTCGGACTTGCTTTTCATCCTCTCCCGAGCAGCCAATATTCTGTGTGATCAGGAAGAAATCCTCTGGGTCCCTGCACAAGGAAAGGATCTCTAGGTGGCCTCCCGTCCTGGTGGTGGGACTTCTTTGGCCATCGAAACCTTCGGAACCTCGGGCAATAGTTTCGTTTTCCTCCACGGTCTTTTTGGCCGGGGTAGAAATTGGGCCTCCATTGCTCAAAGCCTCCAACCCCATTCCTCAGTGTTGGTCGATCTTCCCAATCACGGAAATTCACCGTGGACTTGCAGGTTTTCCTATCTGGACATGGTGGCCGAGGTGGTGGGCACCCTGGTGAGTCTTCAACAGCAGGTGTGTCTGGTTGGGCATTCCATGGGTGGTCGCGTTGCCATGGCGACCGCCTTGCACCATCCGAGATTAGTTGATCGTCTCGTTATCGTGGACACCGAGCCAATAGATCAACCCATTGACCACCTCCGCGACATTGCGCAAGCGATGGCCGACCTTGATCTGGGCACTGTGGCAAGCCGCCAAGAAGCACACCAGTTGCTTCGCCGGACCATCAACGATGAACTCCTGCTGAGATTCCTCGTACAAGGTCTCACCATGAGCCTCGACCGAACCTGGAGATGGACCCACAACCTGGACGTTATCGTCCGAGACATGGCCCTGGTCGGTGCATGGCACGACATTGATGCCATCTACACTGGCCCAGTGTTATGGATCACAGGATCTGACTCGACGGCAACTTCTGGTGACCCAACCCTGATGAGAAAGTATTTCCCAAGCTGTCGCCACCTTCGCGTCAAGCAGGCTGGCCACTGGGTGCATGCCGATGCCCCTGATGTGGTCACCGAGGCACTGCGCCAGTTCATCAACTGAGTCGAAGTTTCAGATTGCGGTCGCCATAAACTGAATCAATCCGCCCAACAGGAGGCCAGTACTTTCCACGCAGTCCATCGAGTATGGGACCGTGGTGTTTCCCTCCGGGAAAGAAAGCCTCGTCACGCGTGTACGGGTGGGTCCACTCACCAGTGATTCTTATGGCTGGATGTGGAGCATTAACCAACGGATTATCATCACTGGGCCATTGCTTCGCTGTCACAGCCTCAATCTCTGCGTGTATGGATATCATGGCGTCGCAAAACCGATCAAGTTCAGCTAAGGATTCCGATTCGGTGGGTTCCACCATCAAGGTCCCAGGTACAGGAAAACTCATGGTGGGTGCGTGGAAACCATAGTCGATCAACCTCTTGGCAACATCATCAACAGTGATCCCACTGGCAGCGGTGATGTCCTGCAAGTCGAGGATACATTCATGGGCAACTCGGCCATCTGCTCCACTGTAGAGAGTCGGGAAATGCTGACTCAACCGCCCAGAGACATAGTTAGCGGCGGTGATCGCTCGCTGAGTAGCCGTTTTCATCCCCTTATCACCCATGAGGGCGAGGTAAGCGTACGTGATGGGCAATAAGCCAGCAGAACCATAGGGAGCTCCTGAAACAGCCCCTGTCGCCTCAGAGAACAACTCATGGCCGGGAAGGAAATCAGCAAGGTGTGCTTTCACACCCAGTGGTCCAACTCCAGGCCCGCCGCCACCATGAGGCATAGCAAAGGTCTTGTGGAGATTGAGATGGCTTGCATCAGCACCGAGTTCACCCAAGGTGGTCAATCCCACCAGGGCATTGAAGTTAGCTCCATCAATATAGACCTGGGCACCCACACTGTGAACGAGGTCACACAGCTGCTGGATGGTGGTTTCAAACACCCCATGGGTCGAGGGGTAGGTCACCATCATGACAGCCAGATCTGAACCATGGCTCTCCACCTTGTGATGCAGATCAGTGAGGTCAACAGAACCGTGATCATCCACCTCGACATCGACCACTTTCAGTCCCGCCAAGGCAGCAGAGGCAGCATTAGTTCCATGGGCTGAGGTGGGAATTAAGCAGATGGTACGATCCTCACCACGAGAGAGGTGGTAGCGACGAATCGCCATGAGCCCAGCAAACTCCCCTTGTGACCCGGCGTTTGGTTGGAAGGATAGAGCGTCAAATCCAGAGAGCTGACACAACCTTTCTTCGAGGTGCTCGATCATCTGAGTATACCCTTGCGCGTCTTCTTTCGGCGCATAGGGGTGAATCTGAGTGAACCCCGGCAAGGATATCTGCTCCATCCCAAGTGCTGGATTGAGTTTCATCGTGCACGAACCCAAAGGAATCATGCCTGTATCGAGCCCATAGTCCTTGTTAGCTAAGGCACGCATGTAGCGCATCATCGAAGTTTCGTCGTGGTAGGAAGAGAACACTGGATGCAGGAGATAGTCATCTTCGCGGTTATGGTCACCCAAGTGCTGAGAGTCCACATCTCCTGCACACCTCACTCCAAGGATCTCTTCAAGAATCTTGGTGTGCCCCAGTGATGCTTCATGGAAGTTCAACACCAGGGCTTCACCACGAAGTCGGAACCCAACCCCTTGCCTGCGGGCTTTCTTGGCGACTTCAGCTGCCCCGTCTGGTGGAGTGATCACGATCGTGTCAAAGAAGTCCTCAGACTCGAGACGATAACCCTCCTGCTGCGCCGCTTCAGCGATCAGGCACGCTTGGTGGTGAATGGACTGGGCAATCTGTTTCAGACCCTGAGGGCCATGCCACAGCCCGTAAAAGGCTGCTGCGACTGCGATGAGCACCTGGGAGGTACAGATATTTGAGGTGGCTTTTTCGCGGCGAATATGCTGCTCTCGGGTCTGCAGAGTTAAGCGATAGGCCACCGTACCGTCTGCGTCACGAGATTCCCCCACGAGTCTTCCTGGTAATTGACGTTCCAGACCATCTCGTACTGCCAAGAACCCAGCCCCCGGACCTCCATACCAGAGGGGAATCCCAAACCTCCCGGCAGAACCGACCGCCATATCAGCTCCCCACGCTCCTGGCGGGGTCATCAATGTTGCCCCCAGCAGGTCAGAGGTTGCCACGACGAAGGCACCGTGGTCATGAGCCGCTGTAGCGATTCTTTGAGAATCTTCGACCAAACACAATTGGCCATCGAGGCCAAGTTGGGCAATAACGACGCAGAACACATCGTCAGTGATCGCTTCGCTGAGGTCATCATGGACTTCGACATTGATTCCCAGTCCCTGGCTTCGAGTGCGCACAACATCGATACTCGCTGGGTAAACACGTGAATCAATGACCACCGTAGACCCAGTTTTCACACTTCGGCGAGCCAACGCCACTGCTTCACCCAGGGCTGTTGCTTCATCGAGCATGGAAGCATTTGCTACCGGGAGTCCCATCATGTCTGCAATCAGAGTCTGGAAAACCATGAGGATCTCTAAGCGTCCTTGAGAGATTTCCGGCTGATAGGGAGTGTACGCGGTGTACCATGCAGGGTTTTCTAGAACATTCCTGCGAATAACAGCCGGGGTGATCGCTGGAGAATAACCCATCCCGTACATCGGAAGAACACAAGAATTGAGGGCCGCCAAACTGGCTAATTCTTGACCGACCTCATGTTCTAGCCTTGGTCTATGATCAGCTTCGTCGCCGAAAGTAGGGTGAGAGTCTAGGTGGGCAAGAAATTGGGTGAAACTCGATCCACCCAGAACAGGGAAGACGTTTTGGTCACAGTCTTTGTCGGATAATCCTAGGTGTCGAGATAGAAACATTGTCGCTCTACTTCCCGGCAAAAGACTAGGCAACCCGTCGTGCCCGGCGCCTCTCGCTCAATTCGTCAGTCCAGAGTTGATCTGGGGTGTTTGTTGGTAACTGTACTAGCGTACCCTCGATGTCATGCCACACCCCGGCAAGATCAATGGCAAACATAGCTTGGCCACCTTTGACAAGGTCAATGATTTCGTTGTCTTGGGTGCATTCAAAGACAGAGGTCCCATCCGAGACAAGAGTGATGGTGGTCATGTCCACATCACCGCGAGAACGCAAATGCGAGATAGCCAGTCGAATTTGTTGGAGAGAGATGCCAGTATCAATGAGGCGCTTGATCACCTTGAGGAAGAGCAGATCCCGGAAACTATAGAGGCGCTGTGTTCCCGAACCTTCAGCTATACGAATCTCTGGAATGACCAAACCTGTCCGTGCCCAATAGTCGAGTTGGCGATAGGTGATCCCTACTGCTGAGCAGGCAACCGGCCCACGAAAACCCACACCCTGTCCGACGACCTCGAAGTCGCCGTCGAAGAGCCGGTCTTGGTGGAAGTCCTCGGATTCCATGGCATCCTTTCGCCTGGGAGTAGGTATAACGCTATGAGAGAAAACCTCCTTCGACAATCACTGAGGATGCTCTCGGCGTGGCGAAGTAGACTCAAGAGAATCTTGGGTGCTTGTCCTTGGAAGAAAAGGTGTATTGACAAGGGGTAATGCTTGGACAGCCGGCGAGGACATGAACTCTCAA
This sequence comes from Propionibacteriaceae bacterium, assembly GCA_009782785.1. Lineage (GTDB taxonomy): Bacteria > Actinomycetota > Actinomycetes > Propionibacteriales > Propionibacteriaceae > WQYJ01. Next base: position 55,154 of record WRIJ01000001.1, on the reverse strand, counting down.
CCCTCAGTCAAGATTGATAGTAGTTCAGTGATAAGAATGGTCGAGACCCACCTGAAGCAGGGCTGCATGTGCTTGGGCTACCACTTCGGCAACCTCCAAGGTGGCACGTCTAGCTGTCTCTGGGTTACGGACATATGTCGCCGAGGCGGCAAGGATCAACTCCACCTCACGGTCGGCTGCTGCCTTAATCACTCTCAACTGGCGAGCTTGGATACCCAAGGGAGCAACCTTGACTGCCACGATAGCCAAGGTCAACGCCTCCCAACCATAGTACGACGTACCTCGGCGAAGGCGGATAATGCCCTGTCTCTCCAATTCAATAAGGGTAGCTTCAGGAAGCCTCGAACGCTCCAGGAGTTCTGCCCGCGAAATACGTACTGGGGGTTGGTGGACGGCTTCAGGTGAATCGCTTCCAACTGGCGATGGGGGTTCAACCGGTTCCAAAGGAGCGGGCTCTATCCCCTGATCAATGAGCTCCAAGTTTTCGCGAATCACCTTGAGCGGAAGATAGTGATTCTGCTGGGCGGACAGGATATAACGCAACCGCTCCACATCCTGCTTAGAGAATTTTCTGAAACCAGAATCTGCACGATGAGGAGTGACCAACCCCTCTGTTTCCAAATACCTGATCTTGGAGATAGAAATATCCGGGTACTCGGCCTTGAGCAGATCAAGGACCTTTCCAATTGCAAGCCCGGAACTAGCCATTATTCCTGTCCAGATGATCCTAGGAAGACAACCATTTTGAATTTTCCAATCTGAACCTCATCCCCATTGCGCAAAGGCGCAGGATCCTTCAATAAGGATCGATTGACATAGGTGCCATTGAGTGATCCAAGATCTTCAATCGTGACTGTATCTCCCACGATGGTGAAGCAAACATGGGCTCGGGACACGGTGATGTCGTCGAGGAAGATCCCCGATTCTGGTGCACGCCCTGCGATTGTTTGACTCTGATTGAGCAAGAATCGAGCACCGGTGGCTGGACCACGTAAAACAATGAGCAGAACCGATCCATGAGGCAATGCTTCAATGGCAGCGATATCCTCACTGTTGAGTTCATTGGTCAGTGTGGTCTCTTCTAAGACTGGCATGGTTGTGGTGGATTCTGCTAGTTGAATCCTCTCCCCGCAGTGTGAGCAGAACCGCGCGTCATCGACTACTTCGCCGCCGCAGGCTGTACAGATGATCATTCACACTCCTTTTCACTACTGGTCATTCAATCAAGTTAGTATATGCCTGGGCATCGAGCAAGGTATCGAGTTGCGGCGTGTCGGACATCTCCAGCTCAAAGAGCCAGCCCGCTTCATAAGGATCTTCGCTGAGACAATCTGGATTATTCGCCGCATCCTCATTCACTGCAACCACAACGCCGTCGAGGGGGGCAAAGACTTCGGACACTGCTTTCGTTGATTCCACTTCCATGGCTTGCTCCCCTTGGGAGAAGCTCTGACCAATGGTTGGCAGTGACAGAAAAACTATTCCGCTCAGCGCTTCGACAGCATGTTGGGTGATGCCGACCCGTACTGTGTCCCCTGAGCGTGGCTGCACCCATTCGTGATCGGTGGTGTATTTCAAATCCTGTGGACAGTTAGTCATTCTTCCTCCTGATAGTGTTCATTCTGTCACGTTCTGAGTTTGTACGTGAGCTGTTCGACGAATAAAACTCACCCCTTGGTACATATAGAGAATTCCTGCCCACCAATAGAAGAAGGCTCCCCATAAAACAACAGCCCAACCAAAGACATGACACAGGTGCGCTGCAAAGAAATCCAATTCACCCAACAAGACGATCGGAAAAGCGTAGAGCAAACAGAAGGTGGCAATCTTTCCTAGAAAGTGGACCGGCAGACTGGCAAAACCACGAGCTCTCAATGCTGGAACCAGGGTTGTGAGCATGGCATCGCGAGCCAGCAGTACGATGACCAACACCCACGGAAGCACCCCGCGAATAGCCAATCCGCAAATGATAGCGAGAATGTAGAGTCGGTCGGCAATCGGGTCAAGGACCTGCCCGAGGCGAGAGACCTGATGCCAGATGCGAGCAAGATACCCATCAAGAAAGTCAGTGATCCCAGCCACCACTAACACCAGGATGGCCAGTAAATCTGCGTGCAATCCCAGCAGGAACCAGAGAAACAGTGGGATGCCCGCCAAACGAATGAAACTCACGATATTGGGAACAGTGAATATCCTGGTGGTATCGAAGCTTGGGGGTGCACTGAGCGCACTAGGTGTTGTTTGACTCACTGTTCACCCCACCGACTGGCAAGCTGAGTGCGGGTTTCTGGCAACAGCTGGGAGAGGGCTTTCGTCTGGGCAATCAGAGGAAAGAAGTTCGCATCCCCACTCCACCTGGGCACAACATGTTGATGCAGATGCTCGGCAATCCCCGCGCCGCCAGCTATACCTTGATTCATGCCAATATTGAAACCTTGAGCCTGACAGACTTCAGCCAGAGTCACCATAGCCTCTTGGGTGAGTTGCGCCATTTCAGTGCGCTCTTCACTGGTTACCTCAGTGTAGTATGCAACATGGCGATAGGGGCATACCAGGAGGTGGCCAGAGTTATAAGGGTAGAGATTTAACACCACGTAACAGGTGGTACCACGGGTCACGACCAAGGTGTCATCCTCATCGAGCCCCGGCGCTACACAAAAAGGGCACTCCCGGGTAGGGTCCTTATGCGAGGACACGTACGCCATCCGATGCGGAGTCCACAGGCGTTCAAACCCATCACTCACTCCAGGTAGGCCTTCCCCTGTCAGGATCTCTATTTCCTTCTCCCCCATCACTTCCTCTCCGCAATGGTAGTGACAATCTCACCTATTGCCTCGGCAATGGGAACAGAATTCTTCTGAGTTCCATCCCTATATCTGAAGGACACAGCTTGTGCAGCTTGGTCCTCTGCCCCAGCGATCAGAATAAAAGGAACCTTAGACTTGGAAGCGTTGCGAATCTTCTTCTGCATCCGATCTTCACCGTCATCAAGTTCTACTCTGATTCCTCGTGTTTTCAAGTCGGCGAGAATCCCTGATAAATACTCATTGAAATCAGCTGCTACGGGCACACCTATCACCTGTACGGGGCTCAGCCAAGCGGGGAAAGCCCCCGAGTGATGCTCGGTGAGTACTGCGAAGAATCTTTCCATTGAGCCAAAGAGCGCACGGTGAATCATGACAGGACGCTGATGGGATCCATCGGGGGCAACGTACTCCAATCCAAAGAGTTCAGGTAGGTTGAAATCCAGTTGAATAGTGGAGATCTGCCAGGTACGCCCAATTGCGTCCTTGACCTGGACCGAGATCTTTGGCCCGTAGAATGCTGCTCCCCCAGGATCGGGGATGAGGACCAAACCAGATTCTTCACCCACTTGTTGAAGAACATCGGTAGCATCAATCCACACCTGATCATCTCCCACACACTTGTCTGGGTTCTTGGTGGATAATTCGAGGTAGAAGTCATCAAAGCCGTAGTCACGAAGAAGACCGAGAACAAATTCCAGCAAGGAAGCGAGTTCTTCTTTCATCTGATCACGGGTGCAATAAATGTGGGCATCGTCTTGGGTAAAACCTCGGGCTCTCAGCATCCCTTGGACGACCCCGGACTTCTCATAACGGTAGACCGTACCGAATTCGAATAAGCGAAGAGGGAGATCACGATAACTGCGACCGCGAGAACGATAAATAAGGTTGTGCATTGGGCAGTTCATGGGTTTGAGGTAGTAGTCCACTCCTTGGCGGCGTACCGTACCATCGTCACCCCGCTCCTCGTCCATACGCATCGGTGGGTACATGGCATCCTCGTACCATGACAGATGCTGGGAGATTTCAAAAAGCTTCCCTTTAGTGATATGCGGAGTGTTAACGAAACTATAATCCGCTTCAAGATGGCGTTGGCGCGAATACTGCTCCATCTCCATACGCACCATTCCACCTTTCGGATGGAAGACCGATAAACCTGGGCCAATCTCTTCAGGAAAGCTGAACAGATCCAACTCTGCACCAAGCTTACGATGATCCCTCTTGGCGGCTTCCTCCATGCGCGTGAGGTACCCTTGGAGGTCTTCTGGTGAAGCCCAAGCCGTGCCGTAAACACGCTGAAGAGTGTCATTGGCCTGGTTACCTCGCCAGTAGGCCGCTGAGGTCTTGGTGAGGGCACATGCTGTGATGTATCCCGTGTGGGGGACGTGCGGGCCGCGGCAGAGATCCTTCCATGCCACAGAGCCATCCCGACGTACATTGTCATAGATAGTTAGTTCATCTCCGCCGACCTCTACTGAAGCGCCCTCCTCGCTACCAGCATGCAAGGAGTCGTTAATCAATTCACACTTGTAGGGTTCGCTCGCTTCCTCCTCGAGTGCCTGCTGTTGAGTGACGACCCTGCGAACAAAACTCTGGCGCTCCTTGATAATAGAGACCATCTTTTTGTAGATTGCTTTCAGATCCTCAGGAGTGAGCGGGTCGACGTTAAAGTCATAGTAGAAACCATCGGAAATAGGTGGGCCAATACCCAGTTTGGCTTCGGGAAAAAGACTTTGCAGTGCCTGCGCAGTGACATGGGCAGCAGAATGTCGAATAATCGACAACCCCTCATCAGAAGCCGCTTCGATGGTGGTAACCACATCTCCATCGTGAAGCTCCCTGGCCAGATCAACTACCTCGCCATTGACCTTCATTGCTACCACAGACTTGTCCCCACCGAAGATGGTCAGTCCGCTCGCCCCTTCGTCGAGAATTTGGGGTACGCCGTCACTTCCTTGTTCGAGTGTCACGGTAAGGGACATATGCGATTCCTAACTGATGAGAACTTTTCACCAAGACTATTCTGCCTGATTCCGGTTTCAAATGTCGGATTTCCTCTCGTACGTGGGACGACTACTATGACTCGATCACTTTCAGATGGATCACACCATAGTCGTAGGCTTTGCGTCGGTAAACCACTGATGGAAGTTGAGAGTCGGCGTCAACATAGAGAAAGAAGTCGTGACCGACCAGTTCCATCTCATCGAGCGCTTGGGCTAAGGTCAGCGGTGTTGAGCGAAAGATCTTTTCTCGCACAACCATCGGCCCATCACCTTGAATTTCCAGACCGGCCACCTTTTTCACGGCAATGGGCTGTTCACCATCCTCCACGGGAGTAGACGTCTCCACGGCAGGTTCCAAGAACCCGACCTTCCTGAGATTACGGTGGTTGCGGCGGCGGTCTTGAGCCTTACGCAGTCGAGTTTTCAAGTGGTCAAAAGCCTCATCAAACCCTTGTGATTTGTCATCGGCGATCGCCTCAGCACGTACCACGGGGCCTTTCCCAATGAGAGTAATCTCCACACGTACCACCTCAGAGGAGCCACGCGGTTCAGCTTGTGCATGCACTTCTGCGCGAATGACCTTGTCAACCCTGGAATCTAACTCTTCCATTCTCCTTGCAACTTGCGCTCGAAAGTCGTCTGTCACTTGAATTCTGCGACCAGTGATGGTGACATCCATGATTCCTCCTTGAAGTAATCTCACCCTGTTTGGGGATGGGACTAGGTTAGCTTGCTGGAGGCCTTGGTGGGAAGACGATGGCCCATCATCTCGCCTGCCGACTGCCCATGGCGCAGTGTTGTGGTTGCAATAGTGGCCATCCCTTCCACCATATGCCCGGCCTCTGTCAGCGCACGATAGGCCTCTTTCAGAGAGGCACCTGTGGTGACGACATCATCAACAAGCACTATCCACCCCTGGGAAGGTTCCCGTCTCACAGCTAAGGATCGGTGAAGATTATCTTGTCTGGCGCCAGTAGCTAATCGGGATTGGTCGTGAACCACGCGGGTGTATGAGAACGGTTGAGAAACTTGGGTTTCCAGTCCCAGGCGACTCAGATGCCTGGAAGTTTGGTGGGCAAGGGTTGCAGTGAAATCTAGTCCTCGACGACGCACCACACGGGGTTGTGATGGGATGGGAATAAGAACTCCTTTTCCTTGTGGGCGACACTCATCGACCAGGCTAGCCGCTGCTAGTGCTAGTCGAATGCTCAACACAGGTATTCCACCACGTTGTTGATGATCTTTCGCTTGAGAAATGACCCGTTTCAACGGATCACTGTAAACTCCGCCCGACCATAGTGGAACCACGATTCCTGGCCTCGTGTCATTCCGTACGTGATCTTTCATGATCTCGTCATAACACGAAGAACACAACCCGTGGCTCACAGAGCCACACCCAGAGCATAACTCTTGAAAGAACAGATCCATTGCCGCGTCGATCAACTGCATACCTAGACTATGGCAAGGACAAGGGTTCATTTGCTGTGATCGGTGACAATAGTTAACTGGGAAACGCCAAACACTGAAGGACATTGTCGACCGGGTGACTCCATCGATAACCATCTTGATAAGCCCACACGTGGTGATCAGTGTCGAGAATCATGATTTGTGGCCCAGAATCGGTGTACACCGCAGCCATTTCTTGAGGGATCCACGGCTGTGGATAACCCCATTCTTCTATTCCCACACCATCGATATCGGTGTGAAAGAGCCCTGGAGGATTCCCAGAGTCACTACCAAGAACCAACAGTGAAGAAGGTCCCATCCACGCCACATCAATGATGGAGGATAGCGGTGCGCCTTGCCAGGTGAGGCGGATTGGCTTCCATGACACGAGTGCGGTTGGGACATCATCTTCGTATGCAATCAGTGCAATCCCGAGAACATGTTGAGCCTTTCCCCCTGGTGAAGCTGCCCCAGACACGAACACCACTCGCCGCCCATCTGGAGACACTTGAAAACCCGAAATAGTCATCCCCTTCAAGACCGAAGAATCCACATCGACAACCGCGTCTGTTCCTATCATGTGGAGTTGAGCGCGACCCTTGGACAAGGAGACAGCCCACAGATGGCCCTGAGAATCATAGTGCGGTCGCAACAGAAGATCGCTACGCAACCTGGTTTGAGGTTCTTGTCCCCCGGACACAGTCACGAGCCCAGAATCACCAACCCAGGCGATGTCAGAGGTGGAACGGGAAACTGCTAATGAGGAAATGCTGCGCGGCATCCCATTCCAGTCACCTGGAAGTACGCTGAGTTGAGAATCTGCTAGCGTAGCTACTGATCCCTCACTTTCCACGTAGAGCACCTGCTGAGAGGCCATGGTTGGTGGTCGATAGTCTTGGGCGACACTGACGGCGATTGATCCATCTGCGCCACTATGAGCCACATCAATGACCTCCCCCTCACTGAGCAAGCGAACCCGCGAGACACCAGGAACATCACCCATGGATGCAGAGATCTCAATGGCAAGGGCAGTGGCTTGGTCGATGTCGAGAAGCTGGGCTTCTGGTGAGAGTGGAATATCGGCGATGCCTTTATTGAGAGTCACCTCACCGTCAAGAAAAACCTGGTGCCTAGGTGAGGGGTCAATGATGGTGGAAAGCCAGCTGGAAGGCCCATGGATCACCAAGCGGGTAGCGGCAGTTCGATCCCAGGCCCCTCGTGGGACATATCGAGGATCAGGTACGAGGACAGATCCTGGTGAGGAAAGGAAGTAGGTATCTATACGAGTATAGCTTTGAGTGAACATGTAGTGCGATAGTGCTAACCCATCGGGTGGATGAGAGATACGCCATTCTCCATCCTCTCGTACCAAGGCAAAATCATGATTCCAGGTGGGCTCCTGCGCGCCAGCAAAAGAGCCATCTCGGTGAAGCATGCCAATAACAGGTCCCGACATCGACACTTGATTGCCTGAGATGCGCGGAGTCGTACCGCTGGCATAGATCAAGACATCTGACTGGCTTGGATCCCAGGAAGCTGATGCCTCGTGGGTGAGATACTCTCTTGCAGTGGCATAATCGGAGCCAAAACTTGCCATAGCAGTGAGGAAACCTCTGATGATCATCGTTGGAGAAGCTCCCTGAGGGGGAGATTCTGGAACAATAGTGATTCCGCCCGAACCGATATCTGTACTGCGGCGAGGTTCAAAGTGAACACTGCCCTGCGTGGGAAGGGTGGTACACCCTGCGCACAGAGCCATCACCAGGCATATCATGATCCATGGGTGGGTTTTCATCACAAGTCCTCCCCCACATCACTAGGGACCAAACCGATAGGTGAATGAGTGACCACTATGTCCTGGCGGCGAGGGAGGACAACACGGAATTGTGCCCCCTGCCCTGGCCTCCCCCAGGCATGGATCCACCCCTGGTGGAGCCGTACGTCTTCTTGAGAGATGGACAATCCTAACCCAGTGCCACCACTATGGCGGGTTCTGGCTGGATCTGCTCTCCAGAAACGATCAAAGAGCATCTTGGCTTGGTCAATATCGAAACCAACCCCATGGTCGCGTACTGCCAAGGCAACCACTGATTCGTCTTTGACCAACATAAGGTTGATGACTTCACCTTCACCGTGTTCGATGGCGTTACTGATCAGGTTCCTCACTAACCGCGAAATTCGTCGAGCATCCACCATGGCCGTACACTGCTCATCGCAGGTGAGGATAACCTCGCACCCTGCTGAAGCTGCCAATTCAGACAGTGCCTCTGCTTCTGTAAGGACGAGGGCAGTGAGGTCGTGTTCTTCCACATTGAGTACGGCAACCCCGGCATCAAATCGTGAGATCTCGAGAAGGTCACCCAAGAGATTTTCGAATCTGTTGAGCTCCTTGTTGAGCAATTCGATCGACTTGTTTTGAACCTCCGGCAAAGACTCTCTTTGGTCGTAGATGACATCCACAGCCATTCTGACCGTCGTCAAGGGGGTGCGTAATTCGTGGGAAACATCAGAGACAAATCTTTGTTGAAGCCTCGATAATTGCTCCCACTGACGGATTCGCTGCTGGAGTTGGGTAGCCATGTGATTCATTGACACTGCCAGTTGAGCTAAGTCATCAGTCCCACGTACGGGCATCAACGAAGTGAGTTCGCCACTGGAGAGTTTCTCGGCAGCGCGGCGAGCGATGCGTACTGGTGCAAGAACCTGTCGAGAGATCCCATAGGAGACCGCACCGACACCGATGAGGACCACGAGAGACGTCAATCCCACAGCAGTACGTACCATCGTGAGGGTACGGGCCTCCTGCTCCAACGAGAAGACAAAGAATACTTGGTAGCTATCACGAGGATCCTCGCCACCCGAAGCCACAACCAATCCGGGACCTTGGGTGCCATCTTTGAACAAAACTCGAGTCGGAACCCAATACATGGCAGCTGGATCCTTAGACACAGATTCGCGAATCTCATCAGGGATAGATGCCGTATCAAGGTTGGCAGCAGAAAAAGTGCCGATAGATGTCACAAAATGCACCTGGTACCTGCCCGACGTGTTTCCTCGTTGAATTGCCGAAGTGACTATCGCAGTGAGTGCATCCCAATTAGCCGAGTCAAATCCAGCTGCGCGCATCTGCTGATCAATTTCCACCATTGCTTCATTGGCATCCACCAAGGCTGATTCTTGGGAGCCTTCAATGATTCCCCCAGTGACTCTATTGAGCAAGAAAATCCCAGCGATCATCATGACGATGAAAGAACCCAACATAGCTGAGGAGACAACCCTTGCTACTAGCGACGACTTCCACTTGCGGAGAGGGATCGCTAGAATCCGGCGAATTCTCGACCAGGTCATCTCATCCACTAGCTCGGTATCCTACGCCTCGTACCGTGATGACAATCTCAGGATTATCCGGGTCACGTTCAATTTTGGCTCGAAGCCTTTGAATATGGACATTCACTAATCGCGTATCTGCAGGGTTGCGATATCCCCACACCTGGGTGAGTAATTGTTCACGAGTGAAGACATGCTTAGGTGCTCGAGCCAGCGACAACAATAGATCGAATTCTAAGGGAGTGAGATTGATAACCTCCTCACCCCTGGAGACTTGATGGGTTTCCACCGCAATGCACAGATCGCGTACGGTGATCGTCTCAATCTCATCGTTGAGAGGAATCCTGCGCAGACGAGTATGAATTCGAGCAATAAGTTCTCGCGGTGCGAAAGGTTTAGCCACATAATCGTCTGCCCCAGCTTCGAGACCTTTCACCACATCTGAGGTCTCTGACTTGGCTGTCAACATGATGATCGGAACCCCAGATTCCGCCCGAATATCACGACAGATCTCGACTCCCCCACGCCCCGGAAGCATGAGATCCAGCAGGATCACATCCGGTTTCTCTGCGTGGAAAGCTTCCATCGCTTGATCCCCTCGAGAACACCATGCGGTCTGAAAACCTCCTTGTCGCAAGACAATTTGGAGCATCTCCGCCAAAGAAGCATCGTCATCAACCACGAGTACTTTACCCTCGATGGATTCCATCCTTCCTCCCGTCTCTACGGTTGTTTTCTACCGATGATGTACGATCACAAGTCAACTCAATCGGGACATAATGAGCTCGCGAACTTTCGCTGCATCAGCTTGGCCGGACATTTGTGCCATCACTTGCCCTATCAGTGCACCCACGGCTTGAACCTTACCTTGGCGAATCTTTTCTGCAACATCGCTATTCTTCTCGATCACCTGATCAACCACACTTAGTAAAGCCTCAGTATCAGTGATCACGCACAACCCTTGGGATTCAACAATCTCCGCAGGGGATTGATCACTGCCGAGAACTTCATCGATCACTTGACGAGCAACCTTGTCATTGATCTCACCAGAGTCAATGAGTTGTTGAAGCTCGGCCACCTCGCCGGCAGTGATGGGGAGTTCATCCAGGGAAACAGAATCGAGATTTGCCCTTCTCAAGAGCTCTCCCATCCACCACTTTCTGGCAGCTTGAGGGCTCGTACCTGCATTGACGGTCGCTGCAATCACTGCTAGTGCGTCAGCTGCAACAACATCACGGAACTGCTCATCGGAAAAACCCCAGGTCGTTTTCGCCTGCCCAAGGCGTACTGCTGGAGGATCAGGGATGGTCGCACGAAGCTGTTCCACCCATTGCCGGTCAGGGCATAGGGGGACGAGATCCGGTTCGGGGAAGTACCGATAGTCCTCGGCCATCTCCTTGGACCTCCCTGGAGAAGTGGACTGGGATTCTTCATGGAAGTGCCTGGTTTCTTGTTTAACCTTCCCACCGCTAGCCAAGATTGCACCCTGGCGACATATTTCGTACCTCAATGCCTTCTCAATAGAGCGAAGGGAATTGAGGTTTTTGGTTTCAGTACGTATGCCCAATTCTTCGGATCCACTAGGCATGAGCGACACATTCGCATCACATCGAAGAGAGCCTTGTTCCATGCGCACATCAGAAACACCCAAATCACGGAGAAGATCACGAAGATAACCGACGTAGGCGCGGGCGACCTGAGGTGCACGATCACTGGTGCCCATGATGGGTTTGGTCACAATTTCGATCAGCGGAACCCCTGCTCGGTTGTAATCCATCAAGGAATAGTCTGCCCCGTGAATGCGTCCGGTCGTACCGCGGTGAACCGATTTGCCTGCATCCTCCTCCATGTGAGCTCTCTCAATAGGAATACGGAAACTTAGTCCATCCACATCCACATCAACATACCCATCGAAGCAGATCGGTTCATCATATTGGGAGGTCTGAAAGTTCTTCGTCATATCTGGGTAGAAATAGTTCTTCCGTGCGAAACGACTCGACGAAGCAATCGAACAATTCAGTGCCAACCCCATGCGGATTGCTGACTCGACGGCTTGTGCGTTGACCACAGGGAGAGATCCAGGCAGGCCCAAACACACTGGACAGGTTTGTGTCTGAGGTTCTGCACCGAATTGGGTTGAGCATCCACAAAACATCTTGGACTTAGTGTTTAACTCCACATGAACTTCTAGGCCAATCACAGGTTCATAGTCGTGGAAGACCTGCTCATAGTCCATGAGCTCCTCGTAGGTCATGATGGCTCCTTCGCTATGAGCTGGGCTAATGCAGGACCTCCCCAGCGCTCCTGCAAGAGAGCCTCCAAAGCCCCACCGACCCGGTAAAGCCGGTCATCACACAGAGCAGGTGCCATAATCTGGATTCCTATGGGCATTCCATCTTCTTGACTCAATCCACATGGAAGAGACATCGCTGCGTTACCAGCAAGATTCGATGGGATAGTACACAGGTCAGCCATATACATAGCGATAGGGTCATCAACGCGCTCACCGATGGCGAAAGCCGTGGTGGGTGTCGTGGGAGACATCAGGACATCCACTGATTCAAAGGCCTTGGTGAAGTCCTCCATGACCAGCGTACGTACCTTCTGAGCAGAACCGTAGTAGGCATCATAATAGCCACTGGAGAGGGCATAGGTGCCGAGAATGATTCTTCTTTTCACTTCTCGCCCAAACCCAGCTGCCCTGGAGCTTCTCATGACCTGCTCAGCTGATTGGTTGCCATCATCGCCAACTCTCAACCCATATCTCATGGCATCGAATCGAGCGAGGTTGGAGGACACTTCGCTAGGCATGATGAGGTAGTAAGCACCTAAAGCCGTCGGAAAATGCTTGCATGACACTTCGATGACATCAGCACCTGCGTTACTGAGCACGTCCATGGATTCCTGGAATCTGGCCAGCACCTGTGGGGAATACCCTGCACCTGATAATTCCTTCACCACCCCGATTTTCATTCCGGCAACATCCAGCATCCGTGCGGCCTCCACCAATGACCCGAGCTCGTGGTTGATCGACGTGGAATCCAACGGATCGTACCCAGCAATGACTTCGTGAAGCGCAGCAGTATCTTCGACCGTACGCCCACAGGGCCCAGGTTGGTCCAGGGAGGAAGCCATGGCAACCAGCCCATAGCGGGAACACGTGCCGTATGTGGGTTTCACCCCGACAGTGCCCGTGACAGCTGCAGGTTGGCGAATAGATCCACCAGTGTCCGACCCAAGAGCTAAGGGAGCTTCAAAAGACGCTAAACAGGCTGCAGAACCACCGCCTGAACCGCCGGGAACCTTTGTGGTGTCCCAGGGGTTACATGTGGGACCAAAGGCCGAATTCTCGGTGGAAGATCCCATGGCAAACTCATCCATATTGGTCTTGCCGAGGATCACCATGTCAGCATCAATGAGGCACCTGGTGATGGTCGCATCATAGGGAGGAATCCAATTCTCCAACATCTTCGATCCGCAGGTTGTGGGAGCACCGGTATAGGTGAAGACATCTTTGAGAGCCACTGGTACACCAGCAAGCGGACCAAGTTTCTCCCCACTATCTAAGGCAGCATCGACTCGGCGTGCAGTGTCAAGGCCGCGGGTTGTGTCCACGTGAAGGAATGCGTGAATCTCATGTTCTTTGGCCTCAATGCGATCAAAGTGAGCCTGAGCCACCTCTTCGCTGGTAACTTGGCGAGATGAGATCAGTTGACCAAGTTTCGTGGCTGATTGATAGATCAAAGAATCCATTCCTACTCCCCTAAAATCTTTGGGACACGAAAACGTCCCTCTTGGGAAGCGGGTGCCATCGCCAGAACACTGTCCTGGGGAAGTGATGGTGTCACGACGTCTTCGCGCCATACATTGTTCAATGCCACCACATGTGAACTTGGTTCAATATCTTGTTGTGCGACATGCGAGACACTTGCTACCGCATCCAAAATGACGTCGAGCTGGGTAGCAAAGGTAGTCAATTCTTCTTCGCTGAGGTCTAGCCGCGCAAGATCAGCCAATCGCGCAACGTCCTTGGTGGTTAACGACACATCGCTCCCTTCAGCGAATTCCTTGATGGTCCTATCTTCTCATGAAACTCAATCTATTCTCTGGTGTGCTTCAGCTCTTGGTGTCCAATGTGGTCTAGGGTGGACCTGTGGAATCATCAGCATATATGGCGACTCTTCATGAATTCGTCGAAGGTTTCCCTCTCGAAACTCCAGTCATGGCCGAGGCTCGCCGCACCTCTCTAGAACTCGGGCTAGAACCAGTCACCCCTGCGACGGCTGCCTTGCTGACTGTCGTGGGAGCCACCCTCCAAGCTCGGGCCATTGTTGAAGTAGGTACGGGTGCAGGGGTAGCAACCCTGGGACTCATGGCGGGATTGGCTGACGACGGACAATTGACCTCAGTCGATCATGAATCTGAACACCAACAAGCAGCTCGCCTTGCCCTGTCAGCTGCGGGATACCCACCACAGAGAACTCGACTCATCGCCGGTGACGCGGTGAAAGTCCTACCCAAGCTGAGGGCGGGAGGTTATGACCTGGTGTTCGTGGATGCCGACAACATGCACTATCCAGAGTATCTCGAAGAAGGGTTGAAACTGATTCGACCTGGTGGGATGGTTATTCTCTATCATGTGCTGTTAAACGGCACTGTGAGTGATCCCAGCAACACCTGGGATGCAACCATGGTGATGCGAGATACCTTGGACGCCGTACAGACGATGGAGAACATTCACCACGCTCTGGTGCCTGTCGGTGATGGCTTACTGATGTGTACGAAGCTTAACTGAGATTCTCTGAGCTGATTCGACGCCTAAAACCTGCAGGGACCATGACGAATCCTGCACGCTCCAAGGGAGCATGCCAGGAGCGTACATCAAAACTGGGGGAAGAATTAATCTTGGTCAACGTGATCTGCCCCAGTCTCCCCTGATCAATCCACTGGCCAACTATCGTGAGGGCACGGGTGATCTGATCAAGATCATCTCCAAAACTCACTACGCTTTTGGCTCCTTTCTCCAGATAGATCACGGGGTATCCATCGGTGAGTACGACCATCGCACCGGCTTTGCGCGTTGGTTGGTGCCCAAGCGATGGTGGCCATGACAATCCAGCTCCCCAGGGGTTTGCTGGGTCACAAGCCGCGAGGAGAACCATCGGCGATGTGGTGGTATCCCTCAAACGATCAACAACACCGGGGAGAGCGAATTGGGCTGGCCCAAGAGATGTGATGAAATATCCTCGCCGTACTGCTCCTGCGGTCTCCATAGCTGAGAGGACCGTGTACATGTCGGGGTAACTTGGTGACATCGTTTCTGAGAGAACACTGCCTTTGGTCAATACCCCATATCTGCCTAGTTCGAGTTCTGCTACCTGAATTAGTCGCTGTGATGGTTCCCCCGAGAAGACTGGGCTTATCATCCAGCGCCCATGGTGCCGCGTGGGGTGAGGTCTCAATCGGATCACTGTGCGGGGTTGGGGTGCCACGCGAGTCGTGGGACCTAGACGCGGCGTCACGAGGGTACGTACCAGGTTGAAGTTATCACAGGTCACTAACCCCGCCCAGGTCAGTTCGCTCAGTGCCTCGACCACGCCACTGGAGTCTACGCGCTCACCAAGAGCCTCCACGCTCCATGCTCCCCCACCGCTCAGGTGGTCGAGAATCTTCCCAGCATCGTCAGACAGGTCGTGTGGATGAACCTCTAAGAGGTGGCCCACATCCCCTGGCCATAAAGAAACCCAACCATCATGTGAGCTTGCTCTCCCCTGGCCCATCCATGTCACTTCCCCAGTGGAGAGCACGTGGTCAAGCATGGCTGGGGTATAGTCCACCACTCGGGAAGGAAGAATGACCGACTCCACCATTGAAGCAGGAAGTCGGTATCCTGCCAGGCGTTCGACTGCGCCAAGGAGAGCGTCCACCCCGCATCCGGGGGAATCCACCTCATGCCAGGAGTTGAGGAAACAACCATAGGTCGCTTCGCTCACTGGACGAATACTTGCACGCAGACCAGCTATATGGCGCTGGCGTATGGAGGCAAGAGCCTCCTTCGTCGCATAGTGAATCTCATGGGCTAAAACAAAATGCCCTCGACTAAGTTCACCGGCTTCGACCAGGCTTTCTAGGACTGAACGCACTAGGTCATTGTCAAGGTCGTAGCGTTGGGCAAGGGTGTGCGGATGGGTCACACCGTGAGTACGTACCCAGCGTTTGACGAGTCTTTTCACAGAGAGTTCATCGTCGAGGTTCTCCAGTATTGACCGGTCTTGGTTGACGACAAGAAAACTGTGGGGGCCTCGATTGACCTGGATAATTCGCCTCGTGGCCAGCAGTTCATCAATCCACTGGGGGGACTCATCTCCACTACGATCCGAACACTCTTGGTGAGTCAATGGCCCCAAGATTCTCACCATGTCCCACAGGGCCTCGAGTGAGGTGACACGGTGGCTAAGAAACTGCTGGTTCTCCTCATAGCGTTCCACTGCCTGGGGATCAAGTAATTCCCCACTGGAGTCACCAAGAAGACTGGCGACTAGCGCTGGATCAACGCTGTGGGCAGCAGTCATTCTTTCTGCTATGGGTTGATCGGTGTCGTACATGAAATCACCGATGTAACCAAACAACATCGACGAGGCAAACGGCGAAGGGGTCTGGGTTTCCACTTCTATGAGACGTACGCGCCGGGTAAGGATGCCTGTGAAGAGTGTGGCTAATGTTGGCAGGTCGAACACATCAAAGAGGCATTCGCGTAATGTCTCAACCATGATGGGGAAGTTTTCATATTGCACGGCAACAGAATGGAGATGGTGGGATCGTAATTTCTGCTGCCACAGAGGCATTCGCTTGTGCGGGTCTCGGCGCGGGAGCAGCAAAGCGCGAGCTGCACAGTGACGAAAATGAGCAGCAAACATCGACGAATGCTGAGTCTGGCGTCCTACGATTGTCTCAAGATCGTTCACGTCGCAGGTCAACAAGTGGGCAAAGGAAGGATCTTCAATTTCTCCCAACCTGATCAGGAGTCCATCGTCGGTTGCTAGGACAGGGATTTCCTCACCGCGTGCTATCCCATAAGCTGAACGAAGTCGGTCACGGATCACCATGGCCCACGGTCTTGTCACATCCCTGCCTAAGGGGCAGTGGACACAGATTCGCCAAGCCCCCATCTCATCACGGTGGCGCTCGATAACGATGGTTGTTCCCCCTGGAAGTACGCCCGTCACCTGACGTTGAGAATGGACATAGTCGCGGAGATTATCTTGGGCACGACGATTGAGGGCAGTGAGTTGAGTCTGGGTAGAGTTTTCTTTCGCCCGCTCACCGACGGACCTATCATCAGTTGTTTCCCCTAAGAGTTCGACTAACTGCTGAACTCCTTGACCAAGGCGAGCTGATCGTGACAGTGAATCATCGCCCTTCCAGAAGGGCATCTTTCCTAGCTGTCCTGGAGCGGGAGAGACCAGGACGTGGTGCGCAGTGATGTCAGTGATCCGCCACGAACTGCTTCCGAGGGTAACAACTTCACCTATGCGGGTTTCGTACACCATTTCTTCATCAAGTTCCCCCACTCTGGTGCTGGTTGCCCTGCCAGATGTCTTAGTATCGCCAGTGGTGTCCATGAACACTGGGTAGAGGCCGCGATCAGGAATAGTCCCACCTGAGGTAGTGACCAGTCTGCGAGCACCTGGTCGAGCGCTCAGCATCTTGGTCGTTTCATCCCAGGTTAATCGGGGGCGAAGTTCGACGAAATCGTCACTAGGATAGACACCGGTCAGCATGTTGAGGCAGTCATCCAACACCTGTCGGCTGAGATGGGCAAAACTATCTGTACGGTGAAGGATATCCAGTAATTTCTCTGGTTTCTGTGGCTGATCTAAGCACATGGAGACCAAGTGCTGGGACAAGACATCGAGTGGGTTCGTGATGGGTGTGATTTCTTCAATGTCTCCTGCGGCCATTTGCTCGACCACCACCGCAGTTGTCAACAAATCTGCTTGTGACAAGGGAAAGATCACACCCCGAGAGATAGCGTCAACCTGGTGGCCTCCTCGACCAATTCTTTGAAGACCCGAAGAAACGCTGCTGGGGGAACCTACTTGAATGACAAGATCAACATCCCCCATATCGATGCCCAATTCTAGGGTGCTTGTCGCCACCACGCACGGCAGGCTTCCCGCTTTGAGGGCTTCCTCCACTTCTTCTCGCACCGCCGCCGACAAGGACCCGTGGTGGGTGCGTGCAATGACTGTGTCACTATCATCAGGATTCTTGGTGTTGTAAAGCTGTTGAAGGTTGCGACTCAGGCGCTCAGCGACAGCTCGGGAGTGGCAGAAACATATCGTAGAACGACTGTGAACAATGAGTTCTAGGATCTCTTCTTCAATAAATGGCCAGATAGACCCTGCTCTGTCTGGTTGGGTGTCGTCATGTGAACTGTCCTCTACCCTCCTGGGCAATTGCGTCATATCGTCAACGACCACCCGTACGTCCAATTCGAACTGTTTGGGTGTTCCTGGTTCCACCACCGATACCTCGCGATGTGGGCCGACAAGAAATCTTGCAACATTTTGTGCCGGTCTCACCGTGGCTGAAAGACCAATCCTTTGAAACCCACCGACATCGCTGAGTTCCTCTAAACGTTCAAGGCTGACACCCAGGTGCACTCCACGTTTGGTTCCTGCAAGATAGTGAACCTCATCAACGATCACCGTGTGAAGACCGGTCAGGATTTTTGAGGCTTGGGAGGACAACATGAGGAACAAAGACTCAGGGGTGGTAATCAGTATCTCTGGTGGATGGATCACCATAGCTCGGCGTTGCGCCTGCGGGGTGTCACCACTGCGCACTCCAACACGGACCTGATGGGTCGGTGTGCCCATCTGGGTTGCCAAGTCTTTGATCCCTTGCAAGGGGATATGAAGGTTGCGCTCGACATCAGCACCCAGGGCCTTCAGCGGAGAGATGTAGAGAACTTTCACTCCAGGTGTTGTACTGGGTGTGGTCAACAAGGTGTCGATGGCGTGGAGGAAGGCCGCTAGAGTCTTTCCTGAGCCCGTGGGAGCAATGACGAGGGCGTGCTTGCCTTGTTGGATCTGTTCCCAGGTGTCGGATTGTACCGGTGTCGGATCCCCCAATTCTTGGGTGAACCACGTCCTTGTTGGGGCAGAAAAGCATGCCAACCGGTCAGAGGCCTTCCCTGCGTGCTTCGATTGACCGGGGTTGCCCATGGTCACCCACTGCGGATCGCAGCACTGGATCCGTCTCGTTGGTGGAGTGACTCCCAAGCATCCCCGCCTGGAGTGCGAATCAAGTTTTCTAGGGGAGAATCAGCGAGAAGGTGATGGGGAGCACCATAGGTGATAGTGGTCGTAGCAAGATCACCGGGGCGTGGAATCTCACCTTGGCGAGGCAGTTGCACGTGCACGAGGCGATTATCTCGCGCTCGTCCAGAGATTCGCTGAGTCGATT
This sequence comes from Propionibacteriaceae bacterium, assembly GCA_009782785.1. GTDB lineage: Bacteria > Actinomycetota > Actinomycetes > Propionibacteriales > Propionibacteriaceae > WQYJ01. The sequence continues at coordinate 36,103 of WRIJ01000001.1, read as the reverse complement.
CGTCCTTGCGACCCTCACCCGTGGCAAAAAGTATCTCCACCTTGTGGCCAACAAGGGTTTTGTTCTCCTGCCAGGCAATCTCATCAAGCAATTCCACCAATTGGGTGTAGCGACCTTGGGCGACCTCAGGGGGAACTTGATTCTCCATGGTGGCGGCAACGGTACCTGGTCGTGGTGAATACAAAAATGTGAAGGCTCCCGAGAAACGTGCTTGGCGTACGATATCGAGGGTCGCTTCAAAGTCTTGTTCTGTTTCACCTGGAAACCCCACGATCACATCGGTCGTCACTGCAGCATCGGGTAGAGCGGCGCGCACTGATGCGATGATGTCCATGAAGCGATCACGGCGATAGGCTCGACGCATCTTCTTTAAAACTTCATCAGAACCTGATTGTAACGGCATATGTAAACTGGGCATCACAGTAGGGGTTTCGGCCATAGCAGCGATGACAGAATCGGTGAAGTACGCCGGGTGTGGGGATGCGAAACGCAGACGCTGCAGCCCTTCCACACTGCCCACAGTCCTCAGTAATCGCGCAAAGGCATCTGGTTGACCACTACCCACCCCATAGGTATTCACATTTTGACCCAGCAAGGTCACCTCTTGGACTCCTTGACCAACGAGCGCTGTTACCTCACCGACAATGTCTTCTTCTTCGCGATCAAGTTCTTTACCTCGCACCGTGGGCACGATGCAGAAGGTGCAGGTGTTGTTACACCCCACTGAAATGGTCACCCAAGCGCTATAGGCAGATTGCCTACGCGTGGGAAGGTTGGATGGAAAGGTCACCAGTGAATCGAGTATCTCAACCTGGGGAGACTTTTCGCTGCGAGCTTGATCTAAGAGGGCTGGGAGGTGAGCAATGTTGTGGGTGCCGAACACCACGTCAACCCATGGCGCTTTGGAGATCACCAGATCCTTGTCCTTTTGGGCCATACATCCGCCCACAGCAATCTGCATAGCAGGGTTGGCTGCCTTGAGCGGTGCTAGGTGTCCCAGGTTTCCATAGAGGCGATTGTCAGCATTCTCTCTGACTGAACAGGTGTTAAAGACAATGATATCTGCATCTTTGCCCTCGTCCACTGGCTGGTACCCGGCTTCATCAAGGAGACCCGCAATCCTCTCGGAATCGTGAGCATTCATCTGGCAGCCATAGGTAATGACTTGGTAGGTGTGTGGTTTATTCATCGGTGTCGAGAATACCAATCTCCGGCTCATCAAGAACAGCCTCGAGAGCTTGTCGAATCACGGAGTAGGAGAATCCACGCCTTTCTAACTGCCCTGACAATCGTCGAGTTTTAGTCTCTTGGTCATAACGGTGCAGGGAACTGACTCTGCGCCTTGCAAAATCGAGGGCAAGGACGATGTCATCTTCGCCACCGGCTATCGCCTCAGTGATGATGTCCTCAGACACCTGTTTTGCTGACAGTTCCCTGCGTAGATTCTTCGCTGACATAGACCTAGTTCTCTGGCGAGAACTCACCCATGATTCTGCGAATTTCTTGTCATCGAGCAGCCCTGCCCTCAGACATCGTTCAACAATTTGGTCAGCAAGGCTTTCCTCAACATGGCGGTCAATTAAATCCTGGCGAAGCTCTCCACAAGACCGTGCGCGAACACTCAGACGTCGAAGTGCAATCTGATGTGCCTGATCACCGTCGGTGAGCTTCGACACTAGAAACTCACTTCTCCAGTTGCTGGATCAACTCCCTGGGGAACCGCCTGTCGAACACCGAAAGACGAGAGAATCTTTTCTTCGATCTCCAATGCAATCTCTGGATGCGATTTTAAGTAACCTCGCACATTCTCTTTACCCTGGCCTAGCTGTTCACCATCGTAGGTGAACCAGCTACCAGCCTTTCTGATGATCTCTGCCTCAACACCTAAGTCAATCAAGCCACCTTCGCGAGATATTCCTTCCCCATACAGGATGTCGAACTCGGCTTGTTTGAAGGGAGGAGCCACCTTGTTCTTCACCACCTTCACCCGAGTTCTATTACCGACGGCATCAGTGCCATCCTTCAAGGCTTCAATGCGACGAACATCCAGACGCACGGAGGAATAGAATTTCAAGGCCCGTCCACCAGTGGTGGTCTCCGGTGATCCGAACATGACACCGATCTTCTCGCGCAATTGATTGATAAAGATAGCTGTTGTCTTGGCATTCGCCAAACCTCCAGCCATCTTGCGCAAGGCTTGGCTCATGAGCCTGGCTTGCAAACCAACATGGGAATCACCCATTTCGCCTTCGATTTCCGCTCGTGGAGTCAAAGCAGCCACAGAATCAATGACTAACAAAGCTAAAGCTCCAGATCGAACCAAGGTATCAGCGATTTCCAGAGCCTGTTCCCCATTGTCAGGTTGGGAGATGAGGAGCTCTTCAGTCTTGACTCCCAGTCGTGCAGCATAGTCAGGGTCGAGGGCATGCTCGGCGTCAATGAAGGCACAGATCCCGCCCAGCTGTTGAGCATGGGCAATCATGTGCAGAGCTAATGTTGTCTTTCCTGAAGACTCGGGACCGTAGATTTCTACGATGCGCCCGCGAGGTATTCCACCGATCCCTAGAGCAATATCCAAAGCAATGGACCCAGTGGGAATAACTTCAATGGCCTGCTGGGTTCTCTCCCCCAGCTTCATCACGGACCCTTTACCGTGTTGTTTCTCAATTTGAGCGAGCGCTGCTTCCAGGGCCTTCTCACGATCAGTGGCTGCCATCTCGTACCTTTCTTTTGGTCGTCTAGGTAAACCATAGGACCCACCTCTGACATTTTGCTCTGGGAGATCCTATCTGTGGATAACTCTTTGCCCATACTAGCGAACACCTGTTCGAATACGCGGCGGTGTTCCGGCGTGTCGAGGTATCAGCGCAGGTTCTCCGGCAATTCAAGTTGAGAACACACAGCCAACCAGATCGATTTATAGGGAATCCCGGCTTGGATCGCTTCGTTGACTACCCGCCCACCAAGATCGGCCATGACCACTAAATCTGCCCATGCTGGGGCATAATCGCAGCCCAACACATCATTGAGTCGTGTCCAAAGTTCTGCTTCGCGCATCAAGCCGCCAGTCGTGGAAGAAAGATGACAGCCTCAGATTCGTGGGCCAGCGCAGTGGTGGCGACCTGTGAGATGAGCTCTCCGAGAGTGAGTGAAAAGGCCTCAGCAATAGAAGAGAGGACCTCAGAGGAGGCTTCCTTCTGGCCGCGCTCAATCTCAGAAAGATACCCTAAAGAGACTTGAGCTTCTTGGGAGACCTCTCGCAGAGTTCGCCCCTGGTGAATTCGAAGATCTCGAATGGTTTCGCCCATGGCTTCTCGAAGAAGATAGGTACGCGGATGGGCCATGACACTATTCTACCGTGGAGATACATCACCCCTAGGGGAAGTCCATGTCACTGATCGTCAGAGTTTTTCTTGACTCCACTATCGGGGGGTGAGGAATCCTGGGGATGTGTAGCCAGGTAGTTTTGACGCAGTCTCCAAGCGCCTAAAACATAGTTCACCCCCGAGACAATGGTCAGTGTCAGTGCAATAGCCATAGCAATGATCGCGAGCCAATGCAGGAAAAAGCAAACCATATACCATGGGCCAGAAACAAGCTCTTCCATATGGAAGATAAACGGAGCAAGCAGACCGACCAAGGCGATGGTCTGGAAGAAGGTCTTCATCTTGCCCAGTCGGTCAGCAGCTTGTACACCGTATTTGACGATGAGGAAGCGCATGATGGTGATGCCCCATTCACGAATGAGGATCACAATGGTCACCCACCACCATAGTTCTCCAATGATCGACAACCCGATCATGGCCATGCCTGTTATTGCTTTGTCGGCGATAGGATCCCAGAGCTTGCCAAAGTTCGTGATGAGATTCTTTCGTCGAGCGATAGCTCCATCTGCCAGATCTGTGAGCAGGGCCACGATAAAGACTGCTGTAGTCATCCACCGCCATGTGATGTTATCCGGATGGGAGAGAAGCATCCAAGCAAACAGTGGAACCATGGCCAAACGAAGGACGGTCAAAGCGTTAGGAATGTTAACCACGGGGACAACAGTGTTGGACTCGTTCATGGATACCCAATCTCATCGTGGGGTGATGACGTATCGATCATCTGGGGCAATCCTACACGCGGATCAGCCAGTCCACCCCTTGCGTATCATCAATGACACCCTCGACGATGTCACCTGGCCGATATCGAGCGGAAAGCAAGCTCTGCCCATCTTCGGGGCCCTGTTGCTCGCTGCGCCCTGTCGCTGATCCATGGTCAGCGTCGAGAACCAGAACACTGACCTTCTCCCCGACGCGCTCGAGTGCTCGCGATGCCATCACCGCTGCGGAGAAATCTAACACTGAAGCAGTACGAGCTCGTATCTCATCATCATCAAGGTGGCCATGAAGGGACGCGCCATGGGTGCCCTCCTCATCGGAGTAGGGGAAGACTCCCAGGGCATCAAAGTGGGCACTACCCAGAAATTGAGTAAGAATCTCCAGATCTTCTTCGGTTTCACCTGGAAAACCAACAATGACGTTAGTGCGTATGCCCACGTGCGGTATGAGACGACGGATATCGGACAACAGTGACAGGTATGTCTCTTGGTCTCCTCGTCGTCGCATTCTTTCCAACACACTCTTGGATGCGTGCTGGAAAGGAAGATCGAAGTACGGGACAACCTTGCTGGTGGAGGCTATGGTTTCCACCAGCAAGAGGTTGACCTCATCTGGTTGAAGGTAACTGAGGCGAATCCACTCAAGACCATCCACGTGAGCCAGTTCACCCAACAGCTTGGGCAGGGTCACACCACCGATGTCTTTTCCATAGGAGGTCGTGTTTTCGGAGACGAGAAACAGTTCCTTGACCCCCTGGGAAACTAACCACCGCGCTTCATCGACAATGTCTGACACTGGCCGAGAAGTGAAAGGCCCACGAATACTGGGGATCGCACAGAAGGAACAGCGGCGATCGCATCCGGTCGCTATTTTTAACGGTGCCATGGGTGAATTCTCAACCCTGAGTCGACGAGACGGTGTCCACCGAGGCTGTGAGGGTTCCTCCTGCAGTTGCCTCGACACGAGAGGCAGACGGCGTCGGGCATCAATGTGCCCGGGAGCACCAGTTTTTCTTTCCAGGATTTCTCGTACGCGGGAAGAAATCTGCTCATAGTGGTCGAAACCAAAAACTCCATCAACCTCCCCCAGGGTCTCTGCGAGCTCAAGGCCGTACCTCTGTGCCAAACAACCGGTGGCAATCACGGTTTTCTTGGCCTTTGTCTTGAGCTCACTAGCGCTCAAGAGTTCGTCGATAGACTCCGTTTTGGCCGCCTCAATGAAACCACAAGTGTTGACAACAATCACCTCAGCTTCATCATCGGTGTCCACCAAAGTGAACCCACCAGCGACAAAACGTGCTGCAAGTTCTTCAGAATCCACATCATTGCGGGCACAACCCAAGGAACGGATGCTCAGTGGTATGGGAGCCATTAACCCTCCAACCAGGAGAGCACCTCGTCGATTTGATCAGGAGCCACCAGAACCTCTCTCGGTTTGGACCCTTCCGATGGTCCGACAACCCCGCGAGATTCCAAAATGTCCATGAGCCGCCCTGCTTTGGCGAATCCCACACGAAGTTTGCGTTGAAGCATCGAAGTAGATCCGAGTTGGAGGTTGACCACTAGCCGTGCCGCCTCAAGGGCAAGGTCAAGATCATCACCAATATCTTCGGCAACAGTCTTTGTCTCGGAAACAACATCGACAATATCCTCACGATATTGGGCTGGGATTTGAGCACTGACATGGGCCACAATTGATTTAATCTCATCATCCGACACCCACGCACCTTGGATTCTCACAGGTTTGGAGGCATCTTGGGGAAGATAGAGCCCATCACCTCTCCCCACAAGTTTCTCTGCACCGCTTTGGTCCAGAATTACTCGTGAATCGATCATGGAGCTCGCAGCAAAAGCCAATCGTGCTGGAGTATTGGTTTTAATGAGTCCGGTAACAACATCGGTTGACGGACGCTGGGTAGCCAAGACCAAATGAATTCCGGCCGCCCGTGCCAGCTGCAAGATGCGCACCACCGATTCTTCCACCTCACGCGGAGCGACCATCATGAGATCAGCTAATTCATCGATGATGACCAACAAATAGGGATAAGGAGTGAGTTCCCTTTCCGAGCCAGGAAGAGGGGTGAGTTTCTTTGAACGTACGTCTTTGTTGAAGTCGTCAATGTGTCGGTATCCGAAGGCATGCAAGTCGTCATAACGCAGTTGCATTTCGTGAACAACCCACTGCAAAGCATCAGCAGCCTTCTTGGAATTGGTGATGATAGGTGTCACCAAGTGAGGGATGCCACTGTAGTGACTCAATTCAACCCTCTTCGGGTCAACAAGCAGCATGCGTACCTCATCGGGGGTGGCCCTCATCATGATGGAGACAATGACTGAATTGATGAAACTCGATTTGCCTGAACCAGTCGTCCCCCCCACGAGAAGGTGGGGCATGGTTGCCAGGTTCGCGACAACAAATCCACCTTCAACATCCTTGCCGAGGGCAACAGTGAGAGGATGGGTTTGTTTGCGGGCTTGACCAGAGCGCAAAACATCACCCAAGGAGACGATCTCCTTGTCAGAATTGGGGATCTCAATACCAATCGCTGACTTGCCTGGGATCGGGGAACGGATCAGTACATCTGTGGATGCCACCGCATAGGCAATATTTCGCGAGAGCGCGGTCACCTTCTCCACTTTCACTGCAGGCCCGAGCTCTACTTCATACCTGGTGACTGTGGGGCCTCGGGAATATCCAGTGACCTCAGCATCGATGTCGAATTCGCGGAACACCTCTTGGAGCGCAGCCACTGTGTGATCACTGGCTTGAGTCTTGGTCTGGGCAACCGTACCAACTCCCAATAGTGACGGGCTAGGAAGGTGGTATTCCATTCCCTGGGTGACGACCGGTGTTTGGCGCAAGGGGGTCGTATTGTCTGGTGCTGGTGCCTTCTTTGCTTGGCTGGGGGCAGAGGGCGTACGGCTACGACGGCGCGGCGGGGAATCCTCAGGTTGAAACCCCTGTGTTGATTCTGAGGCTTCTTCTGTGTCTTTCGGTTGATCCCCAGTGATCAAGGTCTGTGGGAAGAGCAGTTTTTGGATCCATGTAGTCAGAGAGGAAAGAATCTCAGCCAGGGGGCGACCAACCAAGATAAGAACACCATATAAGCCCACGATGAGCAGCACAGGTGTCGCCACCCACACACTCAGTGGTTGGGCAATGATCGAGGAAGCAATATAACCAACGAGCCCTCCGGCTCCTCGCACAGCCGACATATCCGCAGGTTTGGGAAGCCCGCGTGCTATGTGAAGCAAACCCAGAAAGCTGAGACTCACCGCAATCCAGCCGAGAACCAAATGCCTTGAGCCACCACCTTGACGATGACGCAAGATGAGGACTGCCGACACGAAGGCGATCAGTGGAAGCCCATAAGCTCCCACACCAAACACTGTTGTGATGGCTACGCGAAGTCCTGTTCCGACAGACCCGGGAAGATGGAACCAGAAAGCCGCCGACAAGATGATTCCCAAAATGATAAAGAGCAGCCCCACACCATCACGTCGTACATCGGGGTGGATATCTGACGCACTGCGCCCGATACTGCGAACCAATCGCCCCAATCCACCAGCGACCCAGTTCCATGTAGCACTGATCCCACGACCTATCGTGGGAAGTAAGCCCGTGGGCTGGCGCGGAGAGCGTTTTTTGGGCGCTGATTTCCGGGCGCGGGTCTTGGGTGGTGTACGACTCGCCATGCGCGTGAGACTACGCTATTGGCACCCCTATCCCCTGACTCCCACGCCGTGGAGCGTTCAGAAATGGCTCCACCCCGAGGCTCCGAGCCATGGTTGAGAGTCGAGGAGGACCCCAGGATCAAGGTCTGCACAGTCCTTGACCTCACCAATAGGTTTCCAGGAGACAGGAACACCCCCTGGGGGAAAACATCCAACCAAGGCGTGGTCCTCTCCCCCACCCATCATGAAGTCCATGGGGTTCTGCCCTGTGGCATGGGCGACAGCCTTGAGTGTTTCGTCAATGATCAGCATCTGCGAATCAAGTGACGCGATAACACCAGATTTTTTTGCTATATGCCCCAGGTCTTGAGCAAGACCGTCGGAAACATCAATGAGGGCATGGACACCGTGGCGTACTGCCTCTGCTCCTGCGCCGTAAGGAATCTGTGGGCGGCGATAGGCATTGACCACAACTCGTGGGGAGCGAAATCCTCGAGAAAGCACCGCCAACCCTGCAGCAGCGAAACCCAACCGCCCAGTGACGGCGATCACATCGCCCACGCGAGCACCGGCGCGGGTGATGATGGGATTCCCCCTAGTGTCACCGACGGCGGTGACAGCAATAGAAATCTGAGCTGCGCTTGACAGATCTCCACCAAGCAAAGAAACATGGATGGGTTCGATTTCTTCCCTCACCCCTTCGATGAATCCATCGAGCCAAGACACAGCAGTCGTTGCTGGTGCAGATAAAGCAATGAGAACCCCACTCGGTACTGCTCCCATTGCTTCAATGTCAGCTAATGCGCCACCAACACAGCGATGACCAATATCCGATGCGCTCGACCAATCAGTACGAAAATGGACGTTCTCATTCATCACATCAGTGGACAAGACAACTGATCCATCGACGCTGATGACCGCTGCATCATCACCAGGGCCGACCACCTGATGTGATCCTGCGACCAGGTCCGCTGTGATGTGGTCAATCAATCCAGATTCACCAACCTCTGACAGGGTTTGACTCATGTTTCTAGCCTAATGGCCATCATTGCAGACTGACTCACGAAACCCCGAGTCATACCCATCTGGGAGTTACTCCTTGGTGAGTATAGGTAGAGTCGTAGGAAGAAAACTTGCACGGTTCGCCTCGTACTGGGAAATGAGGTTCTCGTCTTTGAGGGTCACAGAAATATCATCGAGTCCATTGATGAGACGGTGTTTGGTGTAGTCATCAATGTCGAACGAATATGTTGCTTCCCCGGCAGTGATCTTTTGGTGAAGAAGGTCAACACTGACATTCAAGCCCGGGCTTTGTTCTAGCTGGGTCATCAGCTGTTCAACATCCGATTCGCTCAATAGGGCTGTGAGTAGGCCAGCCTTGCCGCAGTTTCCTTTGAAAATGTCAGCAAAACGCGACGCGATCACTACCTTGAATCCATAGTCCATCAGTGCCCAAACTGCGTGTTCTCTGGAGCTCCCTGTGCCAAAATCGGGACCAGCCACCAGAACCGAACCGTGGGCATATGGTTCACTATTCAAAACAAAACACGGATCCTGTCTCCAGGCGTGGAACAAGGCGTCGGCAAATCCAGTGCGGGTGACACGCTTGAGGTAAACAGCTGGAATGATCTGATCTGTGTCAACATTCGAGCGCCTCAGTGGCACTCCAATACCAGTATGTGTGGTGAATTCTTGCATCTTTCTCCTCCTCACAGATCACTGAGATCGGCTAGATGCCCACGTACGGCAGTAGCAGCCGCAACTGTGGGTGAAACTAAGTGTGTACGCCCTCCTGGGCCTTGGCGACCTTCAAAGTTACGATTCGATGTGGAAGCTGAGCGTTCCCCTGGGGACAGAGTGTCAGGATTCATACCCAGACACATCGAACACCCGGCTTCTCGCCACTGTGCCCCAGCATCGATGAAGATGTGATCGAGACCCTCTTTCATGGCCTGCTCCCGTACTCGTGCAGATCCTGGGACAACGAGCATGCGGAGGTCCTGGGCAATTTTCTTCCCCTTGAGAATCGCTGCGGCCTCACGTAAATCTTCAATACGGCCATTGGTGCATGATCCTAAGAAGACCGTGTCGATGCCGATTTCACGCATGGGGGTTCCTGGGGTCAGCCCCATATATTCCAAGGCCCGCTCGGCAGCTATACGCCCGGTTTCGTCCTCAAAGTCAGTAGGTGCGGGAACACGCTCTCCAATTCCGACCCCTTGGGCAGGGTTGGTCCCCCAGGTGACGAAGGGTGTTAACGTTGAAGCATCAATAGTGACCTCGCGATCAAATTCTGCCGCCTCGTCACTCACCAAGGTACGCCAATAGTCCACTGCTTCATCCCACTGCGATCCTCTCGGGGCGTGCGGTCGCCCCAACAAGTATTCAAAGGTGGTCTCGTCAGGGGCAATCATTCCTGCCCGAGCACCCCACTCAATACTCATGTTGCAGATGGTCATTCGAGCTTCCATGCTCATCGCTTCGATGGTGTCCCCACGATACTCGGCAACGTAACCTGCTCCACCACCGGTTCCCACGTGAGCAATATGGGCAAGAATCAAGTCTTTAGCGCTGACACCTGCGGGGAGGACCCCATGGACGTTGACTGCCATGGTTTTTGGTTTGGCTAGCCGAAGAGTCTGAGTGGCGAGCACATGTTCCACTTCTGAGGTGCCTATACCGAAAGCGAGTGCACCAAAGGCACCATGGGTGGAGGTGTGAGAGTCTCCACACACGATAGTCATTCCTGGCTGAGTGATCCCGAGCCCAGGCCCGATGATATGGACCACGCCTTGATCACGATCACCGAGACTGTGGATTCGCACCCCAAACTCGGCTGCATTATGGCGCAGAGTATCAACCTGGAGTCGTGATACAGGGTCTGCGATGGGTTCGAGAATGTTTTCTGTCGGAGTGTTGTGGTCTTCGGTGGCTAAGGTGAGGTCTGTACGTCGTACCTGGCGACCAGCGAGGCGCAATCCATCGAATGCTTGTGGACTGGTCACTTCGTGACACAGGTGTAGATCGATGTACAGCAGGTCGGGTTCTCCTGGGGATCCGGGGGCGACCACATGGTCATCCCAGAGTTTCTGGCTCAACGTGCGTGACATATCTCTCCCTTCAGTGATCGTTTGATCATCTCACTAGACTTCTCATATGGCAAGACGCTAGTATCAACATATGGACATTACTTCCGGTGTTGGCGTTCTTGATAAGGCGACGTCCGTCCTGGCGGCTCTGGAATCTGGGCCCATGACACTTGCCGGTTTGGTGACGGTCACAGGACTAGCTCGCCCAACGGCACATCGCCTCGCAGTAGCCCTGGAATACCATCGGCTCGTCGGGCGCGACCTCAATGGTCGATTCGTCCTCGGTCCTCGACTAGGGGAACTAGCTCAATCCGCAGGCGAAGATAAACTACTATCCACTGCCGGGCCCATTCTGGTTCGGTTGCGGGACATCACTGGGGAGTCCTCCCAGCTCTTTCGCCGCCAAGGAGAGATCCGTGTCTGTGTTGCTGGATCTGAGCGTCCTTCCGGCTTGCGAGACACTGTTCCCATCGGTGCCCAACTGTCCATGAAAGCCGGCTCTGCTGCCCATATTCTTCTTGCCTGGGAGGAACCGGACAAAATTCATCGTGGGCTCATGCATGCTCAATTCACTTCAGAAACCTTATCGACAGTACGCCATCGTGGTTGGGCCCAGTCGGTAGCAGAACGCGAAGCAGGGGTGGCTTCTGTCTCAGCCCCAGTACGAGCCCCTGGGGGGAAGATTATCGCAGCTGTTTCAGTTTCAGGACCCATCGAACGCCTCACTCGCTCCCCTGGGCGTCTCCATGCTCCAGCGGTTGTCGCTGCTGCGGAGAAACTCTCCACAGTCCTGCGGCGCACTGAGGACACATGAACACCTCAAAATCATGCTAGTTTGTCCCTATGAGTCTTGAGAAAGTTTTTTTCGGGTTCTTTGTCCTTCTCGCTGCAACATTGAACTTTGGGTTCTTTTTGGGAGAGATGTCCGACCCCTTGCATCATTCACCTATAGAACTCTATGCGGCTATTGTGGTCGGCTTAGTGGCAACAGTGTTGAAGCTGGGTGATCGTACCCAAATCGGTGCGGTCCACCTCGCAACCTCCCTGGTGGCTGAGATCCAACTGATTGCTGCTGCGGTGGTGTACACCATTGGCGTGACAGCGTCCCAAGGTCTCTCCCCGCAGATGGTTTCCACGACCGTGTCGCTGTCCGGTGGGGCCCTCCTGGCCAATATCGTGTCGGTGATCCTGCTGGTCATCGAAACCTCCTCCTTCCGTCGCCGCTGATGCCCACACGTCGCCGTCGGCGAATGAAATCGCCACTTCGACCGCGTAGCTTGCACGTGGCCGAAGTGGAGATCCCAACAGAGATCCCCAACACCACGGCGATCTTCATTGCCCTTCGCCGCCTTCGTACCCCTCTTCTTGCGATCATTACCATCATGACTGTCGGAATCATCGGACTGTCTTTGCTGCCTGGGATTGTTCAAGAGGATGGATCCTCAGGTCGATTGAGCGCCTTCGAAGCCTTCTATGTCTTCTCAACAACAGCGACCACCATCGGTTTCGGAGAGATACCTCACGAATTCTCGATCTACCAGCGCTGGTGGGTAGTCTTTTTCGTTTATGTCTCTGTGATGGGATGGGCTTATATGCTTGCGCGAGTCATGTCACTCATGCAAGATTCTGCTTTTCAATCAGCACGTGCGGCCCAGTCAGTTCGACGAACAATCAACCACATGCGTGAACCTTTCGTGATCATTGCAGGGTACGGCTACACCGGGCGAAGTGTGGCCAAAGCCTTAGACCGCTTAGGGAGGAGAATCGTGGTGCTTGATGAGCAGGAGCTACCTATCGAGCGCCTCGCCACTGACATGCTGAGCCAAGAAGTGCCCGGCATCACTGGGGATGCGTGCAATCCGGCAACCTTAGGATTGGCAGGACTCGGCCACCATAACTGTGAAGCAGTTCTTGCCCTGACCGGAGATGAGGAAATCAATCTTCAGATTGTCATGAACTGCTCCTTGCTGCGACCAGACATACCGGTCATTGCTCGGGCAGCAACTCCTCGAATTGTTGAAGCAATGGAGGATTTCCATCCCCAGACCATCATCAACCCCTTTGATGATTTCGGCAATGTTTTCGTCTTGGCTCTCAAACACCCCTATGTCTACCGGTTGATCACGTGGCTCATTGCCCAGGAGGGAACAGCCCTTCCCCCGATTCCTCGCCGAGCACAGGTGGACCGATGGTTGGTCATCAGTGATGACCCTTTCGGGGAACAAATCGCTAACGACCTTCGCCGAGAGAAATATGATGTAGCCATCATGGATCCACGCGATGACCATGATTTCACTGACTTCCAGGCTGTGATTGCTGGTGCCGCCTCGGATACAGCCAATCTTGCTTTGGCTGCACACGTACGCCATTCGCATCCCGAGATCTTTTTGGTTGTACGCCAGCGTGCACACTCACGACTCCCGCTTCTCGATGCTTTCCTTCCGGACTTTACTTTTTTCCCTCCCCAGGTGATTTCAGAGCGTACAATGGCCAATCTTGTCAGTCCTCGGATGTGGGAATTTGTGAAATCCATCATGGAGCTCACCGATAGTTCTGCTCAGAAATTGACCAATAGGATCGTGGACCGTGTCGGTCCATCTACCCCTCGCGCTGTCAAGATGACGATTGGGGAGAAACAGACTCCAGCTATTGAACGATGGCTTCAACGTGGTTCTCTGCGCGTTGGTGATCTCTTTCACTCTGCCCAGGATTCTTCTCAACACATTTCAGCAATGCCGATCATGATTGTGCGCGACCAGGAGGTCATCACCCTCCCTGAGGATGATGAAAAGATTTTTGTTGGTGATGAGGTGCTCATGATCGGCACCCATGAAGCTTTTGATGACCAAAGCGAATCCCTTCACGATGACTCAACGTTGTACTACACGGTGACTGGTGTCGATATTCCTACCTCACGAGCCTGGAGGTTCCTCACTGGTCGGCATATGATCCACCCAATTCACGAGGAGACTTCTTCACCAGCCACGGAAGATACATCACCAGCCACACAACCGTGAGTAAGACTGCGAGAACAGGAATATAGTAACTGCCTGCCATCTGTTGTAGTGGAGCCAAGGGTGATCCTTGCGACCCTGAAGCTAAGAACCAGAAATTCGTACCCCAGGTATTGTTTGCTATCACTGATGGGATCACAAAGATGGCCATGATCACCACGACTTTCCACAGGTTGTGAATTGAAGGTCTGAACTCTCCAGCGACCAGAATCATCAGGATATAGGCGACCAAGAAACCATGGGCAAGGAAGGATTGCCAGGTGAAGAGGTTCATCAAAGGTTGGTCGGCCCAATCGGGGAAGATGAGCGCGCACAGAGCGCCCCAGGATCCGATCGCATAGAGATACTCCCGACACCAGGAATTGGGTTTGATTGAATCAATGAAAACACAGAAGGTCGCAGCAGCACATGCGTGAAGGGGAAGAATCCCTGCTGAATATATTCCCGTGACTACGAACCCTACTTGTCGAATAATCAGCTCCATGGACAGCACGCAGATTCCCACCACCAAGCGGATGAGTTTTCGTCTGTGAATCGAGGATCGGCGATAGATCCACACTACCGCGGCTATGAGAACCACCATGGCCACGAGAGCAGCCAAATGCTGAAGCGTGAATTGCCCGAACCACAGCTCTTCTGGGGTGCCATAGGGTGAGGACCAGAAATATTCAAACAGATGTTTCACGGTTACACCCTAGCTGGTCGTGTGCTGCCCCGGTGAGAGGATCCCACCGACTCGCCGGGAATCAACAATAGTCGTGTTCTATCTATTGCCCTGTCTGCTCGCTAGAGTGATGGTCATGAAGATCCAACCAATCACCTTGCGTCATATCGTCATGGGTCAAGACCTCAATCACCATGGAACACTCTATGCCGGTCGTTGTGTGGAGTGGATGGTGGAGGCTGGGCTCATCGCGGCCTGCGATGCTACCAGGAGAAATCACATCGTCTGCGTTCACATTAATGATCTATCTTTCCGCACCCCAGTACACAAAGGTGATCAAGTCGAATACACCTCAACCTTGTGTTATGCGGGGCGTTCCTCTTTGGTGGTGTACGTACGAGTTGAGTCAGTGATGACTGGAGGTTTTGTAGTGGATGGGTTCTTCACCTACGTGAATGTCACTGATGATGGCGCGCCACTCACTCATGGAATCGTTGTCGAAGCCACGACTGATGAGGAAACAAAACTCATGGAATTGGGGTCCAGGTTCGCCACGAAGCAGCGCCCTTGACAAGGCGGGGTCTGCCCGAGCAGCCACTGTGATAGTTTCATAGTCTCAAGGTTGAAACTAGAACAAAGGACTTTCGATGAAGACAACCAGTACGCGATTGTTCACCCTTGGCGCTGTAGTGCTCGCAGCATTATCGTTGACTGCCTGCTCAGTGAGTGTCGATGGGGCTCTGCGTGAGGCAGCAAACGAACTCAACCAGCGTGCTCCCTACATGGTCGATGACGGCCTACAGTTCGATAGCGCTGAGGCCCCTGGTGACAGGTTGATCCGCCTCAATTACACGCTCACTGAGATTGCTAGTGGTGACCTTACCCCTGAACAGATTGCAGAATTTCAAGGTGAACTTCAAGCAGAAGCTACGAGAAGAATTCGAATAGAGCCAGACATGCAAACCTTGCGAGATTTCGATGTCGTCTTCGAATTTCATAACAAGACCAATGATGGGGAAGAAATCTTGTTCGCGAGAGTAACCCCTGAGGATTACAAGTAGAACTCGTCTACCGTCGACAACTAAAGAAGGCTGCCTGGTTTCCCAGGCAGCCTTCCGGTGTTTGTCACGTAGTGACTAGAGTCCTTTAAGGATGGTGGATGCTGTCAGCAGGAGCGCCCCAGCAAGAGTAATCAGGTAGGCCACCCATGTCCAACCACCGTGCTTTGAGGCGGTTGCAATGAAAATGATGAGCCCGACAAGCATGATAGCAATGCTGATGAGGAAGACAATCTTCGTTGGTGCATTCAATCTCATAATCTCTCCTAACAGTCATGTCTTATGAAATCACCTCCACCCTATCGACGGACACAGTCAACTCAAGAGAACTGTCCCGCTGGAATGGACTGAAGTGAGATGGTTGAGCACTCACAGCCCTCATCGCTGGAGAGATCCATCACCGATCACTGGCACCGCACACCCTAGGGCTGCGACAATCGACCAAAGCTATAGTAGGCAGCGCATGCCCCCTCAGGGGACACCATACAGGTGCCAATAGGAGTCTCTGGGGTGCAACCTCGAGCGAAAACCTTGCACTGATTGGGTTTGATTTGACCAGTCAACACCAGCCCACATTGGCAGGCTGGATGGTCAGGAACCTTGACACCAGGGAGATCAAACTGCTTTTCAGCATCATGGTGTTCATACTCTTCCGCCAGCTCATACCCCGAGTGTGGGATCGTACCCAAACCGCGCCATTCAAAAGATTCTCTCATGGAGAAAACCTCGTCCAGAACCCTGATCGCTTCATGGTTTCCTTGCCGTAGAACCACGCGTGAATACTGATTCTCCACCTCACAGCGTCCCTCGTCGAATTGGGTGAGCAGCATCGCTACGGACTGCAGAATGTCGAGTGGTTCAAACCCGGTGACCACGATCGGTGTGGAGAACTCTTCTGTGACGAACTGAAAATGATCAGCCCCCACCACCGAAGCCACATGGCCAGGTCCGATGAGCCCATCGAGTTGAACATTGCGGGTTTCTAAGATGGCACGAACTGGTGGATTAATCAGAACATGGTTACAAAAGACGAAGAAGTTTTTCACTCCTCGCGCTTTCGCAACCATGAGGGCCATCGCTGTGGAGGGAGCGGTCGTCTCGAACCCGACAGCGAAGAACACGACCTTTTGGTCCCGATGAGCTTGGGCAATGTTGACCGCGTCCAAGGGGGAATAAACGAATCGTACGTCCGCCCCTTGCGCTTGGGCTTGGAGCAGATTGCCGTTTTTCCCTGGTACGCGCATCATGTCACCAAAGGTGGTGAGAATCACCCCTTCTTGGCCCGCCAACCACACTGCGTCATCAACACGCCCCGAAGGGATCACGCACACCGGGCACCCTGGGCCATGAATGAACTCAACAGCTGGAGGTAACAGGTGTTCAAGGCCATGGCGGTAGATCGTGTGTGTGTGGCCTCCACAGACTTCCATGAATTTCCATGATCGCCCCAAGCGCTCCGCCAAAGTAGTAATTGATGCAATCAGCCCTCGGGCAGCTGTGGGGTCACGGAACTCGTCGACGTACTTCATCTGATCTCCGTTGACGAGAAGGCATCCAATTCGTCATCCCAGAGGGTCCCTAGTTTCTTGATCTGTTCCAAGGTTTCGCTTGCCTCATGGGCGTCAATCTTGGACAGGGCGAAACCCACGTGAACCAAGACCCAGTCCCCGACTTTGATACCCTCGTCTTTCAGCAGGCCTATCGAAATCTCTCGCTCTACCCCACTGACTGACACGACAGCTAGATCATCGTCTAATACGGTAGCCACTTCACACGGTAAACCCAGACACATGTTCTCTCCTTAACAAATCCTCGGCAACGGATCAGTGACCAGCATGTCCACTAAACGGGTTCCACCAAAACTATTGCGCACCCCCACGAGCCCGGGAGGATCCTCGACCACCTGGCCGATGATCGAGGCTCTCATTGCCCCTGCGCCCCGCAGTGCTTCGAGAGCCTGGTCACCGGAGTCCTCACTGACCACAGCAATGAAACACCCCTCATTAGCGACATAGAGAGGATCGATCCCCAACATATCGCAGGCAGCGCGTACTGCTGGTTCAACGGTGAACCCTTCCTCAGCAAGTAAAACGCCACAACCAGACCCATGGGCTAGTTCATTGACTACGGTGGCTACTCCCCCACGAGTCGCATCACGCATCCAGCGAACATCGTCAACATTGACACTGCCATAGAGCGCTTCGACTTGATGATTGAGTGGTGCACAATCTGATTCAATCGGTGCCGTGATGGCAAGGTTGCCTCGCGCAATCATGACCGCCATTCCATGAGCGGCAATAGGCCCAGAGATGATGAGTTTATCCCCCACGCGTACGTGATCCTCTCCCAGTGTTCGCCCTGGCGGGATCACCCCAATTCCAGAGGTGTTAATGAAGATTTGATCCGCTGCCCCATGCGGAACAACCTTCGTGTCGCCAGCAACAATCTCCACACCAGCACTCGAGGCTGCTCGGGCCATATCCTGGGTGACCCTGCGCAGCTCCTCGATAGGGAACCCTTCCTCGAGAATGAAACCAGCAGTCAACCAGCGCGGTTGGGCTCCACTGACTGCGAGGTCGTTCACGGTACCGTTGATCGCTAACTCACCGATGCTCGCACCAGGGAATCGTATTGGTTGAACCACAAAGGAATCCGTGGTGTAGGCGATACGCCCTGCCTCCACTGCCAGGGTGGCAGCATCAGGAAGACTGAGAGAGGCTGGATTTCCGAAAGCTGGAAGGAAGACCTCCTCCAGCAGAGCTGCTGCGGCTTTGCCCCCCGAGCCATGGGCCATGGTAATCGACACATCACGAAGCGGAGTTCTGCGAGTACGCTGAGCCGGACGCGAGGTATCGTTCATGTCCATCCTCTTCTTGGCAGGCGAGCCTCATCATCCTATCAGTTGACCAGGTGAAGATAACCTGCGTACGCCTGCCCGAGAGAGAGACCACCATCACCGGCAGGTACGACCCGGTGAGTGAGCGCCACGAGACCGTGTTGAGCTAGTCGGGTCGTGATAACCCTGGTGAGTAAGCGATTAGCAAAGACTCCACCAGTGAGACCAATACTGGTCGTTGGGTGTGACTCCCGCACCATCTCCACCAGCAAGTGAGCTAACCCCACATGAAATTCGTGGGCAAGACACTCAACTTCACGTCTGTTTTTCATTCCGACAATCAGGTGACCAATGAGGTACTCGACACTGGTGGGCGCCAGGTCATGATCATGGTGGCAGGACCGCGCCTCCAGCTCCATGGCGCCTTGAGCTTCGTACGTGATCTGGTGGCACACACCCAAGATCGAAGCAGCAGCATCAAACAACCGACCAGCAGAGGTAGTTTGGGCACAGTTGAGATGGGCATCCAATTGAGAAGACACCGCCAAAACCTCATCGCGACTGGGGGATCCTCCCCCATGGTTGACGTCTTGCCAAGCACG
Organism: Propionibacteriaceae bacterium; assembly: GCA_009782785.1. Classification (GTDB taxonomy): domain Bacteria; phylum Actinomycetota; class Actinomycetes; order Propionibacteriales; family Propionibacteriaceae; genus WQYJ01. Next base: position 17,063 of record WRIJ01000001.1, on the reverse strand, counting down.
TACGTCCGCTGCATCGATGCCGTACTTTTTCAGGACACCGAGAGCAGATTTCCACGGATGTCTCACAGCAGAATCGCCGCCGGGCAAGTCGAAACTCGGTAGGTGGTTGATGCGCTCATAGTCAAGAGGGTGGGTCCCCAGGCGAAGAACCTCACCACCCCAGATGGTCTGGTCATCCCCATAACCTGTTCCATCCAAGACGAGAAAGGTCGACGGTTGTTCTTCCCTCGATTCCCCCAGGAGGGAGAGGGCATGGCCATGGTGATGTTGTATCTCCAGCACGGGGACACCGAGTTCTTCTGCCGTGGCTATCCCCCACCCACGGGTGGCATAACCGGGGTGTTTATCGACCACGATCAGTTCTGGGGTACGACGATGAGCACCCAGCATCTGGGAGACGGACTTTTCAAAGGCAGACCTTGTTTCCAGCGAGCCCATGTCCCCGATATGGGCACTGACAAAAGCCATCCCATCACGAGTCAGAGCGAAAGTGTTTTTCAACTCAGCACCCACCGCCAAGACGCAGTGATCCTTCTGGCCTATCACGACAGGAAGGGGGGCATAACCTCGGCTTCGCCGAATTGGAGAAACCTGATCACCGTGAGCCAGAACCACTGAGTCTTCCACTGGGACATGAATCTCGCGATTGTGCATGAGGAAACCATCGGCAATGTCTGCTAGATCCTTTCTGGCGTCGTCATTGCAATAGGTCAGTGGCAGGGTTGACCAGTTGGCACTCGTGGCGACAAGGATGTCATTGTCATCATCGAACAGGAGCCGGTGAAGTGGTGTATACGCCTTCATCACTCCGACGTCATTCACCCCAGGAGCGACGCCTTCTGCCACATCATAGGTGGCTGATTTGGGAACAATCACGATAGGGGCTTCGCGGGATGAAAAAGTGGCCAACTGGGTTTCACTGAAATCGGCAATAGACGAAGCAGACGTGCGAGTCATCGCCATGACTGCCAGAGGTTTTCCGAGGCGATTTTTTCTCCTGCGCAGAGTGTCCACTGCTTCCTCATTGCGAGCATCACACATCAGAGTGAATCCACCGATACCTTTCACCGCGAGGATCTTTCCCCCCGCGAGCATCTCCCGAGCCTGGGCAAGAGTGTGTGCCATGGACTCGCGCGAGCGAGTGTCGTCAGGCACATCGCTGTCACGGGGATGATCCTTGGTCTCCAACCACACGGTGGGCCCACAATCGAAACAGGAAATCGGCTGGGCATGATAGCGGCGATCGCTTGGATTGACGTATTCCTTGTTGCACGCCTCACACAGGGGAAACCCAGCCATGGTCGTGAATGGTCGGTCATAGGGCACATCGCGAATGATCGTCAACCGGGGCCCGCAGTTGGTACACGTGGTGAACGGATACTGGTAGCGCCTGTTGCCCGGGTCATCCATATCGGCGCAACAATCGGCACAGATCGCAGCGTCGGCAGGTATCAGTGTTAAAGCACCTGCTGCCCGGCGTGAAGGGACGATGTGGAATCCTGACGCATCGACGAGGGGGACGTCGTGGCTTGTCATATGGACAATGCTCGCCATGGGAGGACTGGTGTCGACAACCTCGGCACTAAATGCGTCCACATCCCCCGGTGCTCCTTGGACTTCAATAAACACCGAGTTGTCGTCATTGCCGCAGAACCCTGATAGGGAATACTGGGTTGCCACCCGAGCAACATGGGGACGAAACCCTACGCCTTGAACGACCCCAGTCACCACGAGTTGGCGCCGAATCACGGATACCATGATGACCTGCCTTGACGTAGGATGAATATCCACGAGCGTAGCAAAGCTTGAGACCCTGGTCTATTGGAGGATCCATGCACGAGTTGTCTTTGTGCCACTCCATTGTGGCTATCGCTGAGGTGGCTGCACGAGGACGCCGAGTACGAGTCGTGGAACTCGATGTGGGTAACCTGCGACAAGTGGTTCCTGCAACACTGGCTTACTGTTGGGATTTTGTCACACCATCGACCACATTAGAGGGTTCCACCTTGAAGATTCACTCCATCGAGGGAACACTGAAATGCCAGGATTGTCTCAAGGAAACCACCCTGCGGGATACACCTATACTGGTGTGTGACTTTTGCGAGAGTACGAAAGTGGACATCCTCACTGGTGAAGAGTTCATGGTGACCTCGCTCGTACTGGAGGATTGATATGGGACGATTCCATCGCCACGATGATGGTACGGCACACAGCCACGGTGAACACGATCTTCACCATAGTCACGAACATAGCCATGACCATGGCCCCGCCCACACTCATGAACACAGTCATGGTGATGGGGATCACACCCATGAACACAACCACGATACCCACCTGGAACATCTCGGCGACCATAGTCACTATGACACTGCTGGTGAGCGGGTGAGCGTCCTTGAAGCGATCTTCGAAGAAAATGACCGCGCAGCCGCACGGAACCGTGAATTATTAGACGCCGCCCATGTGCGCGCTATCAACCTGATGAGTTCTCCTGGGGCAGGAAAAACCACCCTCCTGGCTGAAACACTGAAGGTTCTCAAATCTCAATTACGTTGTGGAGTCATTGAGGGCGATATTGAAACCTCACTTGATGCTGATCGCCTCACCGGTTTCGGTGCGCAAATCTCTTTGCTGAACACAGGTCACGGTTTTGGGGGTGAATGCCACCTCGATGCCCCCATGGTTGCCCAAGGGCTCACCGGTCTCAACGTGGATGAACTCGACCTGGTTTTCATTGAGAATGTGGGAAACCTGGTGTGCCCGGCAGAATTCGATGTGGGAGCCCACCGACGAGCCATGATCATCAGTGTCACTGAGGGGGAAGATAAACCTCTCAAATACCCAGTTATGTTCCGCAATGTTGAAGCGATAGTCATCAACAAAATCGATCTACTTGAGTACCTCTATTTCGATATCGATCTCTTGGTGGCTAACATCCACAAGATCAATCCCCAGGCAATAGTGATCAGAACCAGTGCTACGACTGGTGAGGGTGTTAGTGAGTGGATCGACTGGGTGTTGGCGAGCTAGTGGGATTCTAGCTCCACGTGGCCTGGTGGTTGTCGCTTCGAGAACCTCGATGGTGTTTGTTCTCTTTCATCCCCACGATTCCTCCGTCTGCGATCACCGATGCGACACAGCACTTCGGCGATCTCGTACATGATCATCATGGGCACCATCAAAACCATCATGGTGAACGCATCGGTGGTCGGGGTTGCGATGGCCGAGAAGAGGGCACACAAGACAATGGCTGGGCCTCGGAATTTCCCCAAAGCTTTCCCCGTGATCAACCCCACTTTGTTTAAACTCACTAAGAGCACCGGCAATTGGAAGGCCAGACCAAAGACGAGCAGCAAGCGTAATTCAAAGGTGAGGAAGGTTCCCACGTCATTGAGGTTGGTCACTGTGGGTGGATTGAATTCGAGTAGGACTGCAAAACCTCGAGGACAAAACGAGTAACCCACCCCAACACCAAGCAGGAAGAGTGGGACTGCGGCGGCAAGGAACCCTCGGGCAACACGGCGCTGAGCTTTCCCCACAGCAGGGATGATGAATCGCCACAGGTGAAACAACCACACTGGGCATGCGGCGATGAATCCTGCCACTAGACCTACACGGAAAAATAGGGCGAAACCAGCGGTGACTCCTTGGGTGACCATTTCGACATGATCATCGGGACGTGAGGTGTTGAAGATTTCGACAGCTCGATCAATGGGCCACAAGACGACGCGAAGAAGCTGGGATTGGAAAAAAAGGCTCACGATTGTCAAGACCACGATAGCAATCATCGACATGAGGAACCGGTAGCGCAATTCACGCAAATGGTCGATCAGGGGCATCGACCCTTGGGTGTCAGAGGACTTGGGTGCCCGCAGCCACGCTAGGCGCGAACCCTTCTTGGGCACGATTGACCCCTGCCTTATGAGTCAGCCTGCTCAGTGGCTTTGGCCTCCAGCTTTGCTGTGCTTGCCTCCCCAGCAGTCTCTCCCTGGGAAGACGGTGATTCTGGGCCCTTGAGTTCTTCTTTGAACTCTCGAATGGCTCGACCAGATTCTTTCCCAATTCCAGCAATCCTCGTTCCACCAAAGACGAGCAACACGATAACTAGGACGATAACCATCTGCCAGATGCCAGGCATCCACAGTGCCAAACCGGTCATGAAGGACCTCCTCTTAACAGAGCCAGTGTGTCTCACGATCCTATCAGCAATAATCGCCTCCTGTAAGCGACGCGGCTAAACTGTGGTTATGACACTGATGTTCCTCGATATCGGCATGGCCGAGCTTCTTGTCATCTGTGTCTTGGTTGCTGTGGTTTTTGGCCCTGACAAGATCCCTCCCATGGTGAAAAAAGTGTCAACTGTCATCAATTTTCTGCGCGGAATTGCTAACGACGCCACCGATCAACTCAAGGCAGAGCTCGGTGAAGAGTTTTCTGATCTCCCCCTCGATGGCCTCAATGTGTCGGATCTTAACCCCAAGTCATTAGTTAATTCTGTTCTTGGTGAGGAGATCTCTTCACTGGAACACGATGTGGGTGGCGAACTGATTGCCCTGCGCGATGAGATGAACGCCATGCGCACTGAAGTCACTAAGTTGCGCCTCCAAGCCGGAGCTCACCTGATTCCCCCGCGCCCACGCCCGCCGGTCCTGCCGCCACCTGCAGCACCGGAAGAGGAATCGGGACAAAACTAAGGCAATTGCACCGCTGATGGTAGCTTGGCTAACTCCTCAAAGGCAGCCATACTGAGTGCAGCAGATTCCTCATCAAGGAGTTGAGTGGCGAATCCGTTCTGGACTAAGACGTAATCGCCAACGCGCGCTTCAGGTACGTACGCAAAACAGCATGGATGCGGTTCACCGTCACACAGTACGTGCCCCATCGCCATGGGACCTTCACTGATGTCAAGAATGGGTACGGGAGCAGCAATGCACATGGGACCATCCTCTCATACTTGCCCAGTCTCCACGTGGAGCCCCATGGCACCAGCAGGTGCTGACGAGCAGGGCAGGCATGGATCTGCTTCATGAATGGCAGCTTCGAAACCCAAGTCACTCATCGACGCAGCCTCATGGGTGAGCAGGGCTCCCAGCCATGGTTCATTTTGTGCTGTGGGAGTCAAAATTTGTGCATCTGTGACAAGGCCATCATGGTCAGTGACGTAACGATGTACGAGCAGACCACGGGCCCCATCAACCCATCCCACACCGGTATTGCGTGTAAGACGCTCATGGTGACCTGCACCGACCAGCTCACCTTGATGGGACTGGGTATCCAACAGTATGGACTCAATGGCCTCCACACAGTGAAGAATGCTAATCGCTCGGGCTCGAGCAGCCCCCTGGCCTTGTTCATTCCAGAGATGGCGGAATTCGTCAGCGAGTGGGGTGGACAGGGGGGCAACCCGCAGTTGAGCGACCGGACCAACCCGATAGGTCCCTGCACCAGATCCCCATCCACGAAGAAAAGGTTTCGGGGAGGATGACCCTGGTATGGCTTCTGCCACCAGTGTCTCCCATTGGTGATGATCCGCCTGAGAGATCAGTTCTTCGCCGTGGTGGTCAACCACTCGTACATAGGCCCCAAACAGGTCAAGGAGGCCATCGTCGTCCACCAGAGCAAGGTTGGCACCGGTGAAAGGGTCAGCGGGTACTTCAGTGGCCATAGTCTGCATGACGAGAGCGGTTGCTGCATCGAGGGCTTCAGCGGCCATCTCCAGGCACTGCTGGCTCGTACCTGGATCAAGGCTAGTTGCTACTCCCCCAGGAACAGCAGTGGTGGGAAAGTGTCCTGGGGAACCTGCAGCAGCCATGGCGGCTTTGGCGAAACGGCGAAGCAGGAGAGCTTCATGAGGGTGGGTTGCCACCAGTGAGACGACGTGGATCGCCATCACTGATCCGTAGTGCAATAGCCTTCGCAGTTGAGCTGCTGAGTGCGGAATCTGGGTGATGCCTGCCAGATCCTCCAAAGCTCGGATACCAGCAAGATGGTGAGCCGCAGGGCAGATCCCACACAACCGCTCAACGAGTCCAGGAACATCGGCTACCTTCCGGCCAATGAGCATAGAATCCACCCGAGGTAACCCAGACAAATCAAAGGTAGCCTCCACCACCTCACCGTGGGTGTCTCGTTTCACTAGTACGCGAGCGGGAGCAGGATCGATCACTGCACCAATATTGACCTGTTGTATCATGGCAATCGTCCCTGGTGAAAAAGAAGGTATCCATGCATGAACTGGGCTTGTTGGCTGATGTCGTGGCCGCTGTTCGTCATGCTGCCGACACCTATGGTGCGGTTTCGGTGACCAAGGTGGGTTTGCGTGTGGGGGTTCGCAGTGGTGCAGTACGCGAGGCTCTGGAAGGAGCCTGGCCTATCGCTACCCAGGGAACGATCTGCGTTGATGCGACCTTGGAGATTGAAGAAATTCCCGCGCGTGTGTGGTGTGGTACCTGCGACAAGGATCAAGACATTGATCAGTATTTTGCCTTGACATGCCCAGTGTGCGGCTCGCCTGCAGGCAAAATTGTCTCCGGGAATGAATTTGACGTCACCTATGCTGACATGGTCAAGGGATAGTTGCTCCTCGTCGTCAAGGTGCGGATCACTGGGGGCTGTGTTCATGCCAGATTCTCTTCACCAAGCCATGTGCGAAGGATCTCCCCAGCTTTGCTGGTCGCTTGCAAGAGGGCAGCTTCCACCACTCCAGACAGTCCCACACGCAATCCGACATACTGGGGTACGACACCCACCACAGCAATATGTTCAGGTTCGCTACCGAGCATTCTTGCCGTAGTAAAAAGATCCAGCAAACTGATTTGGTGGGGCGAAAGTTTGGCTTGCATCATCCTTGGAATCTGGTCACCATCGAATTGAACAACCTCACCGGGGGTGTCCCCAGCCACGGCATCAACGATGAGTAAACGTCTCGCATCTTGAACGACGGGGATCAGTTCGAGTCCACCTGTCCCACCATCAACAAAGTCAACACGGGGATCACCGTACTCATGGCGCAACCTCTCCAAGAGTGTGATCCCCACACCATCATCGCCCATGATCGGGTTGCCGACACCCAAAACGGTGACGGCAAACCTATCGCGAAGAGACTCGTCGATCTCGAACTCACTCGACCTTCGGGGCATCCACAGGCTCAGAACCACGCCTGACCCAGACACCACCGTTGATCATCGCTGACAACCCACCGTGACGCTCCAGGGATTCACTGCGCAGCACCATATAGATGTGCATGAGCACAAAAGCCCACAACAGGAACATCATCATGGCATGGATCAAGCGAAGAGTGGGAATACCTATCCATGTCGCTGGTGTGGAAATAAAGGCCCAGAAACTGCTGCTTGGGTGGTAGAGACCATAGAGCATGAAACCTGTGAGCAACTGAAAACCACCAGCAACATACAACGAGGTGTACGCCAATTGCTGTAGAGGATTATGAGCTAAATACAGCGGAGCATGCTCTTTTATCAGCGCATAGTGCTGGAGAATCTTGCCAAGATTCTTCACGTCTTCCTTCTTCTTCAGCGGCCACAAAGTAGGCCAACGAAGATAGCGATCACGTGACATGAACGCTGCCCAGATTCGAGCAAGACCGATGATGAGCCAAATGAAAGCAGCAGTGAAGTGGATCATTCGAATCGTCCCCATCAGGTAGCCACTAGCGTCAGATTCAACACTGGTTGTTCCAAAGAAAGGATCCATAATGAAGAAACCCGTACAGCTCAGAACAAAGATCGTCGCCACATTCAACCAGTGCTGGAAACGCAAGGATGCTGACCACACTCGTACTCGGGCAAACACAGCTGGCCCTGAGGATACATCAGCCAATTTGGCATGACTGGCTTCAGGGGCGACCGGGACAAACCCTTCAATACGGAAAGGGCCGACCTCATCCTTAGCATTGACCTTGGCACGAGCGACCGCTAAGGGGCGCCAGCCATTGCGGACAACCGCAGCAGCATTCTTTTTAATGACTCGACGTTCCTCTTTCGAGATTTCGACTTTGTCCAGGACAGCATCCAGATCACCACGCATAATCACACGATCATCTCGACCACCATCTTGACGATGGTAGGCCCGAATGCGAGTAATGCTGTATCGCCTCTTTGGTGTGGCTGGGTCAACATCTGCGGCATCGACCAGCGGAACATCAAGACCAACATAGTTAGCCTTCAGTGCTGCAATCGCTGCCTGATCAACAGGATCATCACTGCCCGGAGGAGCAGCGGCAGCCATTGTCATGATGCGCCCCTCAGAAACCACACCGAGGCTATAGGCCGTCCCTGCTACGAGTAGAGGAACCTCAGCAAGGGTGCCGGGTGATGTGGTTGTCATGATTGGGCCACCTGGAGAATATTGCCATCCACATCCAAAACATGGACTGCACAGGACATACAAGGATCAAAGGAGTGGATCGTCCTCAACACTTCAAGAGGTTGTTTCGGATCAGCCAAGGGGTGATTCTTATCCCCTGCCAACGAATGTTCGAAGGGGCTCATCTGTCCTGACTCATCTCGCCCGCCACCAAGCCACGTGGTGGGAACCACGCACTGATAGCGCTCGATCTTGCGATCCTTGACCGTGACCCAGTGTGAGAGCATTCCACGGGCAACTTCGACCATGCCATATCCTGAGGACTCTTTCGGCCAGGAGCTAGGCTCCCACTTGGAGGCATCGAAGACATCAATGTTTCCCTTTTTGAGGTTCTCCACAAATTTCGGGAAGGTATCTTGGGCGAGGATCTCGGCAGTGAGCAAGCACTCTGCCGCACGAGCGAGGGCACGTCCTGCTGTCGAGTTCATCTGTCCGAGTGTGATTCCGAGTTTCGCCACAGCACCATCAACGATTTCTTTCATGCGAGGATGGCCTTGTGCGTACGCCATGATGACACGGGCAACTGGTCCGACCTGCATACGCTTGCCGTTGTACATGGGCTCCTTGCACCAGGTGTACTTGCCATCCCAATCACTATCCCGACTGACAACCAAAACAGAGTCATCGCTGGCCATTGTCTTGGATTCGTACGGTGGTTGTGGCCCGCTGTAGGCCATCTTGGTTTGACCTTTATCAGGAGTGAGAGCCTTTTCCCCGCCTTCATAACTCAGCCATGTCGAGTTCACTGATTCAGCAATGAGGGTGGGATCGAAGGGGTGAACTTGGGAGAAGTCATCGTCATAGATCACTCCAGGTTTCACAGCCATTTTTGACGTGGGGAACTTGGGCACTTCATTGGGATCACCACTAAATGTTGCCCCAGCAAGACCCACAGCCAAGTAGTTGGGGTTCGCTGCACCAATGTCGAAATAGTCTTTATAAACTCCCACAATCGCCATAGCATCCGGGACATAACAGGTGGCCACAAATTCGTTGATCTCAGCTATCCATGCCTGGAGTTGAGAGACCTGAACCTGGTTGACTGTTTCCGACTTATTCTGGTCGATCGTGCACGCCATTCCACCAACGAGGAAGTGGGGGTGAGGATTCTTTCCACCAAAGGTGGTGACAATACGAATCATGGAACGCTGGAATTCCAAGGCATCCAGGTAGTGGGCCACAGCCATGAGATCAGCTTCTGGCTGGAGCCGATAATCTGAATGTCCCCAGTATCCACCAGTGAACACAGACAACTGCCCTGACTCAACAAGATTCTTCACTGTGTCGCGCACTTCAGTCATGCGGGTGAGATTATTGCCTCTCCAGGTTGAGCCGATGGACTTGGCAAAATCGACGGCCTTTTGTGGGTCAGCACTAGCTGCATTAGCTGCATTGACAAAGTCCAAAGCATGCAGGTGATAGAAGTGAACCACATGGTCATGGATGTCTGTTGCTGAGAGAATCATGTCGCGGATGAGAACAGCCTGCTCAGGAGGTTGTGAACCGATAGCGTTCTCAACTGCGGAGATGGAAGCCAGGGCGTGGGTGCCCGTACACACTCCGCAAATGCGGTTGGTGAATGCCCAAGCATCCCTCGGGTCACGTCCGACAAGGATTTCTTCAAAACCCCTATATTGGGTTGTCGAGCTCCAAGCATCAGTGATCTTTCCTCCACTAGTTTCGAGCTCAATGCGTAGGTGCCCCTCAATGCGAGTGATGGGGTCAATAACGACGCGGTCTGCCATGTTTTATTCCTTTCAGGATGTGCGTGCCGCGTCAGCGGCATTGGCGGAGGTGGATGATTCATCACCGAAGGCAGCCAGAGGCTCCTCCTCGGAGTTTTTCGAGGCGGCCGACTTGCGGATGGCAGTAGCACCAGCATGCAGGCCGATGCCTACAGCTGTTGCGGCAACCAGTCCCAGTCCAACCTTTTCGGCGGTACCTTCCACACCGAAACCTGGAACGCTAGGCAACCGGGAGAAGAAGGGGGTGAACTTGTCGAAGAAGTCTTTCTCTGTGCACCCAATGCACGGGTTTCCAGTCTTCACTGGCCACGACGTATGCATATTCCATTGAATGATGGGGCATGCACTGAACGTACTCGGGCCTTTGCAACCGACGTGATAGAGGCACCAGCCATTACGGGCACCCTCATCATCGAAGGTACGAACGAACTGCCCGGCATCGAAGTGTGGTCTCCGCTGACAGGAGTCGTGAATGCGCTGGTCATAGGCGAACAGTGGGCGCCCTTGGGAATCAGTCTTTGGAGGATCACCGTGGGTGAGGAAGTACGCGATGGTTGCCAAAATCACTTCAGCGATGGGCGGGCAACCAGAGACGTTGATCACCGAGCGATTCCCGAGGACCGTGTCGACCCCGACAGCTCCTGTGGGGTTCGGTGCGGCTGCTTGGACACCACCATAAACAGAGCAGGCGCCAACAGCCAAGATCGCTGCTGCACCTTCTGCTGACTTCTTCAACAGGTTCTCAGATGTTTCTCCACCGATCATGCAGCAGACTCCACCATCCTTGCGGGATACTGCCCCATTGACGACCAGGATGTGGCCGCCCTCTTTGACTGTGTCTTCGAGAGCCTGGTTGGCCGCTTCGCCAGTGGCTGCCATGACGAGTTCGTTGTAGTTGACGCTCAACAAATTGAGCACCACGTCTTCTACCGTTGTCCCGGCCCCGCGCAACACAGACTCCATGCATCCGGTGCATTCCTGGAGTTGCAACCAAATCACATTCGGTTTCTTCACAGAGTCGAAAGCACGTGCGATGTCCTCAGCTGTGACATCCGGTTCGCCGTAGGCTGGACTTGCAGAACCTAGTACGGTCGTACCGGCTGCAAAAATGGCAGCCAGGCTGCCACAATAAGTGAGGAAGTCTCGACGTGTAACGCCAGCCCTCTCTAGGTTTTCGCTAAAAGTTGGCTCTTGCCAACCGTCCATTGAATAAGTCACTCGAACTCCGCTCCTTGGGGACTACTAACCGTGGGGCTCCCCTGTGCACCTGGTGAGATATCAGTTGCATGGGAGACTGACGATTACATGCCACATCATAGCGTTTTGGGTAATTGGGATGCGAGAAATCTCAAAAGTTTCAAAAGAATCTGCCAATACTTGACTTTGACGGCTCAGTTTCCGCTCACAGTGGGGCATTTCATTCTTGGTGTGTCTCAGTATTCGGATTGCGGTAGAGGTCAGGTTCGAGATACATCAAGGTCACCATGGAATTGGTTGACCTCACCCGGTCCTCAGCCAGGTCCAAGATGGCTGCCACTTCAGCGGTTTCTTTGTTTCTTTCCACATCAATCTTCGCGGCAACCATGATCTCTTCTGGTCCGAGATGAATCGTCCTCATATGGATAAGCCGCAAGACTCCTGGTGTCGTGGTCAGTGCCTCGGCAATGGCTGTGATGTCCTTTGGCGATGCTGATTCCCCGATGAGGAGCGACCGGGTTTCTGCCGCGAGAATGAAAGCCACAACGATCAGGAGCACACCAATGAGCCCAGTGCCGATAGCATCCCACCCGGACCATCCGGTCACGAGGGTCATTCCCACACCAATCAAAGCAAAAATAAGCCCTAACAAGGCCGCCACATCCTCGAGAAGGATCACAGGCAGTTCAGGAGATTTCGCTTGATGGATAAACCGAAACCACGAGGAGGATCCTTTTGCCGGTAGTGATTCTTTCACCGCCGTACGCAAGCTCAAAGACTCGGCCACCATGGCACCGACGAGGACCGCCAGAGGGACCCACCACCACGACGATTCAAGGAGCTGGGATGGGTGGCCTTCACGTATCTCAGCGACTTTCCTATAGGCCTCATAGAGTGCGAATATCCCACCCATGGTGAACAAAATGATGGAGACCAGGAATGCACTGAGATATCGTTCACGGCCATATCCAAACGGATGGAGATCATCGGGTTTCTTCTGGGCAGATTTGGCTCCCATGAGTAGCAGGAGTTGATTGGAGCAATCCGCGAAGGAGTGAATGGCTTCCGCAAGCATCGACGAGGCTCGTGTCAACGCAAAGGCAACAAGTTTCATCGTGGCAATCGCCAGGTTCGCACCTAAGGCAGCCAACACTGCTTTTTTGCCACTGCTATGACTCATGAACTACCTCTCAGGGCTGTCTGCGCTCCCGGTGTGAATAGGTTACTAGCCTTTCACTGATCCAGCCATGAGACCCCCAATGAAATAGCGTCCCAACAAGATGTAGACCAGCATGGTCGGAGCAGAAGCAAGAAGTGCTGCTGCCATGGTGGCACCATGGTCAGCGTACATCGAACCGGTCGCGATAAATTGCAGGGAGACAGTCACCGGTGCTTGGGTTTGTGGAACCCCACCGAAGAAAATCGCAAAGAGAAAATCATTCCACGCAGACGTAAACTGCCAAATGAGCACAACGACAAAACTGGGGATAGAGATGGGGAGAATAATTCGCCAATAAGTTGCGAGCATTCCTGCCCCATCTACTCGAGCTGCTTCAATCAGCTCTTGGGGAACATTGTGGTAGTAGTTTCTGAAGATGAGGGTGGTGATCGGAATTCCGTAAATCACATGCAACATGATGAGGGACGGAATACCCGGGCTAATAAAGGTTGTGGCTTGGATGTTTGCCACCATTTGGTAGAGCGGAATAATCACAGCCTGATAGGGAATGAACATTCCAAAAAGGAGTAGGACAAACACTATGTTTGCCTTGGGGAAGCGCCACTTGGAGAGGACGAATCCATTCAAGGATCCCAGGAAACTTGAAATGAGGGCAGCAGGAATAACCATCAGAAGCGTACGCCCGAGGGCCTGCCCTATCGCTGGCATGGCGTCAAAACCTCCCCAGGCTCTTTGCCACCCACCCACTGACCATTTTTCCGGCAGGGCCCAGGCTCTCGATGGTCCAGCATCGCTCACCTCTTTGAATGACGTGATGACCAGCACGTAAACCGGAATAAGAACGAAGACGAGACCAATGAAAAGGAGGAAATACCGCACAAGTCTTCCCCAGTCGAATCCTCGCCTCACATGGCGAGCCTCAACAGCCTTGTCGTTCAACGGGGCCACAGTCGTGCTCATTTGTCCTCCCTCGCAATGTGAATCAGGTAAGGGATGATGACGATAGCAATGATGACTAACAAGATAATGCCAACAGCTGAAGCCGACCCGTACTGAGACTTCTTGAAGAAGTTATATAATGTTATAGCTGGCACCTGTGTGGCGTAGACCGCATGACCTGTCAAAGCCATGACAAGATCAAACACCTTCAAGGACATATGGCCCAAGATGATCAGTGCAGAGAGGGCTACTGGTGATAATTGGGGAAAGAGCACGTGGCGATAAAGTTGCCATTCTGTGGCGCCATCAACTCTGGCTGCCTCTCTCATTTCGTTAGAGATCCCTCGAAACCCAGCGAGGAAGAGCGCCATGACATACCCTGCCATTTGCCAGATCGCTGGTATAGCAACCGCGATGATTCCTATCCCAGGTGACCCAGCATTGTCGGGGGAATTTGTCCAACCATTTTGGAGCCCACCTAATCCAATGGTCTGAAAGAGTCTGTTGACACCTGTCGCATCGGCTCCTTGAATAGGGTTGAGTAGCCACTTCCAGACCACACCTGCAGCAATAGACGACACAGCGAAGGGGAACAAGAAGAGGGAACGAAAGATTCCTTCAGCTTTGGATCGGCGATCCAGCAACCAGGCCCAGAAGAATCCGAGAACCATTGTCCCGCCGATAAACACTACTGTGTAGAGGAGCAGATTCAACAATGAATGCTGGAAATCCTGGTCGCGGAGCAAAGTGACATAGTTATCCAAACCGACAAACTCAACCGGGGCATTTCCGGCAGCTTGCTCAGCTGTCTCCATGTTCGTCATCGACATGTGAGCAGCGCGGAAAATAAGATAGTAAACAAATATTCCAATGAGAATGATGGAAGGAGCCAAGAGTGCCAGTGGCGGAGCATACCTTTTGAACCGAGGGACAAACTTGGTCGGTTTGCGATGATACACCGGGGTCGGAGTGCTCATGGTCTTAGTATGCATGAAACCCGCGAAGCAACCAAGAGGTTGCTTCGCGGGTTGTGATAAACATGATGAATAGGGGAGATTACGAAGAATATGCCTTCACTAGATCAGCTTGAAGGGCTGCCATAGCAGCGTCATCCATTGCTCCTCCAGTGAATTTTGACACAGCAAGACCGGTATCGTCACCCTGCTGAATAGTGGCCATGGCGCCATGCTGAATCGAGCCGACAATCTTGTCATTCGAGAAAGATTGTGCAGCGGCTTGCTGATAGGCCGGGAATTCAGTGAGATCAATGTCAGTACGAGCAGGGATGGAACCCTTGACCTTGTTGAAAGCAATCTGGCCTTCACGCGATGAAATAACATCAAGCCACGCTTTTCCGCCATCAGGATTTGGCCCGCCAACAGTCAAACCGAAGGAATCAGCCAAGAAACCATAGGTGCCTTGTGTGCCTGGAGAGGGTGCCCACAGATAGTCGGTCCCTTCCACTTTTTCACCCAGAGCACCAGGAACCCAGTCACCCATGATGGTGAAGACAGCAGTGCCTTCAAAGATCTTGTCCATTGCTGGTTCCCAGTCCATGGCGTCGCGATCAACATTGGTGTAGGTCATCAGTTTGGCAAAGTGATCCAGGGCGACCTTGACTTCAGGCCCAGCCCAATCGGTGGTGCCATCAAAGAGGCCATTGTAGGTTGCTTGGTCAAGATCAGCCATGAGCACGGTCTCCAGCAAATGGACCTGACACCAGGTTGTGCCGACCGCAAGTGGCTTCTCGATGCCTGCAGCAACTGCTTTGTCGAGGGCTTGAATGAAAGCATCAATAGATTCGTAGTAAGCGCTTTCAGTGTTGAGGCCAGCAGCTTCCAGGGAAGCAACAGAAGCCCAGATCACATTGGAACGGTGGACGTTGGAAGGAATCGTGTAGATCTTCCCGTCTTGGGTGAGCATGTCCACCAAATCCTTAGGGAAGACATCGTTGAGGCCAAATTCTTCATAGAGATAAGAGACGTCTTCAAGCTGGCCAGCAGTGATGTAATCCTGTGCCTCAGCACCAGCGTGAACCTGGAATGAATCCGGAGGATTTCCACCGGCCATACGGGTCTGGAGAACATCCTTACAAGAACCGCCACCACAGGAGGCGCCATTATTGACGAAGGTGATGTCTGGGTATTTCTCAGCTAGGACATCTTGGAGAGCGGCGAGTCCATTGGCTTCAGAGCCTGCTACCCACCATGAAAAGATTTCTAAGTCTGGTTCTTTACTGCCACACCCAGTTAAGCTGGTGAGGGCGAGTGCCGCTGCAGACAGCGCGGCGATGATCTTGCCATGACGCATAAGTCACATTCCTTTGTTCGAAGGGATAAAGTGCCTCAAGTCGACCTTGCATGACAACAGTGGTGTCAGTGGCTTTTGAGCCTTGTGCGGACAACTGGCAGGCATAGAACAAGGCTAGAACCCCGCAGTGCACTGAGCAATCATTATCACCCAATCGTGACCTATCTGTAACCTTCGCTTATCGTCCGCCATAGTACAGAGCGCACCCAGCAAGAGCTAGGTGCGCCCTGTCAGTGGCTGTGAAGGCACTGCTATGGGGAAGACGCATTGCCTCAACACAAACCACTACTCAGAGAAGAATATCTCACATACCGGGGTATTGGCCAGGCATCCCTGGCTGTACCATTCCAGGTTGTGGCACTCCAATGCGGGGGCCAAAGAAGTTTTTGTGCATGATGGCAGCGACGACGTACAAAATGGGCAATATCAGACCTACGATCGCGAGACCGACATTTTGCCCGCCAACAATCTTCAGGATAAAAGTCACCAACGCGATGCTGGCATAGATAATGCCAATGATCATCAGGAATTTCGCCTTGTTCGGATTAGCCGAGTCTTTGATACCCACAATAGAAGCAAAAATGACGAAGCCTACTATGAGCAAATCCAAGAAGACTAATATCCAAGCGAGAGGGCCGATCCAGTCCGCTAGTTCTGCTACTACGATGAATTCAAAAATCACACCAATAACAGATATGGCTGCAAAAACGCAGAGAACAATAGAGACAACGAAGAGGAATGTGTTTCTGGGTCGACTCATTGGCATGGCTCCGTAACCGGGGGCATAACCAGGAGCAACACCTGGTTGCGGGTAGCCACCTGGTTGCGGGTAGGCACCCTGTGGGGGGTAGCCACCTGGTTGCGGGCTAACGGGGGGGGGACTGTAATTCGTCATGGATACTCCTTTAATGAATGGCCGTGATGGTGATGGACCAAAATCTTCCCAAAATCTATCACACTGGCCCACCAAACATGCTGCCATCTCATAGTGTGACTAGGTAGTTGTTTCCTTCATGGGCCGCAACTGTCTTGCAGTGACCATGCACAGACGTTGCGTTGCGACACCCTTTTCCCGGTCATTCCGCGGAGGGCACCAGCCCGACTTGGCAGGAATCCAGGCCAGTGAGTTCTCCGATGTGGAGTCTGGTGGTGGTGAGTGAATTCGGCAGACTCCCACTGGTGGCCAGTGTGGATTCTGGATACCTTGTGGTCTAGTGGTGGTTGCAACACTTTGTCGCATGGAGGTGTTGGTGTTATGTCTTATCAGCGGGTTGTGTTGTCTAAACATTATGTTGGTTTTGATCGGTTTG